>JBILUC010000075.1:0-24248 GCA_044371205.1 Archangium sp.
TCGCCACGCGCGGCCGAAGAAGAATTGAAACGGCAGGTGAATGCGGCCCGCCCACGACGCTTCGCTGTGCAGCCCCTCGGGGAAGCTGAACTGCTGCAGCTCTTCACCGAGCCGGTAGCCGCGGCTGGTCAACAGGTCGCGCATCGCGTTGGTGCGCTCGTAGTTGTCTTGAGGCCAGCCGCTGTCGAGGTACACGAGCAACGGGCGCTTTGGTTCCTTCGCGATGCGCTCGAAGAGGTCATCGAAGTGGCCGAACGTGCTCGACATGCACGCCACGCGACCGAACGACTCCGGGTGCGACCACGCGACGTGGAGGGCGGCGACGCCCCCGAGCGACGAGCCCATCACCACCGAGTCGCTCGCGCCCGGCAGCGTGCGCAGGTGAGCGTCGACGAGCGGCTTCAACTTGTTCGCGAGGAAGCGCCCATACGCCTGGTAGCCCGGGCTCGTGTAGTCGCGCATGCGGTCTGATGGAGAGATTCCGACCACGATGGTCTTTCGCACGGCGTTCATCTGCTCGAGTCGATCCATCGTCTCGTCGACGTGCCACTCGTTTCCCGCGAACGCCTCTTCGGGGAAGAACAGGTTCTTCCCGTCTTGCATGTACAGGACAGGGAAGCGGCGCAGCGAGTTCTCGTCGTAGCCGGGCGGGTGGTACACGCGAACCGAGCGCGTCACGCCTTCGAACTCGACCTGCAGCACGTCGCTGACGCGGCCCTTCGCTTCACCGAAGAAATACGGCCAGAGGCTGCGCTGCGAGCCGTTGGGCGTGATGCCGTAGTTCGGCCCCTTCGACCACGTGACGACGCCGTGCTCGCGGAGGCAGGGCTTCAGCTCGAGCACCGGCCCGGCGAGCTCCAGCTCGAAGTGCGCCTCGGTGCCGACGACGGAGACAGGCTCGACGTCGCGGTTCCAGTCGAGCTCGGTGCGCAACACGAGGCGCTCCGGGCGCTGCGGGTAGTTCACCGTGAGGCGCATGGTCGCAAGAAGCTAGCGCGAAGGCGCACAGGCTCTTTCGGGAAAGGCCCAGGGGGAAGCACTGGGCTCGATGGATGGGCGCAGCGGCCCGATGGATCAGCCCCTCGGCGCGCGACGCAAGTCACGCACTTCGCGATATCGGTCGACTCGAGCATCACCCGAAGGTGCTCGAGTCGGCCGATAGGGCCTTCCGAGGTGAAGACCTCGTGTCCGAAGTCGAGGGGCTGCCGCGAGTCGTGCCATGCGACCGTCCACCGGAACCGATTTCCTTCCTCCATGCCGTTGGTCTTTCGCGGCGTGATCAACATCGCCTGCAGGAGCCCTCAGCCGACGACCCGCTGCTCGATGCCGAAGCATGTCGCGGATACGCCCAGGGCGCTGAGACGAGCTTCGACGAGCGGCTCACGAAGGAGCGCAGCGCTCAGCGGTAGCCGCGAAACCGGAAGGGCGAGTTCACCAGGCCCTCGTCGGTCACCTGGAACCCGAACTGAAACCGGATGACGCCGTTCTCAACCAGCGCCTGCGGCGGGTTGGAGAACGGAGCCGCGCGCTCGAAGGCCTTCATCGCTTCGATGTCGAGTTCCTCGAGGCCGCTGCTCTGCTGCACGAAGCAATCGGCAAGTGAGCCATCGGCGCGCAGCGTCACCACCATCACCGTGGTGCGCATCACCGCGCCGAGCCCGCGGCCCTTCTGTCGGAGGCGGCCGTTCGGGTCCCACTTCGCGGAGACGGCCTGCTTCACGCGGTTGAAGAAGCCGGCGTAGCGCCACTCCCTCGTGTTGAGGAACGTGCCGTCGCCTTCGGGCACGTCGAGCGCGTCGTTGGGGGCGCCGCCACCTTCGCTCGCGTCACTGCCTCCGCGCGCGAGCCCCTCTTCCGTGCCGGGCGTGGTGTGGGGCTGTTGGGCTTCACCGGTACCGCTCACCGCAGACGGGAGCAGCGTCGGGCGCACCTGCCGACCCAGCAGGCTCTCGGCAAGATTCACCCCCGACGCGGGGGGCGGCTCGCTCTGGGGCGTGCTGCCCTTCGCCGACGGCATGGCTTGGGGCTTCTCAGACGTCTTCGGGGTGGCGCGCGAGTACTTGTCGGTCTGTTCCTTCGCGCGCGTTTCCTTCTTCACCGTGTTGTTCGTCTCGGCGACGTACTTCGCGTCTTTCGGGCGCTGATCATTCCCCGGCGCCACGTCGACGATTTGACCTTCGGGTCGCGATACGGGGCGCTCGATGGCGGGCGTCGTGCGCGCCGCGCCGCGGTTGGCCGACCAGGTGCGCGAGTCGATGCGGCGCAGGCTGACCTGCTTCGGTGGGTCCTTCTTCGGCTTCGGAGGGGAAGCGGTGAGCGCCGACCACGCGAGGAAGAGCGCCAGGGCCACCACGTGCGCGACGAACGACAAAGGCAGCACGGCCCACCGCACCCAGCGGCGTTCACGAGTCGGGGTGAGTGAGGGCACCAACAGCACGCCTCGGGGTGTATCCGACCCATTGAAAACGACCAAACAGGGCGAGCAGAGCCGGTCTTCGTGTCCTGGCGCGCCGCGAGCGTCGTGCGGGTGTTCCAGAAACAAGCGAGGCAGGAAAAGTGTGACCCGCACACTTTTCCTGCCTCGCCTCACTGCCGAAACGTCTGATCAGTTCTCGGGGTACGCCGTCCAGCCGGCGGTCCAGTCATCAGCGCCGATGGCGCCGACGAAGGTCGCAGTGGCGTCGAAGAAGCCATCGGACGGGGGCGTCGCGCCGCCCATCAGCACCGACGAATCCGACAGCGGCTTGAACACCGGCGCCGTGACGCTGGTCGCGTTCGCCAGCTTGGGGTCGATGTCGAAGCGGTTGTTGAGCGAAGGCGCGGCGAGCTCCGTCGGCTCGTTGAACATGTTGTCGGCCACACCGCCGTCGGCGCGCAGCGGCGCCGTGTAATCGGTCACGCCCATCGTCGGGTTCTGGAAGAAGACGGAGTTCTTCACGCTCAGCGCGCCCATCGACCACTGGTTCTTCGAGGGGTTGCCGTCCACGATGAAGCCGCGGTCGGTGAAGTTCATCACCAGCACGCTGTTGAGCGAGCCGGCCGTGCCCGCGCGCAGAATGATGCCGCGAGAAGGACCTTCGGAGGCGGCGGTGTCGGGGTTGCGACCGACGAGCGTGACGTTGAACAGCGTCGGCGAGCTGCGCGGCATCAGGTCGGCGTTGCTCCCGTCGTTGTCAGCTTCGATGCCGTGGTTGCCGCGGCCGGGAATCTGCGCCGCGATGACGAACTGCGCCTTGCCGCGCCAGCCCTTGTCCCAATCGAGGCCGTCGTCGTCGCTGCCGGTGATGACCACGTGCTTCAGATTCATCGTGCCGCCGAAGATCTCGACGCCGTCATCGACGCCACGGTGCACCTGCAGGAAATCGACGGTGGTCGCCGAGCCGCACGCGTTGAACGTCACGCCGTTGAGCTCGTTGTTCGCCGACAGCGGGCGACCGGCGAACTCGACGCGCACGTAGCGCAGCGTGCCGCAGTTGTACCCGTCGTCGGTGCCGCCGTACTTGTTCTTCGGGTCGTCGGCCAACCCCTCGGCGTTGTTCTCGCCGCTCATGGTGTTGATGGTGGCGCGGCCGAGGAACACGATGCCGCCCCAGTCACCCTGCACGCTGCCGCGCTGCCCCGCAGGCAGGCTCGAGGTGAAGACGATGGGCTGGGTGGCCGTACCGCTCGCCACCAGCTTCGCGTCGCGCGAGATGATGAGCGCCGAGGCCGCGTCACCCGCGATGGTGGTGCCCGCTTCGATGGTCAGCGTCGCGCCCGCAGCGACGTAGGTGAGCTGCTTCAAGACGTAGAGTTTGTCCTTCGTCCACGTGGTGTTGGCCGCGATGTCGGCCGTGACGTCGACGGTCTGCACGGCGGTGCCGCCGCCTCCGCCCGTGCCACCACCGGTGCCTCCGCCGGTTCCACCATCGACACCCGGAGTCGCCGGGCACGCGAAGAGCGCGACGGCGCTCAGAGAGAGAACTGCGATTCGAATCGATTTGATCATTTCCGTTCCTCGTTGAAGTTCCACGACAGCGTTCCCATGAACTGAATACCGGGCGGGTTGGTCAGCACCTCGACTCCGCCCTGTTGCAGACGCACGGCCTGGTTGAGCACGTTGGAAGCCGCGACCTTGAGAGACAGCCCGGCCGCGAGGGGCTGCGTCACGGTGAGGTCGAGGCGGTGAAACGGCTGCTCCACGACATCGGGCAGTCCGTTGAAGCCCACGTCTGAAATACGCGGGCCGTACACGTTGTAGAAAACCCCCGCCTCGGTGCCCCAGCTCGGGTGGGTCCACGTGACGAAGGCATTGGCGATGAAGGGCGACTGCCCCTGCAGCGGCCGCGCGGAGTTCGTCTGCGGCGAGTTCGGGTCGAGCTCGATGCGCGAGTAGATGAGCGAGAGGTTGGCGCCCACCGCGAACGTCTTGAGCACCGGCGTGAGGCGGCCCAGCGAGATGCGCGCCTCGAGCTCGCCACCAACCAGCGTCGCGGCCTTCGAGTTGCGGAAGGTGATGTCGCCGCTGAGCGAGCTCGTTCCGTAGATGACGCGCTCGATGGGGTTCTCGAACTGCTTCACGAAGACGCTCAGCGCGATGACGTCGCTGCCGCCGAGGAACCACTCGCCGCGCACGTCCATGTTGTGGATGCGCGTGTTCACCAGGTCGGGGTTGCCGCTCACGTTGCGGCGGCGAACCATGTCGAAGAAGAGGAACGGCGCGAGCTCGCGGAAGCTCGGGCGCGCGAGCGTGTACGCGTACGAGGCGCGCACGTTGAGGTCCTTGTGCGGCGACCACACCAGGTTGGCGGTGGGCACCACGTCGGCGCGCACCCGGTTGACCGAGTCGAGGCCGGCAGACACGCCGGTCGCGAAGGGCGAGCCACCGACCAGCGTCTGCGTCGAGCCCTCGACGCGCACGCCCGCCGCGCCGCGCAGCCACTCGGTCGGCTTCCACTCGGTGGCGACGAAGCCGCCGTACACGCCCAGAGCAGAGGAGTAGCGGTCGAAGGCCTGGGTCGTCTCTTCGAGGGTGAGGATGCCTCCGCTGCTCGCAGGCCCGAAGTTCTGGGCGACGAGCAGGTCTTCGAGAGCGCTCTTTTCCTGCTCGGCGTTCATGCGACCGAGGTAGCGAAAGCGACGGCCATCGAACTGGCGCGCGGAGTACTGCGCGAGGCCGCCCGCCTTGAAGCGCAGCGAGCGCCAGGGCACCGCGAGGTTCAAGGTGCCGCCACCCGAGTCTTCGTTCAGCTCGAGGAAGAAGCGCTCGACGGAGTTGGGCTGAATGCGCACCTGGCGCGAGCCATCGGCGTTGTTCACATAACGCGCGTCACGAATGTCGGGCTCGTCACGGTTGACGCGCGAGTAGTTGGCCTGCCACTCGAGCTCGGCGAAGGGCAGCCGGTGAAAGCCCTTGAGCTGGTTGAAGAAGAGCTGGCGCTGCGTGAACTGCAGGCGGCTGCCGCTGACGGTCTGCATTTCCTGCTGGTCGAAGCCATCGGTGACCGTGGCGCTGGCGTCGGTGTTGAAGAGGTACAGCCCCAGGAAGCTGACGTCGTGGTTACTGCCCACCGAGAGGCCGACGTTGGCCAGCGCGCTCGTCGCCCCGCTGACGGTGCCGATTTCGGTGTTGAAGACGCTGCTGCCGGCTTCGAGCGAGATGTTCTCGACGAAGAGGCGCTGGCGGCGTTCGCGACGGCTGACCTGCGCCGAGACGAGGTACCCGAGCTTCACGTCCTTCCCGAGGCCGAAGCTGTTGCCGATGGTGGCGCCGAAGGTGCCGCTCGGGAGACCCGTCACGTTCGAGGGCGTCCACCGTTGCGTGAAGGAAGACGCGGCGGCGCGTTGTTGATCAGCCGTGACCCCTGCGCTGCCGAGGCGCGCCGGCACCAGCGGCACCAGCGGCACCTCGGTGGGAATCGCCGAGGGGAGCGCGCGTTGTGCACTGCCGAAGCCGACCGTCTCACCGAACGTCGCTACCTCGTTGGGGCGCGCCTGGCCGACGGTCATCGTGTCGCCAGTCACCTGGGCGCGCAGCTTCACCTCGAGCTTCGTCGGGAACGTATTCGTGTCGATGGTGACCGAGCCGCCCGCGAAGGTGGCCGGCAGCTCCGGCGAGTACGTCTTGATGACGTTCAAGTTCGAGAGCAGGGCGACCGGGAAGAGGTCGAGTGGCACCGAGGGCTCGTCGGGCTCGGGGCTCGGCATCAGCGTGCTGTTGAGCAGCGTCTGCGTGTAGCGACCGCCGAGGCCACGAATGAAGACATACTTGCCTTCGACGAGCGTGGCGCCGACGACGCGCTTCACGGCGTCGCCTGCGTTCGAGTCGGGCGTCCTGGCGATGGCCTGCGCGCCGAGCGAGTCCTGCACCACCACGGCCTTCTTCCGCTCGGCGACCAGCGCGGTCTCGTTGCGCTTGTCGACCTTCGCTTCGACCACGACTTCCTGCACGGCCTTCGCGTCGCGCGAGAGCTGCACGTCGAGGGTGACCAGCTCGCCCGGCTTCACCACCACGCCGGTGAGCTTGCGGCCCTCGTACAGCTCGTAGAACACGCGCAGGTCGTACGTGCCGGCGGGCACGCGCAGCTTGAAGACGCCGTCGACGTCGGTGAGCGCCGACTTCTTGAAGGGCTGCCCGTTCTGGGTGAGCACCTTGATGGTCGCTTCAATCAGCGCTTCGCCGGTGCGGGCGTCGGTGACGCGACCGGTGACGCCGACGAACTTCTTCATCGGCTGAGCGGGTGCCACACCCGCGTCCGTCCCCCGCTCCGCCTGCGGAGGAGCGACCCGCTGAGAAGCGGAACCCGCGCCGGCATCTGCGCCGGCGTCAGCGTCTGAGCCAGCGTCGGCGCTCGGAAGGTCGAGGCCCGCATCGGCGTCTGCACCGGAGACGACGCCCGCATCGTCCCCCGCCAACGACTGCGCTCCCGCGACGAGCGAGGTCATCAACAGCAAGAGCGACAGCGGCCGGTTCACGCGGCGCGTTGTGCGCCCTCGCGGTGTCGCCTTCCGTTCGAGTCAGTCACTTCTCGAAAACGGATCCGTCACGAACCGGTGACGCTACGGCCCGAGGAACACCTCGCGCTCAGCGAGCCCGGTGATGTCGGCGCGGCATTCCTGCGCGAGTTTGCAGTCGGTCACCACCGCGGCTGCGCGCCACGAGAGTGACAGTGCGAAGCGTCGAGCGCTCGATGACTCCGCGTGAAGTAGACTCGAGACCGCCGCCGATTTCCGCGTGCCAGCCGATGACGGCAAGTTCGTGCAGCTCAATCACGAACTCTTGAGCACTGCGCCCCATCGCCTCCGTGACGAAGGCCAGGCGCGCGGGCAGGCGAAGCTCACTTGCTCCTGGAGCCAGCGCCACGAACCTGACGTGACGCTCGATGCGTGCCTTCTCGCGAGGAAAACCGTCGAGAAGATCGCATGCCTTCCGAACGATGCCGTCGTCGTCGCCGAGGAGGAAGCGAAGCGCTCCGTGATGAAACGCACGCGACGTCAGCCGGAGGCCGGTCAGGAGAACCCAGCCCGTGACCATCTCGTAGGGAGAGTTCGTGGGACGAGGCCAACCAAATCGCCGCGCCACCTTCACCTCGGAGAGAAGAACTCTGCAGCCACTTCCACGTTCAGCTCGGCTTTGCTGATGCGCGTGGTGCCGAGGGCAGCTTCCCCGCCGTCGGCGCCGCGGACCGTCTCGACCAGCTCGAGCGGCACGCACAACTTCAACTTCTCGTCGCACTGCTCCTTCACGACGGTGACCACGCGCTCCTCGCCCTCGCTCTTCGTGCGCTTCCCGAGGAAGTCGATGTTCGGCAGCCGCAGCAGGTACACGACCTCGACGTCCTTCGCGGGGTGCACCGTGACTTCGACGGCGTCGGGCGCGTTGGGCAACGTCACGCGCTTCGCCTCCACGCCGGTCATCGGCAGCAGCGGCGCTCGGTACCCCTCCGGCGCGAAGGGCATGAAGGTGCGCGCGAGGAAGAAGGCGCGCTCGGCCGGCGGGAAATCGAGGGGAATCGGCTCGACCACCTTCGCCGGGTACAGCACGCGCACGAGCTGTTTGCCGTCGAAGGCAATCTCGACTTCCTGTGGCTGCGTCAGGTGGCCACGGCTCTTGTTCGGGCTGCGGTAGGTGAACTCGTGGTGGGCCCGGTGCTCGCCTTCGACGATGTCGACGACGATGCGGTAGCTGCTCAGCCGTTGATCTCGCTCGGCCAGCAACCGCTTCACCTCACCGACCAGCGAGCCCGTCGGCACGACCTCAACCTCTTTCGACGACTTCGTGCAGCCCGCGAGCGCGAGCGCCAACAAAAACGGCCTGCCCCCGAAGAGGAGCAGGCCGCGGTGGCACGAGAAGCCCACTTACTTGACCGCGATGCCCATCGCGGTCGACGTGGGGAAGCCGACGAGGAAGCCCGCCACCGCGAAGATGCGATGACGCGGCGTCGTCGAAGCGCTCTTGAGGTCGACCTTGTTGGCGCCCATGGCCTTGGCTTCGCCGACGAGCAGCTTGTTCACCACCTGGTCGAGGTCGGACGTCACGATGTCGACGAGGTGGAAGATGATGGTCCACCCGATGGACGAGGCCTGAATCACCGCCACCGCCTCGCCCCCATTCGCCGTGATTTCGTTGCTCGCCACGGTCGCCGACTCAACGGAGTAGCAACCCGAGATTGCCGCGGCGAGAACCATCGCCAGAAAACCCTGCTTCATGTGAGCTCCTTGAAGGGAAACGAACGGGCTGGAACATAATTGAATCGTTTCGGAATGCATCTGAACCTGCCAATCACTGCCTCGTGAACGCGAAGCTCCACGTCGGCCTGTTTCTCGCCACGTGCGCGACGACCTTCCTCGCGTGCCTCGTCTATTTCGGCGGCGGTGTGCTCGGCACGATGGAAGACAAGCTGTGGGGCAGCGCGTACTTCTCGTTCGGCGTGATGGGCATTCTGCTCGCGCACGAGCTCGGCCATTACTTCATGGCGCGGCACCACGACGTCGACGCGACGCTGCCGTACTTCATCCCCATGCCGCTGGGGTTCGGCACGCTCGGCGCGGTGATCCGGTTGAAGGGGAAGATTCCCTCACGCAACGCGCTCGTCGACATCGGCGCTGCGGGGCCGTTGTGCGGATTGTTGATCTGCATTCCACTGCTCGCGGCGGGTGTCGCGCTGTCTCACGTCGAGCTGATGCCGGCTGATCTCGACTCGGGTGTGCCGCCTGCGTACTCGTTGATCAACCTCGCCTCGAAGACAGGGCAGTGGCTGAGCTCGGTGTTCCGCGGCACGGCAGAGCCGACCTTTCCGTTGAACGAGACGTTCGGCGACAGCCTCCTGAGCTGGCTGCTGGTGCGGCTCATTCACGGAGAGCTCAAGCCCGGGCACGACCTCATCGCGCACCCGCTCTTCCTCGCCGCATGGTTCGGGCAGTTGATGACGATGTTGAACCTCTTGCCCGTGGGGCAGCTCGACGGCGGGCACCTCACGTTCGCGTGGTACGGCGAGAAGGCGCAGGCGATTGGCGTACGCATCGCGAAGGGCGCGCTGATCCTCTCCTTGTTCTTCAGCGTGTCGTGGGTGGTGTGGTTCTTCCTCGTGACGCGCGTGGTGGGCACTGCGCACCCTCCCGTCGAGCGACCGGAAGAGCCGCTGTCGAGGGGCCGGAAGGTCGTCGTCGTCGTGAGCTGGGTGATGACCGCGCTCACGTTCATGCCGATGCCGCTGTCACTCGTCTGACCTGAGAATCCCTCTCCCTGCGACGCGGGGAGAGGGTGGCGCGAAGCGCCGGGTGAGGGGCTTCTGGCGCTGAGGAAGGGCCCCTCACCCCGGCCCTCTCCCCGCTCTCGCAGGGAGAGGGAGGCGGTGTGACCCAACTGCGACACACGCGACACGGGTGTGTCGTGAGGCCTCTCTACAAGGGCGTCGCGATGTTCAACGCGTTCGAGCTGCAGACCGAAGACACCAACGCCCTGCGGCGACGCATGGGCGTGGCGCTCGTCGCCGCAGCCCTCACGCTCGGCGCGATGGGCGTCGGCGTGATGGCCATCGCCAACCGCCCCGTCACCGCGGTGAAAGAGAAACAGGTCGACGTCAGCTTCCGCCCTCCCCCGCCGCCGCCCGAGCCGGTGAAGGTCGAGCCGCCACCGCCTCCTCCGCCGCCGAAGCCGAAAGCCCCGACGCCGGTCGTGGTCGCCGAAGTCGTTCCTCCACCCGCGCCGGCTGCGATGGTCGCCCCCAAAGAGATTCCGAAGGAGAAGCCGCGCGAGTCTGACGTCGCGGTGAAGGCCATCGAGGTCGCCGTGGGAGGCACCGGCACCGGCAAGATGGATGTCGCGCCCGTCGCCGAGGCCCCGCGCGAAGCCGACGAGTCTGCCGCGCCGGTCATCGCCAGCGCTGGCACCCGCGGCCCCGTCAATCTCCCCGAAGACGCCGACCCGCCCGTACCGAACGAAGACAACGCGCAACCCGAGTACCCGGAGAGCGCGCGCACCACCGGCCAGGAAGCGAAGGTGGTGCTCAAAATCGTCGTCGAGTCAGACGGGCGTGTCGGTCGCATTCAAGTGCTCAAGGGCGAAGAGCCCTTCGTCTCAGCCGCACTCGCTGTCGTCCGCACGTGGACCTACGAGCCCGCGACGCTCGACGGCACGCCCATCACCGTCTTCAAAATCGTCAACATCACCTTCTCGCTGAGGGAATGAAGCCATGGACACCATCTCGCAAATCTTCAACCACATGGGCCCGCCGGCCATCGCCGTCGCCTCGACGCTGGTGCTGATGGCGCTCGCGTCCCTCGCCATCTTCTTCGAGCGCCTCTTCGCCTTCGCGCGCAGCCGCCGCGCCTCGCGCGTGTTCGCCGCCGAAGCGCGCACGCTCCTCGAAGCGGGTGACACCCAGGGCCTCGTGCAGAAGGCTGAATTGAATCGGGGCCACCTCGCGAAGCTGCTCGGCGCCGGCGCGAAGACCTACCTCGCGGTGATGTCGAAGCCCTCGTCGCTGTCCCCCGTCGAGGCCACGCGCCGCGAGCTGCTGCGCAAGACCGAGGCGCTCGCCGCCGACGTGCGCCGCGGCATGAGCATCATCGCGTCGGTGGGCTCCATCGCGCCCTTCGTCGGGCTGCTCGGCACCGTGTTCGGCATCATCACTGCGTTCCAGGGCATCGCGAAGGAAGGCAGCGGCGGGCTCGGCGCGGTGTCGATGGGCATCTCCGAGGCGCTGTACGAGACGGCGCTCGGCCTCGTCGTCGCGATTCCCGCAGTGCTCGCCTTCAACTGGCTCTCGGCGCAGGCCGATGCGCTCCTGCTCGCGCTCGAGCAGGCGCGCGGCGAGTTCCTCGACTTCCTCGAAGCGCGCCACGCCCCCTCACCGGAGGGGCTTCGACCGGTCGCCGCCGTGACGGCCAGGCCCGCTGGCGCCGAAGCGCTCGGGCTCGAGACCGCGCTGCGAGGGGCGTGAGGTCATGGAACCGAAGCGCCGCCCCACCACGAAGCCTGAAATCAACATCACGCCGCTGGTCGACGTGGTGCTGGTGCTGCTCATCATCTTCATGGTGGTCGCGCCGCAGATGGAAGCGGGCGCCTCGGTGACGCTGCCGTCGATTCTGAATCCGGATCAAGGCAACGGCGCGCTCGAGCCGACCACCGTCACGCTCACCAAAGACGGCAAGCTCTACTTCGAGAAGGAAGCGGTCGAAGAGAGCGTGCTCGTCGAGAAGCTCACGAAGCTGCACGAAGCACGACCGACCGCGCGCGTGGTGCTCAAGGCCGACTCGGCCGTCGCGTACGGCAAGGTCCGCGCGATGTTCAAGCGCTGCCAGGAAATCGGCTTCCCCGGCGCCGCGCTGCAGGTCATCGACCGCGCCAACAAGCAGGGGTGACGCATGGGTGTCGATCTCGAACAGGGTGGCTCGTCGCGCCGCGTACGCCCGGTGATGAACATCACGCCGCTGGTCGACGTGGTGCTGGTGCTGTTGATCATCTTCATGGTCGTCACGCCGATGCTCAGCAAGCAGGTGTGGCTGAACGTGCCGCCGAAGGCCGAAGAGAATCAGCCGCCTCCCCCGCCTGATGCGCTGCCGCCACTGATGCTCACCGTCGACGCCGACGGCACCACGAAGGTGAATGGAGAAGTCATTCCACGCGCCGAGCTCAACGCCCGGCTGATCCGCATGATCAACGCGCGCCCCGACAAGGTCGTCTTCTTCGACGCCAACTCGTCGATGGACTACGGCCGCGCCCTCGAGGTGATGGATCAGGTGCGCGGTGGCGGCGTCGAGACGCTGGCGGTGCTGGCCGATGAGCTGACCCCGCCCGCTGAGAACTGACGGCTCACCCTTCGAGCGCAGCCGAGAGGTCGGCCCACAGGTCTTCGACGTGCTCGATGCCCACGCTCAGCCGCAGGAGCGACGGCGGCAGGTGGTGCTGCCCGGGAATGGCGGAGCGCCGCTCCATCGTCGACTCGACGGCGCCAAGGCTGGTCGCGTGTTGAATGAGCTGCACGCGGCGACACACCGCATCGGCGAGCGCCGCGTCGCCCTTCACGTCGAACGAGACGATGGTGCCGAAGCCCTTCAGCTGCGCGCGCGCGACCTCGTGGGTCGGGTGGCTCGGCAGACCGGGGTAGCGGGTCCGCGACACGCGCGGGTGCTGCTCGAGCCGCTGCGCGAGGACCATGGCGTTCTGCTGGGCCCGCTCGAGCCGCACCGCGAGCGTGCGCACCCCACGCACCGCGAGGAAGGTTTCCAGCGCTCCGGGGGTTGCGCCCTGCAGCTCCCGGGAACGATGCAGCGCCGCCAGCAAGTCGGGTCGCTTCACGCACACCACGCCCGAGAGCAGGTAGGAGTGACCGCCGATGAACTTCGTCGCCGATTGAAACGAGAAGTCAGCGCCGAGCTCGAGCGGGCGCTGGTTGAGCGAGGTGGCGAAGGTGTTGTCGACAGCGACGAGCGCAGACGCCTTGCGCGGAGCCGCGCAGATGGCGCGCACGTCGGCGACGGTGAGCAGCGGGTTCGACGGAGACTCGAGCCAGAGCAGGTCGGCGCGCTCACCCGCGCGCACCCACCCTGCGGTGTCTTCAACCGCGACGCGCTGCACCGTCCACGCGCCCTTGCGAGCGCCGAGTTCAGCGAGGCCCACCACGCCCTGGTAGCAGTCGTCTGGCAACACGACGTGCGCGCCGACCGCGAGTGAATCGAAGATGGCGGCGACGCCGGCCATGCCGGACGCGTACGCCACGCACGACGCCCCCTCGAGCGCGCCCACGACGTCTTCGAGCGCTTCCCACGTCGGCGTGCCGTCGCCTCGCGAGTACGCGCGCTCGCCGCCGAGCACGAAGTTCGACGCCGGCACGAGCGGCCGGTTGAGCGGCGCTCCGGGCCGGCCGTCTCGACCTGCCGCGATGAGCACCGATTCGGGAGCGCTTCGTCTGGAGGAGGCCACTGTCGTTCTCGAGAAGGCGCGACGTTCAGCGCGGCTCGGCGAAGCAGATGCTCATCGAGTTGCGCTCATCGACCTCGAGCCAGGTGAGCTTGTAGTCGAGCGACGTCAACAGCCCTTCAATCTTCCGGCCCAGCTCCGCGTCGACCGAGAGGTGCACGTCGATGAAGAGGCGAGGCCGCAGCCGCGTGAGCACCGCGGTCGCGCCCTTGAGGATTTCGAACTCTGCACCCTCGGCGTCGATCTTGAACAGGTCGACCCGCGTGAGCCCCAGTTCCTGCACCACACCGTCGGCGCTGACGACCGCAATCTCGGTCTTCGCGTGGGCGTGCGAAGGCGCGTTCGTGAACGAGCTGTGCATGCCCTGCGTCGCAAAGAAGGTGAGCGTCGACTTCTCGCGCCAGAGGCCCTCGTTGCGCGCCACGACGTTCTGCACGCCACGCTTCTCGAGGTTGAGCGTCAGCGCCCGGTAGGCCGAAGGGTCGGGCTCGAAGGCGACCACCCGCCCCGCCGGCCCGACCGCGCGTGAGAGCTCGACGGTCTGCACCCCGCAATACGCCCCGACGTGCAGCACCACACTCCCCGGGGTGAGGCTGCGCACATAGGTTTCGAGGAACGAATCGACCTCGAGGTCGGCGATGCTGGTGAAGAACCACGACTCGTTCGTGCGGCGCAGCGTGTGCCAGCTGGGCTGCGAGTAGTCGACGAGCCCCTTCGCGTCGGGCTCGACCGCGTCGTACATCACGTCGAACGAGTAGGCCGCGATGGCGGCGGTGTCCCAGTCACGCACGCGGATTCGCTTCGAACCCTTGCGCAGCACCAGCCCGCGGCGGCTCGGCCGAACGAGCACACCCACGCGCGCCAGCAGCAACGCGATGAAGGCCTTGTGCACCGGGCGATAGATGCCCAGCGACTGGGTGAGCGCGCGCAGGCGGGGGAAGGTGGTGTTCATGGCGGCCAGAGCAGTAGCACACCGACCCTGACCTCACTCGTCGGCGCTGTTCTCGAGCAGGTTGACCTTCACGCTCTTCGTCTCGCCGCCCTTCACCTTCACCTCGAAGCGGCGCTTCTCGTTCAACCCGACGTTCTGCAGCTCGACCAGGTGGGACCCCTCGTAGAGGGCCTTCACCGTCACCGGCGTCTGGCCGTACGACTTGCCGTCGACCTTCACGTAGGCCCACGGGTCGACCTTGATGCTCAGCGCGCCGCGCGCCAGCGCGTCGACCTTCGCGGTGCCACCCGCCTCGACGGTCAGCTTCACTGCCTGGTCGATGTTCTGCGCCTTGTTCACCAGCCGCAGCGTCACCGGGCCCGGTGGGCGCTTGAGCGTGAGCGGCGTCGCGCCGAGGTCTTCCTTGCCATCGAAGACGTGCACCACCACGGGCGGCTGCACCTGAATCTCACCGTCCGTCGCGGCCGCTGCCGCCACCGGCGCAACGACACCCGCATCGGCACTCACAGCGTCGACGGGCACCACGGCGGCCACCGGCACCACGGCGGCCACCGGCACCACGGCGGCCACCGGCACCACGGCGGTGACCGGCACCACCGGCTGCGGCGCGGGCGGCGTCTTCTGCAGTTGCTCGCGCTGCTGGAGCACGACGAAGCCCAACCCTCCCGCGGCCAGCACCCCGAGGACCGCGAGCAGGGCCAACAGCAACGACGGGCCCTGCCGCGGGGAATCGAACTGGGGCGTGTCGAAGAGCGCGACCGCGGGCTGGGGCGGCGCAGAGGGCGGCGCAGGGGACGGCGCGGGGGGCGGCGCAGGGGGAGGCGCCTCGGGCGGAGCCCTGGTCAAGCGGCCCGAGGGGCGGGAGGGCGCGAGCAGTTGATGGGCGAGCTCTTCGGCCGTCGGCGGCGTCTCGTGCACCACGACTGCGCGCGAGGGCGTCGCGTTCTGGCCGGCCCACGTGCCCGACGAGACCGATTGGAGTGCTGGCCCGCTGCGCTCTTCGGTGCCGGCCGCGAGCGTGCTGAGCGCAGTGCGCTCTTCGTCGCCCGGTGGCCACAGCCGCGTCATGTAGTCGCCCACCTCTTCGACGTCGGCCGGGCGACCCACGGCGGCTTCGATGGCGTGCCGGAAGTCGCGCGCGGTCTGGTAGCGGGCACCCGGAGACTTCGCGAGCGCGGTCATCACCACGTCCGACAGCGCGGGGCTGAGGTTCGGCACGAGCTTCTGGGGGCGATGGGCGTGTCGCGAATCACCGCCATCGAGACTTCGCTCTCGTTCATGCCGCCGAAGGGCCGCTTGCGCGTCAGCGCGCGGTACATGACGACACCCAGGGCAAAAATGTCGGCGCGGCCGTCGATGGTCTCACCGAGCAGGTACTCGGGCGCGATGAAGCCGTGCTTGCCCTTCACCGTGCCGACGACGGTGGCAGACGCGAGCAGCGTGGGCGTGGCGGCCTTGGCGATGCCGAAGTCGACGACGCGCGTCTGGCCCGAGAGGCTGATCAGCAGGTTGTCGGGGGACACGTCGCGGTGCACGAGCTGCAGCGGCGTGCCGTCGCGATCGGTGAGACGGTGCGCGTAGTCGAGGCCGCTCGCCGCATCCATCGCGATGCGCGCCACGACCTTCTCGTCGAGCGGCAGGTTCTTCGTCTTCGAGCGGCTCAACACGCGAGAGAGCGCGAAACCCTCGATGTATTCCATCGCGAGGTAGAGGACGCCGTTCTCGATGCCGAGGTCGAAAATCTGAACGCAGTTGGGGTGGTTGAGGCGCGCGGCGAGCCGGCCCTCGTTGACGAACATGGTGACGAAGTTCGGCTCGCGGGCCAGCTGCGGAAGAATGGTCTTGATGACAACCAGCTTCTCGAAACCGGCTGCCCCGATGGCCCGGGCCAGCCACACCTCGGCCATGCCGCCGGTCGCAAGGCGGCCCAGCACTTCGTAACGGGACAGCTGGGGCGTGGGGTTCAACACGGAAGGAACCGCGGGAGTGTAGCCCTGCTTGGGCTCTCCACTGCCTTTGTTCCCAAACGATGTCGCACCGGCACCGACACTCGCGTAGGTGCAGGTGGTGCCCCGACCTCGCAAGGCTCCTCGTTGGCTCGAAGCCGCGCGCGTGCGCGATGACGGGAAGCCGTCGGGCGACTGGCTCTCTCGGGCGATGTCACGGGCAGGCGTGATGCCGTTGAAGGAAGCAGAAGAGGCGATTCGTGCGGGGCGCGTGCAGCTCGACGAGCGCGTGGTGACCGAGCCGCTGACGCCGGTGGCGGATCACGCGAAGCTCAAGGTCGACGGCGCGCGGCGCTCGCTGGCCTGGCACACGCGCGTGTTGATGCTGCACAAGCCGGCCGGGGTGGTGACGCACGGGAGCGACCCCCAGGGCATCGGCACGGTGTTCGACGTGCTCGCCGCAGCGCTCGGTGCGGGGCCGATGGAGCGCTACGGCTGGCACGCGGTGGGCCGGCTCGATCGCGACACCACCGGGTTGTTGTTGTTCACCAACGACGAGCGCTTCGTGGCGCACGCAACCTCGCCGTCGACGCATCTGCCCAAGCGGTACGTGGCGCGGGTCGGGGCTCCAGTGACGGAAGAGAAGCTCGAGCCGCTGCGGCGGGGCATCGAGTTGGACGATGGGCTGACGCGACCGGCGAAGGCCAGGAAGCGCGCGGGCGACGTGGTCGAGCTGGTGCTGACCGAGGGCAAGTTTCACCAGGTCAAGCGCATGCTCGGCGCGGTCGGGCTGCCGACGCTCGAACTGCACCGCGAGGCGGTCGGCGAGCTGGTGCTCGACGTCGAGGTGTCGACGTTGCGCGAGCTCACGTTCGACGAGATTACCGGCCCGCTCGGGATGAAGACCGCGCGCGCCGAGAACGGCTGATCACCGACGACTCGCTCTCCCTGTGTACGTGGTGGCAGATCAGCAGCGGCAATTCGAGGCGCTGCAGTGTGAGGCGGCCGAGGCGCAGGCGTGAAGTCGAACGACTCTCGGTGGGTCGACGAAGACGGCGTCACGCACGTCTCGACCAGACCGCGGCGCTGAGAACTGCAGCTTTGATGACGGCGGTCGCGCGGGGTTTTGGCAGCGGCGAGAGTCGCGCGAGCCCCTCGACCTCGGTCCCGGTGACGCACTTGATGGGGGTGATCCTCCCGGTGGTCGCCCGGGCGCCCCCGCGACCACGCCAGAGATCACCCCCCTGATCTGCGCGCTGATCAGCCTGAGGTGAGCCCACCTGCTTCGAAGCCGAGGGGCAAGCGCGAGTCGAGCACGACGCACACTCCCTCGTGCCCACCCGCCTTCAAAGCCTCAGTGTGCGCCCCATCAGCGCAGAAACGCCGCGAGGACGATTTCAGCGGCCGGTTCGCAGGCCGTCGATGAGCAGCCAGCCCAGCCAGACGAGAGGTCCAAGGGCGGCGAGCACGCCGAAGAGCACCACTCCGA
Organism: Archangium sp.; assembly: GCA_044371205.1. GTDB lineage: Bacteria > Myxococcota > Myxococcia > Myxococcales > Myxococcaceae > Archangium_A. Next base: position 17,790 of record JBILUC010000075.1, read on the forward strand.
GAAACCAGCGGCTCGAGGTGAGTCGCGAGGTCTTCGCCATCAACTCAGGCGCTGCGGTCATCGGTTGCGCTCCGAAGCCAAGGCTTCCCAGCAGCACGTCGATTTCCTCTTTCGTCGCCCCCACCCGCGCGAGCTCCGTGCGGATGTCCGCTGCAGGGCGCCCTTGTTCCTTCAGCCTGCGCGCGAGTTCATAGAGCATGGCCGCGACGAGCCGTAGCCCGGCCACCCTCGCCGCACTACTGCCCGAGCGCCTCGCGAGCCGCCTGCGCCGCGGGGCCGTTCTTGAACCGCTTCAAGTACTCGCTCGCCACGCGCTTCGCCTCGTCGGTTCGCCCCGCGCGCACCAGCACGTCGAGCCAGTCACCCAGCGCCTGCGGAGTCGTCGATGCGTTCGGCGCCTCTCGCGCCGCCCGCTCGTACCAGCGAACCGCCCCGTTCACGTCGCGCTGCTCTTCCGCGAGGTGCCCGAGGCGCAGCGCCGCTTTGATGGCGTCGACGCTCCCCGGGAAGCGCTCGCGCACGGCGAGCCACGCCTCGGTCGCCCGCGCCGGCTGCTTCGCCTTGCGCGCCACGTCACCGAGCACCAGCACGTCACCGCGCGGCATGGAGTTCGCCAACCACGTGAAGCCCGCCTGCTCGGCCGCGTTCATCGCGCCCAGCGAGTCGCCTTGATCCGCCAGCTGCCGCCACGACGCGCCCGACGCCCTCGGCTTCTCCGCGACGACCTCGACGTCTTTCTTCGCCTTGCGCACCACGCGACGCGACGTCGGCCGCGACGGCTCTTCGACTCCCTCAGCGGCAGGCGCCTCGAGGTAGAGCGACGCGCTCGCGGGCTCTGCGAAGGCCTCGAGCTTCTGCTTCGTCGTCACCCGCTGCCGCGCCAGGCCTGGCCCGTCGACCTCGACGATGCCCTCGTCCATCTCGACCTCGAGGCCACCCGTGTCGGGGTTCCACTTGAGCTCGAACTGCGTCCCGATGACGTGCACGCGGTAGGGGCCCGCCGAGAAGACCCACTTCGTCTTCTGCTGATGCACCACCGACACGTGCGCCGAGCCACGCTCGAGCGCGACCTGTGCCCCGTTCGGCGTCACGCCGAGCAGTCGCAGGCGCGAGTCGGGCCGCACGCGCACTTCCGAGCCGTCGCTGAAGTCCATCACGCGCTCGACCTCGCGCGCGTCGACGAACTCGACCTCCCCGTTCTCGCCGCGCAGCTGCACACCGAGCGGGTCCTGGGGCCAGAACACGAACGCCACCGCCGCAGCGACCGCGAGCAGAGAGACCGGGGGCACCACGCGTCGCCACATCGACGGCGCCGGCGAATCGATGCCGTGCAGCTTCTCGGCGAAGCGGTTGCGCGCGCCGTTGAGAATCGTCGTCGAGTCGCGCTGCGCGTCGTTGGCCTGCTCGAGGCGCTCAGCGACCTTCTTCATGTCGAGCGCGCTCATCGCAGCACCTCGAGCACCTTCACCGGGGTGGTGACGGAAGGCGCGTCGAGGTCGGCCTTCGCCCCGTCGCGCTCGGCGAAGCATGCGCGCAAATCACGATCCGCGTCGGTCTTGCGCCGGAACTCGGCCTCGGCGCGCCAGAGGCGGCGCTTCGCCGTCGACAGCGACATCTTCAACGTCGCAGCCACCTCGGTCAGCTCGAGCCCTTCGAGGTGACGCAGCGTGAACGCGAGACGGTCGTCGACGTTCATCGAGTCGAGAATCACTTTCACTTTGCGCAGCAGCAGCCGCTCCTCGAGCGCGTCGGTGGTGGTGGGAAAGGGGATGACGTCTTCTTCTTCGTCAGGGTTGCCCAGCGGCAGCCACGCGCGCCACTTGCGCCGTCGCAACGTCTCACGCGCCGTGAAGACCGTCAGGCCGCGCAGCCACGGCTTCAACTTGTCGGCCTCGCGCACGCGGTCGATGCCTTCGAGCGCGCGGGCGAAGATATCCTGCACGAGGTCTTCGAGCTCCCGGTCAGGGCCCATCACCCGGCGCAGCACACCGAGCACGTACGGCGCGTACTGGTCGTAGAACTGCAGCCACGTGCCCGGCCGTTTCGCGCGGAGGGCTTCCAACACACGCTCGTCGGTCGGGGAAAAGGGCACGGGTCTGAGTGGGGTGAGGTGAGCCACAGAGCCCCCGGTGCCCCCGGCGCTTTTCTGCGGTTCAAAGGCCCACATCTTGAGGGTTTGCGAGAGCGTGCGCATGGCCGTGTGGAACGAACGCTCTGCGAGGGATGCGCCAACACAATCAGGACAGTCATTTCAGGTGGTTGGGTCTGGCAGCCTTGACGACCGGTGAGGACAGGAGCCCCCACCCCGGGGATCAGGAACCCCTTTGTCGCGCAACCAGGCGGGCTCCGGCGCATTCTTCGGGGCGATGGATTGGTTCGTCACCACGTGGGCGCTGCTGGCTGCTGGCTTTTCGGCCGTGGCCTGGGCGCGCCTTGCGCGGCGTGGCCGTGCTCGCCCACCCCTGACGACCTGGCCCAACGTGTTGTTGTTGCGCCCCGTCGACAGACCCAGCGAGCTCGAGTGCGAGAACCTTCGCGTGAAGGTCTCGTACCCGGGCGTGCTGACGCAGGTGGTCTGCAGCCCCGAGCCCGTCGGCGAAGAGGTGCAGTGGTTGCCTTCGAACCCGAGCACTCAGAATCGCAAGGTAGGTCACCTGCTGGGTGCGCTGATCAGCGTGCCGCGGCGCGAGGGCACGGTGGTGTTGTCCATCGACGCCGACGTGCGCGTCGACGAAGCGTTGGTGTGTTCGCTGGTGGAAGCCGTGCGCGACGGTGCCGGGCTGGCGACGGCGAGCCCGCGACCGCTCGGCGCGATGACATCGCTCCCTTCGCTCTCGCTGCACGGAGTGCTGGTGCAGTCGCACCACAGCTTCTCCGCGCTCGACGTGATGCAGGCCGGCGCGAAAGCAGTGTGTGGCAAGGCCCTGGCGTTCTCACCCGCGGCGCTCGGCGTGCTGCCCGCGCTCGCCGAGTGCATCGGTGAAGACCTCGAGCTGTCACATCGGCTGTACGAGCAGGGGCTCGAGGTTCGGCTGGCTTCGGCGCCTGCCCGTTCACCGCAATCACCGGGCCTTCGTCTGCGCGAAGTGACCGCGCGCTTCACGCGGTGGATGCAGGTGCTCAAGGCGCACCGGCCGCGGCTCTTCCCGTGGGTGCCGTTGTTGTTCGCGCCCACGCCGGTGTTGCTCGCGCTCGCGCTGCTGTTCGGCTCGGCGGCGTCGCTTCTACCGGTCGCGCTGCTGGTGCTGGTGCGCACCGGTCTCGCCGCGCGGCTCGACGGTCGGGAGCGCGTGCCCTTCGAGTGGCTGCTCGGCGAAGTGCTGCTCGCGTGGTGTTTCGTCGCTGCGTTGCGCGCGGGGAACACCGTGGCGTGGCGAGGTCGGAGGTACCTCCTCGGCGCCAGCGGCCGCATGGAAGCGCTCGGAGGCCACTCGTGACCGGGTTCGCTCACGCGAGCGTGGGGCCTTGAGGGAGCGCGGGCGCGCACGTTTGACGTCGGTGCTCGTGGCGCGACCGACTGCTGATCGGGGCGTGACGTGTGGCGGATTTCCTGACGTTTCTGCAAGGAAAGCCAGCACACCTGCGCCGACACTCGAAGCGACGTCGCGCGAGGTCGAGGCGCGCATTGCTCATTCGGCAACGCTGCGTGTCTCGTGCCCTCGTCCTCGGGGCATGCCGCGGTCGCGCCGACGCTGCGCCCAGCAGGTCGTCGGAAGGCTCACGGCCCTCGTCCTCGAGGCAGGCCGTGGTCGCGTCGACGCTGTGCCCGGCAGGGCTTCGGAACGATGATCCCTGATCAGAAGGGCGGCCCGGTCACCTGGCTGCTCGAACGCTACGTCGCCCACAAAGTGCGCAGCGCCTTCCGTGGCATGTGGGCGCGCGGCGCGCTGCCGTCGAGCGAGGGCGGGCTGCTCGTCTACCTGAACCATTCCAGCTTCTGGGACGGGTTCATCGTGCATCAACTCGCGCAGGTCGCCGGGTGGAACGGGTTCGCGATGATGGAAGAGGCGCAGCTCGCCCGCTACCGCTTCCACACGCGAATCGGCGCCTTCTCGGTGAAGCGCGGCGACCCTGCGAGCGCGCTCACCACGCTGCGCCACGCCCGCTCGGTGCTGCGGCGTCCCGGCGCGGCGCTCATCGTGTTCCCGGAAGGGGTCCTTCTCCCCGGAGGGGGACCGCTCGGCCCCTTCGCGCGCGGTGTCGAGGTGTTGGCCCGCGCAGCGAAGGTGCGCTGCCTGCCGGTCGCCGTGCGCTACGCCTTCCTCGAGCACGAGTTTCCTGACGTGCTGCTCGACGTCGGCGCGCCTCACCCGCCAGCGCCCACCGCTGAGCTCGAGGCGCGCATCAAAGAAGGCGTCGAGCGCCTCGCGACGGTGCGCGACACGCGGGACCTCACGCGGTTGCTGCGAGGTCGTTCCAGCGTGCAGGAGCGTTGGGACGCGGTGCGCGCTAAGTCGACGCGGTGAAGATCAAGCTCACCCGGTGCTACCGCTGCAACGCGACGAAGGCCCGCCGCAGCCCGACCGCGTATGTGTACTGCGACCACTGCGGCGCGCTGACCGACTTCGACTTTCAAATCGCCATCAGCGACAAGCGCTCGAAGCTGCCGGGGCCCGAGTTCGAGCGCCTCAAGAAGACGCTGGCTTCGCAGCTCGACGCGGCCCTCGCCCGCAAAGACAAGGAGCGCCACCTCGAGCTCAACCGCGAGCTGTACCGCGCGTATGTGAAGGCCTGCCCCGCGGCGTGCCCTCCGCGCGTCGGCGACCCGGTGTACCGCGAGAAGTACGTCGAGCAGACCGCGCGCGGCGCGACCGAGGCCGCGTTCGACGACGAGATGAGCGCTGCGTCGGCACGGCAGGCCACGGCGATGAAGAAGCTCAAGTGGGTGCGCGGCGGGAAGATGGGGCAGACCTGCGAGCCGGCTTCGTTCTGGGAGCTCTACGACACGGTGCTCGACATCACCCAGGTCGGCAAGCGCATGGCGGCGCGCACCGGGCTGCTCGACATCAACCCCGACGGCGACTCACCGGTGAACGAGAAGCTCGGCCTCTCGATGTTCGTACAGGGCTGGCTGCCGTACCTGAAGAAGCCCGAGGTGGAGCAGCTCATGGAGCGCACCGGACTCGCAGGCGAGTACGTCGAAGCGACGCCGCTCGTTGGCGAGAGCGCCCCATGCGGGGCCTGCAAGGCTGAGGTGGTGCGACTCGACGGCGCAAAGCAGTGCGTGTGCGATGCGTGCGGCACGCTGATCCGCACCGACGCCACCGTGCCGTGCGGCAACTGCGCGGCGAAGGTGTTGATGCCCGCCGAGCGCACCACCTTTCAATGCCCCTTCTGCGACACCGAGCTGCGCAGCATGACGTGGACCGACGCGCAGGTGCGGTGACTCGCGCTCAGGAGTCGCCTGGCGACGGGACAGGAGCGCATGTGCACCGAGGTGGTTTTCACGACCCAAGGCAGATACGAGCGCGCCTTCATGACGACCCCCGCCGCGACGCCGACGCTCGAGCAGATTCAAACCTTCGAAGGTCGCTACCCGAAGCAGCTGTGGTCGCTCTTCTTCAGCGAGATGTGGGAGCGCTTCAGCTTCTACGGCATGCGCGGCGTGCTGACCTTCTTCATGGTCAATCAGCTGATGATGGCCGAGAAGACGGCCAACCTGCAGTACGGCGCGACGCAGGCCTTCGTCTACGCGTTCACCTTCATCGGCGGGCTCTTCGCCGACAAGATTCTCGGCTTCCGCAAGTCGCTCTTCTGGGGCGGCTCGTTGATGGTGGTGGGCTCGCTGATTCTCGCCGTCGACCCGAAGCAGTTCTTCTTCCTCGGCATCGCGTTCAACATCGTCGGCACCGGCTTCTTCAAGCCGAACATCTCGACGATGGTCGGCCAGCTCTACAAAGACGGTGACTCGCGCCGCGACGCAGGCTTCTCGCTCTTCTATTCGGGCATCAACATCGGCGCGCTGCTCGGCGGGTACCTCTGCGTGTACCTCGGCAAGAACTACTCGTGGAACCTGTGCTTCGCGTCGGTCGCCGTCGTGATGACCATCAGCGTGGCGTGGTTCGCCGCGACCCGAAAAGGCCTCGGCCCCATCGGTCTGCCGCCCGCAGCCGTCGCCGACAAGAAGTGGGCGGACTACGCGGTGTACGGCGGCTCGCTGCTGATCATCCCCGTCATCATGACGATGGTCTCGAAGACCGAGCTGACCGACTATTTCATGTACACGATTGGGCCGCTGACGCTGGCGTACCTCGGCTACGAGATGACGAAGTACTCGCCCGAAGAGCGCAAGAAGCTGCTCGCCGCGCTGGTGTTCATCGTCTTCAGCATCATCTTCTGGGCCTTCTTCGAGCAGTCGGGCGGCTCGCTCTCGCTCTTCGCGGCCAACAACCTCGACAAGACGGTGGCCGGCATTCCGCTCGACCCCAACGGCGTGAACAACGCGGCCAACTCGTTGTT
>JBILUC010000034.1:0-83481 GCA_044371205.1 Archangium sp.
AGTTGACGGAAGAGCTCGCCGAGGCACCGCCCCCCGCGCCTCCTGGCCCGGCGCTCGAAGTCGCCGGGCTCGCCGCAGAGGCCGAGGTGATCGCGGCAGAGCGCGCGCTGAAGGCTGCCGCCGAGACGGGTGATGCCGAAGCTGCTGCGAGGCTCGCTGCCGAGAAGGCCACTGCCGCCGCGAGGATTGCCGCCGAAAAGGCTGCCGCCGACGCCGCCGCGAAGATCGCTGCCGAGAAGGCCGCTGCCGACGCCGCCGCGAGGATTGCCGTCGAGAAGGCCGCTGCCGACGCCGCTGCGAGGATCGCCGCCGAGAAGGCTGCTGTTGATGCCGCCGCGAAGATGGCCGCTGCCGAAGCTGTCGAGGACACCGCGACGGTCGTTGCACCGCCCTCGTCCTCGCTGCCGCCTCCGGGGCTCAAGCCACGGAAGACCGACCCGGTCGCACTGCCGCCCACGTCGCGCATCTGGATTCCGACTCCCGGTAGTCAGTCGGTGCCCTCCACGCCGACCCTCCAGCTCGATGCCCCGGAGGCCGCCACCGACCTCGAAAAGAGCCTCGAGGCGTTCGCTCGCTTCGACCCCGATGCGCCGGTCGCTCCGGTGACCGCCCCGGTACCGTCTGCGCCCGCGTCCTTCACCGAGCTCGATCTCGACGGTGATTCACTTCTGCACTCCGTTGAGGCCCTCGCCGCGAAGGCCCCAACGGCTGACCCGCTCGCCGCGATGATCGAAGAGGCGATGGATGCCCCGGAAGATCGGCCCGAGCCCGGCGCCCTGCCGAAGATCCCGCTCTTCTCGGATCTGCCCGAAGACGCCTTCATTGCGCTCTTCGAAAAGTGCCCGCTGCAGCGCTTCGACGAAGGCCAGCTCATCTTCGAGCAGGGCGACAAAGCCGACGCCTTCTACGTGATCTGTGGTGGCACGGCTCGCGTCTTCCGTTCCGATGGCGGCGCGCGACGTGACGTCGCCACGCTCGAAGAGGGCAGCTTCTTCGGCGAGATGGCCCTCCTGTCAGAAGCGCCTCGCTCGGCCTCCGTCGAGGCAGGGGCTGAAGACACGCAGGTGCTCGCCATCTCTGCCGAGATCCTCACCGAGCTCTCGGCGCGCTACCCGGCGGTCGCCACTGCGCTCAAGAAGTTCTGTCGGCAGCGCATGCTGTCGAACCTGATGAATCACGCGGCGATCTTCTCGCCCTTCAACCGCAACGATCGCCGCGAGCTGGTTCAGAAGTTCCGTGCGCGCGACGTGAAGCGCGGCGATGTGGTGATCAAGGAAGGCGTCAGCAGCGATGGCTTGTACGTCGTGCTCTCGGGCGAGGTCGAGATCGAGGCTGCGGGCCAGCGAATCGCGATGCTCAAGGAAGGCGAAGTGTTTGGCGAGATGTCGCTGCTCACCCGCAGCCCCGCATCGGCCACGGTGCGCGCGGCGAGGCACACCTCGTTGTTGCGGTTGCCCAAGCAGGACTTCGACGTTCTGATCCTCAGCCACCCTCAGGTGCTCGAGCATGTGTCGGTGCTCATCGACGAACGCAAGAAGGCCGACCTGCTGCGCCAGGGCGCAGAGCAGATGGTCTGAACGTCAGAAGTCGGGTGCGTTCAACTTCTCGAGGTATTCGTCGCGACCGACGAGCCCCGACTCGATCAACACCTCGAGGAGCACGCGGAGCGCACGCACCTGCGAGCCGTTGATCGCTTCCAGCGAATCGATCTTCTCGCGCAGCACCGCGATCTCGCGACGCAGGCTGACTTCCATCGCGTTGGCCGTCGCCTGAGGTGATGGCGGCACAGGCGTCGGCGAGCTGATGGGAATCGAGATCGCCACTTCACCCGTACGGTGCGGTGCTGCCCCCAGCAGCTCGTCGAGTTCGAAGCTGGTGGCTTCGACCGTCGACGGGGCCTTCGGCTCGGGTGGCTGCTGGGCGACAGGGGTGGGCGGTCGCGGCGCGGAGGGATCTTCACCGAAGTAATAGCGGCGAATTGCCCGCTCGATCGCCGAAGCCGTCGCGACGACCGGCAGCACCTTGCAGTTGGTGGCGAAGCCAATGGCCTGCAGGTGCTCGAAGTTGGTCGGGTCAGACGTGGCGACGGTGATGTTGCGGCCCGTCTGCTCGACCGGGAAGACGCCGTACCGCTCGCAGAGATCGAGCCGCAGCCACGTCGGCGCCGCGGTGTTCACGGGCGTCGAGTCGAGATCGATCGAGGGAAGCTGGAGCTGCTGTGCCAGCACCTGCGCCATGGCCGACTCGGTCACGAAGCCCATCTCGAGCACCGTGCGCCCGAGACGACCGCCCCACTTGCGCTGCTCGTTGAGGGCGATCTTCAGCTGTTCGTCGGACAGGAGACCCGCTTCGATCAGCAGGTCGCCCAGGCGACGGCGATTTGGTCGCGCCGCAGCCACGTGCTCAGGGCGCCTTTTCTTTGGGCGCGGGCTCGAGCTTCTTCGCTTCGGCCTTCTCAGCCGCCGTCGGGGGCTTGAGGCGCAGGAGCTTGTGGGTGCCCTGACCTTCCTTGACCGTGAAGATCGCTGCCATGCCAACCGACTCGGTGCTGTCGTTCATCGTCCAGCCCATGGTGTCGGCGGGGCCCGGGTTGAGGAAGAGCGTCTTGCTGGCCTCGCCTTCCTTCGCGAGCGCGGTGCCTTCCGCGTCCTTGGTCGCGCGGCCACCGGCTTCCTTGATGTTCGAGAACAGGCCGAACGAGATCTTCGCCTCGTTGATCGCCCTGGTGATCGCGTCGTCGCCGACGTTGCCGCCTGCGCCTGCGAAGTCGAGGGCCTGGTTGCCGCTGCCGTGCGGAGGGCCGTGCGCCACGAGCGCGACCGGCGTCTTCGCTTCCTTCGCCGCCGTCACGACCTCGGCCACGGTGGACTTCACGTACTGGCAGCCCGTCTTGCAGTTGATGTAGTTCGGGTCGTGGTGGCCCGGCAGCGAGACGAGCGTCAGCTCGGGGAACTCGACCACGCGCACCTCGTTGAGGTTCACGATGTTCGGGAACTTCGCCTTCGACGCGAGCACGCCGTCGGTGAACTCGGCGCGGCACTCGCGGTTGCCGATGACCACGAACACGGGGAGTTTGGAGGCGGCCAGATCTTCGAGCACGCGCGAGATGCCCGAGGCGACTTCGCCCACGTCACCGGTGACGATGATCGCGTCGGCCTTCTCGTCCTGGAAGTACTTCACGTACTTCTTGAGGGCGAGCATGTTGAGGCCCGAGTCCTCGTTGACGGGGCCGAGCACGCCGAAGGTGAGGGCGCCATCGGCGTCCTTGTCGGTGAAGCTCAAGCGCGCACCGGTCAGCTTCGCGGCGCGATCGCCGAACTTCACGTCGGTGACGGGACCCGGGTCGATGGGGGCCGCGCATTCCTTGTCGGCCCGAGGCTCGGCCGCAGGAGGAGGCGTGGGGGGCACGACCGGCTTCACCGGCTCAGGCGGCGGCTTCGGCGGGTCGACCTTCTTCTCGGGGCAGCCCAGCAAGCCCACCGACAGTCCGACAACCGCAGCCGCAATGCGCATCTTCATTTGGGGAGCCCCTCGCAAGTCGTTGAAAGGTGACGCTGCGTAGCGGAATCGTTCACGCGGGTCCAGCGAGTTGACGGACGCGCGGCCGAGCGCCGCGGTGGTATGTCGCCGCGCATGCGCGTGGTGATGACCGGTCTGTTGGTGATGTGCGTGTTGAGCGGTTGCGCTCACAGCCCGTTGAGCCCGTCAGCGCTCGACGACACCCGCGTCGTCGCCTTCATCGCGCGCATTCAGGACCAGGCGGGCCCCAGGTGCCAGGTCTTCAGCGATGGCGCGTACAAGGACAAGCTCAAGAAGCTCGAGCCGGCCGAAGCCGATCGCCGCCTCGGCAACGCGCTCACGGTGGGCAGCTTCAACAAGAAGAAGGGCAAAGACGGCAAGGAATACGGTGAGCCCGTGCTCGAGGTGCAGACCATCAGCCGCTTCGAGATCGCCGACTCGTTGCGCTCGAACACCCTCGCACAACTGCCCCCGGAGACGCCGTGGAGCGACGTCGTGCACCCGGTTCAAGTGGCGCGCGTGCTCGAGTCGTTTCTCGTCAACGAAGTGCCGGCCAACGCGCCTGACTACGAGCGGCTCGCCGGGCTGGGCGCCGACACCGTGGTCGAGATCGTCGTCGAGGAGTTCGGCATGCGAAGCACCGGAGGAAAAGCCGGCGCGTACCTCGTCGGCTTCGCGCGCATGTTCCGCGTGAACGGGGGCGAGCTCTACCGTCGCTCGTTCTATTCGGACGATCTCAGCGCCGGCCTCGACCACCTCGACCCGTTCGCGGTGCGTCGCGACGCGCAGCTCTTCGCCGCGCGCATCAAGCAGATGGTGGCGGCGATCTCGACCCAGATCGCCGAGGACCTGAGCCCGGCGCGCGGTTCGCGACCGAGCGGCGCACAGCCGAAGCCGGTGAAGCGCACCAGCGATCAGCCGGTGCCGCAGGCCGACGACCCGCTCTGAACCCGACCGGCGCCAGCTTCACGGGGTGGAACGTGCGCGCCGTCGAAGCAGCAGGGCACCGATCGCGAAGAGCAGGGCGCCCATTGGCTGAGAACCGGCCGAGCAGCCGCAGCCCAGATCCATGTTGCCGCCGCCGGTTCCTCCACCACCGCCAGCGGCCGAGCCACCACCGACTCGCCCGCCGCCCCCGCTCCCTCCTCCCGTCGAACTACCGCCACCACCACCGCCGCTCGCAATCTGCGTCTGGCAGTAGAAAACGCCGGTGCCGATGTCGCGACAGTCGGTGAGCCCTGGGCAGTTGATCGGGTTCGAGGGATCGCACCGTTCGCGACAGACCCCTTGAATACACTTCGTCCCTGAGCGGCAGGCGTGCACGTCGGGCTGCGTTCCACAGTCTTCATTGGCCGCAGCGATCTGATCGGGGCACGCGCAGATGCCGACGCCGCTCGCCTGCGACTGCACGCAGGTTGAGCACGTGCCGGGCAGGTTGACGTTGCATGGCTCGTAGCAGCGCCCGAGGTAACAGGTCGCGCTGCCGTTGCATTGGTTCGCGTTGGTGCATGCCGCGCACACCGAGCCCTGCGTGCCCGGCACGCAGACCCCGAGGCCGCTGAGCATCTGGCAGGTCTGGCCGCTGGGGCAGGAATCGGGCGTGTTCACGTCACAGCGGCTGCGGCACACGGGGTTCGTCGCCCCGACACAGGCGAGACCGGTCCCGCAGGCGGCGAGCGTGGTTGACGACAGTTGCCCGCAAGGTTCGCCCTCGGTCTGGATCTCGTCGGGGCAGGCGCAAGTGCCGCCGCCACCGCTGAGCGAGAAGCACGCCTGACATACACCTGGCGCGGCGGGGTTGCAGGCGTTTCGGCAACGGTTGGCGATGCACGTGAGGCCCTCTGCGCACGACCCGTTGTTGCACGGCTGACAGGTGGTGGGCGCCGAGGAACCCGGTACGCACACGCCGGCGTTGGTCCCCGTGAGCGTCGCGCACATCGCGGTGGTGCCGCAGGTGGCGCTCGTGCAGGCGTTGCACGCGTTGTTGGCGCCGCCAAGCCCCTGGCCCGCACAGCACGCGCGGCAGAACGCCGTCGGGCCGTTCGCCGATTCGAGCGTACAGACGCTGCAGCTCTTGCAGACCAGCGAGACCGTGCAGGGGTCGCCGGGGTCCCCTCGTGGGGTGCAGGTTCCTCCCGTGCACGTGTAGCCGGTCGCACACTGCGTCGCCGACGTGCACTGGTTGGTGCACATGTTCGAGGTCGGCACACAGAAACCTTCGGGCTGCTGGCACACGTAGCCGCTGCCGCACTGCGCGTTCTCGGTGCAGTTCAAGCTGCAGAACGTCACGCCGGTGTCGAACCGAAGACACAGCCCCGAGCTGCACTCGCCGCCCGACTGGCAGAACTTGCACTGATCGCTGGTACCGATTTGCGGCAGGCAGGCGGAGCCGTCGGTCGAGAGCTGGCAGGTGAAGCCTGCCGGGCACTGCGCCATGCCCGTGCAGTCCTGCGTGCAGATCCTCGAGCTGCCACCTTGCGGCCCTTCGCACACGCGGCCGCTGCTGCACTGCGTGCCCATCGTGCAGGGGGTGCCCTGACCACCCGCCGCCCCGGGGTACACCGTGCACACGTCGTTCTCGTCGGTGGGCGTCAACGACTGCTTGGCCACGCCGAGCGTCACTGTGGGAAACATCACCGGCGTCGAGCTGGTGGTGGTGTGGTTCAAACCCAGCCAGTGACCCGCCTCGTGCACCGCGACCGACAGCAGGTCGTAGGTATTGACGAACGCGTTGGTCGACCAGTTGACGTTGTTGTTGAACTCCATGTCAGCGTCGAAGATCTCGTTGTTCGACAGGAAGTACGTCGTCGTCGTGAGCGCGAGCTCGTTGGCGAGGTGAGTCCAATTGGCGCCGGTGAGGAAGATGACGTTGTTGTTCCGATCCATCCCGTCGAGGGCCGCGAGGCCACTGGGCGCGCCAAAGCCCCCCACCGAGACCGAGTTCCAGTTGGTGTTGCAGCTCACGTTGGTGGTCGTCCACGCGGCGTAGGCGCTCTGAATCAGCGCGGAGAAGCCGTTGTAGTTCACGCCACCGTTGGGCCCGTTGATGAGCATGCCGCCCGCGTTGTCGACCGAGTTGGCGACACGGAACTGCGGGGTACACCTCCCGCTCAAACACTGCTGGCCCATGGGACACGAGCCGCACGACGCCATCGCCCAGCGGTGCCCACTGGGGGTCGCGAGGGCGGTGCCGGCGGACAGCAAAGAGAACGAGATGAGCAGGAGGCGCGCGTTCATCGCTTGCCTCCCGTCGCGTTGGCAGCGCGGAGCCGCGCGATGAATTGCTCAGGCGTGCCGAGCAGCTCACGCGGCACCACGGGTGCCACCTTCTTCCCGGCGGGCGCGGCGAACGACAGGCCATCGACCACCCGCATCGCGACCGTCTTGCCTTGATCGCTGGCCACCTGCACCTTGCCAGCCGACAAACCGCTCACGCGCCACACGCCCTTTTCGTCGGGCGCCGGCTCGAGGAACAGAATGCAGTCTTCGCCCTCACGGAAGGTCGCGACGCCCGCGACGGCCTGGCCAATGCCATCGGCTTCCCCACCGGGCTGCTTCACCATCACCAGCTTCGAGGGGGCGCCCTTGACGGTGTCGCTCACCACGAGCTCGGTCCACGTCCAGATGCGGCGGTGGTTGTCGTCCCACCCCGACACGCTGCGCGCGACCTTCCCGCGCACGATGAGAGGCACGCGGCGAGCCATGTCGTCGAGCGTCTCGTAGACGACGACAGTCGCGGAGCCGACGAACGACGCCAGCGCCACCGCGAGGGCGCCAAGACGGAGTGGGGTGCGAGACATGGGCATCTCCAAAGCCGATGAGGTCCGCCGACGGACCGGCCTGGTGGTCGGCTGCGAGTGGTTTGACTCTAGCCTCAACGTGGCACTGCTACACTGTCAGCGTGGCTGGCCGCGTCGTCTTCTTCGTCAACAGTGCAGGGTACGAGGCCGCCTGGCAGGCTACCTCTCTGGGCATCACCGCCGCAGCGTTTGGCGACGAGGTGATTTTCGTCTTCGCCTTCGAGGCGCTGCGCACGCTGGCCAACGGAACGTTCGGCAAGCCGCTGAGCGATCGCGAGCGAGCGGAGTCGACGCGAGGGGAAGGCATCGGCGCTCCAATCCCCGCGCGCATGCTGGCCGACGCTCGGGCGATGGGGGCGCGAGCCCTGGCGTGCGACACGACCGTGAAGCTTTGTGGGCTCACCGCGAATGAGCTCGAGAAGAGCGGGGCACTGGACGAAGTGTTGGGGCTGCCTCAGATCTGGCGCCTCACCGAAGGCGCCAGAACCATCACCGTCTGATCAGAAGCGCTCGACGATGCGGAATTCGACGGCGACCGGGTTCTGAGTTGTTGAGGTCTTGAGGCGAGTGCAGAGGTCGCCGGTGAACAACACCTTGTTGGTGTTGAAGTCGTAGCTGAAGGTCATGGCACCCGAAGCCACGGCCTGACCGTCGATCACCACCGACAGGTAGCGCGAATCAGACGGGCGCGCGCTGAGCGTGAATTCGCAGGGGTCGCCCTGGAACGACTCGGAAATCTTCCGAAGGGCCTCCGCCAACTCGGTGCCGTTGGCCGCTTGGAAGAACGACGACGAGCAGATCTTGGTGGTGGTGTTGCATGTGTTGTTGCTCCCGCACTCCGCGTTGGTGCCGTTAGGGCACTCGCGGCCGAAGCCACCTTCCTGCGCCATGGCGTTCAGGACCTTGGGACCTTGCCCACCGGCGAGGTCTTTACCGAAACCCACCACAATCGTGCGGATGCCCTTGGCCCGCAATGCTCTGACCGCCGCGACCGCACCGATTGCTGGGTCGTAAGAGCCGTCAGCTCGCTCGCTGTAGTCGAGACAGCCCTTCGCGCAGAGCGCCGTCATGCAGGTCGAGGTGGTGCAGCTGCAGGAGTTCGTCTGGGTCTGGCTGCAGTTGCCGGCCGTCTGGCAAGTGCAAAGCGCGTTGGGGTTCGCGTCGTTGCAGTTCGGCAGACCGTCGGTGAGCAGCAGCACGAAGTCGTCACGGAAGTCGTTGTTGTCATTGACGCCGCCGTAGTCGCCGAGGAACTCCAGCGACGCGCCGGTCGGGGTACCACCCAGCGGGGTAAGCGCCTGAATGCGCTGGTTGACCTGAGTGGCGTTGGTGTTGAGCGTGTTGTCGGTGCCGTCATCGCTCGAGCTGGGGGTCGGCAGCCCGACGTCGATGTTCGAAGCCGGCTTGCAGAGGTTGTCGGTCGGGAAGACAGTGACGCCGAGCCGCGCGATGGTTCCCGAGGTCTGGAGGAAGGTCGCCATGGCGGTCTTCAACTCCGACACGCGCGTAGGGCACTGCGGAGGACACTGGTTCGCGCTGCTCGTACCGCAGCCAGACGGGCAGGCGGGGTTCGTCGAGTCGGTCGGAAGCAGCATCGAGCCAGAGTTGTCGACCAGCAGCATCACGTTCGGCTTGAGGCGCTTGCTCGCGATGACCTCGTTCTGGGTGGTCTGACCGACGGCGAGCGGCACGACGCGCTCGAAGTCATAGGTCTGGCAAGAGGCGACCCCAACGAGCACGCCGATGGCCACCGGGATTGCGAGCGCGAATTGCTTCATATTCGGCGGACCCTAGCACGCAGATTCGGGTCGCCAACCCCGGTTCCCATTCTCGATTTTCGAGATACGAAGCCACGGCATGAAGCTGGTGGTGCTGAGCCGGTCGCGTTCCATTCCCTCGACGAAGCGGCTGATCGAAGCGGGGCTCGCGCGGGGCCACCAGGTGCGCGTCATGAACCCCACGCAGGTGACGGTTCGTCTGGGCCGCGGCAAGGCCGAGCTGTACTACCGCCAGAAGCGCGTCACCGTCCCCGACGCGGTGATCCCCCGCATCGCCAGCTCGATCGCCAGCTACGGCCTCGCGATCGTCGATCAATTCGCAGCGCACGGCTCGGTGGTCCTCAACTCAGCGCGCGCCATCGGGCTCTCGCGAAACCCGGCGCGGTGTCTCCTGCGGCTCTCGTCAGCCGGGCTCGACATCCCCGCCACGGTGATGAGCCGCGAGGTCGAAGATCTTCAGGCCATGGTCGATCAGGTCGGCGGCGTTCCGGTGCTGGTGAAGCTGCTGCAGGGCAGCGAGCGCCGTGGAGTGATGGTGTGCGAGTCACGCCAGTCACTCGAAGCCGCGCTCGAGGCGGTGCTGGGGCTCGGCCACAACATCGTGATGCAGGAATACGTACGCAAAGCGCAGCGCGACGTGCGCGTCTTCGTCGTTGGAGGGCGTGCACTTGCCGCCGTCTCCCGCGTCCCGCGGCCGGGACGCCTCTCGAGAACGCTGGGTCGCTTCGCGGCGCTCGAAGAGTGTGCGCTCACGGATGCGCTCCGTGACTCGGCCGAGGCGGCTGCCCAATTGGCGGAGCTGGAGGTCTGCGCGGTCGACCTGCTCGAGACCCAGCCGAAGGGCACGCGCCCCGGTCGAGCCCGAATCTTCGAACTCAACGCGTCGCCGGCCCTGCCCGAAATGGAGAAGGTCACCGGAATCGATCTCGCCACCGCCATCATCCAACGCGCAGAACAGATGGTCGCACACCCCGTCGAACCGGACGCTCCTTGAAACCACCCGGCCCTGCGGGCCATACAGAGGTCACATGCGCTTCTTCTTCCCAGCGGTCGTGTCGGTGGTTGTCGGTGTCGTCCTTGCCCCGCAGCCCGCACGCGCCGAGACCGACGTGGCGGCGTTCTACGAGGTGAGCACCGAGGGCACGACCGCGAAGCTGAAGGCGGGCGAAACGGGCAAGGTGATCATCGGCATCAAGGCGAAGAACGGCGCGCACGTGTCCGACGAGGCGCCGCTCAAGATCGAGCTCTCGAGCAAGCAGTCGAAGCTGGGCAAAGAGAAGCTGACGCTCGCCGACTCGCTCAACAAGAAGAAGGACGGCGAGACCAACTACCCCGACCCGCGCTTCGAGGTGCCGTTCACCCCGACTGCGCAGGGGCCGACCACGGTCGAAGCGAAGATGACGTTCTTCATCTGCACCGAGAAGCTTTGTTCACGCCAGACGAAGAACCTGTCACTCCCGGTCGAGGTGATGTGACAAGAAGCCGTTCGTGAGCAACATCATCTTTGGCGTGAACCCCGTGCTTGAAGTGCTGCGCGGGAACCCGAAATCCATCGAGAAGCTGACCGTCGCCGAAGGCGCGCTGAGCCCTCGCGTCGCAGGCGAGATCCTCACGCGTGCGCGCGAAGCCGGCATCAAGATCGACACCGTCGATCGCGAGCGGGTGGGGCGCATGGCCGACGGCGGCGTGCACCAGGGCGTCGTCGCGCAGGTGCGTGACTTCGAATACATCGGCCTCGAAGAGCTGATCGCCAAGGCGAAAGACTCGGGCCGCCAGCCGTTGATCGTGCTGCTCGACGGCATTCAAGACCCCCACAACCTCGGCGCGATCATCCGCTCGGCGCACGCCTTCGGCGCGCAGGGCGTGGTGATCATGAAAGATCGTGCGGTCGGCGTGACCGGTGTCGCCGTGAAGTCGTCAGCCGGAGCGACGGCCCACTGCGAGGTCGCCCGCGTCACCAACCTCTCCCGCGCCATCGAGCAGCTCAAGGAAGCCGGCTTCTGGACGGTCGCCGCCGATCCGGAGGGCACCGAGCTCGCGTGGCAGGCGAAGTTGACGGGCCCCCTCGCGGTGATCGTCGGCGCCGAAGGGGCAGGGGTGCGCAAGGGCGTGCTCGGCCATTCCGACTTCCGGGTGCGCATTCCCATGGTGGGTCAGGTGGCGAGCTTGAACGCGTCGGTTTCGGCCGGCGTCCTGCTCTATGAAATCTCCCGGCAGCGCGGTTGATCGGTTCTCGATTGACAGGCTGTGTGGCCCATGAATAGAGAGCGCGGCCCTCAGTTCAGGGGGCGGCAGGTTTCCTCAAGAAGTTTCGAAATCTTGCCGGTGTAGCTCAGCTGGTAGAGCACCTGATTTGTAATCAGTAGGTCGCGGGTTCGATTCCCGCCGCCGGCCAGCATCGAAAACTGAATACCGCCAAAAACCTCCTGGAGGGGTAGCCAAGTGGCCAACGGCAACAGACTGTAAATCTGTCGGTCCCCGACCTTCGGTGGTTCGAATCCACCCCCCTCCACTCCCTGGCTTAGGCGGGGATAGCTCAGCTGGTAGAGCGTCAGCCTTCCAAGCTGAATGTCGCGGGTTCGAATCCCGTTCCCCGCTCCACTTTTCGGAGATAGGTGCAGGTTCCGAAAGCAGCCGTTCCGAAGTCGCAGCACGCAGCAAGAGCAGCAAGCAGAAGCAGTGCCCTGATAGCTCAGTTGGCAGAGCGCGTCCTTGGTAAGGACGAGGTCACCAGTTCAATCCTGGTTCAGGGCTCCATTTGAAGTCGACGTACCAACTCACTCACGAAGTACATCCGCAGAAGGAAAGACCGACATGTCGAAGGAAAAGTTCGAGAGAAACAAGCCGCACGTCAACATCGGCACGATCGGCCACGTTGACCACGGCAAGACCACCCTCACGGCGGCGATCACCAAGGTGCTCGCGAAGTCGGGCGGCGCGACCTTCCTCGCGTACGACCAGATCGACAAGGCGCCCGAAGAGCGCGCCCGCGGCATCACGATCTCGACCGCGCACGTCGAGTACCAGACGACGAACCGCCACTACGCGCACGTCGACTGCCCCGGCCACGCCGACTACGTGAAGAACATGATCACCGGCGCCGCCCAGATGGACGGCGCGATCCTCGTCGTCAGCGCGCCGGACGGCCCGATGCCGCAGACCCGTGAGCACATCCTGCTCGCCCGCCAGGTCGGTGTTCCCTACATCGTCGTCTTCCTGAACAAGGTCGACATGCTCGATGACGCTGAGCTCCGCCAGCTGGTCGAGGAAGAGATCCGCGACCTCCTCAAGAAGTACGAGTTCCCCGGCGACAAGATCCCCGTGGTCCCCGGTTCGGCGCTCAAGGCCCTCGAGGGCGACACGTCGGAAATCGGCGAGCCCGCGGTGCTCAAGCTGATGGAAGCGGTCGACAGCTACATCCCGACGCCTGTCCGTGCGATCGACAAGCCCTTCCTGATGCCGGTCGAAGACGTGTTCTCGATCGAAGGCCGCGGCACCGTCGCCACGGGCCGCGTCGAGCGTGGCATCGTGAAGGTCGGTGACGAAGTTGAGGTCATCGGTCTGCGCGCGACCCAGAAGACGGTCGTCACCGGCGTCGAAATGTTCAAGAAGCTCCTCGACTCCGGCATGGCCGGCGACAACATCGGCGCCCTCGTTCGCGGCCTGAAGCGCGAAGACATCGAGCGCGGCCAGGTTCTCGCGAAGCCCGGCTCGGTCAACCCCCACACCAAGTTCAAGGGTCAGATCTACGTCCTGAGCAAGGAAGAGGGTGGCCGCCACACGCCGTTCTTCAAGGGCTACCGCCCCCAGTTCTACTTCCGCACCACGGACGTGACGGGCACCGTGCAGCTCCCCGCCGGCGTCGAGATGATCATGCCCGGCGACAACACGGCGATCGAAGTCGAGCTCATCACCCCTGTCGCGATGGAGAAGGAACTCCGCTTCGCGATCCGTGAGGGTGGCCGCACCGTCGGCTCGGGCGTCGTGTCCGAAATCATCGCCTGATCGAGTCAGTTCGCTGACTTCGTCTTGACAACGGGGGGACTGCTCTGCGAAGGGCCGTCCCCTCAGTTGTCTTTCTCAACAACTCTGCCGGAGAAGTGTCATGCCCAAGGGCAATCGCAGCCTCATCTCGCTCGAGTGCACGGTCTGCAAAGACCGGAACTACGTGACGACCAAGAACCGCCGCAAGCAGCAGGACAAGCTTGAGATGTCCAAGTTCTGCCGCCGCTGCCGCAAGCACACCGACCACAAAGAAGGCAAGGTCGGCTGATCCCTCGTTCTGAGGGAACGCACAGGAAACACGGACGCCAGTAGCTCCAACGGTAGAGCAGCGGTCTCCAAAACCGCGTGTTGGGGGTTCGAATCCCTCCTGGCGTGCCAGTTTTGAAGGAAATCCACTCGAGCGCCGGTCGGAAAATGGTCCGATCGGCGTTCGAGGTTTTCAGTTTCGAGGTCCTCGATGTCGGCAACAGAAGCAAGCCAGCAAGCGAATCGCGCGGAGATGGACCCGCGGCGCCTCGTCGTCGTCAGCTACCTGGTGTTCGGGATCATCTTGACCCTGTTCCTCGGGCGAATGATCGAGCTCTTGCTCAGCCGCGTGGGCGTGGGCAACACCGAAATCCTCGCGGGCGCGGGCATCAAGCTCGCCGACCTGCTTGGCTTCGGCATCACCGCTGGCCTCGCCGCCTACACGTGGACGAACCCGAAGGTGAAGGCCCTCTCGCTCGAGGTCGCGACCGAGTTGATGCGCGTCACCTGGCCCTCGTGGGAAGACGTTCGCGTCTCCACGCTGGCCGTGGTGGTCGCCTCGTTGGTCGCCGCAGTCATCCTCTTTGGCATGGACACCCTCAGCTACAAGCTGATGGTCGAGTGGCTGCCGAAGCTCTGGGGGTCGTTGTGATGAGCACCGAAGAAGAGAACACCGAGAAGAAGTGGTTCGTCGTTCACACGTATTCGAACTTCGAGGGCAAGGCGAAGAAGAGCCTCGAAGACAAGATCAAGATCGAGAACATGCAGGAGTTCTTCGGCGAGATCCTCGTGCCGACCGAGCAGGTCGTCGAGATGCGTGACGGCCAGAAGCGCACCACGCGCCGCAAGACGATGCCCGGCTACATCCTCGTGCACATGGCGATGAACAACCGCACGAAGAGCCTCGTGAAGAACACCCCCAAGGTGACGGGCTTCCTCGGCGCGGTCGGCCAGGACGATCCGCCGCCCCTCCGCCAGAGCGAGGTCGAGCGCCTCACGACCCAGCTGTCGGAAGGCACCATGCGGCCCAAGCCCAAGGTGCAGTACGACGAAGGCGACACCGTGCGCGTCATCGACGGCCCGTTCGCGAACTTCAACGGCACGATCGAAGAGGTCAACCCCGAGAAGGGCCGCGTGAAGGTGCTCGTCAGCATCTTCGGCCGCTCGACGCCCGTCGAGCTCGATTTCATGCAGGTGGAGAAGACCACCGGCTGAAGCAGGTGCAGTTCAGCAGTTGCAGTTCAACAACGTGGGAGGCGCTTCACCGCGCCGCTTGAACCACAGGAGCAGTGCACATGAAGAAGGTCACAGGGCAGGTCAAGCTGCAGATTTCAGCCGGTAAGGCGAACCCGGCTCCTCCGATTGGTCCCGCGCTCGGTCAGATGGGCGTGAACATCATGGAGTTCTGCAAGCAGTTCAACGCCAAGACGCAGGCGCAGATGAAGGACGCCCTGATTATCCCGGTGATCCTCACCGTGTACCAGGACCGTTCGTTCACCTTCGAACTGAAGACGCCTCCGGCGTCGGTGCTGCTGAAGAAGGCGGCGGGTCTCCACACCGAAAAGAAGAAGGGCTCCGGCGCCAAGAAGGCTGGCAAGGAGACCGTCGGCAAGGTGACCATGAAGCAGGTCGAGGAAATCGCGAAGCAGAAGATCCAGGACACCACCGCCGGCAGCATCGAGGCGTGCATGCGCACCATCGCAGGCACTGCGCGTTCGATGGGCATCACGGTCGCCTGATCCACTTCCTCCCTCCAACCACTTCAAGAAAGAGACATCACCATGCCTGGTAAGAAATTCCGCGCCGCGGCCGAGAAGGTCGATCGCAACAAGCGTTACACCGTCGCCGAGGGCTTTCAGGTCCTCAAGCAGACCGCTGACATCGTGAAGGGCAAGTTCGACCAGACGGTCGACGTCGCCATCAACCTCGGTGTCGACCCCAAGCACGCCGACCAGATGGTCCGCGGCGCCGTCGTTCTCCCCCACGGCACGGGCAAGAGCGCCCGCGTCGCCGTCTTCGCCAAGGGCGAGAAGCAGACCGAAGCCACCAACGCCGGCGCCGACTTCGTCGGTGAGGCCGAACTCGCCAAGAAGATCGAAGAAGGCTTCATGGACTTCGACACCGTCATCGCGACGCCCGATATGATGGGTGTCGTCGGTCGTCTCGGTAAGGTCCTCGGTCCCCGCGGCCTGATGCCGAACCCCAAGGTTGGCACCGTGACGATGGATCTCGCGCGCGCCATCAAGGAAGCGAAGGGCGGCAAGATCGAGTTCCGCGCTGAGAAGGCGGGCATCGTGCACGCCCCCGTCGGCAAGGCGTCGTTCGCGCCTGAGAAGCTCGCCGAGAACTTCAACGTGCTGATCGAGCTCATCATGAAGATGAAGCCGGCCACCGCGAAGGGCGTGTACCTGAAGGGCATCACGGTCAGCTCGACCATGGGTCCGGGCGTCAAGATCGACACCCAGGAAATCACCGCTCGCTTCAAGTAATCCGGTCGACGCTTTCGACCCGAACAGGGCACCTCGACCTAACCGGTTGAGGTGCCTTGGTTTTGGGGCTCTTGACACGGCGCTTGCGCCTCGTGTAAGGGCCTCGTCTTCTGCAAGCTCGACGCCAGCGACCTCGTGTCAAAGGTGTCAACCCCCGCAGCCTTCAGGCGGGAACAACTCAATAAGACCCTGGATGAAGACAGCAGGGGTTTTCGCGACGAGCCGACGGGGCTCTTGGCAACCGACCCGATGAGGGAAGGGGAACCACGAAGGCGAAGCGCGAAGACTTAAACGGTGGCCTGAAAGGGGCTGCCCTGCCGAGACGGGGAGCAAGTGAAGAGACGGGCGTGAGCCCGACTCGCCTCACGATTTCTCGCTCCTGCATTTCTTTTTACCGGGAAGTCCAAAACGGAAGGAGGTGTACACAAATGCTCAAGAGCGAGAAGGAACAGCTGATCACCGAACTCACCGACAAGTTCACCCGAGCGAAGGGTGTCATCGTCGCTGAGTTCAACAAGCTCGACGTGGATACCGTCAATCGGCTTCGTAAGAAGCTGCGCGACGGCAAGGTCGAGTGGAAGGTGCTGAAGAACACGCTGGCGCGTCGCGCCGCGAAGGGCACCTCGGTTGAGAAGATCTCTGACGATTTCGTGGGGCCGGTGGCAGTCGCCATCTCCTACGACGACGTCATTGCCCCTGCGAAGATCCTGTCTGAGTTCGTGAAGGACCTCGAGTCCGTCAAGATCAAGTCAGGTGTCGTGCAGGGTCAGAAGATCGACAAGGCGGGCGTTCAGGCACTGGCGAAGTTGCCGGGGTTGAACGAACTGCGCGCGACGATCCTCAGCATGATCAATCAGCCGGCGACGAAGCTGGTCCGCACGATCAAGGAGCCCGGCGCGAGCCTGGCCCGTGTCATCAAGGCGAAGTCAGACAAGGCCGCGTAACGCGGTCTCTCACCCACGTTTCATTCACTCTCAACTGCAGTTTTCGAAGGAAGAAAAGTCATGGCAGACATCAACGCAATCGTCGACTCGCTCTCCAGCCTCACGGTTTTGGAAGCGGCCGATCTGGTCAAGAAGCTCGAAGAGAAGTGGGGCGTTTCTGCGGCGGCCGCTGTTGCGGTGGCGGCGGGCCCGGCGGCCGCGGCTGCTCCGGTTGAAGAGAAGACCGAGTTCACGGTCGTTCTCGCGAAGGCTGGCGACAAGAAGATCGACGTCATCAAGGTCATCCGCGAGCTGACCGGCCTGGGTCTCAAGGAGGCCAAGGACCTGGTTGAGGGCGCGCCCAAGACCGTGAAGGAAGGCGTCAACAAGGAAGACTCCGCGAAGATGAAGGAAAAGCTCGCGGCGGTCGGCGCCACGGTCGAGCTGAAGTAATTCGTTTTTCGAGTTGATTCGTTGGGCGAGCCGGTGACCTTCGTGGGTCACCGGCTTTGCCCGTATTGAGTGGTCCTGTTTTCACCGGCTTCTGGAGAAGCGAATGCCCACCCTGCAGAACAACTTCCGCGTGCGGAAGAGCTTCGCGAAGATCAACAAGGTCATCGAGATCCCCAACCTCATCAACATCCAGAAGCAGAGCTACGAGAAGTTTCTGCAAGCCGATGTGCTCCCCGAGAAGCGTGAAGACCTCGGGCTGCAGGCTGTCTTCAAGTCCGTCTTCCCCATTCGAGATTTCAACGAGACCAGCTCGCTCGAGTTCGTCAGCTACAACCTCGAGAAGCCCAAGTACGACGTCGATGAGTGCCGCCAGCGCGGCATGACCTTCGCCGCCCCCATCAAGGTGGTCGTTCGCCTGGTGGTCTGGGACAAGGACGAAGAGACCGGCGCGCAGTCGATCCGCGACGTGAAGGAGCAGGAGGTCTACTTCGGTGAGATCCCGCTCATGACCGAGAACGGGACCTTCATCATCAACGGCACCGAGCGTGTCGTGGTGAGCCAGCTCCACCGTTCGCCGGGCGCGTTCTTCGACCACGACAAGGGCAAGAGCCACTCGTCGGGCAAGCTGCTCTACAACGCGCGCGTCATCCCCTCGCGCGGCTCGTGGCTCGACTTCGAGTTCGACCACAAGGACCTGCTGTACGTGCGCATCGACCGCCGCCGCAAGCTGCCGGTCACCGTGCTCATCCGCGCGCTGGGCGCCGTGAAGGACACCGCGAAGAAGTCGCCGCTCGAGTTCAAGGGCTCGACCGAGGAGATCCTCAACTACTTCTACGCGACCGAGACCATCTACCTCTACTCGGAGACCGAGTTCGAG
The DNA here is from genome assembly GCA_044371205.1 of Archangium sp. Classification (GTDB taxonomy): domain Bacteria; phylum Myxococcota; class Myxococcia; order Myxococcales; family Myxococcaceae; genus Archangium_A. The sequence goes on from JBILUC010000034.1 coordinate 18,091, forward strand.
AAGTCGGTCGACTTCGAGCTGCTCTACAACCAGCGCGCGACGCGCGACGTGAAGACCAAGAGCGGCGAGGTCATCGTCAAGAAGAACCGCAAGTTCACCCGCGCGGCCCTCAAGAAGCTCGAGGCCTCGAAGATCACGCGGCTGCCGCTTGACGCCGACGAGCTCTTCACCAAGGTCTCGGCCATCGACGTGGTGGACGAGGCGACGGGCGAAGTGCTGCTCGAGTGCAACGAGGAAATGACCTCGGCTGCGATCGAAGAGCTGCTGAAGCGCGGCGTCAAAGAGATCAAGGTCCTCTTCATCGACAACCTGAATGTGGGGCCTTACCTCCGCGACACGTTGCTGATGGACAAGATCGAGTCGCCCGAAGAAGCGGTGATGGAGATCTACCGTCGCGTGCGCCCTGGCGACCCGCCGACGCCTGAGACGGCCGTCAACCTCTTCAACAACGTGTTGTTCTTCAACCCCGAGCGCTACGACCTGTCGAAGGTCGGCCGCCTCAAGCTGAACAGCAAGTTCAGCCTCGAGGAGCCCCTCGACAACCAGGTCCTCACCAAGCGCGACATCCTCGAGACGATTCGGTACCTGATCGATCTCAAGAACGGCAAGGGCCAGATCGACGACATCGACCACCTCGGCAACCGCCGCGTGCGCGCGGTGGGCGAACTGCTCGAGAACCAGTACCGCATCGGTCTCGTTCGCATGGAGCGCGCGATCAAGGAGCGCATGAGCCTCCAGGAGATCGAGACGCTCATGCCGCACGACCTGATCAACGCCAAGCCGGTCACGGCGGTGATCAAGGAGTTCTTCGGTTCCAGCCAGCTGTCACAGTTCATGGACCAGACGAACCCCCTGTCCGAGGTCACGCACAAGCGTCGTCTCTCGGCCCTTGGGCCCGGTGGTCTGACCCGCGAGCGCGCCGGCTTCGAAGTGCGTGACGTGCACCCCACGCACTACGGCCGCATCTGCCCGATCGAGACGCCTGAAGGTCCGAACATCGGCCTCATCAGCTCGCTGTCGAGCTACGCGCGCGTCAACGAGTTCGGCTTCATCGAGACCCCGTACCGCAAGATCGAAGACGGCTCGATGTCGCCCGACGTCGCGTTCTACTCGGCGCTCGAAGAAGAGAAGCACACCATCGCGCAGGCCAACGTCGAGACCGACAAGAAGGGGAAGATCATCCCCGAAACCGTGCTCACCCGCCGCGGCGGCGAGTTCGTGATGGCCAAGCCCGAAGACGTCAACCTGATGGACGTCTCGCCCAACCAGCTCGTGTCCGTGGCCGCCTCGCTCGTTCCGTTCCTCGAGAACGACGACGCGAACCGCGCGCTCATGGGCTCGAACATGCAGCGTCAGGCCGTTCCGCTCATTCGTACGGCGTCTCCGCTCGTCGGCACCGGCATCGAGGCCGTCGTCGCGCGTGACTCGGGTGTGTGCGTGGTGGCCCGTCGTGACGGCGTGGTCGAGTCGGTCGACGCGAGCCGCATCGTCGTTCGCGCCGAAGTGCCGGCCGCGTTCAGCGACGTGGCGAGCGAGGTCGACATCTACAACCTCGTCAAGTACCAGCGCTCGAACCAGAGCACCTGCCTCAACCAGAAGCCCATCGTGAAGAAGGGCGACAAGGTGAAGAAGGGTGACGTGCTCGGCGACGGTCCTGCGTGCGAGACCGGCGAGCTCGCGCTCGGCCAGAACGTGGTCATCGCGTTCATGCCGTGGCAGGGCTACAACTACGAAGACTCGATCTTGATGAGCGAGAACATTGTCAAGCACGACGTGTTCACCTCGATCCACATCGAAGAGTTCGAGTGCATCGCGCGCGACACGAAGCTGGGCAAGGAAGAGATCACGCGCGACATCCCGAACGTCGGCGAAGAAGCGCTCAAGGATCTCGACGAGTCCGGCATCATCCGCATCGGCGCCGAGACCAAGCCGGGCGACATCCTCGTCGGCAAGATCACGCCGAAGGGCGAGACCCAGCTGTCGCCGGAAGAGAAGCTCCTCCGCGCGATCTTCGGTGAGAAGGCCGGCGACGTTCGTGACACGTCGCTCCGCGTGCCCCCCGGAGTCACCGGCACCGTCATCGGCGCCAAGGTCTTCAGCCGCAAGGGCGTCGACAAGGACGAGCGCGCGAAGCAGATCGAGTCGATGGACGAGGCTCGTCTGCTCAAGGACCAGAACGACGAGATCAAGATCCTCCAGGACAGTGCCTTCAGCCGCATCAAGAAGATGTTCCTGAAGCAGGAAGCCCAGTCGAAGCTGATCGACGACAAGGGCAAGCAGCTGCTCAAGAAGGGCGACGAGCTGACCGAAGACGTGCTCTCGCAGATCCCCTACAAGTTCTGGGGCGAGATCTCGGTCAACGACCAGATCGACCAGAAGACGCGTGAGCTCCTCAAGAACCTCGAGGAGAACAAGGAGGCCGTGAAGCTGGCCTTCGGCGAGAAGATCGCCCGCATCAAGAAGGGCGACGAGCTGCCCCCTGGCGTCATCAAGATGGTGAAGGTCTACGTCGCCATCAAGCGCAAGCTGCAGGTCGGCGACAAGATGGCCGGTCGCCACGGCAACAAGGGTGTCGTCTCTCGCATCCTCCCCATCGAGGACATGCCGTACCTCGAGGACGGTCGCCCGGTCGACATCGTGCTCAACCCGCTGGGCGTGCCTTCGCGCATGAACATCGGCCAGATCCTCGAAGTGCACCTCGGCTGGGCCGCGCGCGGCATGGGCGAGAAGCTGCAGCGCTTCGTCGAGAAGGGCTCGGCCGATGCCTGCCGCAAGCACCTCAAGGGCGTCTACGACGACGAGAAGTTCCACGAGTTCGTGGAGAAGCTGAACGACAAGGAAGCGATCGAGCTCGCCCGCCGGCTGCACAAGGGCATTCACGTCGCGAGCCCGGTGTTCGAGGGCGCGCACGAGAGCGAGATCCACGGTCTGCTCGAGGGTGCCGATCTGCCGAAGACCGGTCAGATGGTGCTCTTCGACGGCCGCACGGGTGAGGTCTTCGACCAGAACGTGACGGTGGGCGTGATGTACATGCTCAAGCTCCACCACCTCGTCGACGAGAAGATCCACGCTCGTTCGATCGGCCCCTACTCGCTGGTCACCCAGCAGCCGCTCGGTGGCAAGGCGCAGTTCGGCGGTCAGCGTCTCGGCGAAATGGAAGTCTGGGCGATGGAAGCGTACGGCGCTGCCTACTCGCTGCAGGAATTCCTCACCGTGAAGTCCGACGACGTCGTCGGCCGTACCCGCATGTACGAGTCGATCGTCAAGGGCGACTACACGCTCGAGTCCGGCCTGCCGGAATCGTTCAACGTGTTGCTCAAGGAGCTCCAGGCCCTCGCGCTCGACGTCGAACTCCTCGAGAAGGCCCCGCCGGAGCGCCGTCGCGCCTCGGTGATGATCTCCTCGGACGAGCCTGCCAAGACGGGCACCGACGCCTGACCAGCCAGCGAACCGGTGCCCGACCAATTGGGTCGGGCGCCTCTTCTCTTTCCACGTTTAAGAAGACCCCTTTCCAGCACCAGGTGACCCCGTGAAGGACATCTTCAATTTCTTCGAGAAGCCGAAGGATCCCCTCTCTTTTCAGGCCATCCGCATCGCACTGGCCTCGCCGGACAAGATTCGCCAGTGGTCGCACGGTGAAGTGAAGAAGCCGGAGACCATCAACTACCGCACGTTCAAGCCCGAGCGTGACGGCCTGTTCTGCGCGCGCATCTTCGGCCCCGTGAAGGACTACGAGTGCAACTGCGGCAAGTACAAGCGCATGAAGCACCGCGGCGTCGTGTGCGAGAAGTGCGGCGTCGAGGTGATCCAGTCGAAGGTGCGTCGCGAGCGCCTCGGCCACATCACCCTGGCGACCCCCGTCGCGCACATCTGGTTCCTGAAGAGCCTCCCGTCGCGCATCGGCGCGCTGCTCGACATGACCCTGAAGGATCTCGAGAAGGTCCTGTACTGCGAGTCGTACATCGTCCTCGACCCCAAGAGCACCGAGCTCACCAAGGGCGAGCTGATCACCGAAGAGCGCTTCCAGAAGCTGCTTCAGGAACACGGTGACGACTCGTTCGTCGCCGCGATGGGTGGCGAGGCCGTGCGCGACATGCTCAAGGCCATCAAGGTCGACGAGCTGGCCGAGCAGATGCGCCAGGAGATGAAGGTCACCACCTCCGAGGCGAAGCGGAAGAAGTACGCCAAGCGCCTCAAGGTGCTCGAGTCGTTCCGCTCGTCGGGCCCTGCCGGTCAGCGCAACCTCCCCGAGTGGCTCATGCTGGACGTCATCCCGGTGCTGCCGCCGGATCTCCGCCCGCTCGTGCCCCTCGATGGCGGCCGCTTTGCGACGTCAGACCTCAACGACCTCTATCGCCGCGTCATCAACCGCAACAACCGCCTCAAGCGCCTCCAGGAACTCAACGCCCCTGACATCATCATCCGCAACGAGAAGCGGATGCTGCAGGAAGCGGTGGACGCGCTCTTCGACAACGGTCGTCGCGGCAAGACCATCACGGGCCCCAACAAGCGCCCGCTCAAGTCGCTGTCGGACATGCTCAAGGGCAAGCAGGGTCGCTTCCGCCAGAACCTCCTCGGCAAGCGCGTCGACTACTCCGGTCGTTCGGTGATCGTCGTCGGCCCCGAGCTTCGGCTGCACCAGTGCGGTCTGCCGAAGATCATGGCGCTCGAGCTCTTCAAGCCGTTCATCTACAACAAGCTCGAAGAGAAGGGCTACGTCACCACAATCAAGTCGGCCAAGAAGATGGTCGAGAAGGAACGTCCCGAGGTGTGGGACATCCTCGATGACGTGATCCGCGAGCACCCGGTTCTCCTGAACCGTGCGCCGACGTTGCACCGCCTCGGCATGCAGGCGTTCGAGCCCGTGCTGATCGAGGGCAAGGCCATTCAGCTCCACCCGCTCGTCTGCACGGCGTTCAACGCCGACTTCGACGGTGACCAGATGGCCGTGCACGTGCCGTTGTCCATCGAGGCGCAGATGGAAGCGCGCACGCTGATGATGTCGACCAACAACATCCTCAGCCCGGCGAACGGCAAGCCCATCATCGTGCCCACGCAGGACATGGTGCTCGGCATCTATTACATGACCCGCCCGCGTGAGTTCGCGCATGGCGAGGGCATGACGTTCGCGTCGCCCGATGAAGTGCGCGCCGCGTACGACCAGGGCGCCGTGCACCTTCAGGCGAAGATCAAGTGCCGCCTGCGCGGCAAGATCCACGAGACCACGGTGGGTCGCGTGATCCTCGCGCAGATCGTGCCCGAGAAGGTCGGGTTCGAAGAGGTCAACAAGGTCCTCGACAAGAAGCAGCTCGGGAACCTGATCGACATCTGCTACCGCCTCACGGGTGAGAAGGAGACCGTGCTCCTCGCCGACCGCATTCGTTCGTTCGGTTACACGAACGCGACGCGCGCCGGCATCAGCATCGCGCTGAAGGACATGATCATTCCCCCCGCGAAGTACACGCTCATCGAGTCGGCACAGAAGGAAGTGACCGAGGTCGAGAACCAGTACCTCGAGGGTCTGATCACCGTCGGCGAGCGCTCGAACAAGGTCATCGACATCTGGGCGCAGACCACGGAAGCCATCACCAAGAAGATGATGGAGCAGATCTCCGAAGAGACCATCTCCGGCACGAACAAGGACGGGAAGAAGGAGACCCGCACCCAGAAGTCGTTCAACCCGATCTTCATCATGGCCGACTCCGGCGCCCGCGGCTCGACGCAGCAGATTCGTCAGCTCGCCGGCATGCGCGGCCTCATGGCCAAGCCGTCTGGTGAAATCATCGAGAACCCGATCACCGCGAACTTCCGCGAAGGTCTCTCGGTGCTTCAGTACTTCATCTCGACGCACGGCGCTCGTAAGGGCCTCGCCGACACGGCGCTCAAGACCGCGAACTCGGGGTACCTGACCCGCCGCCTGGTCGACGTCGCGCAGGACGCGATCGTCAACGAGTACGACTGCGGCACGCTCGACGGCATCATCATCACCGCCCTCGTCGAGGGTGGTGAGGAGATCGAGCCGCTCCACGAGCGCATCCTCGGCCGCGTGGCCCTCGACGACATCCACGATCCCGTCACGGGCGAAGTGCTCGTGCGCGCGAACGAGGAAATCGACGAGGCCCGCGTGCAAAAGGTCGTCAACGCTGGTCTCGACCGCGTGAAGATCCGCTCGGGCCTCACCTGCCAGACCAAGCGCGGCATCTGCGTCGAGTGCTACGGCCGTGACCTCGCTCGCGGCCGCAAGGTCTCGGTCGGTGAAGCGGTCGGCGTCATCGCCGCGCAGTCGATCGGCGAGCCTGGCACGCAGCTCACGATGCGCACCTTCCACGTCGGTGGCGCCGCCATGGGTCGCTCGCAGCAGAGCGAACTCAACGCGCGCTTCGCCGGTACGGTGAAGTTCATCGGCCTCTCGTTCGTGAAGCGCACGGGCGGCGAGGCGGTGGTGACCAACCGCAACGGCGAGATCATCATCGTCGATGACTCCGGCCGTGAGCGCGAGCGTCACCGTATGGTCTACGGCGCGCGCCTGATGGTGAAGGAAGGCCAGAAGGTCGAGGCCAACGCGAAGCTGGGCGAGTGGGAACCGTTCGCCATGCCGCTCCTCTCGGAAGTCGGCGGTGTCATCAAGTTCGAGGACATCATCGAAGGCGTCACGATGAACGAGTCGACGGACGAGGTCACTGGCCTCAGCCGCCGCACCATCATCGAGTCGCGGGACCCCGAGGCCCGCCCGCGCATCACGATCCGCGACGGGAAGGGTGAAGTGAAGGCGCTGCCCAACGGCCAGCCTGCCAGCTACTTCCTCCCCCAGGGCGCCGCGCTCGCCGTCGACGACGGTCAGGAGATCACCCCTGGCGAAGTCGTCGCCCGCGTCCCCCGCGAGACGACCAAGACGAAGGACATCACGGGCGGTCTGCCGCGTGTCGCCGAGCTGTTCGAGGCGCGCAAGCCGAAGGATCACGCGATCATCGCGGAGATCGACGGCGTGGTGTCGTTCGGCAAGGACACCAAGGGCAAGCGCAAGCTCATCATCACCCCTGAGGTGAACGGTGAAGCCCGGCCCGACCTCGCCAAGGAGTACCTGATCAGCAAGGCCAAGCACATCACGGTGCACTCGGGTGACCGCGTGCGCGCCGGTGAATCGTTGATGGACGGCGCGGCCAACCCGCACGACATCCTCAAGGTGCTCGGCGAGAAGGAACTCGCGCGCTTCCTCGTCGACGAGACGCAGGAGGTCTACCGACTCCAGGGCGTGAAGATCAACGACAAGCACATCGAGGTCATCGTTCGCCAGATGCTGCGTCGCGTGCGCGTCACCGACGTGGGTGACACCGAGTTCCTCGTCGATGAGCAGGTCGAGAAGTGGGTCTTCGAAGAGGAAAACGAGAAGGCGCTCAACGCGGGCAAGCGACCTGCGGTGGGTGAGCCGCTGCTCCTTGGCATCACCAAGGCGTCGCTCTCGACCGAGTCGTTCATCTCGGCCTCGTCGTTCCAGGAGACCACCAAGGTACTCACCGAAGCCGCCATCTCGGGCAAGGTCGACTACCTCCGCGGCCTCAAGGAAAACGTCATCATGGGTCGGCTCATCCCCGCCGGCACCGGCCTGCCGAACTACAAGCACCTCGATATCCAGGTCGACTCGCCTGCTGACGAAGTGCAGAACATGGAAGACGCACTGGCGGCGACGCACGCCGGCGATCCGTCGACCTTGCCGGGCACCACCCCGGGCTCGCGCGCCGAGACGGGCATCGCGTGATTCGGCCAGCTTGATTCTTCAGTGAACGCGGGCGGCTCCAGCGATGGGGTCGCCCGTTTCGTTTGTTGGGTTGCGAGTCTGACGCTCTGCGTTATATGCGGTGCGTCATCGAGTCGTTCAACCCTCTGGAGGAAAGCCATGACCCGCAAGCAGGCCGTTCAGCAGTCGCCCGTCGCCGAAGTGCAGGCAGCCGTCGTCTCGCAGCTCGAAGACGCCCGGAAGCGCCTCGTCACCTTCGAGAAGGAGCTCGTGAAGCGCGGCCGTCAGCAGCAGCGCGAGATTGAGGCTGTGCTCAAGAGCGTGCGCAGCGGCAAGCAGCTCAAGCAGATTGAGAAGTCGGCGACTGCAGCGGGCCACGAGGTGAAGAAGCGCCTCGATGGACTTCAGGAGCAGGTCCTCGGGGTGCTCGGTGTGGCCTCGCGCGAAGACATCCAGACGCTGAGCCGTGAGCTCGCCAGGCTGTCGAAGAAGATCGACACCCTTGGCAAGAAGCCCACCGTCAGCTGAAAAACACTGACAGTTCAGTGGGTTGTTGGGGTCTTGCGTCTGGTCTTCACGATGTGGTTGGAGGTGTGTCTATGGAGTTCTTCCACCAGATATGGAGTCAGGCGCTGACCACCGTCCAGGGGGCCGAGGGCGAGGCGCAGAAGGTCATCGCGCGGCTTCAGGGCATCAGCCAGGACGAGGCGAAGAAGCTCTCGGAGCGGTTGCTGACCCAACGGAAGGAGCTCGAGCGTCGGGTCGAAGACGTCGTGAAGACGTCGGTCGGCCGACTCAAGCTTCCCCGCCGCGAAGAGATCGCCCACCTGCAGACCCGCGTCGATGCCCTCGTGAAGCGGGTGGAGGTCCTGTCGAAGTGAGGGTGGCCGCTGCCATCGGAGTGGTCGTGCTCTGCGCCGCAGTGACGGGCTGGCACCTGCGACCTCTCGTGGAGTCTCCCGCACCCAGGACCATGCAGGTGGTCGGGGTGGGACCGGTGCGGCACCCCGACTTCGAGCGCATCGACAACGTTCTGGCCGAGCGTGCACCAGGCTGGGGCATCGAGCTGCGTGAGCACGTCTCACAGGCCATCGCCGAGGAGTCTCAGCGCGCAGGCCTCGACCCGCTGTTGGTGCTGGCCCTGATCGAGGTCGAGTCTGAGTTCCGTCAGGGGGCCACCTCGGTGGTGGGCGCTCGCGGTCTGATGCAGATTCGCCCGGCGACGCTGGAGTGGGTGGCCCATCGCGAAGGCATCAAGTTGACGCTGGGCGAGCTGCAGGCCGACCCCTCGCTCAACGTTCGGCTCGGGGTGCGCTACCTCAAGTACCTGAAGGAGCTCTTCCGCGGTCGCATGGACTTGACGTTGATGGCGTACAACGCCGGCCCCAACAAGTTGGTCGCTGGTCTCAAGGCGCGCCAGACGAGCCCCTGGCAAAACTACGTGCGCGCGGTGCAACGTGAGTACACGGCGCTCAAGCTGGCGCACGGCGAGTTCGACGAGGGCACTGTTGCCTCGCGCGAGACGTTCGGGGTGATGGGCGACGTTCGCTGACTTGCTCGCCGTGATGGGCGACCATCGCGCCCATGAGCGACGACAAGTGCATTCAGGAAACGTACGCGCCTCACAACGCCTGTTTCGGGTGCGGACCGGCGAACGAGAAGGGGCTGCGCATTCGCAGCTTCGCGAAGGGAGACGCCTTCGTCGCCACGTGGACCCCCGAGAAGCACCATGAGGCGTTCCCCGGCGTGCTCAACGGGGGGATCGTCGGATCCTTGCTCGACTGCCACTGCAACTGGGCAGCCGCGTACCACCTGATGAAGGCGCGCAACGCGGAATCGCCTCCGTGCACGGTGACGGCTGACTACGCGATCGTGCTCAAGCGACCGTGCCCCACCGACGGGCCGATCTCGTTGACCGCGAAGGTGCTCGAGACCGATGGCGAGAAGGTCATCGTCGAAGGGGTGCTCGAGGCGCAGGGCAAGGTGCGCGCAACGTGTCGTGGCACCTTCGTCGCCGTGCAGCCCGGGCACCCGGCGTATCACCGCTGGTGAGGTGTTCGCTCAGCGCCCGTGCCGGGCGATGGAATCAGACGAGTCGTGGCGCGCGTCTTCCGTGGCCGCGACTCGGCGGCGTCCCGCGATGATGCTGCGAAGTGGTGCGCCGTGAAGGCGCCCGGAGGTGTGCGCCCCCTGCACGTCGCCTCGGGTACGTCCGACCCGAGGGATGGTGCAGTGGCCCGTCGCCGCTGCGACAGCGGCGAGCGCAGTGATGAGTTCAGGGGAGCGGCGTCACCGTGAGAATCGATCCGTCGGGCAATGCGGGGAACCCTCCGGCAGGCATGCGAACGATGCAGACCCCGGCAGTCCAGCGAGCGTCAAGCCAGCCGCCGTCGTCCAGCTTCGCGGACTCAATGAGGTCCGCGGCGAACGCTGCCTCGCAGGCAGCTTGCTCGTTGGTCGCGCACTCCACGGTGGCGAGCGGGGCGTCGCCCACCTCCCGCCACTGCATCGCCGCGGGCCAGAGCCCTCGGGTGTTCTGCAGCGAGCGCAGGGACCATTCCCGTTCCTTCACCTCGAGCGCGTACCGGGTCGCGAGGTTGTTCTGGCGCACGAAGAGCTCGTACTTGCCGAACCTCAGCTTCGGCAGCTTCACCGAACCTGAGTTCGTTCTCTCCGCCGGCAGCGTCTGGCCACCCGGCGACGCCGGTACCGATTTCTTTGCAATCGTCACCGTGAGAAACGTGCCGGCCAGCTTTGCGCCGATGGGCCAGTTGCGGCCGGTGTCCGACTCCTGCGGCCCGGTGAAGTGGAGCCAATGCTCGACTTCCCCTCGTCGCTCTTCCGAATCGACAGCGTGAGGTCACCTGGACCGGTCGCCGCCGTGACGAGGCGCTGACCGCACGGCGTCTTGGCAGGCTCCGCCGCAAGCGCAGAAGACGCGACGACAGTGAGTGCCCAGAAACGCATGTGCCCCTCGACTGGGCCGAGAGGGCACCCATTCAGCGTGAACGGCGAATCACTTCGCGAGCAGATCCCGGTAGCCCGGGCGCTCGGGAACGACCTGCTTGTTGCCCAGCGAGTGGTGCTGATTCTGAATCTTGTCCTGCAGCATCATGAGCCCGTCGAGCACCTGCTCAGGGCGCGGAGGGCAGCCAGGGATGTACACGTCGACCGGGATGATGCGGTCGATGCCCTGGAGCACCGCGTAGTTGTCGTAGAAGCCGCCCGACGAAGCGCAGACACCGAAGGCGACCACCCACTTGGGCTCGGCCATCTGCTCGTAGACCTTCTTCAGGATCGGAGCCTGCTTGAGGTTGATCGTACCGACGACCATCAAGAGGTCTGCCTGGCGCGGCGAGAAGCGGGGGAACTCGGCGCCGAAGCGGGCGATGTCGTAGCGGCCGGCGGCGACCGACATGTATTCCATGCCGCAGCACGCGGTCGCGAACGGGTACGTGAAGAGCGAGTACTTGCGCGCCCAGCCGAGGCCCTTACTGACCAGCTTCTGCAGCGCGCCCATCGTCTCCTCGCGGCGCGTAGTGAGGACATTCAGTTCGTCGGACATGATCAGCTCTCCCAATCCAGCGCGCCCTTTTTCCAGACGTAGGCGAGCGCAGCGACGAGGGTGGACGCGAACACGGCCATGGTCGTGTACCCAAACCAGCCGAGCGCCTTGAAGTTGACCGCCCACGGATAAAGGAAGACGGCTTCGACGTCGAACACGATGAAAAGCAGGGCCACGACGTAGAACTTCACTGCAAAGCGCTGGCGGGCCGAGCCCATCGGGGCATTGCCACCTTCAAACGCCTCACCCTTCGAGACGGTCGACACTTTGGGGCCGAGCAACCCGGCGATGAAGGGGATCGCAGCGGCCATGACGCCCGCCAAACCGAGGACGACCGCGACCGGCAAATACGGCGACAGAGGGGATTCCATCGACAGGCACCTTAAAGATCGACCGCCCGCGCGGCAAGGCGAATTGCGGAGCGATTTCATGCACAAAAGCACTCGCCGGGGTGTGTAGGGTGCATCGGCTTTTCGCACCCATGAGTTCCGAGACCGCCAGCTCCAGCCTGCTGCTCGACGAGTTGCTCGAAGCGGGTGACGTGCGGGTGTTGGACGAGATCCTCAAGTCGCGCGCGCAGAAGAAGCTCGCTGGGGTCGCCCAGAGGCTGCTCACCGAGCCGCGCCCGTTCGCCCGCGAGGTGCTGACGAAGTACATCGACGATGGGTGCGACCGGCCCGCACACCGGGTGTTCGTGAAGACTGTCTTCAAGGTCGCCGAGAAGAACGGCGACGCCGGTCTGATGGGTCACCTGGCCGTCGCGCTCGATCGGCTGGTGCGTCGGTCGCTCGTGACGCAGACGCGGTGGGACTACCAGGGCAGGCGAGTGGTCACCGAGAAGGTTCTCCGCGACCCGTCGAACCTGATGCGCCGGCTGCCGCGGTACCGACGCGGCAAGCGCTCGTACACCAACCCCGTTTCGGGCGTCACCACTCCCGTGCGCAGGCCTTTCATTCCGCTGCTGAACCCGCGCACGAGGTGGGAACGAAACCCGCGCACCAACCGCTGGGAGGCCGTGCAGGAAGGCGGCGGCGGCGAAGGCAGCGACCCGTTGCGCTTCACGTTCTCGACGCGACGCTACCTGCAGCGGCGCACGTGGCGCTTCTTCCGCAAGTTCGCGAAGCAGTCGCCCGGTGAGTACCGCGCGAGGGTGATCGACGTGCTGGGTCGCTTCGACGACGCTCACCTCGCGACCGTCGAGGCGCTGCTCGACAGCTGGTTCCTCGCGCACGCGCTCTACGGTCGCAGCGAGATCCTCAACCGGCAGCCCCTCGGCATCAAGGTGGCACCCGGAAAGTCGCTCGCTGACCTTCAGTTCGCGCCGTTCTGTCCCGACGCGTGGAAGGATTGCAGCGAGGAGGCGCTGAACCTGTTGCTCACCGCCCGCGCTCGCCCGGTGCGGCGGTTCGCGGTGTGGGCGCTCGAGACGAACCACGCGTCGCTGCTGGAAGGTCTGCCGATCAACCGGCTGATCGCGATGCTGAAGAGCCCGCATGCCGAGGTGCAGGCGCTGGGCGCGAAGTGTCTTTCGACCGCGCGCGGCATGGAGTCCCTGCCGATCGCCGATTGGCTCAGCCTGTTGCAGGTGCAGTCACCCGAAGCGCTGCTGTCGATCTGTGCGGCGGTGAAGAAGCACGTTTCGCCGTCGCGGCTCTCGCTCGAACAGTGTGTGCAGCTCGCGTGTTCCCGCGCGGCGCCGGTCGCCGAACTCGGGCTGACCTGGGCGAAAGATCGCCCGCCTCGAAACCTGGGTGAGCTCGAGCAGATCCTCAAGCTGCGCCACGCCGAATGTCAGGACGTGCGTCGCGAAGCCGCGGAGTGGGTGTCGCAGCAGCTGCTGCTCCGGGATGACGCGCGGCCGAAGTTCGTGCGAGAGCTGCTCGACGCGCGCTTCGTCGAGGTGCGCGCAGCAGCGATGTCGCTGATGACGAAGGACAAGCGCTTCGGCGACTCGGTCGATCTCTGGCTGGCGATGAGCGAGACGCCGTGGTCCGACGTGCGCGATCACTTCCTCGCGCACCTCGAGGCGCGCGAGAAGATTTTCCCGGCCGAGACGCTGCAGCGGGTGTGGGCGACGACGTTGCTCTCTCCGCATCGGGGCAACCGCGCGCGTCGGCACGCCGCCCGGCAGGTGGCCGATCGGTTGATCTCGAAGAAGGAAGAGCGCGAGGCCCTGGTGCGGTTGCTCGGCTTCACGTTGCGCAGCGTGCGTGCCACCGAGCGTCGCGCAGCGCTCGCTCAGCTGGTGCGCGCGGCGACAGTCGACACTGAGCTGAAGGCGCTCCTGACGACCGAGCTGCCCGAGCTGCAGTTCCTCGGGGAAGGGGTGAGCGAATGAACCTCGACCTCAAGTACCTCGGCTCGTCGGGCTTGATCGAAGGCGCCACCTCGAGCGCACTCTCGTTTCAGCCCAACCTCGCGCGCGGGAAGGTCTTCTTCGATCAGTCGCTCAAGCGACCGCTGCATTTCCGCGAAGCGATCAGCGCACTGCACGACGTGGTGGTCGGCGACTTCCGCTTCCAGAAGCGCGACAAGAGCGTCTACGAGGCGTGGAAGGCCGAACAGACGCGTCAAGAGGGCGAGCTCCGCGCGGCGGTCGTCGACAGCGAGAAGCGCCGCGAGATGGAACGCATTCGCGGGGAGCAGCCGCCACCGAACCTGCAGGCCGACTTCCACCGCATGCACTCTCTGTATTGGACGGCGCGGCGTCAGTGGGCGACCGAGCTGATGCGCAACGACCCGGAGATGTTCCGCGCCCTCGTGCCGTGTGACCCCGTGGTCACCGTCGCGCCCGACACCGTGTTCTTCGAGTGCTTCGCGAAAGACGAGTCGAGCTACGGCTGCCTGTTCGTCGACCGCGACGCGTTCTCAGGCAGCGTCTCGAGCGGCCTGGGCACGACCAACGTCGACTATTCCATCGCACTGTTCGAACACTTCCAGTCGCTGCGCACGTACCGCGAGACGCGCCTGCTGGTGGACCCCACCGGCTTCGAGGTGAAGGTCGAGAGCGCGGGCTCGTACCGCGAAGAGAAGATCGATCTGCCGCCGAGCTGGCTGAAGGGCTTCGGGCAGTTGAGCGCGGCGATGGCGCTGCCCTCACGCGAGGTCGAGCTCAGCGTCGACACGGTGTACTCGCTGCTCGCGCACCTGCGTCGGCACCGCGAAAAGACCGGGCCGCGGTCGATCGAGTTCCACCTCACTCCCGGCAGGCCGGTGAGCCTCGTGCTGCAGCCGTGGGCCACGAAGATCGAGAGCCACGGCAAGCCTTTTGTCGGTGAGAAGCCCGAGATCATCAAGGTCTGGGGCCGCCGGCGGCTGGCCACGCTCGCGCGGTTGTTGCCGATCACCGAGCGCTTCACGGTGCAGTTGCTCGGCTCGGGGTTGCCTTCGATTTGGACGGCGCACCTGGGCGACATGCGCTTCGTGCTCGGCCTCTCGGGGTGGACCACCAACGACTGGACCTCTGGCAGCAACCTCGAGCTGCTGGCTGGCGCCTTCGTGCCCGAGCTGCGCGCCGCCGCGACGATTCGCGCGCACCTGGCCCAGCACCACGTCGCGTCGCTCGATGCGCTCTCCCGCCTCGTCGAGGTCTCCCGACCAGCGCTGATCGGTTCGCTGCACCACCTCGCGCAGCAGGGCCAGGTGATCTTCGACTTCTCGCAGAAGGTGTACCGCTTCCGCGAGGTGATGCCGGCGCCGCTGTCGGAGGCGGTGCTCGGCCCTCCTTCACCCGAGCTGGTCGCCGGCCTGCGCGCCTTCAAGCAGTCGGGGGTGAGCTTCGAGCGCCGCGAGCTGCTCTCGAATGGTCGAGCGCTGGTGATCGCGCGTGTGCGCAGCGAGGGCGGGTCTCGAGAAGGCGTGCGCTGCGAGGCGGTGTTCGACGCCGACGGCGGGTATTCAAAGGCGACGTGCGGGTGTGATCACTTCCGTCAGTTCCGCCTGCGCAAGGGGCCGTGTCGGCACCTCATCTCGCTCAAGTTGACCGAGAGCGCCGCCACGTTGGGCCTCACCGATTCGAAGCAGAAGGAGTTGCTGCATTGAGCCACTTCACGACTGAAAGGAGAACCTGACCCCGAGCCCGTCATGCTCCGGTGTTCCGCCGGGGTGGCGTCGTCTCACCCATTCGATCCCACGCCCGATGTTCTTTTTGGGGCGCAGGCCCGTCGACGGTGTCGCGCAAGCGCGACGACCAAAGCAACGTGGTTTTCAACCGTTGACGGGCCCGCGCCCCTTGAGTGATCGGACGTGGTCCGCAGGAAGAAGTCGGGGTCAGGTTTTCCTTTCAAACGTGAAGCGCAGTGACGCAGAGGAACGATGAGCTTCTGGGATCAGGTCAGGCGGTTGTTTGGCGGAACGGGGCCGGCGCAGAAGAACGCGGTTCGCGACGCCATGCTCTCGCGCGTCGCCCGGAAAGAGTCTTTCACTGCGCTCGACGTCGCCAACGACGTCACCGCAGCAGACCCGCATCGCACCGCAGACGATCTCCGCAAGGCGACCGATCTCGTGCACCAGTTGGCGCAAGACGGCCTGCTCGTGCCGCTGGGCTACGCGCAAGACGCACAGGGCCGCTTCGCGCCGCAGGGCAGCAGTGTGCCGCCGCCGGTGCAGCCGCCTCCGCCGGGGGTCGTGGCGTCGGTCGGCTCGACGCTCTCGGTTGAGGACCGACTGCGGGCGTCGATTCGTGCGCGCGCCGCGAAGCGCCAACCTTTCAGCACGATGGATCTGGTGTTCGAGATCACGAAGACGGGCGCGCCGGACTTCATGACGGTCGCGGGTACAGCCACGCGGCTCGCCACCGAACTGTTGCCGGGGCTGGGGTTCACGCTCGAAGGTGGCATGTGGCGTTACGGCTCGGTGCCCGAGGTGAAGCCCGGCTCGAACGACGCGAAGATCCGCACTTCGTTTCAAGCGCGCACCGGCCGTCGTGAGGTGTTCTCCGCAGGGGAGGTCGCGGCGGAGATCGTCCGCACCGACAACCCTCAATTTCAGACCGTCTTGTCGGAGGTCGTGGCGCTGGCCAGCCAGGTGCTGCCGGGCCTCGGCTATTCGCTCAGCGGCGGGCTGTGGCGCCCCGCGGGCTCGACGTCACAGCAGCCCAACCTGCGCATCGTTCCTCCTCCCGCGGTGCCGGTGACCCGCCCGCCACCGCCCGAGGAAGATCGGACCTTCGCCGCGAACCCCGAGATCCTCGGTTTGTCGGCCGACGAGCTGCGCAAGCGCGCGGTGAAGATCAACCCGTACCGAACCGCGTGGATCGGGCGTGTCGACACGATTCCGCCGCAGAGTGACGAGCGGACGGCGCTGATCGACCGCGGGCTGATTCTGCGCGGCCTGTTGAACGAAGAGCAGATCGCCGAGATCCACCGGGTTGGGGACCTCTGGCTGCGCTTCAGCGAAGCCGATCGCCTCGCCGACGCAGTGGCGCATCGCAGCGCCGACGCCGCGCTCGAGCAGCTCCGACAAGAGAAGGCCGCGAAGCGCGCAGAGCGGAAGCGGGTCGCCCAGGAGAAAGAGAAGGCCCGCCAGGCCGCGGTCGCGAAGCGCAGAGCCGAAGACATCATCTACCTCGGTCGTGGCGTCTCGAAGGGGCTCGCCGATCGGCGCACGAACATCGAGGCGCTTCAGAAGCTGAACCTGCCCTCGTGGTTGTCGCCCGCTGATGTGGCGAAGGGACTCGGGCTCACCCTCTCTCAGTTGCGGTGGCTCGCCTTTCACGCCGAGGCGACGAAGAAGCCGCACTACGTGTACTTCGAGATCCCGCGGCGCTCGGGTGGAACACGGCTGCTCTCGGCGCCTCACGAGAAGCTCAAGACGGTGCAGCGTCAGATTCTCAACGAGATCGTGCTCAAGGTCCCCATCGAGGCCGAGGCGCACGGCTTCGTGAAGGGGCGCTCGACGGTGACCAACGCGCGGCCGCACGTGGGGCAGGGCGTCGTGCTCAACGTCGACTTGAAAGACTTCTTCCCGACCGTCTCGTTCCGCCGCGTGCGGGGCGTCTTCCAGTCCCTGGGGTACTCTCCGGCGGTGGCAACGATCCTCGCGCTGCTGTGCACCGACGCGCCGCGCCGCAAGGTGCAGTTCGATGGCGCCGAGTGGTGGGTCGCGACCGGGGAGCGTCGGTTGCCGCAGGGCGCTCCGACCAGCCCAGCGCTCGCCAACGTCGTGACCCGCCGACTCGATCGACGCCTCAAGGGCCGTCTGGGCAAGCGCGGGTGGACGTACACGCGCTACGCCGACGATCTCTCGTTCTCACGCAAAGACTTCACGCGCGCCGAGCTCGGCTTCGTGCACGCCAGCATTCGCCACGTGATCGAAGACGAAGGCTTCACGCTCAACCCGAAGAAGGGCCGCGTGCAGGGCAAGGGTGCGCGACAGGAAGTCACGGGCGTCGTGGTGAACGCCAGGCTGGGCGTGCCGCGCGACGAGGTGCGCCGGCTGCGCGCGGTGTTGCATCAGGCGAAGAAGACGGGCCTCGAGGCGCAGAACCGCGAGAAGGTGCCCGACTTCCGCCGCGTGCTCGAAGGGAAGATCGCCTACCTGCACATGATCGACCCGACGAAGGCGGCGAAGCTCAAGGCCGCGCTCGACGCCGTTACCGGGTGACCTTCGCCACGCGGAGCACGACGGTCTCGAACCGCGCGCCCACCGCCTTGGACGACTTCTCGTTGATCAAGATCTGCGGCTTGTCGCCGACCATCGTGACGCCGACCGGGAAGAACTGCGGCACGCTCTCGGCGTCGAGCCAGCGCGTAGATCTGGTTGTCCTGCGCGACCTCCCACCTCGACTTCATCGCTGCCAATGACGGGCAGCTCGCTGCGACTCGTCTTTGAAGTCCATCCTCGGTGACCGAGACGTCTTTGAGCGTGCCCATCAGCGAGCTGCGAGCGGCTGACCTGCCGGGCTCGGAAATGACGAGGACCACGAAGGGCCCCGCGCCGCGCGCGAGGCGATGATGCAGTTGAGCGGGCTCAGGCGATCTTGCGGCGAAACGGCCACGTCAGCTGACGCCACCAGCCCTGCGGCACCGGCGCGTCGCACCCGTAGTTCGCAGGCCAATCACGCCGATCCACGCGGGTGCCGAAGAGAGCGTCGACCCACGGCAGGAGCCCCGAGAAGTTCCCGTGCGCGTCGGCGGCGTGGTGCCAGTGGTGAAAGTGCGGCGTCGCCACGAGGTGCTCGACCGGCCCAAACCGCCCACGCACGTTGGCGTGCAGGAAGATCGCCCACAGCCCCAACACTCCGGTGATGCTTCCGAAGGTCTGCGCGCTGAAGCCAAGGAGATAAAACGGGATGAACTGCACCGAGCGGGTCAGGACCTGGTCGAGCGGGTGCGCGCGCAGCGCTGCGAGCCAGTCGAGGTGTTCGCTCGAGTGGTGCACCGCGTGAATGCGCCACAGTGACGGGAACGCGTGAAACGCGCGGTGCATGCCGTACCCGAGGAACTCGACGAGCAGGATCGCCTCGACGAACTGCGCGCTCGCCGGCTGCGCAGCGACTGCATCCTGCAGCCCGCGGCTCACGAGGGGATCGACGGCCGCGACCACCAGCCCCATGGCGATCACCAGCGCCAGCTGCTGGACGACGTGCGTGGCGAAGAAATGAACGACGTCGGTCTGCCACCCCGCGCGGAGCAGGGGTGCCTTGCGCAACGCCCACACCCGCTCGAGGGGAATGAACAGCGCGGCCAGGAACACCAACGCGAGCGGGTTGCGAAGCAGCACGTCGCCTCAGACACCCGGCCCGCTGAAAAGTGAAAGTCAGCCCGCGTCGCCGAGCGCTTCGTCGATCGTCGCGCTCATCGCCGAGCTCATGCCGAGGGCTTTGCGCTCGCGCACAGGCACCCACTTCCACTCCACGTACCCCGCTGGGGTTTTGCCCAGCCGCAGTGGCAGCTGCACGGGGTGAACGCGCAGCTTCAGCTCACGATGGGTGAGGGTGCGCTCGATCACCACCAGCTCGGGACCGATGGTGGCGCGCTTTCCGAACATGCTGGCCAGCCGCTCTGCGCCGCGCTGGCCCGCGGTGAGCTCGATCGACGGCAGCTCCCAGAGCCCGCCGAAGAGCCCCTTCTCTTCGCGACGCGCCAGCAACACGGTCTGGCCCCGCCGCGCGACGGCGACGGCGAGCTCGAGCTGCTTTCGCTTCGCCGCCTTCTTGGGTGACGGCAATTCATCGACGCGCCCGGCTGCAAGCGCCTTGCAGTCGTCTCTCAGGGGGCACAGGAGACACAGCGGGTTCTGCGGTACGCACACCGTGGCGCCGAGCTCCATCAGCGATTGGTTGAGATCGCCGGGCCGTGCGCCCACGACGAGCTTCTCGGCGAGCCGCCAGAGCCGTGCTTCGCGCTGCTTGTCTCCCGGCGCGCCATCGATCTCGAACAGCCGCGACAACACCCGGGCGACGTTGCCGTCGACGAGTGGCGCTTCGAGGCCATGCGCGATCGACGCCACCGCACCCGCGGTGTAGCGACCAAAGCCGGGCAGGGTGAGCAGCGCCTCCACCGTCTTCGGGAGCGCACCGCCGTGCTGCGCGACGATCTCCTGCGCGGCGCGGTGCAGGTTGCGTGCGCGCGAGTAGTAGCCGAGCCCCGTCCACATCGAGAGCACGTCGGCGGCCTCGGCGTCCGCCAGCGACTTCACGGTGGGGAATCGCTCGAGAAACTTCGCCCAGTAGCCGATGACGCGATCGACCTGCGTCTGCTGCAGCATCACCTCGCTGACCCAGATGCCGTAGGGATCGCGGGTCTTTCGCCAGGGCAAATCGCGCTGGTGCTGGTCGAACCAGGTCAGCAATTTCGAACGCACGCAGGCACCGTATCTGCCTGAAAGGACTTGGGAAACAAGCCATTCACTCTCTTCGAGTGCACAGGCGTCGTCTCAGCGGGTGAGAGCGCCGCACCGCTCTGGGGCGAGTGCCGAGAACGAGGGAGTGAAGTCCTCGCTCCCGATCCTGGTGCTGGTGTTGAGCGGCTGCTCGATGGGGCTGGTCGAGTCGCAGTTGGTGACGGCGCCGCTGTCTGCGGTCAACGACGACGCAGGCGAGCCGCCGGTGGTCGAGACCGACGCGGGCACGTCGTTCAACGACGCGGGCACCTCGCCGACCGATGCCGGCACGACGCCTCCGACCGATGCAGGTACGCCGCCGCCGACCGATGCTGGAACGGACGCGTGTGCAGGGATCACGTGCACCGCGATGGGCGCGCGCTGCGATCGCGCCCTGGCTCGCTGCGTGTGCGGCCCGGGCTTCACGGGCGACGGCGCGAACTGCGCTCCCGTGATGCCCGGCAGCCCGGAGACCCGCACCTCGATGGAGGTCTGCAGCGCCTACCGAACGGCGCAAATGCGACGCGACATGGGGGATGGCTTCACGAACACCACGAACACTTGCGACTCCGGCACGCTCTCTCGCAATGCGCTCGACGATGCACTCACGCGCTTGAACTTCTACCGCTGGCTCTCGGGGCTCGGTCCCACCGCCGACGACGCCTCGGCGAATGCGACAGGTCAGGCGTGCGCGTTGGTCTCGGCGTGGAACCCGGCCGGTCCGCAGGCCCACTTCCCGCAGTCGACGGCGACTTGTTACACGCAGTCAGGCGCAGCGGGCGCCGGCTCGAGCAACATCGCGTGGGGCGCGCGTGACGCCAGCGACGCGATCGACCTCTGGATGATCGACTTCGGCAACGAGACCACCTTTGGTCACCGCCGGTGGCTGCTCAACCCTCCGCTCAACCCGGTCGGCATCGGGCACTACCGCGGTGGCAACAACTACGGCTCGGCGTCGTGCATCAGCGTGTTCGGAAGCTCGGGTGGTGGCAGCTCTCCGCCGTTCGTTGCCTTTCCGCCTCCGGGCTTCTCGCCGATTGCGCTCACCCAGTGGCACTGGACGATTCACGGCAACGTTCCGCTCGGCAGTGCGACCGTCACCGTCACGCGCATGAGCGACATGATGGTGATGCCGACGCGCCTCGAGGTGCTCAGCGGCAGCTACGGTCAGCCTGCGGTGGTGCTCTTCAAGGAGGGCTGGAGCCCTGCCGCAGGTCAGACGTACCACGTGCGCTTGAGCGGGCAGGGGGGCCTTGGCCTCGTGGAGTACGACGTGAAGCCGACCGACTGCCCCTGACGGTCGAGATGGAGAAAATCGACAACCCGCGTCGATTCGCGCGCGATACCTTCCGCACCGCATGCGCCGTGGGGTGTGGTTGTTCGCCGTGGTGGTCGTGGTCGTTGTGGTGCTGTGGCCACGCGAGCGGGTGCTGCACACCGTGCGCTCTTCGTTTCAGACCCTCGTGGTGGTCGAAGACGACGAGCGACGCTGCCTCCGCTTTGGTGAAGGCGATCGCGCGCTCAACCAATCGTGTCGCTCGTTGGTGAACCCGACGCACGTGCAGCTCGACTCTGCACGCGCGATCGTCGCCAGCACGCTCTCGCTCGAGCCCAGGCCGCGGAAGGTGCTGTTGATCGGCCTCGGAGGCGCGTCGATCCCCAACGCGCTGGCTGCGCTGTGGCCCGACGTGCAGATCGACGCCGTCGAGCTCGACCCCGAGGTGATTCACCTCGCCGAACAGTTCTTCGCGTTTCGCTCGAATGAACGCGTGCACGCCTTCGCCGAAGACGGCGCGCGGTTCGTGCGTGAAGCCAGAGAGCGGAACGCGGAGTACGACCTCGTCATTCTCGACGCGTGTGACGAGACCGGCATGCCGCTGGCGCTCTTCTCGACCGAGTTCCTGACTGAGGTTCGCTCGTTGCTCCCCCAGGGGAAGGGCACGTTCATCGCGAACACCTTTGCGACGGCGCCGAGCGCTCCCCGAGAGTCGGCGGCGGTGAAGGGCGCGTTCGGTGAGGTGGTCGAGGTCGATGTGGTGCGCAACCGGCTGCTGGTGGCCGGTCGGCACGTGGTGCCGCGCGAGGTGAGCCCAGCGCTCGCTGCCGTGGGCGTAACGCTCGAGTGGCTGTCGGAGTGGCGGGTGCGGCAGTCTCAGTAGGAGACGTTGAGCGTCCACACCAGGTTCTGCTGGCTGGGTGGCATCGCCGAGACCGTCATCAACTGATCCGCGACACAGTTCAGGTAGCGCGAGTCGGCGTCGTGGGTGCTGCCCACCAGACACACGGTGCTGATCTTTCCGTTCTCATCGGTGCTGAGGCCCATCAGCGTGCGCGACGAATCGACCGGGTCGAACGAGAGCAAGCGCATGCACGACTGCACCGCCTCTTCGAGCGGCTTCGCGCGCACCGAACGCCCCTGCGATTCGCACCGCGGAATTCGCCGCAGCACGGTGCCATCGGGGGCGCGCTTCACGCAGCCTGCCCAGGCGATCGACACCACGAGGAGCGCCAGCCGCCGCGACATAACCGCGCGAGGGTAGCGCCAGCTGCACTGCTGAGCTACGCGCGCCTTCGTGTCTTCTCCGGTGCCCCGGCCTCTGTTGTTCGCGCTGCAAGACAGCTTGATGCTCCTCGCCCCCCGAGGCTGGAGCCGCATCGAGCTGAGCATCCTCACCACCCCGCAGGGCCTGCGCCTCGACACGCTCGAGACCAAGGGCGAGGGGGTGAAGGAGCCGAAGCGCAAGCCGCAGCTCCACTTCGATCCCCGCGAGGAGGCGATGCGCTTCAATGAGGCGCTCACCGAGCTCGCGCAGCACCTCGGCCCCCGCTGGACGCCCGGCAAGGTGAGCATCGAGCGGCCGCAGCCCGCCTTCACCGACTGGAAGTTCATCAAGCCCGACGGCAGCGTGGGGTGGTTCACCCGCCTCGAGCGCGCCGAGACCGAAGTGCTGCTGATCACCGACGCGCTCTACGACGCCATCGAGGGCACCGAGCGGGCGTTTCACGATCTCCAGGGGCAGCTGCAGCAGCGGCTCGGTCGCATCACCGGCTTTGCGTTCGACCCGGTGGCCGGCGTGCTGCGCCTCGATCGCCACAAGGGCTTCGTCGAGCTGCGCGCCGAGCTGGTGGGCAGCTACCTGCCCGATGTCTTCACGTGGGTGTGGAGCTGGAGCGACGAGAAGGCGAGCGAGAAGGCCACCGCCAACGTGCGCCGCATCTGCCAGCCCGACCTGAAGCCCGACGGGCTCGCCGCGTTCTGGCGGCCGCACTTCCACTGCGACGAAGGCTTCGCGTGGGCGCTGTCGGGTCACGTCGCCGTCAGCCTCGGGGCGCGCGGGTTGTTCCGTGCGCAACCTCCCGAAGCCGACGGCGCGTTGTTCTTCGCGATCCTCGAACTGCCGGATGCGGGGCTTACAGCGCCGGCCTGAGCGGATCGTGCTCGGCGATCATGCGGTTGACGCGCGCGTCATCGAGGCGCTTCCGCAGCGACTCGGCCTCGTGCTGGTCGCGCACCGTCTTCGCGAGGCTGAACGTGCTGCCGACGCTGAAGAGCAGCCCCATGCCCATGAAGCCCTTCACCCAGCCATCAACGGGGAGAAACCAGATGCCCATCATCGTGACGCCGACGGCGGCGACAAACGAAATCCACACCTGGGCGACCCAGCCTGAAGAGTGCATCGGGACGGTCTCGGGAATCTTCGACATGCGGTGATCCTTTCTTTCGGGTTCGTGCGACGCCCAGAAGAAGACCATGCGCGATTGATTCCGTGTTGGAACGAGTTGCTCTGCCATCGATAACGGCTGGTGAGCGATGTTCCAGGTGCTGCGTGTGACCCTAAGGGGATTCGAACCCCTGTTACCGGCTTGAAAGGCCAGCGTCCTGACCGCTAGACGATAGGGCCAACTGATTGAAACAACTGCATATTCTGGCTGACTTCTCTCACTTCAACTTCAGTGAGTCGAGGGGGATTTGAACCCCCGACCCTCGGCTTAAAAGGCCGGTGCTCTACCAACTGAGCTATCGACTCTCAACAACACACTTCACTTCTTCGACTTATCGGCTTCGACGGTGACTTTCACCGACGCACTGGCTCCATCAACCTGAACGGCGACCGTCGTTTGACCGGGGTCGAGCGGGGAAATCTCGCCGCTGCCGGTGATGAGGACGATCTTCTTGTCTGCGGCGGTCAGCGTGACGGAACGATCGGTGATCGGCTTGCCGTTCTTGCGAAACGCCTTCACCGAGACCTTCACGGCCGAGTCGGTGTCCTTGAGGGTGATCTCTTTGGGTTCGACCTCGAGGCGATCGACGAACACGACGTGAACGGGCACGCGGGCCTCGACGTCACCGATGCGGGCGATGACCTCGGTCTCCCCGTCGCCGACCGGCTGCAGGAGCCCTTTCGCGTTCACCTTCGCGACGGCGCCGTCACCGACCGACCAGGCCACGCGGGCCTTCACGGCGCGCACGCCGTTTCGCGCCATGGCGCGCGCTTCCATCCACATCTCGTTGTTCGACTGCTTGAACACGACGTCGGTGGGCACCAGCTCGATGTAGTCGATCTTCTCGCATGCACTGAACGCGAGCACCGCGACGGCAAGGAGGAGGAACGAACGCATCGGGGCGGCGCATAGCACGAACTCGGCGGCTGCAAAGAGCACTCGACACGAGACCTGTCAGAAGGCGACAAGGCCCGCTGATGAGTCCGAAGCCGATCGACCACGAGCCCACCCTCGACGAGGGCGGCGACGAAGACGATGACGTGCTGCCGACGGGCACGCTCTACGTCACCCGAGCGGGCGCCGAGAAGCTGCGGGCCGAGCTGAAGCACCTCCTGACGGTGGAGCGGCCGAAGGTGACGGCCGAGGTGAGCTTCGCCGCGTCGCTGGGAGATCGGTCTGAGAACGCCGAGTACATCTACGGCAAGAAACGCCTGCGGGAGATCGACCGGCGCCTGCGCTTTCTCGACAAGCGCCTCCAGAAGCTCACCGTCGTCGATCCCACCGAGCACAAAGACACCAGCAAGGTCTTCTTCGGCGCCACCGTGACGCTCGAAAACGAAGAAGACGGTTCGAAGGTGACGTACCAACTGGTGGGCCCCGACGAGACCGACCTGAAGACCGGGAAGATCTCGGTCGACTCGCCCGTGGGGCGCGCGCTGCTCGGGCGCAAGCAGGGCGACGTCGTCACCGTGAATCGGCCCCGAGGTGAGGTCGAGTTCTCGTTGATCAAGATCAAATACGTGTGAAGTCGCGGCGGTGAGGCGTGCTTTAGTACGCGCTCCCGTTGTTCGTTTTTCTCCTCTCGCTGGGGGCCATTTGGCGCGGAAGAACTTCGTCCTCGACACCAACGTCCTGCTTCACGACCCAAGGTCGATCTACATGTTCGACGACAACACGGTGATCATCCCGATCTACGTGATTGAAGAGCTCGACATGTTCAAGAAGGACATGTCGGAGCTCGGTCGCAACGCGCGCCAGATCGCCCGCTACCTCGACGAGCACCGCGCCGAGGGTGGCCTCGCCGAAGGCGTGCCGATGCCCAACGGCGGGCTGCTCAAGGTCAGCTTCGTCGAGCACGATCTGCCCAAGTCGATGGCCGACGGGCAGTTGATGGACAACCGCATCCTCGCGGTGGCGATCGAGACACGGCTGCGCGACCCACAGTCCGAGACGGTGTTCATCACGAAGGACACCAACCTCCGCATTCGCGCCGACGCGCTGGGCCTCATCGCCGAAGATTTCGAGCCTGAGCGGGTCGAGATCAGCGATCTCTACACCGGCATCAGCGAGCGGCTGGTCTCGGCCGAGACGATCAACTCGCTCTACAAGCCGGGCGCTCAGGTCTCGGTGCCCGATCTCGACAAGCTCGCGCCCAACGAGTTCGTGCTCTTCAAGGATCAAGCGAACCCCTCGCACACCGCGATGGGCCGCTACGATTCCGAGAAGAAGGCCGTGGTGCCGCTCAACCGCCAGGTCAAGGACGGCGTGTGGGGCGTTCGACCGCGCAACATGGAACAGAGCTTCCTCATCGACCTGCTCCTCAACGACGATCTGAAGATCGTGACCATCGTGGGCAAGGCCGGTACGGGCAAGACGCTGATGGCGATCGCCGCGGGCTTGCAGAAGGTCACCGAAGAGGCCGCGTTTCAGAAGCTGTTGGTGAGCCGCCCGATCTTCCCGCTGGGCCGCGACATCGGCTACCTGCCGGGCAGCGTCGACGAGAAGTTGAACCCGTGGATGCAGCCGATCTTTGACAACGTCGAGTACCTGCTGAACCTCTCGCGCAACGACAAGAAGTCGGGGCGCGGGTACCACGAGCTGATGGACCTGGGGATCATCGAGATCGAGCCGCTCACGTACATCCGCGGTCGCTCGATCCCCAACCAGTACATCATCGTCGACGAAGCGCAGAACCTGACGCCGCACGAGGTGAAGACCATCGTGACCCGCGTCGGCGACAACACGAAGATCGTGCTCACCGGCGACCCGGCGCAGATCGACAACCCCTACGTCGACTCGACCAACAACGGCCTCGTGCACGTCGTGAACCGCTTCAAGAACCAGAAGATCGCCGGGCACGTCACGATGACCAGGGGCGAGCGCTCGGCGCTGGCTGAGATCGCGACCAACCTCCTCTGATCATGAGCGACGCTCCGGCCAAACCCCTCGTCGAGTACCCCACCGACTACGCGTTCAAGGTGATGGGGAAGCGCGACGAGGACTTCACCGAATACATTCGCGTGAAGTTCACGCAGTTGCTTGGGGCCGAGGTGGGCCGCGAGGCGATCGCCGAGAACGTGAGCAGGCAGGGCAAGTACATCTCGGTGACGGTGACGGTGCGGCTCCACACCGAGGAGCAGCGTCAGAAGATCTACGCAGACATCCACACCGACACGCGAATCGTCTACTACTTGTGACCCTGCCGCCCCGTGTGTAAGGGGCCCCGACCTCCATGTCCGACCCGTTTCCGCTGTACCTCCCCCCGGAAGCTCGCCGCCTCTTTCAGTCGGAGTCGCTGCTTCGTCGCTTCGCGCAGATGGCGCAGTGGGGCGACGGGTCGAGCCTGCTCGAGCTGCACGGGAGCCTCGGGGCGTTGGCGATCGCGAAGGCGCTGGGCTGTCACCTCACGGTGGTCGAGCCCGATGCGCGCCTCGCGGAAGCGTTGAAAGAACGCGCGAAGGTCGTTGGCGTCTCAGACAAGGTCGCGGTGCAGCACGGCGCGGTGGGCAGCATTCAGTTCGCCGAGCGGGCGTTCGACGGCATCTTCTCGTTCGGTCGCGTGATCGGCGTGCCGGCGCACGTCGCGAAGACCTGGCGCCCGATGATCGCAGTGTCGGGTCGCCTTGGTCTGACCGCGATGGTGCGTGTGGGTCGCAACCCGAACCAGGGCGCGCTCGACGCGTGGAAAGAGCGCCTCGGTGCGCCGCTGCTCAACCCGCGCGAGACGTTGATGCGCGTCGAGACCGAAGGCTTCGAGCCCGAGCTGGTCGAGTCGCTGGGCGACGCTGAGCTCGACGAGTACTACAAAGAGCTCGAGACCGTTCTGGGTCGCACCGCAGACAAGAACGAAGAAGGCGCCACGGCGTTGAAGGCCGAGCTGGCGCTGCACAAGCAGTACGGCAGCAAGAGCGGCGTCACCATCGCGTTCCTCGTCGCGCGTCGGAAGGAGCCCGGTGAAAAGCCGCCTCCTTCCCGTGACGGCGGATAACCGCATCGCGCCGCGCCGGCTGGCTGAGGGCCGATGCCGACCGCGAACGTCGAATGAGGGCGCGAGGTGCACGCCCCAGTTCAGGAAGGTCAGTGCAGCGCGCCCGTGAAGTCGACGAGATCGATCGGCTCAGGTGCGATCTGGAAGTGCACTTCGTTGCGGTAGCCCTCGGCGTCGCCCGCGATCTGAAAGGGCATCTCGCGCGAGAAGCGAATGGTGGCGTCTTTCACCAGAAAATCGCGGATGCCGTCGGGGAACCACGTGCCCTGCCACAGCCGCGGCAGGTTCGCGAGGATCGCCGTGGTGGGCATGGTGCCCAGGCGCAGGTTCATCATGCCGCGACGCTTGCCCGCGAACGGGAACATCTTCAGCTCGAAGCCATAGAAGGGCACGGTGCCGGCGGCCGCCATCATCAAGGTGCCGCTGTAGAGCGTCTCACCCGGCTTGAAGCTCTGGAGCGGCTCGCCATCGGGGCCCATGCGGTACGCCGTGACGGGGCCGTTGACGACCTCACATTCCATCGCCGTGGAATGGGTGAGGTAATAGGGCACCGTCTTCAGCGCGACCGAGGTGAAGTAGCCGCCGGGGCCGGTGAGCACCTTCTTCAACGCGCCCTGACCGAGGTTCTGCTTCACCCAGTTGTAGTCATTGAGCAGCTTCCCATCCATCCCCAGGCCGGCGAACGGCGCGCGCTTGCCATCGATGAGGAGCAGATCGATCGTTCGGAACCCGGGCACCTCACCCGCGCGCGCGCGAAGCACGTCGTCGACGTAGCCTTCGCCTCGCGTGTCCGACGCCTTGACCAGCGACGCGACCGAGTTACCGGTGCCGAGCTTCAACATGCCGAACCGCGGCATGCGCGTGGGGTGGTGCTGCCGACGCAGGGCAACCTGCGTCATCACCTCGTTCAGAAAGCAGGTGAGGGTGCCGTCGCCGCCGCCAAGGAAGAGGGTCTCGTAGCCGCGGTCGACCACCTGCTGCGCGATGCGGCGCGCGTCGAGCTCCGAGCGCGAGAGGAAGAGGTCGCCCTGCTTCACGGCGTGGCTCAGCGCGCGAACCACCTTCGGCGTGACCTTGCGCGCGTTCGCGTTGAGCAGAACGGCGACCTTTTGTTCTTCGACTCGACCGGGGACATGCTCGACGTCAGTGCGAAACGGTTGAACCCACATTGGCGGCCCTTTCGGATTTCGCGGTGTGCCCCCACACCCGGAAATCACGGATGACCTCCCACAGCACAGACCTTGCCAGATGACTCGCCGCGTCAAGTAGCTGAAACTTCAAGTGAAATCAGATGGCTGGCGCCTGTCGTTGTAACAGGCCGGTGGCAGTTTCTGCGAAGCGGGCTTCGCACCCGGAGCCGACCGAACGTCTTCGCCACCATTGACGAGCGCGATCGCCTGCTTAGGTTGCGCCATGTCGGCGGTCGAAGTTTGTGCCGTCAGATCAAGAACTTAGGAGAGTACCAAAATGGGGAAGATCATCGGCATTGACCTGGGCACCACCAACTCTTGCGTCGCCATCATGGAAGGGCGCGAGCCGAAGGTGATCGTCAACGAAGAAGGCAGCCGCATCACGCCTTCAATCGTGGCGTACACGAAAGACGGCGAGCGCCTCGTTGGGCAGGTGGCCAAGCGTCAGGCCATCACCAACCCGGAGCGCACCATCTATTCGGTGAAGCGCTTCATGGGCCGCCGCGCCAACGAGACGACCGAAGAGCAGAAGCTCGTGCCGTACAAGATCGTTCGCGGCACCAATGACGACGCGCGCGTCGAGATCGACGGCAAGCAGATCTCACCGCCCGAGATTTCCGCGCAGGTGCTGCTCAAGTTGAAGCGCGCTGCTGAGAACTACCTCGGCGAGAAGGTCACCGACGCGGTCATCACCGTGCCGGCGTACTTCAACGACGCCCAGCGCCAGGCCACGAAAGACGCGGGCGAGATCGCCGGCCTCAACGTGCGCCGCATCGTCAACGAGCCCACCGCCGCCGCGCTGGCCTACGGCCTCGACAAGAAGCAGAGCCAGAAGGTCGCCATCTACGACTTCGGCGGCGGCACCTTCGACATCTCGATCCTCGACATGGGCGATGGCGCGGTCGAAGTGCTCGCCACCAACGGCGACACGCACCTCGGCGGCGACAACATCGACCAGCGCGTCATGGAATGGCTGATCGCCGAGTTCAAGAAGGAGACCGGCCTCGACGTCGCGAAGGACAAGATGGTCATTCAGCGCCTGAAGGAAGCCGCTGAGAAGGCGAAGATCGAGCTCTCGTCTGCGAACGAGACCGAGATCAACCTCCCGTTCCTCACGGCTGACGCGTCGGGCCCCAGGCACCTCAACGTCAAGCTCTCGCGCGCCAGGCTCGAGGCGATGGTCGACGATCTGATCGAGCGCTCGCTCGAGCCCTCGCGCAAGTGCCTGAAAGACTCTGGCCTCACCGCGCAGCAGATCGACGAGGTCGTGCTCGTCGGCGGCAGCACGCGCATGCCGAAGATCCAGGAAGCGGTGAAGAAGCTCTTCGGCAAGGAACCCAACCGCACCGTGAACCCCGACGAAGTGGTCGCGGTCGGCGCGGCGGTGCAGGGCGCGGTGCTCGCGGGCGAGGTGAAGGACATCCTCCTGCTCGACGTGACCCCGCTCTCGCTCGGCGTCGAGACGCTCGGCGGCGTGTTCACGCGCCTCATCGAGCGCAACACCACGATCCCCACGCGCAAGCAGGAAACGTTCTCCACCGCGGCCGATGGTCAGACCCAGGTCGAGATTCACGTGCTGCAGGGCGAGCGTGAAATGGCCGGCGACAACCGCAGCCTCGGTCGCTTCCACCTCACCGGTCTGCCCCCGGCGCCGCGCGGCATCCCGCAGATCGAGGTCACCTTCGACATCGACGCCAACGGCATCTTGAAGGTCGGCGCGAAGGACAAGGCGACCGGCAAGGAAGCCAACGTCACCATCACCCACAGCTCGGGTCTCGCGAAGGACGAGGTCGAGAAGATGGTGAAGGACGCAGCGACCAACGAGTCGGCTGACAAAGAGCGGCGCGCGCTCATCGAGGTGAAGAACAAGGCCGAGAACCTCGCCTACCAGCTCGAGAAGCTGGCCAAAGAGAACAAGGAAAAGCTGGGCGACACGGCCGGCAAGCTCGAAGAAGCGGCGAAGGAACTGCACAAGGCGCGCGAGGGCACCGACAAGGCCGCCATCGAGAACGCGATCAAGGCGGCCGAGGCGCTCAGCTACAAGGCGGCCGAAGAGCTCTACAAGGCTGGGGGCGCAGCTCCGGGGTCGACGGCTGAAGCCGGTGCTCCGGGCGCAGCTCCCGGTGCTGCGCCTGGCTCGAGCGCGAAGAAGGACGACGTGGTCGACGCAGAGTTCCGCTCGAACTGACGGCTTCGACAGCTGAAGCAGTCCCAGGGGGGAAGGCGGAGCGACGCCTTCCCTTCTTTTTCGTACAGGGGCGATGTGGGCCTACAGCGTGCCCTTTCATGCGCGTGGCATTGAAGTTCTACAGTGTGCCTCACCATGAAGCAGCTTCATCTCGTGCGGAAAGTTGCAGCGGGCTCAGCCGTCGATGCGTTCCTCGCCGACTCTTCGACAGGCACTCTCGTCGTTCAGTTGAGCCACCCGCGGGTCAGCGCCGATCCCGAGCTGTTCGGCCGCTTCCTCGACACCGCGCGCTCGACCGCGATGGCGCGCAAGCACCGCGCCTTGTTGTCGATTGAGCGAACGCAATGCAGCGATGAGGGCCGGGTGGTGTCCTTCAGCGCGCCGACGAGCGGTCGCACCGCGGCCGATCACCTGCGCGATCATGGCGGGGTGTCGGGGCGTGAGGTTCGACGCTGGGCGATCGAGGTGTGTGACGCGTTGGACTCGTTGCACTCCAACGGCGTGGTGCACGGCCACCTCGCGCCCATCAACGTGTTCCTCGATGGGCCGAGCGAAGCGCCGCGGGTGCGCTTGCTCGACACCTCTCTGCTCTTGTTCCGCGGGGTGTCGAAGAGCCTCAAGGTGAACGGCGTGCTGGTCGCTCCGGAATACCTGTCCCCGGAGCGGTGCTCGGGCAAACGCGCCACGAAGTCGTGTGACGTCTACGGGCTGGGTGTGCTCATCCACGAGTTGCTCACGGGCGACCCGCCATTCAAGGCCGAGCCCGGGGCGCGAACGCGCTCGCTGCACCTCACGGCGCCGGTGCCTGCGCTCTTCCCCGGGCTCGAAGAGTGGGAGCCCGTCTTACGCGGGTGTCTGGCCAAGCGCGGCGCGTCGCGGCTCACGGTGCTCCAGGTGCGTGCACTGCTCGAGCGGCTGACCCCGATGGAGACGCCGGCGATCATCGACGAGCCTCTGGTCGAACCGCCCGATGAGGTGCTGGGCGTGGTCCACCGCGTGGAGGTCCCGCTCGGTGACGAACCGCTCGTCGCGGGCGCTGAAGCCACCGAGATGGATCTCGCGCTCGCGCTGGCCTTGCAGCAGGGCGACGAGCCTGCGCCCCCCGCCGTCTCCCGCCCCGCGCCTGCTGGAGCGACGAAGGCGCCGGTGCCCTTTGTCTCCACGCCTCCCCCGCGCACGCCGGCGAAGGGGCTCAAGCGCGAGACCGCTCAGACGCGTGAGCTGGCCCCCCTCGAGGTGGCAGAGCCCATCGAGGTCGATGCGCTCGACGTGCTGAGCCCAGCGACCCCCGCGCCCAGGGCGCAGCCGCCGTCGTTGCCCGCCTCGCACCCGGTGGCAGGGCCCGGAGACGTCATCGGTCGCTACCGCCTCGAGAAGCTGCTCGGCGAAGGCGGCATGGGGCAGGTGTTCGAAGCAACCAACCTGTCGGTCAACCGGCGGGTGGCGCTCAAGCTGCTGCGCCGCGAGCTCTCGAAGATCGACACCCAGGTGCGTCGGTTCATCGCCGAAGCGCAGGCCGTCAACCGCGTGAAGCACCCCAACATCATCGCGGTGGAAGATCTCGTGAACGACGGCGAGCGCGTCTTCTTCGTGATGGAGCTGCTCGCGGGCAAGAGCCTCAAGGTCATCACGCGGGAGGCCCCCGTCGAGCTGCGCCGCACCGTGCGGTGGATGCGCCAGGCTGCCGAAGCCCTCGCTGCCGCGCACGAGGTCGGCGTGATTCACCGCGATCTCAAGCCCGACAACGTGATGGTGGTGCTCGACGGAGACGGGCGCGAGCAGGTGAAGGTGCTCGACTTCGGAGTGGCGCGCGTCGCCGGCCTCGACCCCTCGGTCGCCTTCAAGACCCAGGTCGGTCAGGTCGTCGGCACCCCGTTGTGGATGGCGCCCGAGCAGGTGCTCGGCCACGAGGTCGACCCTCGCGCCGACGTGTATTCGCTGGCAATGGTGATGTTCGTGCTCATCACGCGGAAGTTCCCCTTCGCGGGTGAACTGTCTCAGGTCGTCATGCAGCGGCTGTCGGCAGAGCCGCAGGCTGTCGGAGAACAGAGCTTCCTGGGTGAGCCCATCCCCGGGCGGCTGCAGCAGCTGCTCAAGTCGGCGCTGTCTCGTGACCGGGGGGGGCGACCTGCCTCGATGGCGCACTTCGCGAAGGCGTTGGCGTCGATCGAGCGGGAAGTGGTTCGGCCCGACGATCACGCAACGCACGAGGGCGAACGCAGATCGTGGTGGCACCGCTGGCGCTCTTGAGGCCAAGCTCCCGCCGCAATGGACGTCGCTGATCTCCTCGAGTGGCCCGGGCGTGCCGACATCCCCGGAATGTTGTTTCGCCGCTTGATCGCGCGGCACTCCATCGTGGGCATCACCGCCATGACCCGCGCTGAGCAGGTGCTGTGGCTGGTGTTCGAGCTGTGCGGCGAAGTCTCGAACGGGGGCCTCGCTCAGTTCTTCAGCAACAGCTCGGGTGATCGCGCGGCGCTGGTGCCCGCGGCCCTCCAGGATCTCGGGCGCCCCTCGCTGGCCGAGGCGTTTGCGCGCGTCGCCGAGGGGGTCTCGGGTGATCGCGGTGAGCGGTACGAGCACCTCGAGGCGCTGACGCCCGAGGCGAAGGTGAAGATGGAAGCGCTCGAGAAGCAGATCTCCGAGGGCACCGATTCGCTGCTGCTCGAGCTGACCGGGTGGATCGCGGCTCGCTCGACGGACTTCCAGCTGCCCAACGCCGGGCTGGCCGCGTTTCGGCCCGCCGACGTGCCCACCGATCTGCCGCTCGACGAACTCTTCGCCGAGGGTGTTGGGCCCGAAGAGGCGCTCCCGGCGCTGTATCTGCGGTGGGTGGGGCGGTCCGATCTCTCGGTCGAAGAGCAGCGTCTGCAGGTCGCGCTCCACGCCTTCGGTGAGGTCAGCGACGAAGGGCCGGTGAGCTACTTCTTCTGTCGCCGGGGCAACGACGCGCGCGCGGCGCAGGCAGCCCTCGCGCAGGTGGGCGCCTCGGAGGCCTCGAAGGTGCTCGAGCAGGCGCTCGATCTCTTCCGCTACACCGAAGACCTTCTGGAGCGACGGGCCCGCCTGGCGGCGCTCGATGCCGACACCCGCGCGGCGCTGGGCCGCCTGCAGTGGGAGATGGACGATCTGCGCTCAACGACGCTCGAGGCGCTCTTCGAGTACGCGCGACGGCACCGCGTCAGCCTGCGTTGACGATTCGCTCGAGCAGCGCGCGCACCGTCAGCGGACTCGAGCCTTCCGCTTTGTTGTTGACGATGATCGACAGGCTTCGTTTCGCCGCGCGGGCCGCCTTCCACAACGCCACGACGTCGGTGCGCATGGTCTCGTCGACGGCCTGTAGCCTGTCGAAGGGCGCGAAGGCCTCGCGCGCTTCTTCGTAGCCGGTGCCCTGCGGCAGCAGCAGGCGACACACCACGTGCGGTGCAGTGAGCGAGGCCGGGTTGGCGAGCTGGTCGCGGAGGGCCGGCATGCGCTCCCAGTGGTTGAAGACGTGCGCCACGCCGTTGCGCGCGAGCGCCGCGAAGTACGAGGGCGTCAGCAGCTCGGGGTTGCGCAGCTCGACGGCGTAGGTGAACGCCTTCGGCAGGCGCGCGAAGAAGCGGTCGAGCTTGAACGCGAAGTCGTTCGGCTTGGGCAGCTCGGCGCGACCGAGCGGCGTGAACTGGAAGAGCAGGGGCCCGACGTGATCGCGGAAGGCCGCGTCGATGGGGGCGAGCACCGCGTCGTTGAAGAACGAAGCGTCGAGGAACTGCGGGTTCGGCGCGCGCGTGCGGGGATCGACGAGCGAGGTGACGGCGTTCCACACCTTCACCAGGCAGCGAAACCCCGGCGGCAGTTGCCGCGCGTAGTGCTTCCACTCTTCAGCCGACAGGGGCGCGTAGAACGACCGATCGACGCCCACGGTGTTGAAGAGCGGGTGGCGCGCGTATTCCTCGAGGCCCTGTTCGACGAGCTGCTCCTGCGTGGGGGTGCCCCGGTAGACGAGCCCCGACCAGCCGCGAAACGTCCAGCTCGAGGTGCCGAGGAAGAGCCCCTCAGGTCGACGCTTCGCGAGCGCGGCATCGGCCGACGTGTCGAGGGGCGGCGGCGGGAAGAGGTCGAATTGCATCAGCTCGCGTCGGGGAGGCCACTCCAGCTTCGCGGGTTCTGCGGGCCTGCAGCGGGGGTCACCTCGACGTTGAAGCCCGTGAGGTGCGCCATGCCTGACACGCGCTCGAGGCGATCGGGCCCGTCGCCGGCGAGCAGGTTCACGTTCACCCCGCGCGTCTTGTTGGCGATGTTGAGCCCGACCGCGTGCTGGTGGCCCCACCCGTGCGGGAGCGCCACGGTGCCGGGCATCAGATCGGCGAGCACCTTGATGGGGATTCGCACCGTCGCGGTGTCGCTCTTCACGTCGGCCATCGCGCCGTCATGCAGCCCCACGCGCCTTGCATCTTCAGGGTGCATGTAGAGGTAGTTCGTCTCGTGAGCGGCGAACTCCGCGATGTTGTGCGTCCACGAGTTGTGGGTCTGCACGGCGCGCTTGCTGATTAGCTTCAGCTTCGGCTGATCGCCCTGTTCGCGCACGAAGATGGTCTCGAGGTTGGCGGCTGCGTCCATCAGCTTCTTCGGCGCGAGCTGGACCTTGCGGGTCGGCGTCAGCACCCGCGACTGCGCGAAGTCGTCGGGGGCGTGCGGTTCGCGCAGCTTACCGTGCGGGTAGTTGTCGGCGAGATCGTCGAAGCCACCCTGGCCGGTGACGCGCGAGAGCACCGAGAGCAGCACCTCGGCCGGGAGCGCCGGCTGCTCGCCCTTGTTCTGGAACGGGCGGTTCATCGCCATCGCCGCCTCGAGCAGCTTCTGGGCGATGCCGCTGCCGAAGAGGTTGATGCCCGCCGCTTTGCAGAGCTGCACGTAGATCGTCGCCTCGTCCCGCACCTCGCTTGGGGAGGGAAGGAGGGCGCGGGTGGCCTGCATGTACGGCTTGCGCTGCAGACCGAGCATGAGGGGGAAGATGAAGGGCAGATCGGGGCGCTCGAGCGGCGAGGTGCACGGCAGCACGTAGTTCGCGACCGAGCCCGTCTCGTTGCGGAAGAGGTCGAGCGTGACGAGCAGCTCGAGTTCTTGAAACGCCTTCTTGAGGCGCCCGGAGTTCGCCATCGTGATCAGCGGGTTGCCACCGGTGACGAACAGCGCGCGCACCTGCTTGTCGCCGGGAGTGAGGATCTCGTCGGCCAGCACACCGCCGGGGAAGGCGTCGTTGACGCTGGCGAACTTGCCGATGCGCGAGATGTCGTCGCGCATGAGCACGCCGTTCTTCGCGCCGAACGCGGGGAAGTCGATGACGCCGCGACCGACCAGCGTACCGCCGCGGCGATCGAGGTTTCCCGAGAGCAGGTTGATGCATTCCTGCAGCCAGAACCCGAGCGAGCCGTTCGAGCCCATGTTCACGCCGGTCGACGAGTAGAGCGCAGCGCCCTCGCTCGTTCGGTACGTGGTGACGATGGCGCGCAGTGCTTCGGGGGCGATCTTCGTGACCTCGGCCGTGCGCTCGGCCGGCCAGGCGCGGGCCAACGCGAGGATCTCGTCGATGCCCTCGGCCATGCCCTCGGCGCGGGTGCGATCGATGCCGCCCTGGCGCTCGAGCTCGTTCAAGAACGACAGGTAGAAGAACGGGTCGGAGTTGGGCCGAATGAAGAGGTGCTGATCGGCGAGCTTCGCGGTCTCGGTCTTGCGTGGGTCGACGACGATCAGCTTGCCGCCGCGCTCACGGAGTTCCTGAAGGGTGCGGCCCGGGTTGGGCACCTGGAGGAAGCTCCACTTCGAGATCACCGGGTTCGCGCCGACGATGATGAGGCACTTCGTGTGATCGAGATCGGGGAAGGGCTGCGTGAAGGGGAAGCCGTAGATCTCGCGCGCGACGGCGAACTTGTTGCTGCAGTCTTGCGTCGCCGACGCGTACATCGACTTGCTGCCCAGGCCGGTCATGAAGCCCTGCGCGAAGACCGGGTGGAGCACGCCGAAGCCCGCGGCGGTACCGACGTACATCGCGATGCTGTCGGGGCCGCGCTCGGCACGCAGCGTCTTCAGCTTCTCGCCGATCTCACCGAGCGCTTGATCCCAGTCGATCTCGGCCCAGCTCGTCCCGGTGCGCTTCATGGGGCGTTTGAGACGATCGGGCGAGTCGTACATCTGGGCCTGCTTGAGGCCCTTGGGGCAGCTGAACCCGTCGGTGGCGACGTGTTCCTTGTCGGGGTGGATCTCTTTGACGCGGCCGCCTTCGACCGTGACCTTCAGGCCGCAGAGCGCTTCGCAGATTCGGCAAAACGTCAGGTGGGTTCCGTCAGACATCGTCGGCGTCATCTACTCGGCCCCGGCTACTCTCACCACCATGCGTGAGGGGCGCGCCATCG
Organism: Archangium sp.; assembly: GCA_044371205.1. Taxonomy (GTDB): domain Bacteria; phylum Myxococcota; class Myxococcia; order Myxococcales; family Myxococcaceae; genus Archangium_A. The sequence goes on from JBILUC010000034.1 coordinate 55,698, forward strand.
ACACGCTGGTCGGGCTGGGGCTGGCCGCGGTCCTGGTGCTCACGGGGCTCGTCGGAGCGCTCACCACCTGGCTGTTTCACCATGGGGCTCAGGCCAACGCGCGAACAGCACCGTCCCTCTCGACGGCGGCGGTGACGGTGATCGCCTCACTGCTCGCAGGGGTCGAAGGGTTGCTCATGCGGCGCATGTCGTTGGCCCACGCGACCTGCAGCAGCAGCTTGATCGTCTCGACGTTGACCTCGGTGTTCTCGGAAGGGTGATTCTTGCGTCGAACCCCTGGGCGGGGCCCTCTGAAGTCAAGGCTGTGCTGGTTCGTCCGTCAGGACGCTGCATCTGTGCTGGTCTGCCGTTAGCTCTCAGGCTGCTCTCGCCATGAACGCCGCAGCCCCCAACCGCCGCCTGGTCGTCCTCGCTCTCGCGGCCGTGTACGTGATCTGGGGGTCGACCTATCTGGCGATGCACATCGCGGTCGAAGGGCTGCCGCCGTTCTTCATGGCGAGCACGCGCTTCATCCTGACCGGCTCGATCCTCCTCGCGTTTCTGCGCTGGCGTGGCGCCGAGTGGCCCACCCGCCGGCAGTGGCTCTATGCGCTGCCCGTCGGGGTGCTCATGTTCGTGATGGGTAACGGCACCGTCGCGCTCGCCGAGAAGAGCCTCTCGTCTGGGGTCGCTGCGGTGGTGTGCGGCACGATGCCGCTCTTCGTCGCCGCGATGAGCCGCTTCTTCGGCGAAAAGGTCTCGGTCCGGGAGTGGCTGGGGCTGGTGGTCGGCTTCACGGGTGCGGCGCTGCTCAGCTTCGGCAAGGAACTCCGTGGCGATCCGAAGGCGGCGATGATCCTCTTCGTCGCGCCCATCGCCTGGGCGCTCGGCTCGTTGCTCGCGCGTCGGTTGCCGCTCGCGAAGGGGTTGATGTCGGCCGCGACGCAGATGCTGACCGGCGGGGTCGCGATGGGCTTCGTCAGCTTCGCCGCGCGCGAAGAGATCCCCATGCACCCGCCGCTCCACTCGGTGCTGGCGTGGGTCTACCTCGCCGTCTTCGGCTCGCTCGTGGCGTACACCGCGTACAGCTGGCTGTTGCAGAACACGCGGCCGGCCGTGGCGACGAGCTACTCGTACGTGAACCCGGCGATCGCGGTGGCGATGGGCGTGGGCCTTGGCGGTGAGACGGCGGGACCGGAGATCTTCCTGGCGGTGGCGTTGATCATCGCCGCGACGGTGCTGGTGATGCGCAAGCCAGCACCAGCGGTCATCGCGCCGCCCGTCGCGGCTACTTCTTCGGAGGCGTGACGCCCTCGAGCAGCTCTTCCTTCCCGTCGACCAGGAGGAGGGTGCCTTCGAAGACCTCGTTGCCGTCGTCGTTGGTCGATGACTTCACCCACACCCGACCAGCGCCCTTGTTGCCCTTCAGATCGAAGACCCAGGTGTCGCTGTCGTCGATGGCGAGCGTGGCGCCGAAGTCGATGGAGCAGCCGGTCAGGGGCGCTCCGACCTTTTCCTGAATGCCTTCCAGCGTCGCGAGGTGGCCACACACCTCGCTGGAGTACAGCTTCATGCCTGCTGCGCCGAGCACGGTGCACGCGCCGCACAGCAGCAGCGGCACGCCCAGCATCAGGATCGCCTTCTGCTGTGGGTTCAGTTGATTCTCCAGTTGAGTCGCAGGCCCGCGATGAAGTCGTGACGATCGGTTCCCGCGACGGGCAGGGTGCCGCCCAGCTCGATGCCGAGATCGGAGATCTTGAACCGGAGCCCGACGGTTGGCGCGAAGGAGGTGAGCGCGCCGAGCCGCCCGCTCACGTCGACCACCAGCGCCGCCCAATCGAAGGGTGAGAGCTGCGCGCCCGCAACGAGCACCGCGCCACCACGAGGCAGCCCGGGCCCACGACCGATGGCGCCTGTGAGATCGCCGCCGAGGTACCCGTGCACTTCGAGCCAGCGAATCGGCCGCCAGGAGCCCGAGGCGCCGAGCTCTCCGCCCATCAGGCGCGCGCCGGGGATCTCGAAGGACGTGGGCAACAGCACGCGCCCGCTCACCGAGCCGACGAAGGTGTCACCGCGGAAGAGCACCTGCGTCGCGCCGACCGTCATGTGGCCCAGGGTGATCTGCGTCGAGGTGAGCACCGCGTTCTGCGCAAAGGAGAACGAGACGGCCTCGAGCGTGGCGAAGAGCTCGGTCGTGTCACGCAGCGCATACGAGCCGAAGATGACGCCCTGCACGCCGAGGTTTCCGTAGAAATCCGGGGTGTCGATGATGGCCGCGAAGCGACCCCCGATGCCGATCTCGGTGCGGGGGCACGCGCGTCGGCCCGTCGACAGATCAGCCTCCCCATAGCCCAGCGCCACCGGGCCTTCGTTGAGCCCCTTCGCGCGCCATCGCGCGCAGTCCTTCGCCGAGTCGAACGAGTCGGTTTCGACCGCGGGCGCTGCGGGCGTCGCCACCGTCTCGACCGGCGCCTCTTCGGCGCCGAGCGTCAGCGCCATCGCGAGCACGAGCGCGTTCACGGGGCACCTCCCTTCACTCCGGGCGCGCTGAAGGCGTTGTCTCCGGTGAGATCGAAATAGAACGGGTTGGTGAACGCCGACGGGTAGCCGTTGGTGATCACGGTGAATTCGTAGCCCACCGCGCCGCGCGCCGGCTTCGGAGGATCGTTCAGTGGCCCGATCTTCGAGCCCATCTTCACGTCGGCGACATCGACCGTGCCGTTACCGTCGTTGTCGGTGGTGTCGGGCATGCCATCGGGCTCCCCGTCGAGGCCGCCGCCGAGATCGCCGGCGGTCATCAGCGCGCGGCCCGCCTCGACGACGATCCACGCGTCGCCAGTGAGGCCCGCAGTGAGCTCCTGCACCGACACCGTGTCGGCGTACACCACGAAGTTGCCCGTGGTCGCGAAGGGGTCGCCCGGCACCGGGAGGTCGGTCACGGTCTTCTTGACCGTGCCGTTCACGATGAAGCGCACCTCTTCGATCGGAATCCACGGCGCTGAGACCACGCGCACGCGCAGGCGGCCGTTGCCGCCAGGCTTGATCACCCTGGTCGAGAGCGGCTCGGTCGTCGCGCCCTCTTCGTAGCTGTACTCGATGACCGGGCCATTGGTGCCGATCGAGCGGCCCTCTTTGAGCGCGCGGTTGAAGGCGCCGATGTCGAAGTTCGCACCCGGCGTCGTGCTGGTGAACACCAGGTTCTGAGGCACCCCCACGGTGTTGTCGGTGAGCGAGTGCGAGTCGGAGTTCGCCGTGCCGGTGCGCACGCGCCCCTGGTTGAGCGTGTAGTGCCAGAAGGCGCGGTACTGCAGGAACAGCCCGTTGTCGGACCCGTTCATCACTTCCTGAGCATGGTGACCGTCGTTGGCGTAGCTCGCGCCAGCGGGGGTGCGCACGAAGACGCCCATGCGGGTGCCGTCGTCGGCCGCGGGCAAATCCTTCCGCAGATCCATCAAGATCGCGCGGGGGAAGCCGAGGTCACGCCCGAACTCGGGGTCGGCCCACGGGTGGTTCAACTCGATGAGCGGCTCCCCGGTGAAGATCGGCTTCGTGCGCTCGAACAACTCGCCCGGCTCGACGCGCTCGTCGAAGGGCCCACCGTTGCGCGGCAGCGACGGGTCGTACTTGAGCGGCCACATGTTGTAGTGGCCGATCACGAGGGGGAAGCCGTAGCCCGGCACCATCAAGAAGGGGATGTGGCCGGTCGTCTCGAGGCCCACCACGGTGCTGAGGCGGTTCTCCAACCCCAGCGAGCGAACGATCTCGCCGTAGTCGTTGATGACCTCGTGATCGGTGCCGACGATCACGTCGAGATCGCTGGCCGCGAACGAGAGCACGCGATCGAAGTCGGGGATCGAGCTGTCGAACGATCGCGCACCGTGCACGTGGAGGTCTGACGCGAGCGCCCCCGTGGGCTTGATCGGCAGCTGCACCAGCTCGAACGACACGGCCTGCGGCGCACCGGTGATGGTCACGGTCTGCTTCGCGATCGACCAGTACGGGCCGTGAAAGGCGTAGATGTCGAAGCGGCCGATCGGCACCTCGACCGTCGCTTCTCCGTTGCGCACGAGCACGCGGTTGCATGCGGGTGAAGCGCCGGGAGGCGGCCCCAGCCACGGCGCGCACGAGGTGAAGCGGCCGTGCAACGTGCCCACCACCTTCGCGGCCTCGTCGTCGCTCGTCGGCACGAGGAAGAGCTCGGCGTCGATGCCCAGCATCGAGGCGCGGTCGGTGACGCGGGCGGTGAGGGCGCTCGTCGCGGGCAACACGAAGGTGCCCAACGGCGTGTTCTCGGTGAGGGTCGCGAACTCGCGCTCGACCTGCTTGCGACCGAACGTGTGGGCCTCGACGATCCACGACTTGCCCGTCGGCAGCCGCGCGCTGAAGGCGCCCGTCGCGTCAGGCACCACCTGCGTGTAGGGCGTGCGCGCGCCCGCGTCGGGGTTCGCCAGGGTGCCCTCGACGAAGATCACGCTCGCCTCGCGCTCCCCCTTGAAGCTGCCACCCATGCGCTCGACGGTGCCGCTCACCACCACGAACTGCTCGCCCTGCACCTGCTTGCGGATCTCGAGGGCGGTGTCGATCGCCCCACCGACCCCCTTCGAGTCGGCGACCGCGAAGTAGCGCTCGAACACGAGGTTGCCGCGCGGGGGCACGATCTGCCGCTTCAGCCCGGCCGCGGAGATCTGGTCGCTGTGAAAGCCCTCCAGGTTCGGCTCGGTGCAGCTCACCGTGGAGAACGACGAGATCTGATCGTCAGACGAATGACCCGCCGCCGCCATGTAGGGGAACGTTCGGTACACGCCGTTGATGGTGGTGAGCCCGAACGAGGGGTGCACGAAGCCCGAGCCCGGCCCCGGCGCGAACGGCAACGACTCGCGGCCCGACCAGTAATACGCGTCGACGAGGCCCCACGTCTGCGTGTTGGTCGACCCGTTGACGATCTCGGTGCGCGCGCGCAGCCCCCTGTCACACGGCGTCAACTCATACCGGGTGACGATCGGCACCGACGGAATGCCGTCGAGCGTGCCCTTCACCTGCACCGCCACGCGCGCCGGCCGCTCGTCGATGATCTCGATCGAGGTGTAGAACGCCGCGTCGCGGGGGAGCACCCCGACCACCTGGAAGAGGTTGTTGAGGGTGTCTTTGTGCTGGCCCCTCGGCGAGAGATCGAGCACCGAGCCGCCGTTGGGGTCGAGCAGGTTCTGGGTGCCGACGTTGGCGACCACCACGTCGACGAAGCCGTTCGACAACTTCACGTCGCCGACGGCGCCCAGCCCGTTCCACCCGCCGGGGCGCTGCATCGGCGAGGTGATCGCGGCCACGCTCAACTGCTCGGCGAGCGCCGCGTCACACGTGAAGCTCACGCGAGGGCAGGGCGGAGGCACCCGACAGTTCGCCTCCCCGTTGAGACAGCCTTCCTTCTGACACCCCGACGCACCGAGCACCGCCACCAACACCGACACCATCGACAGCACCTGCTTCATGGGAATTCCGCCAGGCCGTGCGCCGCGTGGCACGAGTCACCGATCAGATCGAGGTAGACCTGAGGCACGGTCTTCTTCAGCTCGAGCATCTTCTGCAGCGCGCCTTCGCCCTCGAGGTTGCGCACGGCGAGGTCGAGGAACGCCTTCGCCCGGTTGACGTCGATCTTCTGCGCGTCGTTGGGCTTCCACCCGAAGTCGCCGCGAAAGTGACCGACCGTCTCGAGCCAGTGTCCGTAGAACTTCACCATCTGCACGAGGATCGGGAGCTTGAACTGCGGCATGCCCGACAGCGCCTGCTGGTACGCAGCCTCGTACTGCACGCGCTCTGACTCGAGCCGGTAGAAGTGAATCAAGACCTGCGAATCGAGCCGCGCACCCCACTTCTTCTTCACCCCGGGGTGACGCGCCCACGCCAGCACGCCCTGAACGAAGTGCAGCCCGCCGCAAGAGTGCGCGTAGACACCCTGCTTGCGCTTGTCGACCTTCGGCAGGTGCTGATCGAGGCCGGCCTTGAGCTCGGTGGTCTCTTTCTCGAGCTCGGTGAGCGCGTCGTCGAAGACGACATCGAGATTGATCTCGGCACCGTCGGCGGTCTTCCACTTCGTGCCGGGCTTCTCGGTGGCCGCGAAGATCCCCAGCGTCCAGCCGACGTCTTGCCAGTATTCGGCGCTCGACGGCACGTGGCGGAACCCGGCCTTCGCCGAGTCGACCAGTTGCTTGAGCGTCACCGGGCCGAACTTCGCCTTGAACTTCGTCGTCAGCGGCAGGTGCGCATCGACGACGAGGGCCTTGGTGTTGAGGTTGGTGTGCGGCTCGACCGGGGTCTTGTCGGGCGCGTAGCGGACGAAGCCGTAGGGTGCCCCCGCGCCGACGCCGCCATCGGGCAGCACGTTCTTCAGCAGAAAGTCACTGATGATGACGTCGCTCGCCTTGCGCCCGTCGCTTGCAAGGAAGCCCGGGCCCAACGTCTTGACCCCGTGTGCAAGGGCCCACGGATTCGTGGGGTCGGCAGCCCAGAGGAGGCAGTGCGAGCGCAGCACCTCGGCAGCGTGTGACTTTGTTGGCGGTGCGGCCGCCAGTGAAACGGACAGCAGCAGCACTGAAAGCATGAGCCCCCTTTACTCCACTGTGACCTGCGATGAGGTTGGGTATAAGCGTCGCCGCTCGGCCGTGGCCGTACGGACGAATGCAGCCGACGGGAAGTCATTCACGATGACGATGGTGCGCGCGATCTGTTTCGGGCTGGTGCTGCTCCCTCTTCAGGCGGCGTGGGCGCAGTATGCCGCGACGCCTCAGGCGGGCGTTCCCTACCCAACGTTGACCAACGCGAGCCCCGTGGTGCTGACGGCTGCGGGCTCGAACGACCCCAAAGATCGGGGCCGCACGACGATGGCGCTGGGCTTTGACTTCCCCTTCTACAGCCGCATCTATTCGCAGGTGACGCTGACTGCGAACGGTGTGCTCTTCCTCGAGCCATCGTCGGGCGCGAACTCGACGTCTGATTTCCCGGGCAACGTGGCACTGCCGAGCGGTGCCGAGCCAAACGCCCTGCTGGCCGTGTTCTGGGACGATCTCGACGGCAACAACCCCACCAGCACCGTCCAGAGCCAGGCGCTCACCGGGGCCAATGGGCAGGGCCTCGCCATCGAGTTCAAGGACTGGAACCGGCGTTTCGGCGCCTTCTCGCTCACCTTTCAAGTGCGGCTGTGGGCGAACGGCGTGGTCGAGTTCTTCTATGGCCAGATGATCGGCTCGGGTGCGACCCCCATCACGGCCACCATCGGCATCGAGAGCGGCACGGGCACCGCGTCCACGCGCGGCATCACCACCTGCACCCTCGACTGCAACCTCACCAGCTTCGATCCCGGCGGCACGGGCACGCCCATCTCGTACATTCGGTTCGGCCCTCCGCCCGGCGCTGATCTGCAGGCGATCAGCCTGCGCGTCGACGGCATCAGCGACGTGTCTGACGGTGGGGCGCTATCGATCAGCAGCACGCTCACCGCGCGCAACTTCGGCACGCTCGCCAGCGGCACGTGGGATTACGCCTTGTACCTGTCGGAAGACACCATCGTCGATGGGGCCGATCTCGCCTTCACGCCGCAGCCTGGAAGTCAGCCGTCACTGGGAGCGCTCGTGACGTCGACTCCGGCTGCCTCTGGCGTCGTGCCCCGCCCCGATGCGGGATCCTGGTACGTGCTGGCGGCCATCACGCCCTTGCCCGATGGCGGCGAGACGAACACCTTCAACAACGTGATCGCCAGCTCGGTGCCGTATGCGGCCGGCGTCGACCTCATCGCCGAAGCCGTGACGCCGCCTCCCGTGGCGGGCCCCGGTGATCCGGTGAACGTGCGCATTCAGTTCAGCAACCAGGGCTTCGAGCCTGCGGGCAGCGTCAACGTCAAGCTCTTCACGTCGCTCGACACCACTTATTCCGTCGATGATCGCCTGCTGGTGAGCCAGCCGATCACCATCCTCGGTGGCCAGCAGGTGCAGCAGTCGTTGACCTTCATCATCCCCAACACCACGCCGGCGGGTGACTTCTTCGTCATCATGCAGCTCGATGACGGCGTTGGCGGCGGCGCGATCGTCGAGCGCAACGAATTCAACAACGTGGTGGCGTCGCCGGCGGTGATGCAGATCCGCCAGGCCGATCTCGCGGTGACGCAGGTGCGCGTGCTGCGCGCGCAGGCCCCCTTCGACCCCATCTCGACCGCGTTCTTCGGCGAGCCCGCCCGCTTCGAGGCCTTCGTCGCCAACATCGGGGGCGCCATCGCGAACAACGCCTCGGTGTCGTTCTACATGTCCGACAACGAATCGCTGAACGCCGTGACCGACAGCCTCGTGGGCACGGTGTCCGGGTTGAGCTTCGCCGCGGGCGAGGCGGGGTGGGTGACGCTGCCCAGTGGCGTGATCCCCATCAACAACGTGATCAGTCTGCCGTACCCGGTGGGGCCGTACTTCTTCTTTGCCGCTGCGACGGCTGGCATGACGGCGGAAGGCAACTCGACGAACAACTTCGACAAGGCCGAGCCCGTGATCGTGCGCCAGCCCGCCCCCGACCTGCTCGTCGCCGAGCTGCAGACGCCGCTGCGTGCGGGCGCCGGTGAGCTGATCGCCGTCTCGCGCACGTTGACCAACCTGGGCAACCGCGACGCGCCGGCGACGGCGTACCGCTTCGTGTTGTCGGCCAACCCGATCATCACGTCCGACGATCTGCCGTTGATGCGCGTCACGCCCGCAGGCGAAGTGCTCGAGGGCACGGTGACGCTGGCGATGAACCAGCGCGACTCCGCGGTCGAGCTGTTGCGCATGCCCTCGAGCGTGGCGGAGGCAGCCTGGTATGTCGGCGTTCTCCTCGACCCCGAAGAGCTCGTCGAGGAATCCGACGAGAGCAACAACGGGCTCGCGGGTACGCGCACCAACGTCACCCCTCAGGCGCTGCGCGTCGCCAATGGCCTGCTCACCGACGCAACGGTCGGCATCCCGTACTTTGCGCAGCTCGACGCGACGGGCGCTCCGGGGCCCTTCACGTGGGTCCTGGCGGATCCGTACTCGTTGCCTCCGGGGCTCAGCCTCTCGTCGAGCGGGGTGATCAGCGGCACCCCCACGCAGAAGGGCGCGTGGACGCCGACGGTCGAGGTTCGCACGACGACGCGCTCGGTGATCGGCGCGTTGCCCTTGCGCGTGGCCCCGGTCACGGGCTCCCTGATGGTGAACGCGAGCCCGCTGCCTGCACCGACGCGAGGGGTCGCCTACTCGGCCCGCATCGGTGCTTCCGGGGGCGTCGGCCCGTATCGCTTCCTCATGGTGGGCGGCTTCATGCCGTCGGGCCTCACGTTGAGCGACGAAGGGCGATTGACCGGCACGCCGACCGACGCGCTCGGTACCAGCCGCAGCTTCCTGGTGCGCGTGGTCGATCTGATCGGCAACGTCGACGAACGCTCGTTCACGATGACGGTGGTCGACGCAGCACCGTTCACGATTCAGACGCGCACCATCGCCGACGGCCTGGTGGGCATCGACTACGTGCAGTCGATCTTCGCGGTGAACCCTGGCGGCGCGCCGGTGTCGCTGCCCGTGAGCTGGTCGGTCGCCGTGGGCTCTCTGCCGCCGGGGCTCGCGCTCGAGCGCGGCACGGGTGACACGCAGGTGATCTCCGGCATCCCCACCCGCCCGGGCTACTACCAGTTCACGATCGAGGCGGTCGACGGGCAGGGGCGCAGCGACGCGTACAGCTACCTCGTGTTCATCGCCGCGGGCGAAGTGGTCAGCACTGTGACTGGCCCGTCGCTGGTGCTGCGGGGTGAATCGCCGACCGTGACCTTCAGCGCGGCACCTCTGCCTCAAGGCTCGCAGTGGTTCTGGCAGGTCGGTCGGCTGCCGCCGGGCCTCACCTTCAACCCAGACGGCACCGTGACGGGCACCGTCGACGCGGAAGCGCCGCTGGGGGTCTACACCTTCTCGGCCGGCGTCGGCTTGCAGCGAGATCAGATCCTCTCGATGGCGACCTGGTCGCTCGAGGTCACGCTGGAGAAGACGGTGAAGGCGAGCTGCAGCACGGTCGAGGGCAGCGCGCTGTGGCTGGCGCTGGCGCTCTTCTTCGCCCGCCGTCGCGGAGCCACACGGCGGTGACCTCAGGCGGCGCGCAGGTCGGCTCGGCTCGCGCGCGGCCGCTGGTGATTGGGTTGTTGTTGCTCTCGGGCGCGACGGGGCTTGTCTACGAGCTCACCTGGTCGAAGCGACTCGCCAACCTGCTGGGCAACACGGGGCAGGCCCACGCGATCGTGCTCTCGACCTTCATGGGCGGGCTCGCGCTCGGCGCGTACCTGCTCGGGCGTCGCGCGGACAAGGTGCGTCGCCCGCTGGCGCTGTACGGGATGCTCGAGCTGGGCATCGGCCTCTACTCGTTGATCATGCCGCGCGTGCTCGATGGGGCGGGTGCGGTGTACCTGACGATCGCTCCCGGTCTCGAGGGCGTGGCCCGGGTGAGCGCCCGGCTGGTGTTGGCTTCGTCGGCGTTGCTCATCCCCACGCTGCTCATGGGCGGCACGCTGCCCGTCTTGATGCGCCATCTCACCGAGCGCCTCGGCACCGCGCGCAAAGAGCTCTCGCTGCTGTACGCGGTCAACTCGCTGGGTGCGTCGGCGGGCTGTCTCTTCGCGGGCATGACGTTGGTGCCGACGGTCGGCCTCACCACCTCGGAGCAGTTGGCGGCGATCATCAACGTGCTGCTCGGCGCGGTGGCGGTGGTGTTCGGGTGGAAGCTCGAGGTGGCGCCTGTCGCGAAGGAAGACGGCCCCGCGCCAGGCTCGTTCGGAGTGGCCGCCGTTCGCGCCGCCCTCGTCGGCACGGCGCTCGCCGGCTTCACCTCGATGACCTACGAGACGGTGTGGATTCGCGTGCTCTCCATCGTGCTGGGCGGCACGAGCTACGCGTTCACCCTGATCCTCACGGCGTTCATTCTCGGCATCGCGCTCGGCAGCTTCTGGCTCTCGACGCGGCCCGACGACAACGCGCTCAAGACCTTCGGGCGGCTGCAACTCGCGCTCGTGTTCGCGGTGTTGATCTCGATGATGGCCTACGCGCGGTTGCCGTACGCCTTCATTCAGGTGCACGCGCGGCTCGCCCACGGCCCCCAGACGTGGACGACGTACCAGGTGCTCAGCTTCGTGGTCTGCGGTGCGCTGCTGTTGCCGCCGACGTTCCTGCTCGGCGCCAGCTTCCCTGCAGCGGCGCGGGTCGCGTTGCGCGCCGTGAGCGACGTGGGCACACGGCTGGGCACGACGTACCTGTGGAACACCATCGGCACCGTCGCCGGCGCGTTGCTGGGCGGGCTCGTCTTCCTGCCCGCCATTGGCCTCGAGGGCACGCTCACCCTGGCGCTGATCGCCAACCTGATCGCAGCCGGCTGGGCGATGTGGACCCCCGATTCGGGCATCGAGCGGAAGGTCGCCATTCGCTGGCTGGTGCCCTCGGCGCTCGCGCTCGTGTTCGCGGTGATCGTCACCTCGGGCTGGGCCTCCACGCTCGCCTCATCAGGTCGCTACCGCGAGTGGAACCGCGGCTTCGACAGCTACGCCGAGTTCCTCGCTGAGGTGCGCGCGCGCAGCAACGTGAAGTTCTACCGCGACGACGTCTTCGCCTCGGTGCTGGTGGGTGAACAGGACGGAGATCGCCGCTACCTCCGCATCAACGGCAAGGTCGACGGCTCGAACGGCAACGACATCGATACGCAGATCCTCGCGGCGCACCTCGGCATCCTCACGCACCCCGGGAAGGTGAAGCGCGTGCTGCTGGTCGGCGTCGGCGCGGGCATCACCGCAGGCTCGTTGCTCGCGCACCCCATCGAGCGCCTCGACGTCGTGGAGATCAGCCCCGCGGTGGTCGACGCGGTGGGGCTCTTCGCGCCAGATCACCACGACGCGTTCAAGGACCCGCGCTGCCACGTGTACATCGAAGACGCGCGCACCTTCTTGACCCTCTCGCAGGAACCGTACGATCTCATCGTCAGCGTGCCCAGCAACCCGTGGGTGTCTGGCGTCTCGGGGCTGTTCTCGCGCGACTTCTTCGAGATGGCGAAAGGCAAGCTCGCGCCCGGTGGCCGCCTCGTGCAGTGGATTCACACGTACGAGTCGTCGGTGTCGTTGGTGAAGCTCGTGGTGCGCACGCTGCGTGGCTCGTTCGAGCACGGCACGACGTGGGTCGGCCCTGACGATCTCGTGATGGTCGCCAGCCGTGAGGAACAGACCTTCGACGTGGCCACCATCGGTGCGCGCATGAACGAGCCAAAAGTGAAGGCTGACCTCGCGCGCATTCGCATGAGCCTGCCGACGACGTTGCTGGGGCGGCAGGTGCATTCCGATGGGGTGCAGAAGAAGTTCGGCGGGGAAGGGCCGGTGAACACCGACGATCACAATGCCCTCGAGTACGGCTCGCCCATCGCGTACTTCGTGGCTGAGGCCGTGCGCGTGCCTGACTCGCGCCGCATCGCTGGCGAGCGCTCCGAGCTCGAGCTGACGAAGTTCCTCGCAGGGCGCGCGCTCACTGCAGACGAGGCGGCCGATCTCTACGCGAGCCTTTCGTGGGTGCACCCGCCCGATGATCCGCTCGTGCGCACCGCTGCGGCGGCGTGGCGCGACGCAGAGCCTTCGTCACGCCTCGCGACGATCGCGTACGGCCGCGCGCTCGTGCGTGAAGGCGACGTGGTGAAGGCGTTCGAAGTGCTCTCCCCACTGCTCGCGTCGGGGGAAGACGAGCCTGATCTCTGCGCCGCCTGGCTGGAGATTTCGCGTCGACTGGCTTCCCGGGAGGGCTCTCCGTGGCATGCTTCTCCAGGCGACGTCGCCGACGCCGAAATGCGCGCGAAAAGGGCTCTCGAAAAGAACCCTGCGCACGAAGGCCTACAGTCGGTTTTGGATGGGTCGGGCTCTTAAGTCCCCGAAAACAAAGGAAATCGCCCCATCCTCCCGATGACGTATGGAGAGGTTCAGCGGGTCGAACGATACTTTTCTCACCAAACGGACCTCACGCGGGGTCACCTACCAAGGAGCAACACATGGCGAAGGCGAACAAGAAGGCGATGCTGAAGAAGGCCCGTGGTCAGGGCATGACGGAATACATCATCATCGTCGCGCTGATCGCGATCGCGGCCATCGGCGTCATCACGCTCTTCGGCGACAACATCAAGGCGCTGTTCGGTATGTCGGCCGACGCCCTCGCGGGTGACACGACGGTTGAGAAGCGCACCACCAAGTCGAAGCAGGGCGGTCTCGAGAAGAAGACCCTCGCCAACTTCGGCAAGGAAAACTCGGGTTACTGAAGCAACACGCAGAACCTGAAGTCTCTGGCGCCTCGCTCCGAAAGGAGTGGGGCGTCAGTCGTTTGCGGGCCAGAATTGCCGCGAGCTCATGACTCCGCGACTTCTGATCGGCGTTGGCTTCGTGCTGCTGATCGTCGCGTTGGTCTCGAGCGCATGGGTGTGTGACGACGCGTGGATCACCTTCCGCACGGTGAAGCGGTTCTGGGAAGGCGACGGGCTGACGTGGAACCCCGGCGAGCGCGTGCAGGCGTACACCCACCCGTTGTGGATGCTGCTGATGCTGGTGTTCGCCGGCGTGACGAAGGAGTTCTTCTTCACCTCGATCGCGCTCTCCTTCGCGCTCACGCTCGGCTTCGCGGGTTGGCTGACGTGGATCCTGCGGACGAGGGCGAGCCTCGCGGCTGCAGTGCCTCTCGTGCTCGTCGCCAGTCGCGCGTTCGTCGACTTCTCGGTGTCGGGGCTCGAGAACCCGCTGCAGTCGGTGTTGCTGCTGGCGTTGATCGCCGCGGTCCTCTCGCGTCGCGAGGGCATGGCGACCCTGGTGCTGAGCGCGCTCTTTCTCACACGCGCCGACTCGGTGCTGATCGCCGCGCCGCTGTGGCTCGCGATGCACTGGGGCCAGCGGCCGACCTGGTGGGCGGTGGCGCTCGGCGCGTTGCCCGCGATCGGCTGGGAGCTCTTCTCGTACGCGTATTACGGCGCCTGGGTGCCGAACACGGCGATCGCGAAGCTCAACCTCGAGGTGGGGTGGGGCACGCTGATCTCGAGCGGTCTTCGCTACCTCGGTGACTCGTTCTCGCGCGACCCGGTGACGCTGGTGGTGATGATCGCGGCGCTGGGCTTCGCGTTTCGACGCGGAGACCGCTTTGCCCGCGCCCTCGCGCTCGGCGCGGTGCTCTCGCTGCTCTACGTGATCCGCATCGGCGGCGATTTCATGAGCGGCCGCTTTCTCGTGGCGCCCTTCGTGGCGAGCCTCGGCGCTGCGGCGATGGTGCTGCGCACGATGCCGTCAGACCTGCGCCTCGAGCGGGGGCTGCTCGTCGGCCTGGCTGCGTACGCACTGCTGTGGCCGCTCGCGCCGCTGCGAACGGGAACGCACTTTGGCGAGGGTTACCGCGAGGCGGTGGAGCTCGACGGCGTGGTCGACGAGCGCGCCTACTACTTCCCCTGGGTGGGGCTGGTGCCAGTGCTCCGCAGCCAGCGCGACCTCGTGCCTCCGTACAGCGGCGCGTGTCGCGGTCGTGAACTCGCACAGAGTGCGCTGCCCGGTCAGCTCGCGGGGGAGACCGGCATGTTCGGCTTCTTCGCGGGCGACAAGGTGGTCATCGATCTCTTCACGCTGGCCGACCCGCTGCTGGCGCGCATCCCGTACCGCACGACGTCGTTCCGCGCGGGGCACTACTCGCGGCCGATGCCAGCCGGCTACCTCGAGACCCGGCTGAGCAGAGACAACCGCCTCGAGGATCCCGGGCTTCGCGCCGCGTGGGACGATCTGCAGCTCGTCACGCGAGGGCCACTCTTCACCGCCGAGCGCTTCGCTGCGATTCGCCGCGTGAACGGCGACGCTCACCGGGAGTCGTTCCTGCGCGCGTCACAGCAGGCGAGAACGCCGCTGCCGCTCCCTCCACCGAGCGCGTGCGACGACTGGTAGCCTGAGGCCCAGATGGCGAGCATTGGACACATCGCAGTGGGCATGGCGGCGGGGCGGTTGCTGCAGACGCGCATCGACCCATCGGTGAACGCGCGCCGATGGATGGTGGCGCTCGCGCTTCTCTCGCTGGTGCCCGACCTCGACGTGATCGGGTTCTGGCTGGGCATCGAATATGAAGATCCGTTCGGGCATCGTGGTGCAACCCACTCGATCGCATTCGCCGTCATCGCGGGCCTCATCGGCGCAGCGCTGGCGAAGCCGCTCAAGATGAAGCCGCTTCCCCTCGGGCTGCTGCTGGGTGGGGTGATGCTCACGCACCCGCTGCTCGACATGCTCACCAACGGAGGCCTCGGGTGTGCGCTGTTCTGGCCGGCGAACAACGAACGGCTGTTCTTTCCGGTGACGCCGATCCCCGTCGCGCCGCTCGGCCTCGGCATGCTCTCGAAGACGGGCTTCCTGGTGGTGCTGGTGGAGTCCGTGCTCTTTGCGCCACTCTTCCTCTACGTGACCTGGCCTCGGAAGCCGCGGTAGCCGCACGTGGCGACGGTCTTCACGCACGCAGCGGTGCCGTGGCTGATCTCGCGTGAGCTGCCCACGCGGCAGCGCCTCGCGGTGGCGGCGGTCGCGTGCGTCGCTGATCTCGATCTCCTCGGCGCTGCGTTCGACGTTCGGCCGGAGTCACTCTTTGGCCATCGCGGCGCGACGCACTCGGTGCTGGCGGCGGTGCTGATCGGAGCACTGTTCGCATTTCTGTTGCGCGGCCCGCTCACGCTTCGACGCGCGTTGCCGTGGTTCATCGGCGCAGCGCTCTCGCACGGGGTGCTCGACCTCTTCACGGAGTTCGAGGCGGGCGTGGCGTTGCTCGCCCCGTGGAACGAACGCTTCCTGGCGTTCGTGCGCCCGCTGCCCGCGATCCCGCTTGGCCTGGATGAGCTGCTCAGCCGCTGGGGCGCGCTCGTGTTGGTGAACGAGGCGCTCTTCGTCGTGGTGCCGGTGGTGTTGGTGTTGCGTGCGCCGACTCGAAGGCGCGCGGTGCTGTTCGTTGGGGCGTGGCTGCTGGGTGGCTTCGGGCTCGCGAAGCTGTTCCCCGACGCCATCGCGCCGCAGCGGGTGAGGGAGATCGAGTTCGCGAAGGACCTCCCGAAGACGCCGATGCCAGGCGTGCCGGGGGACGGATGGGTCACCAACGTGAACGAGCTCGAGAAGTTGGGGCTCTTCAATCGCCCGCTGATGCCGCCGCAGCCGCCCTGGTCGTCGGGCTTTTTCCCCTCGTGGTTCGGTCGCGAGGCGGGCCGGTGGAAGGATCCGCGCCTCACGCTCGTCGCGCGCACCGTGTTCGGCACGCGTGCGCCCACGATGAGCGAGCTCGACGCCATGACGCCAGAGCAGCTCGACCGTTTGTCTCCGATCGAGAAGTACGACCTTGCGATGGGCGACGTCGACTTCAAGGCCACAAAGGAGTCGCTCAGCACCTCGCACAACGCGCGGCCCTACCCGAGGTTCTGGAATGGCCTCTGCAACGGTGTCTCCGCCGCGGCGATGGAACGCCCGGAGCCGGTCTTCAGCGTCGAGGTGATCTCGCGCGCTGGGCGTCACGTGCGCTTCCACCCGCAGGACATCAAGGCGCTGCTCGCGCTCGGGTACTACTTCCCAGCGAGCGACGTGGAGCTGGGCGGCTCGTGCGACGTGGTCCGCTTCGATGCCCCGCGAGTCTGCGCGATGAACCCGGCGCTGTTGCTGCTCGCGACGGCGAACGCGCTGGGCCGCGCGAAGCAGGCCTTCCAGCTCGACGTGCACGCGACGGAACAGGCGCAGTACTACGCCGTCGCGTCAGCCGAGCTGCGCACGCCCGCGAACGCGCTGCGCCTGATGATCGAGACCGCACCGAACGTCGTGGTGCACGCCATCGAGGTCGACTTCGTGTTCGAGCTCAGCTCGACGACGCTGCCTCCGAGCGCGGCGAACGTTCCGGTGAAAGAGGGTGTCGAGTACGCGCCCGTGGGCGTGAAGCCGGTGCACTTCGAGTGGCGTGCCCTGATTGCCCTCGACGCAGCGGGCGAGGTGATCGGCGGCAAGTGGTACGGCGACGGCCCCGACAGCCTCGTCTTCCCCAGCGGCGGCCCCGAGTTGCTCGAAGGTCGTGTGCTCGCCGTGAACCCCGGCGTCGAGTGGGCTTTCATCGATCGCCTCGCCCAGGCCTCCAGTCTCGGCCAACAGAGTCCTGCCCGGGTCATCGACCTGCGCTGAGTGGTCTCATCACTGCACGGCGTGAGCTTCGAGACCGCGAACGACGAGGCGATCGCGAAACGTCTGTGTGTGGGCTCTGAGAAGATCGTGCCCGACCTGCCGAGCTGATTGACTCGGAGACCCTGCGGTCGTGGATCTGCAGATCCCGCCGGGGCTCGTGATGCGCGAGCCCCGCGACTCCGACACGCCGGGCCCAGTCGATGCGTGGTCGAAGGTCTTCGAGGAGGCGTGCACGCGCGAGCGCGAGGCACCGACCTCGAGCGCCGACGTGAGGCTTCCGGCGCTGACGCGCGTGTCGAAGGAACGCCTCGTCGAGTTCCTCTCGCGAAGCCGCCAGTGGCACGTCACCGAGGAGCGCGGGCGTCGTTACGCCTACCGTCACTTCGCGATCGACTCGTCGCCGCTGAAGGACTCGCTGCACGGTTTCTATTCGACGCCCGACTGCCAGTTCCGCGTCATCGTCGGCATCGACGGCGCCGCGATGGCGGGCCCGTGGAAAGAGAAGGCCACGATCGTCACCTCGGAAGCAGGCGTGACGGCAGGGCGCTTCACGGCCCCGGAGGCGGAATGGAAACCCCCGTGAACGAATCCCAGAAGGCACACTCGGTGCTGCGCCAGCCCGTTTCCGTCGAGAGGCTCGCGTCAATCCTGAGAATCGGTTCGGTCGCGGTGTAGGCCGGCCAGATCGAACTGCCTGGCGCGTTGGGATCACCGGTGGCGGCGAAGCGTGCCCACAGTTGGCCCATCGTGGCCTCGAGCGCGAGATCTTGCGTCAGCGGCGCTGGCGCGACCTCGGCGACCTTCTGAAACACGTACGTCAATTCCAGACCGTGGAACGCGCCGCGAACCGGAATCGGGGCTCGCGCGAAGAGGTAGCGCCACGTCGGCGTGCCGGGTCGACGCACGGCTGCGCGCGCCGCGAGCCGCGCCCCACACCCGAAGAAGGCATCGGTGGTGACCTGCACCAACGCGCGGCGCGGCGTGCCCCAGGTGGCCGTTGGGTAGAGCGCGAGCACCTGGTTGGTCAGCGCCGGTCCCACCAGGTCTTCGACCTGCGCTCGATAGGCCTGATCGGTGGTGATGAGCGGCATCGACAGCTGCGTCTCGTCGAGGTTGGACCCCACGATGATCGGCACCTGGTTGTGGGTGCCAGCGAGCATCGATTCGATCGGCCGACGAGGCACCACGACGCCGTCGGCAGTGGGCCCCCATGCGACCTCGCCACGACGGCCACCGACGATGACCGCGACCGGGAAGGCGCGAATCAGTTGCTCGGGCGTGATCGCGCGCAGACAGGCGTTGACGTCGGTGGCCTGAGCGCAGCCAGTGCCTGCGAGCCACGTCGCGGCCTCCGTTCGCCGTTGCGACACGGGCTGAGCCGCATTGCACGAGCCACTCTGAACAATGGCTCGGTGAAAGAGCCCGGCGGAGCCCGGCATGCCGACGTGCATGCAGGTGTTCGTGGCGCCGGCGCTCTCACCGAAGAGAAGCACCCGGCCCGGATCTCCGCCGAAGGCACGCACGTTGCGTTGCACCCACTGCAGCGCGGCTTGCTGATCGAGCAGGCCGTAGTTGCCTGAGACGCCGGCGTCGCTCTCGGCGTCGAGCGCGGCGGTGTTCAGGTACCCCAGCACGCCCAGCCGGTATTGCGCGGTCACCACCACCACGTTCTGGCGCTGCGCGAGCGTCGTGCCGTCATAGAGGAAGACGTTGGGGGCGACCTCCGACCCTGCGGAGCCAACGGTGTTCCCGCCACCGTGAATGAAGAAGAGCACCGGCAACCCCGCATCGGGCGTGGCGCCTGAGGGCGTGAAGACGTTGAGGGTCAAACAGTCTTCCGACCCGGTGACGGGCGCGCCGGCGTCGAAGGGCGTTCCTTGTTCCTGTTCGATCTGCGGGCAGCTCGCGCCGAACCGGGTCGCGTCACGGACCCCTGACCAGCAGGCCAGCTCGGTGACCGGAGGTCGCCAGCGCAACGCACCTGTCGGCGGAGCAACGAAGGGGATGCCGCGGAAGGCTCTCCCGCTCGCGGTCGCTGAACCCCGGACGGGGCCTCGCTCCGTGATCACGACGTCAGCGGAGAAGCCGGCGCCGCCAGAGCAATCGATGCCCGCATCGGTGGGTCCGCCATCCAGGGGGGCGCCTGCGTCGTCGCTGGCACCGGCGTCGAGAGTGGAGCCAGCGTCGTCGCCGCTGGCACCCGCGTCAAAGATGGGCGGCGGTGTCCCACAGGCAAGACACAGAAGGCTCAAGGCGAGTGTTGGGCGCATGGGGGGAATGAACACGGGAACGCTCAAGACGTTGGGAAGGCGTTTGTCCGACATCCACCTTCAATCGGCCCTACGGCTTGAGCAGCAAGACGCCGACTTCGTCTTCAGCGATGCGCTTCCAGCCTTGCGACTCGAGCGCCCACACGAGCGGCCATGAGAAGTCGGCACCGACGCCGCCCCAGAGCACGTAGTCGGGGTTGAACTTCGCGAGCTCGTCCTTCCAGCCGGGCTTGAGGGTGCGCATCACGCGGTAGCCCTCGTGGATCTCAGGCGGGTAGGGATCGTTGCGGCTGTCGAGGTACGTCTGGAACAGGGGACCGTCGAGCGCGCTCACGGCGCCGCCCCACTCGAACTTGGTCAGCACGCGGCCGGGGGGGCGCTTCCTCAGCTCGTCGAGGCCTGCGACCGGGTACCAGCTCTCGTCAATCGACTCACGCACCGAGCGCGGGTTGCGGGCGGCGTTGACGGTGACGAGCGCGAGCAGCAGCACCGGCCACACGAAGCCCAAGGTGCGATCCGACCAGCGCGTCAGGAGGCGATCGGCCGCCCATGGCGAGTACCCCTCGAACACGCGCGTGCCTGCGTGCGCCAGCATCATCCCCGCGAAGGGGGCGTGGCGCCGCGACCAGAACGCGGCGAGGGTGAGGGCGATGGCGGGGAGCAGCACGACGAGATCTCCCTCGCGCCGGGTGACGGCGGCGCGCGAGGCGACCGCCACCAGCATCGCGACCAGCACCCACGTGAACCCGAACGTGAACTCCAGTGGCGCCCACTCGGTGATGGTCTGCGTCGAGCCGAGCAGCTGGTGCTTGAGCGGATAGAGCAGGTTGCTCAGGCCTCCGGGGTGCAGAGCGGCGACGAGCGTGCAGCCCACGAGGAGCGCGAGGACGCGAACGTCGAAGGTCCGCTCCCGTTGGTGCGCGAAGACGATCGCGGCGAGCACGATGGGGCCGATGACCCAGCTCCCATGCAGGTTCGCCCAGAGGAGGCTGAGGCCCACGACGAGCGCCATCGCTGCTGGTTTGCGCGCCGTGAGCCATCGTTGCAGCGCGAGGAGCCACAGCACGAACGCGAGGTGGCCGAGGTGAAACGGGCGCTCCTGGTACCAGGTGAACGACTGCGTCCACAGCGCAGCGCCGAAGAAACCGATGCGAATGACGCCCGATGACTTCGAAGGATCGGTCGGCGCGAGCAGCTTCCAGAACGCAGCCAACAGGGCGCAGACGAGGGCAGCCACGAGCAGCTTCGGACCGGCCCCACCCAGGAGGTGCACCGAGAGCTCACACAGCACGCCCCACACCCACTCGTGCGGGGCCTGCGCGGTGGCGGTGGGGCTGAAGGGATCGCTCGTCGGGAACGCACCGTGCTTGAGGAGCCAGCGCCCCGAGGCGAGATGAAAGAAGAGATCATTCGCCTCGAGCGGAGCGCGCCCCGCGGGCAGGACGATCATCAGCGCCACCAGCGCAGGGGGACCCGGAATGAGGAGTCGCTTCAGGTTCATGGAGGCGGCGGGTTCTCCGTGAGCCACTTCGCAAGAGGGGCGGCTGCGTCGAGTTGCGGCAGAGCTTCCTTCTGCTGCGCCGCGATGGCGAACTCTTCGCGCCCCACGTGCCACGCGAGCTTCGCGTGCAGGCGTTCGGCGTCGGTCTGCGCAGTGACCGGCAACGGCTGCGCAGAGAGCCCCTTGAGCGAGTCCACCAGCGCCGCGACCTTCAGCGTGTCGTCGGCGTTTCCGCGCGGGGTCGAGTACTCGAGCAGCAGCGAGTCATCGGTGGAGACGAGCTGGTCGACGGTCTGCCCGCGCTTCCTGGCTTCTTCGTCGATCAACGCGGCGACTCCGGCCTCGTCGAGCACCAGCTTGCCCTGCAGCGTGAGGACGTCACCGCCCGGGATGCCGTCGGTGGCGATCGAGCCGCGCAGCTTCGACGAGAGGGCGTTCAGCGCCGCGTAGTCGACGGTCAGCGGCTCTTCGCTCGCCAGCACGATGCCCTGGTTGCCCGCGAAGAAGAGCGCGAGGTGGGGGAACTCGACGCGAATGGTCTGCAGAATCCGCGCGAGATCGAGGCGCGTCAGGTGGTGGAACTGCACCCACTGCTGCAGCACGCCACCCTTGCTCAGGCGCTTCTTCGAGAGCGCGTAGAACTCGCGGCTGTAGAGATCGCTCGCGCCCGCGAACCAGATGCTGCTCATCTCGATGGTGATGAGATCGTAGGTGTTGGTGGTGAGCAGCAGCACGTTGCGGCCGTCTCCTCGGTGCAGCTTCACGCGCGGCTTCGTGAGCACCTCGTCGTTCACGTGGCCGAAGTAGTCGCGCGCCGCCGTGAGGATGTCGTCGGCGAGCTCGGCAGCCTCGACGTGCTCGAACGGTTGCGCGGAGAGAACGCCGAGACTGCAGGCGGTGCCCACTCCGATCAGCAGCGCGCGATCCCACTTGCGCTGAATGAGCATGGGCATCTGGGTGATCGAGCGCTGCGCTTCGACCTCGCCGCTGTCGTTGCCCTGGAACTTGCCGTTGGTGAGCATCGTGAGGCCGGCCTGGTTCTGGATCACGCTCGTCATGCCCGACTCGACGGCCTCGTGCGCCCAGAGCACCTCCGCGTTCTCGTACGGAGTGTGCCGGAAGTAGACGTTCGCCCCCGTCGCCAGCTTGCCGAGGTTCCACGGGGGCAGGGCGATGGCGAAAAAGATCGCGAAGACGCCGACGAGCTTGAGGCGCCCCTTGATGAGCCAGATCGCGAAGATTGCGCTCACCAGCACCACGATGATCAACACCCTTCGCGAACCGAGCGAGGGGAGCAGGAAGAACGCGGTCGCGATCGAGCCGAGCACGGCGCCGAGTGTGTTCGACGCGGTGACTCCGCCGACCGCGGCGCCCTGTGACGCCGAGCGCCAGCCGAGCCGCAGCACGGTGGGGAACAACGCGCCGAGCGCCGCCGAGGGCAAGAGCAGCAACACCAGACACGCCACGGCGCGCACCACCTCGCGGCTGGCGAACGAGGTGAAGGTGGGGCCAGCCGCGATGAACACCTCGGGGATTCGTTCCCACAGGGGCAGGGTGACGACGATCGCGATCGCCGTCGCCGCGTGGATCCAGCCAACGGTGTTCTCGTCGATGCGCTCAGCGGGTCTTCGCGAGACCCAGGCGCTCCCGAGCGAGAGCCCGACGAGGAAGGTCGCGAGCATCAACCCGAACGCGTACGCCGACGTGCCAACCACCACGGCGAGCAACTGGAACCACGTGACCTCGGCCGCGAAGGTCGCGAAGCCCGACCAGGCGCTCAGCAGCAACAGCCTCCCTGGTGCGCGGGCGGCGGTCGTCTCGGCTGCGATCGGCGGCAGGGGCTCTTGTTTCCCCGCGAGCAGAAAGCCGCACCCGGCTGCGAGGACGTTGAGCGTCCCGCCGAGCCACATCGTGCCCGAGAGTCCGAGACCGGGGAGGAACAGGTACGCCCCGAGACCGGCCCCCGCGACCGCGCCCACGAGGTTGGCCGTGTAGAGCGACGTGAGCGCTGCTTCGCCGCCACGTGACGCGAGCGCGCGCGCAACGGTGGGCAACGTGCCGCCCATGAGAAGTGTGGGCACCAACGTCAAGGCAAACGCGAGCACGAAGCGACCGAAGAGCAAGCGCGGATCGTCGGGTGCTGCGCCACTCGCGAGCGACGCGAAGCCCGTGATGATGGTCGGCACCACGAAGGGCGTGACGGCGGCCGCGCCACCGATGCCGAGCTCGAGCCATGCGTAGAGCTTGAGCGGCGCCTTCGAGCGATCCGCGGCGCGACCGAAGAGCACGGCGCCGACGGCGAGTCCGGTCATCCATGCCGCGAGCACGGTGGAGGTCGCGAACGCCGACACCCCGAATGCCCGGCTGATCGAGCGCTGCAACGCGACCTCGAACACCAGGCCGGCTGCGCCCGAGAGCGCGAACATGAGCAAAGCGAGCACGTGCATCAGGGAGCGGGAGCTTCCTCGGGGTTGATCGCCCGCTCCAGTCGATTCGAGAGCCAGATCACCGGGAAGACGAGCGCTGCGCCGACGAGCACGTCGATCACATAGTGGTAGCGCAGGTAAACGCAGGCGAAGGGCATGAGCACGATGATCGGCGAGATGAGCCAGAAGAGCCGGCGCGACCATTGCCAGGCGCACGCTCCGAGCAACAACGTGCAGCACGTGTGCATGCTCGGGAAGCAGTCGTACGAGATGCGCGTCGCGTCCATCAGCGCCTCTTTGACGGGGCCGACGAGGTACATGTCGAGCGGCACGTCGAAGGTGCGCGTGAAGATCGGCCCCTTCACCGGCACGAGGCAGTAGCCGACGTAGGCGATCAACAGCGCAACGCCGACGCGGAAGGCCGACATGCGCAGCGCCTTGCGACCGCCCGTGACCAGCACCGTGCCGAGCACGAGCGGGAAGAGCATCGCGTAGAACGAGTAGCCGAACGCGAGCACCTCGGTGAGCGGCTTCCAGATCATCGCCTGCACGAGATCGAGCGGGTCGGTGCCGAAGAAGAGCTTGAGATCGATCGCCTTCATCACGTCGTCTTTGGGGCCGGTGAAACCCGCATCGACGACCGCGCGCATCCACTCGTAGCCGCTGAGCACGATCAGCAACGGCAGCCAGTCGCGGAACATCGAGCCTGAGGTCTTGAGTGCCGTCTTCACGTCAGGCCACGTCACCTTGCCGTGCTGGCGGAGCAGGTTCGCGAAGAGCAACCACCCGAGGAAGGTGGGTAGACCGACGCCGACGGTGAACATGAACATGCTCGCGGCTGCCGTGAGAGCGACCCGAGCCTCAGCCTGCGGCAGTTCTTCCTGCACCAGCGGGCTCCGCAGCACGACGCTGAGTACGAAGAGCCACGGCAACAACGAGAGGGGCAGGGCCGTCCACACCAGTCGACGTGGCCCCGGATCTTCGTTCGCCCACGGGAGCTTCGTGAACCGCCAGAACAACTGCACCGCCGACACGAGGCCCAGCGTGAAGAACAACGTCGACGCGCGCCCGCCGATCAACGAGCCCCACACCGCGAAGACCGACGGGCCTGCACGGACGAGCACGAAGAGGAGGAAGGCCACCAGCGCCCACTCGAGCGGTCTCAGGATATGCGTGGCGGCTGGCATCAGTTGCATGCCACCGAATCGGGGCGGAACGGCTCGTGATGTCTTCGCAGTCTGTGGCATCACCGCTGCGAGAAGGTCGGTCCCACTGTTGCAATGAATTCCGGGCGAACCAGCCAAATATCTGGCGGTCCATCATCCTCGCGAAAGACGGCGAGAGCCAACCCTCCGTCACTCGTCAGGTCCGTAGCCTCGCGGGTCAGTAGGCACGGCTCTGGCCATGACGTATCAACGACGCCATTCAGTGCTGTGCAGCCAATACTTCGCACTCGCGCCAGTTCCGCACTGGAACACGGGCCACCGATCCGCAGACATTGGGCGCTTTTTCGCTGCAGTTCCCGGAGCTCAGTTTCAATGCTGATACGTCTTGTCTTGAGAGTGTATTGAGCCATTGAGCCTGGGATGGTTAGCGCAACTGTTGTAATAAATGCGCAGAGCCCAACGGCGAGCGCCCTGGATTTGGACCGATGTAGTGTGAAGCTCATGGCGTAAGTGAGAGAGCCAACGACGAGCGCGTCAAATGAAGCGGGAAGGATCATGGAAAAGTCCAGCTGGTTGGTGCTTGGACATTGATTGGCCCAACCTTGAATTCACTTGGCCCCGCTTCGATCGCGTGCGGCAAGATGCCTGCATTGTGTGGATCGAGTGCGATGTGCATGGATGAATAGCCGTCGGCAGACTTCATGTAGATCTGGACTGTTGTGTGTCCAGCGTTGCCGCCGAGCCTCCATGATCCAGTTGGGTGTGTGATTCGCACGTCCTGCGTGTCGATTGCTGCATTGAGGTATTCGACCAGCGAGTAGGCCGCTCCTCCGCACGCCCCGTCACCCCGCGAGCCTGGCAGTAGGCGCGGAGCGGAGCCGACGAGGTATCTGAGGTACCGTAGCAAGACTCATCGGTGGAGAATCCGCTGATACCACCGCTTACCTGGGGGCCCGATTGTATCGACGGCTCGGTTCTTGAACGGACATGGGCATTCGTATGGGCGCGAGCAAACCCAGAACCTGTCGAAGCACGAGACGGATCGGGAGACCCATTCCACACCAGCGTCCCTTCCCTGCCAAAAATGAATCCGGCACCCATCCCCGCTTGGGACAACCCCGAATTGACACTCGGAAGGATCGAAATACGACGGGAGCACGAGCCCCAAACCGGCATCCGAGTAGTTATTTAGGCTGAGAGCATCATCGACCCTCACGTTTTTCGTAAAATTCATCGACGGAGCCATTTCAGCTTCGCAGGCGGCGAAGAGAGTGAAGACCATGAGGGCTTCAGGAACCCTCACTTGGCCTTCCGTGGCAGAACTGTAAGCTTTCCGAGTTTGGGTTTCGGCTTGCCATTGTGCCAACCCCAGTCATAAGGACTAATACGAACATAGATGAAGGACCGGATCGCCTCCCATGCTTCCATGTCCCCCTTGGGCCTGACCCCCTTCTTCCCTGAGGCGCCGATGGCAATGCAGCCCAGGCTGGCACCGGGAACATGCAGCCGAAAGTTGCTTCGCCCTGTGGTCTCTTCGATGTCGTCACCTGGATTGGAGTCGTTCGCGTCGAGGGTGATGTAGTGCTCAGAGTCGATGGTTCTCAAGAACATTGTGTATTCGCCACTCGGGATTGGCCCACTCATGGTCGCCTTGGGGTCATCGCTGATGCCCGACCAGGCCAGTGCGGAAATTGACGCTCCAGTACTTGGGTCAGTGAGTGTGATTACTCCGCGCTCAAGATCGAAGACTGCATCAACCCACAAGCCACTCGAATCGACGTACCGCAGAGGATTGTTAAGCGCGTAGGCGTACGTCGGGACGCTGATCGCTCTGAAGGCCGAACCAGCGACGTAACTGGGCGACCGAGAGAGCGGCTCGGGAGCCATCCAACTCCCGCTGCTGGAGTCGTAGTCGCGGAAGCCGAAGTGTGTGAGTCGCGTGTCGTTGTCGAACACTCCGCCCGCGAAGATGAAGGGCTGAAAGCCGGGGTTGCTGTCTGAGAGGACATTGCCCCAAGAATCGCTCTCGATGCGCTGCACGACTGCGCCGGTTGCTGCATTCACGACCAACTTCACCGTACCGAGGTGATTCTTCACGTACGCGTACGTGACGCCGCCGCGCACCATCGCATCGGGGCTGTGTCCTTCACTCGCGTAGACGAAACGAGTGATGACCGCGCCTGCGGCATCGACTTCAGCGACGACGCGGTACTGGCCGTCGTAGACCCACCGTGCAGTCACGACGCCATTGCGAGTCCGAGCCACGCGGCGCTGGCGACCGTCGTACTCGTAGGCCACCACCGTACGGTCGGGCAGCGTCACCGACTTGAGCGCGCGCCCTTCGTGCACGTACTGCGTCGTCTGACCTCCTGAGGTCATCGACAGCCGGCTGCCCATGGCATCCCATGTGTACGTGGTGGC
Source organism: Archangium sp. (assembly GCA_044371205.1). GTDB lineage: Bacteria > Myxococcota > Myxococcia > Myxococcales > Myxococcaceae > Archangium_A. The sequence goes on from JBILUC010000034.1 coordinate 82,667, forward strand.
ACCTCGACTCAGCAGCCTGTCCTGCGCGTCGTAGGTGGAAGGGACGCCGCTCTCGGTGAGGCGGTTGCCGTGCGGCGAGTACGTCCACGTCGTCGGGGTGGCGCCGTTGGTGGCGACCGAGGTGAGGCGCCCCTGAGAGTCATTCGTGTACACGAATTGAGACGCGACACCCTCGACGACTTCGTTGACGAGGACGATACGCCCGGCTGCGTCGAAGGTGAGCGCCTCGGAATACAGCGACGGCACCGAGCGCGAAGACGTCTCGCCGTACCCGTTGAAGGCGACGGAGGTAACGACGCTGCCGACACCCACTGAGGCCAACTGCCCGGTTGCAGGTACGCGCGTGAGGGACACCGGCCCGACGCCCAGCAACGCCGAGTCGTCGTCGTACTGAATCGCGAGCGGAGCCCCATTGATGCCGTGCGACATCACCCGAAAGTCGGAGTCGTAGCTCCATGTGCTGGTGGCAGGCGCGATGCCCAGGGCCTTCTCTTCCTTCATCAGGAAGCCATCGTAGCGCCACTCGAGGCGCTGCCCGCCACGCGTCAACGACTGCACCTGCCCCGTCGTCGGGAAATACGTGAGGACGTTGCTCCACCAGGGCGTCGTCACTCGCTCGATGCGCCCCGAGGGCTCTCGCGTCACCACACTGCCCGTTGCATCGGCGTGCGTAAGGCTCGTCGTCAAACCGTCGAGGTCAACCGCGCGAGACTCGGGCCCCGAGCCAGCCACAGCCGGTGGCGTGTACGAGACGAGCTCGTTTGCTGAGGTGTATCCGTACGCGTGCACCGTCGAGCCCGGCGGAGTCACGCTGC
>JBILUC010000076.1:0-23856 GCA_044371205.1 Archangium sp.
CGCCGCAGTCTCAGCCGCTCGTCTCGCTCCATCGCCAGAAAGGTCATGCGCCGCCAACACGCGCCGGATCCCCGCATTCCCAGCGAGAGCGAACGAACTTCTGATCTGTCGTACCAGTTTAGCCGACCCGCGATGCCAGCCGGGCGCGGTACTCCTCGATGGGGAACATCTCGACCTCGGCCCCACCGCGCTTCCGCCCATCCGCGTGGTAGTCGAAGGGATCGTCGATGTCCTTGATCAGCCGCAACATGTACACGTTCAGCAGGGTCACGACGGGCACGATGATGAACTCTCCGATCGGGCTCTTGAACTTCGCCACCATCAACAGGCTGAGGATCATCACCAGCAACACCTCGAGCAGCGCGTAGGCCGGCGGCAAGAAACCCGTGCGGCTGATCACGTCGATGCGCAGCAGCAGTCGCCGCAGGTTCGCCACTTCGGGAACGACGCGGTTGCCGTACGAGCTCGCGCCCGCCTGATCGAGCTTCACCACCAGCGCGTTCATCTTGCTCACCGCCGCGAACAACTCGGGGGTCGTGTGCTTCTTCACCAGCCAGCCGCGAATGGTGTCGGTCAGCGTGAGCAACTCACCCCTCAGCTCCTTCAGGTCGAGCGCCGGCTTCTGCGACGCACACACCATCAACACCTCTTCAATGGTCTCGAGGATGTTGGCGACGTCAGCGGGGATCTTCTCGCTCTCCTTGTAGTCGGCCATCGTGCCCGCGAGCAGGAAGCCAGTCAGGAAGACCGCGCCCGTCAGCACGACGCCCACATCACCAAAGTCGACGACGCCCGCAAAGCTCACGCCAAACTCGAGAAACGCCTTGATCCCCGTGACCACCGCCACGAACGGCAGCGTGGTGATCATCAATCTCCATTTCAGCATGCACCCTCCGGTGAAACGCGCGGGCAGGCTAGTCCACTCAGGGTTAACGTCGATTCCATGCGCTTCAAAGGCACCGAGTCGTATCTGACCAGTGAGTCTCTGCGTTCTGCCGTCGACTGTGCGCTGGTGTTGCAGCGCCCCCTGCTGGTGAAGGGGGAGCCCGGGACAGGCAAGACCCTGCTCGCCGAGGCCGTGTCGAAGGCCCTCGGGCTGCCGCTGCTCACGTGGCACGTGAAGTCGACCACCCGCGCGCAAGACGGGCTCTATGTCTACGACGCGGTGCAGCGGCTCCACGACTCGCGCTTCAACGACCACGACGTTCGCGACATCGCGAAGTACATCAAACTCGGGCCTCTCGGAGAGTCGTTCGCCGCCCCGTCCCGTCAGGTGCTGCTCATCGACGAGATCGACAAGGCCGATCTCGAGTTCCCCAACGATCTGCTGCACGAGATCGATCGCATGCGCTTCCGCATCATCGAGACCGATCGCGAGATCGTCGCGAAGGAACGGCCGGTGGTGATCATCACCAGCAACAACGAGAAAGATCTGCCTGACGCCTTCCTGCGCCGCTGCGTGTTCCACTTCATCGACTTCCCCGATCAGGAACTGATGAAGCGCATCGTCGAGGTGCACCACCCCAACCTCCCCGAGAAGCTGTCCGAGCAGGCGCTGTCGATCTTCTACGAGCTGCGCGCGCTCACCCGCCTGCGCAAGCGCCCGTCCACCAGCGAGCTGGTCGATTGGATCGCCGCGCTCAAGGCCTCGGGCGTCTCGACCGTGAAGCTCGACGAAAACCTCCCCTTCGTTGGTGCGCTGCTCAAGCGGGAGCAGGACCTGCAAGCCCTCACCGAGACCTTCGGCGGCAACAAGCGCACCCGGGCGTGACCCATGTTCATCCCGTTCCTCTACGAGCTGCGGTCGCGCAAGGTGCCGGTGGGCACGCAAGAGGCCGTTGCGCTCGCTGGAGCACTCTCTCAGGGGCTCCACGAGAGTTCGCTCGACGGGTTCTATTACGTCGCGCGTGCGCTGCTGGTGCACGACGAGAAGCACCTCGACGCCTTCGATGAATCGTTCGCGAAGGTGTTCCACGGAATCGAGGCGCAGGCACTCGAACTGACCGAGCAGTTGCTCAACTGGGTGCGCGACGCGGCGCAGCGCGGACCGGCGCTCACCCCCGAAGAGCAGGCGCTGCTCGAGCAGTTCGATCGCGCTGAGTTGGAGAAGCTCTTCGAGCAGCGCCTCAAGGACCAGAAGGAACGCCACGACGGCGGCAACAAGTGGATCGGTACGGGCGGCACCTCTCCCTTCGGCAACAACGGTCGCGCCGCGCGCGCGGGCATTCGCGTCGGCGGCGGGGGCGGCATGCGCAGCGCCGTTTCGGTCGCCGGGCAGCGCAACTTCCGCGAGTACCGCGACGATCTCGTGCTCGACGTGCGCCAGCTGGCCCTCGCGTTACGCAAGCTGCGCGCCTTCACCCGCGAAGGGCAGCCTGACGAGCTCGATCTCGACGGCACCATCGACAAGACGGCAAAGAACCTGGGCGATCTCGAGGTCGTCACCCGACCGCCGCGCAAGTCGAACACCCGCGTCATTCTGCTGATGGACGTGGGCGGCTCGATGGACCCGTACGCCCACCTCGTCTCGCGCCTCTTCACTGCCGCCAAGAAGGCCACGCACTTCAAGGAGCTGCGCACCTACTACTTCCACAACTGCATCTACGGTCGCGTCTACAAGAACGCGCGCATGAGCGAGCCGATGAAGCTCTCGCAGCTCTTCGCGGAGACCGATCGCAAGTACAAGCTGATCGTCGTCGGCGACGCGCTGATGGCCCCGTGGGAACTGATGAGCGTCTCGGGCTGGCAGGAAGACGAAGGCGTCGAGGGCGTGATGTGGATGATGCGCCTGCGGGAGCACTACCCTTCCTCGTGCTGGCTCAACCCCGAACAGCCTTCCGGCTGGTGGCAGAACACCATCGACGTGCTTCGGCGTATCTTCCCGATGTACCCATTGACGCTCGAAGGGCTGGGTGACGCCGTGCACCAGCTCACCAAGGTGAGGGTGGCTTGAAGAATCAGGTCGATCTCCTCCAGTGGCTGCCCTCGATCGCCATCTTCGGCGGGCTCGAGGAAAAGACGCTCAAGCGCATCATCGAGCTGCTCGGCGAACACCGCGCCGAGGTAGGTCAGGAACTCTGCAAGCAGGGCGACAGCGGCCGCGCGATGTACCTCGTGCGCCACGGTGAGGTGATGGTCTGCCGCGACAATGAAGAGGGCCGCCGCACCAAGATGATTCGGCTCGGGCCAGGTGAGTTCTTCGGCGAGATGACGCTGATCGACATTCAAAAGCGCTCGGCCACCGTGGTCGCCGAGGCGCCCTCGTTGCTCTTCTCGCTGGGCAACCGCGACCTCTACAAGCTCTACCAGGAAGACGTGCCTGGCTACGTGATGATCATTCAGAACCTGTGTCGCGAGCTCTCACGGCGCCTGCGCGTGACCAACCAGCGCCTGCAGGACATGGCGGCCGATCACGACGACGACGAGCACACGCTGATTCGCCCGGCCATCAAACGAAAGTGATCACGCCGTCGGCAACGTGACCTTCACCCGCACCACGGGCTTCACCTTCAAGGTGCCCAGCATCGCGGAGTACGGCTTGAGGCCGAAGTCGCGCTGATCGAACGAGAACTCGGCAGTGGTGCCAGTGCGCTTGCCGCGCAGCTCGTGCGTCACGCCGTGGAGCGAGAGCTGCCCCACCACCTCGGTCTCGGTGATGGCCGTCGAGGTGAAGGTGATGCGCGGGTGCCTCTTCGCGTCGAGCACGTCGTTCGCGGCGTTCTTCTCGATCTCGCCATACACCAGCTTCGGCAACGCGCCGGGGTTCTCTGCGCCCTCTTTCATCGGAGTCACCACGCGCAACGAGCTCGCGTCGAGCTCGGCCCTCACCTGCGTGCCCTCGACGTCGACCCAGAGCGAAGTCACCTTGAGCTTGAGATCGTGCGCGACCGCAGACAACAGGCCTTCCTTGAAGGTGAAGACCAGCACCTCGGCCCGTGATGCGTCGTAGCGCGGCATGGGCGGTGTCTGGCATAGAGCGCCGCTCGGTGTTCAAGAAGTTCTCCATCACGCTGGTCGGAATCGTCGTCGTGGGGGTCGCGATCGCCGCGGCGCTTCCGCGCCAGTGGCGCGTCGAGCGCACGGTGGCGGTCAACGCCAGCGTCGACCGCGTGCACCCGCTGATCAACGATCTCAAGCGCTGGCAGGACTGGAGCGCCTGGACGAAGGCGATCGACCCTCAGCTGCGGAACATCTACGAGGGCCCGCAGGACGGCGTGGGGGCGCGATGGCAGTGGCTGGGGCCAACGATGGGCCACGGCTCGATGGAGATCACCACGTCCGACCCTGAGCTCGGGATCACGCTCGACCAGCGGCTCGAAGGCGACGTCGTCAACTCGCACGCAAGCCTCACCTATGCGCGCGAGGGTGAGGCGCTACGGGTGACGTGGGTCGACGAGGGCACCCTGCCGATGTTCGGTGGGCTGTTTCGCGGCACCGTGGAAGAGAAGCTGGGCGGGCACCTCGAGGCGAGCCTCGCGAAGTTGAAGCAGCTCGCCGAAACGCCCTGAACCGGGCTTCCGCCTCTCCCGTCGGAGAAAGGCGTTTGCTCGGCTCGTCCCGTCTCGTCGGAACGAGCGGGGACGAGGCGTCAGCGCACGAAGTCGGCGATCACGGCCCGCAGTTCACCCGCACGCAACATGCCGCTGTGCTCGGCGCTCGTCTGCACCACCGTCGCGTGCATCCATGCGAAGGGCTGGGCGCTGGTGACGCTCACCGTGCCATCGCAGTCACCCTTCACCGGGCTCGCGAAGTCGAAACCCTCGCCCCTCACCCTCCACCCGACCTGACAGGGACGCCCCGAGCCGACGATCACCATCGACTTCCACCCCGGCGCCGTACCGGGCGTCGCGTGCAGCACCGCCCAGCTCTCGCGGTTCGCCGCCAGGCGCGCCTCGAGTTGTTCGCGGTAGGCGGCCGGAGCGCCCTGAGCAAACACGCCCCACCTTCGATCGACCCACGTCTGCGCGTCGTACGCCGAGACCTCGGTCGGACCGCCGTTCGCATCTACGAAGAAGTCAGGCTTCGGGGGCAACAGCTGCCACGCCGCATCGAAGGTGAGCAGCGCCTCCGCGTCGAGCAGTCGCGTGTTGGACTGGGTCACCGTACCCAGCTGCAGATCGTCCCACTGACCGGCGCCACCCCGCAGCGGCGAGCCGACGAAGACCACCTTCTTCACCATCGCGCGCACCGTTTCAGAGCCGCTCTGCAAGCAGTGCAGCGTCACCAACCCGCCCATCGAGTGCGCCACGATGCGTACGCGCCGATGGGGGCCCAGTCGCTCGATGAACGAACACAGCCCGCGCCCGCTCTCGCGGAGGTCGAGCCGCCAGTCGTAGGCGTAGATCTGAAAGCCCGGCAGCTCCTCGGCAGCCCACTCCATCCACGAGCCGTAGGGATCTTCTTCGAGCAGACCCGGCACCACCGTCAGCCGCGTCAGCGGCCCCACCACGCGCAGCGGCCCGTACTTTTCGGACGCGCGCTGCCCCTCGAACGGCAACGCGAGTGAGCGGTCGCCCGCACTCAGCCCCTGCGAGATCGTCACGTACGCGAGCTCACCGCTCTCCGTCGCGAGGAAGGACGCCCGGTACCCGTGCACGAAGATCGTCACGTCGTCGCCGGTCAGCGGCTTGAGCACCGGCTGCGACGCGATACAGCCCAGCAACGGCACCAACAGAACCAACAGCGCAAATCGACGCATCGGGGCACTGTACGAAGCGCGAGGGCGCTTCAGTTCAACAACGTCGGCTTGCCCTGCTTTCGCCCTGGCCCGAGGTGCTCGCGCAGATACTTCTCGATGACCATCAGCAGCCCATCGAAGGTGTCGCGCATCGCCCACGCCTGGTGGTCGAGATCGGCCATACCCGACGCGCGCTGGAGCCCTTCCCTCAGCGCGGTCTGCACACCGGGGCAGTCGTCGCGGGTGTCGATGAGCTTCCTGGCAGCCTCGGTGTACACAGCGTAGCAGCGCGCGACGTCACCCTCGTTGTACGCCGGGGCACCCGAGCGAATCGCGCTCGCAAGCGAATCGGTGGTCGCTTCGAGCCCCGACACCGCCGAGCCCTGCAACAACGCCAGCGGGTGCTCGGGCACTTCCCGGCGGGGGGGCTTGCGGTTCTCCGACGAGAGCGCGGTGAGGGGCATCTCCTGGTGCTGGCGCAGGAGCGGCTCGACGTACTTCCACGGCACGGCGAGCGTGGTGATGCCCTCTTCGGTCTCGGCCACGGTGACCACGCCGAGCGCCTGCCCATCGGCGCTGATGAGCGGGCCGCCCGAGGCGTCGGCCGGCACTTCTCCCGCCAGCGAGTAGACGGTGAGCGCGGCGCCGACGACCTGCACGCTCGCCAGCCTGGCCTCGACCCAGCGCGCCCGGCCCTCGCCCGTCACCATGCCGAACACGAAGACGGGCTGGTTGTCGTCGGTGAGCTTCGCGCCAGCCGACTTGACCGGCGTGGCGTCGAGCAGGCCCACGTCGAGCACGGCCAGGTCTCGTCGGGTATCGAGCGCGCACACGCTCCGCACGGGGAGGATGCGACCGTCGGCGAGGTGCGCGGTGATCTCCGGCTCGTCAGCCACCACGTGAAAGCACGTGATGATGCGCCCATTCGGCGCCACGAACCCCAGACCATACGAGCTCTGAAATTCGAGGAGCACGACGGACGCGGCTGCGTCGAGCGGCGTCATGGAGGTGGAAACTAGCACTGCACGCCATCCCTTCCGACCCGCTACAACCCCACCGTATGGGTACCTCGGACTCAATCGCCGCGCCACGCCCGTGGACCAGGGTGGGCCTTCGCTCGGAAAAGGACTTCAAGATCTTCGTCGCCCGCACGTTCGACGTGCTCGACCCGCGCAATGGCACGCCGTACGTGCGCACGGTCATCGAGGCACCTGACTGGGTGAACGTGATCGCGGTGACCGAGCGAGACGAGCTGGTGCTGGTGAGACAGTTCCGCTTCGGCACGTGGGAGAACACGCTCGAGATCCCCGGCGGCATGGTCGACGGGAAGGAAGACGTGCAGCTCGCCGCGGCGCGGGAGCTGGAAGAGGAGACCGGGTACCGGCCCGCGCGCATCACGAAGCTGGGCGACTCGCACCCCAACCCTGCGATCTTCACGAATCGCCTGCACAGCTATCTGGCCGAGGGGTGCGTGAAGGTGCACGACGGCGCTCCTGACGGGGCCGAAGATCTGCAGGTGGTGATCGTGCCGAAGAGCGAGCTCCCCCAGCTGGTTCGGAGCGGGCAGATCACGCACTCGCTGGTGCTGGCAGCGCTCTATCTCCAGACGCTCAGGGAGACAGCTTCCAGAGCTTGATGAGCCCCTGATCCATCACCGCGAGCCACGCATCGTCGGCGGACACGGCGAGGCCGCTGTTGCGTTCTGACGGCCAGCGCTGGGTCGGCGCGGCGGTGCCCACCGTGTAAAGCCGCACGATGCCATCGGCACCACCCACGACCGCGCGCTTGCCGTCGGAGGTGAGCGCCACGCCCGTCACCAGGGGGCGGCGGGTGCCGAGCTCGAGCGTGGGGCCCTTGAGCACCCCGCCTGACTTGCCCTCGGGCGACCACAGCTTCACGTCGACCCCGCTCGGAGCCCAGCTCGCGAGCACCTTGCCGTCGGCCGAGACGGTGGCGAGGGGCAGCTCACGCTCGAGCGCGATGGTCTTCTTCACCTTGCCGCTCTTGCCGTCGAGCACCGAGATCGAGCCGCTGCCACTGGAGATGATCAACGTCTTGCCGTCTTTGCTGAAGCGCGCGGTGCGGCCGCGGAACTCGTAGCGCTTCTTGCCGCCGGGCAGCTCGTACACGGCGCCGTTGTCATTGAGGCCCGCCACGGCGATCGCCGCGCCGTCCGCGAAGAAGGAGACCTCGCCCACCGCGTCGGGGTGGGCGATCTGCTCGAGCACCTTGCCCGAAGGCAGCTCGAGCACCTGCACCGACAGCGCTACGTCGCCGACCGCGAGTCGGCTGGAGTCGGGAGAGAAGGCCAGCGCGCTCGGCTGCTCGATGCCGATCTTCACGCTGGCGATGGCCTGCCCGGTCTCGAGCGACCACAGCTTCACCTGCTTGTCGCGCGCTGCGCTCGCCAGCGACTTGCCATCGGGCGCGAAGGCGATCGCGGTCAGGGTGTCGGGGTGACCCGTGAGGGCCCACGGGTTGCCGGGCAACAATGGATCGGGGCCCCACCCCGCGACGACAAGAACGGTGAGTGCGGTGAGCATCACGACGCTGCCTTTCCACGAGCCTTCTTGCGCTTCTCGAGCCCCACCTGCTGCCTCGCCCACACGCCCGACCGGCCGCCGCTCTTTCGTTCGAGCTGCACCCCTTCGATGGTCATGCCGCGATCGGTGGACTTGAGCATGTCGTAGACCGTGAGGGCCGCGGCCGAAACGGCGGTGAGCGCTTCCATCTCGACGCCGGTGCGGTCGACCGTCTTCACCGTCGCGCGAATTTCGACGCCGATCACGACGGGTTCGACCTCCACCTCGACGCCCGACAGGCCGATGGGGTGGCACAGGGGAATGAAGTCGGGGGTGTGTTTGGCCGCCATGATCCCCGCGATGCGCGCGGCCGAGATCACGTCGCCCTTCTTCACGGACTTGCTTCGAATCAGTTCCAGGGCCTCGGCGCTCATGCGCACCCGGCCCGTGGCCACTGCGATTCGTTCGGTCTTCGGCTTCTCACCCACGTCCACCATTCGCATGGCGAACGGTGTAGCTCACCACTCGTCGAGGATGAACTTGCGCGGGTTCTGCGCGATGCCGTTGACGCGCACTTCGTAGTGGAGGTGAGGGCCAGTCGAACGGCCGGTGTTGCCCATGGCCGCGATGATGTCGCCGCGCTTCACGCGCTCCCCCGCCTTCACCTTGATCGCGGAGAGGTGGCCGTAGCGGGTCTTGATGCCGTAGCCGTGATCGATGACCAGCACGTTTCCGTAGCCGCCTTCGAGGCCCGCGAAGACCACGGTGCCATCAGAGGGGGCGACGACTTCCTTGCCGTGCGGGCCGGCGATGTCGAGGCCGGCATGCATCACGCGCTCGGAGGTGTACGGATCGAGACGCGAGCCGAAGTCGGACGTCACCCAACCGCGGGCGGGCCACACCGAGGGGACCGATGCGAGCAGCGACTTCTGGTCCTGAAAATAGGCCTGCAGTTCCTGAAGACTCTGTTCCTGGCGCGTCGCCTCGGCACCGAGCTTCTCGAGCTTACCGACGAGCACCTGCGGGCCGTCTGCATCTTTGCTGCGAACGAACGAGTTCTCGCCCGCGGTGGCCAGCGGCTGCTGCTCGGTGGGGCCCATCGCGAGGTTGCGCTGCGGGTCGGACAAGAGCGTGATGGCGCGGAGCTTCTGATCGAAACGCTCGACCCGATCGAGCGTCTGGGCCACGTGCCCCAGCTGCTCACGGATCACCGCGAGCTCGGCCTTCAACTTGAGGTTCTCATCGCGCAGCGCCGGGTTCTCAGCGGCATCAGACACGACAGACATGTAGTGCACCGCGAGGATCAGACCAACCAGAGCGACGAGCCCCACCGCAGCCGCTGCCTGAACCAGCCACCGCTTCTTCAAGTGGAAGCGACGAACTTCAGCGTGGCGATCGGGAACGACGATGAGGGTAAAGCTCTCGTTCGAAGACACTCGCGCCCCTTCTCAAAGGGCCGGGATGAAGCAACCCGGCGAAAAGCCGACGGAACCTCTTCGATCCGGGGGGTTGGATCAACCGAAAATTTGCTTTTTCTGGTGGGCTCGGGAAGGGCGGAGATCTTCCCTCATCGACACACCGAACCGAGTGCTGCTTCAGCCCTCTGAGACGGTGTTCACCACAATGACGGTGATGTTGTCGTCGCCACCACGCTCATTCGCGAGCTCGATCAGCTTCTTCGGCGCGTCTTTGAGCGAATGCCCCGAGACGATCTCGCGAATCTCGCGATCTTCCACGAGGTTCGCCAAGCCGTCGGAGCACAGAATGAAGAAGTCGCCGGGCTTGGTGACGAGCCCCATCACGTCGACCTGCACCTCTTCTTCGAAGCCGACCGACCGGGTGATGATGTTCTTGTACCGGGAGTGCTTGGCCTCCTCAGGGGTGATCATACCGGCCTTGATCTGCTCGTTGACCAGGGAGTGGTCTTCGCTGACCTGCTGAATCAAGTCGCCGCGCACCAGGTAGGCCCGGCTGTCGCCCACATGCGCGAAGAGAGCGTTCTCGCCCTTCACGCACAAGGTGATGACGGTCGTGCCCATGCCGGCGAGGCGTGGATCTTCCTGGGCCGCCTTGAAGATGGCCGCACAGGCCTTCTCGACCGCGTTGCGGAGGAACTCGGGCAACGGCGAGTCCTGCAACAGGGTCTCGGAAGAGAACGGGTTGTCACCCGCCTTCTTCGCAGCGCGCATTTCCTGGTCGATGGTCTCGACGGCAATGCGGGAAGCAGTACCACCACCAGCGTGACCACCCATGCCGTCAGCGACGACGTACAACTGGAGGTCCTCATCGATGAGGTAGCTGTCTTCGTTGTGATTGCGCTTGCGACCCACGTCTGTGAGCCCAGCGGAGACTGCCTTCAATCGCGAAGCCGTCTTCGACACGGTCGGGCACGTTAGGCGCAGCGGAGTGATGCGGCAACAAACCGTTTTCGTTCACGTTCGATCACGCGCTGCGTCTTTCGTCGGCAGTCGATTTCTTCCGTTGACGGCGTGGCTGCACGTGGCGCAGGGCTGAACGCAGCAGGGCCTCGGCCGCCCCCAGCGCTTCGCGGGTCACTTCGACCCCCGAAAGCATTCGTGCCAGCTCGCGAGCGCGGTCGTCACCGGGCGAAAGCGGCTTCACCACCGAGCGGGTTCGGCCCTTCGCCTCGCCCTTTTCAATGCGGAGGTGAGCGTCGGCGTGGGCGGCAACCTGGGGCAGATGGGTGATGCAGAGCACCTGCCGATGACCGGAGATGTCCTTGATCAAACGGCCCACGACGTCGGCGACCGCCCCACCGATGCCGGCGTCGGCCTCGTCGAACACCGAGCACGCACACGAATCGCTCGACGACAGGGCGGCCTTCATCGCCAGCATCACGCGAGACGCCTCGCCGCCTGACGCGACCTTTGCGAGGGGTCGCAGCGCTTCGCCCGGGTTGGCGCAAAAGAGGAATTGCACCTCGTCGGCACCGTGCGCCCCGAGCTCCGCCGCACGAAACTCGACCTCGAAGCGCGCGCGGCTCATCGAGAGTCGGCCCAGCCCCGCGCTCACCGCCTCGGTCAGCCGCTTCGCCGCTTTGTGGCGGGCCGAGGTCAACTCCTTCGCGGCGTCGAGACAGGCGTGGTTGAGCTTGCCCAGCTCGAGCTCGACCTCAGCCCGGCGCTCGGCCCTGTGCTTCAGCTCGTCGAGCTCGGCGGCGAGGGTGGAACGCTTCGCGACGACGGCGTCGAGCGGGGCGGCGTGCTTGCGACAGAGGCGCTTCAGGAGATCGAGGCGCTCATCGACCTCTTCGAGCCGCTTCGGATCGGAGTCGAAGCCACTCAAGTACCGCGACAGCTCACGGCTCGCCTCGTCGAGCTCACTCTGAGCGGCGATGAGGGCGGTGCGCACGCCCTCGAGTGAGGGGTCGAGCTTCTCGGCCTCGGACACGAGATGGACGGAGCGCCCCAGCAACTCGACGGACGATGCTTCCTGGGTGGAGGTCAGGGCCTCGGCGTTGCCGATCAGCTTGCGCAGCCGCTCAGAAGAAGAGAGGCGCTTGCGTTCGACCTCGAGCGCCACGTCTTCACCCACCACGGGCGCCACGCGCTCGAGCTCGTCGAGCTGAAAGGTGAGGTAGTCGATTCGAGCGGCGACCTGGCTCTCGTCGCCCCCCAGCGCCTGAAGCCGCGAGTGGGCCTCGCGAAACCTCGACCACATCTCGCGGTACCGGCCCATCACGTCGGACTGCTCGACGGCACCGAAGCGATCGACAAGGCCCAGGTGCTCGCCGGGGTCGAGCAGCGCCATGTGCTCGTGCTGCCCGGCGATGTCGACCTGGCCCTTCATCAACCGATGGAGCACCCCGACGGTGGCCAGCGCGCCGTTGACATGCACCCGGCCCTTGCCCTGGCGACTCACCGAGCGACGAATCGACAGCTCAGGCCCATCGTCGGGCAGCCCCAGGTGCTCGAGCCGCGCCGCCAACAACCCGGTGCGCTCGAAGACCCCCTCGATGACGGCCTCATCGGCGCCCGCGCGGATCACGTCGGTCTCGGCCCGCCCGCCGACCAGCAAGCCGAGCGCGTCGATCACGATCGATTTGCCTGCGCCGGTCTCGCCCGTCAGCACGGTCAGCCCCGCGCCAAAGGTGACTTCCGCTTCCTCAACCACGGCCACATTCTTCAAACGGAGTGTGCTCAGCATACTGAACACCCTATCAGGTGGGTCCGACAAGTGCGATCCCCCCCCTCTCCCAAGCGCCTGGAAAGGCTCGCGTTATTCATCGTCGATGGAGGCCTTGTCCTTTCACGGGGCCGGACCGTTGAGCAGCTCGAGGTGCGCCACGCAGACTGGATGTTGCCGCGACGCCAGCCTTCCTGTGAGGGGCGCCTCATGTGCGCGCGCGCACACTGGTGGGCGTGCGCGGGCTGGCCGAGGTGCCCGAGCTCGCGCCGCGTGGGCTCAAGGTCAGCGCGGCGCACGTGCTGGCCGGAACGGTCAGGCACAACGCGTGGCCGCGCTGCTCGTCGGCATCGGCGCCTTTGCTCGAGGCGCAGAATCTGTCGCTGGCGTACGCGGCGTTCGCGGCTGCGAGAGGCGAAGTCGATCAGGCCGTGGCGCGAGCCCGTCGCGACCTCGAGGAGTGGCCGCGCGCGAGTGGCTCGAGCGACTCGCGGGCTCACTCGGCGTCAGCTGCGTCGCAGAGCACAACAACGCAGCGCCAAACGCCGACGCGAACACCGTCGACATCTCGGCTGAAGGGAGCGGGGTCATCACCTCTCATTTCACCATCGATCGCCGGTCGCAGCGCGATGGTAAGCCCGGCCCATGCGCTCGCTGGCTGGCCTCGTGGGGCTGCTCATGTTTCTGGGCTTCGGCTGGTTGTTCGTCGACTCGTGGAACGAGTGGCGCGCGTACCCTGCCGTGCCGACGCCGATGACCGTTCGCGAGGCCATGGAGCTGGACACGCCAGGCCCCGGGGCGTGGGTGACGCTCACCAATGCGCGGCTTCCCTGCTCCGAGGCCGAGCAGCGGCCATCGAGCGCCGTCGGCTATCGCCTCGCCTTCGGCGAGACGCGTGAGGAACGGGTGATCATCGGCGACGCCCCGCCCTGCTCCGATACGGCCCTGACGATCACCGGCGTGCTCAAGACGGCCGAGCTCGGGCGCATCGTCGATCTCGAGTTCCCCGGCGCCCCGTTCACGAGTTGGCCGAAGCGCTACCAGTCGACCCTGTGGACGGCGAGCGGCCCCGACGACACGAAGCTGGGCCTCTTCATGATGCCGCCGTTCGCCTTGATGGGGCTGGTGGTGCTCGCCTTCTATTGGCGGCCCGAGACGCCCCCTCCGCCGATCGCCGCGCTCGACCTGGACGGGCCGATCGATGCCTGGGCACCTTCGATGCGGGTGTTGCCGGTGCGGCGACTCTCGCTCGCGTCGGGCGCGCTGTTCGATCGCGTGCTCGCGCTCGGTGGGCTCGTGGTGATCATCTGGCTCCTCGGCACGCTGGCGTGGTTGTGTGTGACGCTCAACTCCGGCGTGCTGGCCTGGCTCGGGGCGATCCTCTTCGGCGCGCTCGCCGGGCTGATGCTCGTGGGGCTCGTGCGGTCTCAACTCCAACAGCGCGCTGACGGATCGCTGCTCGCGACGTCACGTCACGAAGCGCTGGTGCGCGTGATCGGCGAGCGCAACCTGACTGGGAATCTCGCGCTGATGGTCGAGCACCCGGTGACACGCGTGCCGGTGGAGCGCGTCATCGCGATGAACGCCGAGCCGGCCCTGATCGTGAACGGGCATTGCCTCGCCGTGTGGGGCTCGAACCCCGACGCCTTCGTGCTCGCGCGATCGGGCTTTGCGCCGTTCGAGCTGACGAACTCAGAGCAGGTGCAGGCGATGCGACGCCTGCGGTCCCGGGCGGCGACGGTCACTCGAGCTTGAAGAGATCTTCGACGTCTTTCTCGGTGAGCGCCTTGCCGATGTCGGAGTCGGTGCCGAGCACGCCCGCCGCGAGCTCGCGCTTGCGCTGCTGCAAGCTGAGGATCTTCTCTTCGACGGTGCCGCGCGTGATCAGCTTGTACGAGAACACCGCGCGGGTCTGGCCGATGCGGTGCGTTCGGTCGGTGGCCTGATCTTCGACGGCCGGGTTCCACCACGGGTCGTAGTGGATCACGTAGTCGGCGGCGGTGAGGTTCAAGCCAGTGCCGCCGGCCTTGAGCGAGATGAAGAACACCGGAGGCCCGTCGGGCGCGTTGAACGCGTCGACCTTGCTCATGCGATCCTTCGTGCGGCCGTCGAGATACATGTACGGCAGCTTCTTCTCGTCGGCCTGCGTGGTGAGGATCTCGAGCATCTCGGTGAACTGGCTGAACACCAGCGCGCGGTGACCTTCACGCACGAGCTCGTCGACCAGCTCGCCGAAGCGGTCCAACTTCGCCGACGGGGGCAGCTGCGTCCCCGGAGGCAGCTTCAACAACCGCGGGTCACAACATACCTGGCGCAGCTTCATCAGCGCGGAGAGGATCGAGATGCGTGAGCGCGCGAAGCCGACCTTGTCGATCGAGTCGTGCACCTTGCGCTTACTGTCTTCGAGCACCTCGCGGTACAGGGCCTGCTGGCCGGGTTCCATGTCGACCCAGGTGACGACCTCGGTCTTGGGCGGCAGGTCTTTGGCCACCTCGGTCTTGAGGCGCCGCAGGATGAAGGGGTGGATGCGCTTCTTGAGGCGTTCGCGCGTCTCCATCTCGCCCTGCACCGTGATGGGGTGCTCGTAGCGCTCGTGGAACGAGTCGGCGTTGCCGAGGAAGCCGGGCATCAGAAAGTCGAAGAGGCTCCACAGCTCGGTGAGGCGGTTCTCGAGCGGCGTACCGGTGAGCGCGATCTTGTGATCGGCGCCGACCGACTTGCAGGCCTGCGCGGTGGCCGAGTCGGCGTTCTTGATGTTCTGCGCCTCGTCGAGAATCACCGTGCGGTAACCGACGCTGCGCAGCTCTTCGAGATCGCGCCGAATGAGCGCGTACGAGGTGAGCACCAGATCGGCCTTCTTCAGCTGCTCGACGTTGTCGCGGCGATCGCTGCCGTGCCACGTCACGAACGAGAGCTCAGGCGTGAACTTCTCGATCTCGCGTTCCCAGTTGGGGAGCACGCTGGTGGGCGCGACGACGAGGCTGGGCTGCGAGCCCTGTTCCCGTTTGATCTTGAGCATCAACGACAGGGCTTGAATCGTCTTGCCCAGACCCATGTCGTCGGCGAGCACACCCGACAGACCGTGGCGGTAGAGGAACCACAACCACGAGAGGCCGGCCTCCTGGTAGTGGCGCAGCTCGGCGTTCAGCCCCTGGGGCGCCTTCACGGGGGGAATGCCGTCGATCTCGCGCAGCTCGGCCATCGCGCGGCGGGCCTTGGCTTCGATCTCGACGTCGCCCAGCGTGGCGAGCAGATCGAGCGCGGTCGCGTGAAAGAGCGGCAACCGCGTGCGGGTCTTGCCCGGCAGCGCACCGGCTTCTTCGAGCAACGTGGCGACGCGCTTCAGCTCGTCGAGATCGGCCTCGGCAAACGAGCCGTCTTTCAGCGGAATGAAGCGCTTGCCCGACTCGAGGAACATGCGCACCGCGCCGAGATCGACCGACTGATCTTCGGTGGTGAACTCGGCGTCGAGATCGAACCAGTTCACCGCGCTCATGTTGACGCGGATCTTCGGGCGCAGCTTGGCGCGCACCTTCACCTTCGGGGGCGCGGCGGCGAACATCTCCCAGTCTTTGGGGAGCTCGGTGCGACCCTTCGCCCAGAAGTCGATCGCCGAGTCACCCGACGTCTCGTAGCTGTTGGTGCTCTCGTCGAAACGGAAGCCCTTTTCCTGCAGGGCCTTGCCCGCCGAGCGCTCGGCGCCTTCCTGCCGCAAGAAGAGCTTGCGCCCATCGGCCCCACCACCGCTGGCGTAGCCGAGGTGCAGCGCGCTCGGTGAGACGGGCACGGTGACCGACTTGCCGTAGCGCGCGGCGAGCTGCGCCTTCACGTGATCGGCGCGGCCTTCGACGGTGAGCACGAACTGAGGAACGGTCGTGTCGTCGACCTCGACGCCCTCGGCCTGCAGCGCCAGCTTGTAGCGGGGCAGGTGCGCAGCGAAGAACGAGAGCGCCCGATCGAGCTGCGAGGTGGGGAACGACATCGTCGGCTCGAGCAGCCACTTGCGCAGCAGCCGGGGCGGGAAGTCGGGCTCCAGCACGTACGCGCCCTGCCCCACCAGCGCCCACGTGCGGCGACCGGGGAGGATGATCGCGTCTTTGAGCGCGATCGACGCGCCATCGGGCAGACCCACTTCGATCTTCGCGGTCGCGCCGTCGGGCGTGTTGTGGAGGCGGATGATCGGCCGCGCCGGCTCGGCGTGAAACACGAGGCCCGTGCCGCGGTAGATGACCTTGCGCGCCTTCATCACCTCGAACACGTCGGCGAGCTCTTCGTCGTTGAGCACCACCTTCGAGTCGAAGCGCACTTCCTTGTCGGCAATCATCGACAACACGCGCTCGTCGGCCGGCGCCACACGCGTGCCCTGCGACAAGATGCGTTTGACCTGCACGGGGCCTCTTGCGGCCTGATCGGTGCGGCGCACATCGAGCACCCAGATGCGGCCGCCGGTCGCGCCAGGTGACGGACTCAAGCGGTAGTGGAACTCGAGATCGGGCAACGCCGAGAGACCGAGCCAGTTCTCGAGCTTCGCCAGCGCAGGCAACGAGACCGGATCGGCGTCGGGCGCAGTGGTCATGCCCTCGGTGGGGCTGCGGGCCTTCAAGCGCGCGAGGTACACCAGGCCGATGGCGACCACGTGCTTGCAGTGCAGGCCGTACTTTCCGTACGCGTCGCAGGTGCAGAGCGACTCGAGGCCGCCCTCGTCGGTGGGCGCGAGCTGCACCTGATACTTCTGGCCTTCGGACCCGGTGACGGTGGCCGCGATGCCGACCTCGGTGCGACCCAGACCGCTGACGCGCCGCCCTTCGGCGTACTCGCGACCTTTCTTGAACGTCTCGGGCTGAACGTCGGACTTCAACGTTCGCAGCCAGGATCCATCGTCGTCAGCCGGCAACATCTTCACTGCAGATTCGCTCACTGAGTCACTCACCGATCTTCGGAACGGAAAGCGTGCCAATACCACGGCGCGTCCTGTCCTGCACGAGGTGTGTGCTAACGGGCAGGTGGGCGCATCGCAGCCTGCCTGCCCGAGGAGTGATGAACGTGTCTGATCAGCGACTGGCAGATCTCGAAATCAAGACCGCGTACCTCGAGAAGACGCTCGGCGAATTGTCGGACGTGGTGTGGCGCCAACAGCGCGAGCTCGATGCGTTGAAAGAGCAGTATCGCTCTCTGAAAGATCGCGTCGCTGCCGACCCGGGGTTGGTGGACGCCAGCCGCAACGATCGCCCTCCGCACTACTGATCACCGGAGGATCAGAGACGGCTCACGCGCGACCGGCCGTCCCAACCCACGGTGCAGAGCGCTCGGCCCGCGTCGCAAAACGTGACGCGGCTGCAGCGGCCTTCGTGTGCGGGGATCTCGAGCTGCCCCCCGTTCTTCGCGTCTCGCAGCTCCACCACCCCATCGCGTCGGCACACCGCGAGTCGCCCCTGCTCATCGACGGCCAGGGCCTCGACGGGCGCAGCCGCGAGCCACTCGAAACCATCGCGGGTGACGCGAGCGCTCTCTGCACGCACGAGGTGTGTGCCGTCGGGCGCGGCGGCGACCGTGAAAGGCGCCGGCGACCAGCGCGTCTCTTCTCGAGCCACCCACTTCCCTTCGGCGTCGCGCGAGAGGGAGTGCCAGCCACCCGTCGCATCGAGGGCGCACACCTGCGCCCCATCGCTGAGCGCCGCGCGAATGTCGCCTGGCAGCGCCGCGATGGGCGCTTCGAGGAAGGCGTGCTCCTCGGCGGAGGAGCGCGCCGCGAAGGGCCCAAGGCCCCAGCTGAAGACGAGGAAGACATCGTCTCCGACGAAGAGCACGCAGCGGCCGCGCAGCTCGGGGCGTCCCTCCCACGGGCCCCGCATCCGGGTCGGCGGGTTCACGCCGCGCCCAACCCCAACCAGCGCCCCGAAGACGAGAACGCCAGCGACTTCACCACGCGCGGAGGGCCCTCGATGTGCGCGAGGAACCCGGTGTCGAGTGAGAACAGCTCGACGTTGCCGAGGGCATCGCCGGTGGCCACTCGCCGGGTGCCCTCATGCACACCCAGCGCCGCACGGCCATGCAGGTTCGTCGACAGCGAGAGCCCTTCGCGCTCCGTCAGCTTTCAGCGCTGCGTGCCCTTCCAGCCAATGAAGTGGGTGCCCTCGACGCGCACGCCGTCGAGGGCCGTCAGCGCGGCCGGAAGGAGCTCTTCGACGCGCCACGCGCCCACCCCACGCTCGCCCACGAGCAGCACGGTGCGCCCATCGGTCGACGCGAGCGCGGTGTGGATCAGGCCCAGGCGACCCGTACGCGACCGCGCAGGGCGAAGAGCACGAGCTCCACGCAGGCTGATCAAATGCGTGCGCTTCGGACACGCGGCCGTCTTCGAGGTGCACTTCGGCGGCGAACGATCCACCCACAATCGCGCCCGGCCCCACCGCATCACCTCGCGGCGTCGTGGCGCCCAAAACAAAAAAGCCCCTGATTTCTCAGGAGCTTCTTTGAGTGCCCAGGGAGAGATTCGAACTCTCACGCCTCGCGGCGCCACCCCCTCAAGATGGTGTGTCTACCAATTCCACCACCTGGGCATTGCTATTCGCGCTGAGGAACTGACGGCCCAATATCAGAACATCTGACGCTGGGAAGAGAGAAAAGTCAGTTCGACGGAAGCTTCTGCGCCGGAACGGCGTCGTTGGCCGACGGAGCGGGGTCAGCAGCGGTCGGCTTCGGCGCCACATCAGCCGGGTTCGCAGGGGCCGCTTCAGGCGCCGGCGGGTTCGCGATGGGGGTCGTGGGCGCCGTGTTCGTCGGGGCCGGGGCCGGCGTCGTCGCCGTCTCAGCCGCGAGATCGTCAGACACCGACGAGCGCAGACCGACGAACGAGAGGCCAAGCGAGGTGAGGAAGAAGGCGATCGCGCAGAACGCGGTCAGCTTGGTGAGGAAGGTCGCCGCACCACGGCCACCGAAAGCAGTCGTCGCCGCACCGCCACCGAGCGCCGCGCCCATGCCCGCGTCCTTCCCCGGCTGAAGGAGGATGACGAAGATCATGAAGATGCAGAGGATGACGTGAACGACGGTGAAGAAGATCAGCATAAGGCCTGCCTCCTAAGCACACGCGCCGGCCGGGGACAACGGCAGGTTGATCAGGCCTTCGCCTTCACGATGGCGGCGAAGTCGGCGGCCTTGAGGCTGGCGCCCCCCACGAGGGCCCCGTCGATGTCGGGCTGACCGAGCAGCTCGACCGCGTTGTCGGGCTTCACCGAGCCGCCGTACTGAATGCGCACCTGCTGGGCGGTCTCTGAAGTCCAGAGCGAGGTCAGCAGCCCACGGATGTGCGCATGGACTTCTTGCGCCTGCCGCGTCGTGGCGACCTTGCCCGTGCCGATGGCCCACACGGGCTCGTAGGCGATGACGAACTTCGCGCCCTCGGTGGGCCCGAAGCCAGCGAGGCAGCCCTTCACCTGGGTCTCGACGACCGACAAGGTCTTGCCGCCCTCGCGCTCATCGAGCGTCTCGCCGACACAGATGATGGGCAGCATGCCGGCCTTGAGCACCGCCGCGGTCTTGCGGTTGACGCCTGCATCGGTCTCGCCGAACAGCTGACGCCGCTCGGAGTGCCCCAGGATCACGTAACTCACCCCGAGCTCCTTCAGCATGGGGGCCGCGATCTCACCGGTGAACGCGCCGCTGTCGCTCGCGTGACAGTTCTGCGCGGCGAGCGCGATGTTCGAGTCTTCGAGCGCCCTGGCGACGGGGTGCAGCGCGGTGAAGGGTGTCGCGATGGCCACTTCCACGCGATCGCGCACCACCGAGATCGCGTTGCGCAGCTCACGCACCAGCGCGAGCGACTCCGCGACCGACTTGTTCATCTTCCAGTTGCCGGCGATGAAACAGCGACGAGCCATGTGAGCGTTACTCCAGAGCCTTGAGGCCCGGGAGTTCCTTGCCTTCGAGGAACTCGAGCGACGCACCACCGCCGGTCGAGACATGCGTCATCTTGTCGGCGAGGCCGAAGTCGTTCACCGCCGCGGCCGAGTCACCGCCGCCGACGACCGTCTGCGCGTCGCGGTTGTTGGCCATCGCCGTAGCGACCGACTTCGTGCCTTCCGCGAACTTCGCGACCTCGAACAGGCCCATCGGCCCGTTCCACAGCACGGTCTTCGCGTCGCGAATGTGCTGCGTGAAGAGCGCGCGGGTCTTGCTGCCGATGTCGAGGCCCATCTGATCCTTCGAGATGTTGCGATCGAGCACGTCGAAGGCCGGGCTCTTCTCATCGGGCGAGGTGCCGCACACGTGATCGAGCGGCAGCACCAGCGCGACGCCGAGCCGCTGCGCGGTATCGAGCAGCTTCGTGGCGAGCGGGAGCTTGTCTTCTTCGACGCGGCTCTTGCCCACCTCGACGCCCTGCGCCTTCAAGAACGTGTACGCCATCGCGCCGCCGATCAGCATCGTCTGGCAGCGCGGCAGCAGGTTCTCGATGACCTTGATCTTGTCGCTCACCTTCGACCCCCCCAGCACCACCACGAACGGCTTCTCGGCGCCCTTGACGAGCTTCCCGAGCTGCTCGATCTCCTTGCGGATCAGCAGGCCAGCGCACTTCTCCTTCACGAAAGGCACCATGCCGGCGGTGCTCGCGTGGGCGCGGTGCGCCGTACCGAAGGCGTCGTTGCAGTACACGTCGGCGCTCGCAGCGAGCTGGCGCGCGAAGCCCTCGTCGTTGGCCTCTTCTTCTTTGTGGAAGCGGAGATTCTCGAGCAGCAACACCTGCCCCGGCTTGAGATCGCCGGCCATCTTGCCGACGCCCTCGCCGATGCAATCATCGGCCATCAACACCTCGTGCTCACGGCCGAGCAGCTCAGAGAGCCGCCTGGCCACTGGCATCAACGAGAGCTTCGGGTCGGCGCCTTTGGGACGCCCAAGGTGCGACGCGAGGATGGGCTTGCCCCCGCTCGCGAGCATCTTCTTGATCGTCGGCAACGCTTCCCGAATGCGCGTGTCGTCGGTGATCGTCTGGTGGCCATCGAGCGGCACGTTGAAGTCCACCCGAATGAAGACACGCTTCCCCGCAAGCTGCAGCTCGTCGATGTACCGGACCATGAGTGCGAGCCCTTACTTCTTCGAGATGAGGTACTTCGCGACGTCGACCATGCGCTGGCTGTAGCCCCACTCGTTGTCGTACCAGGAGAAGACCTTGAGGAAGGTGCCGTCGATGATCTGAGTCTGCGTCGAGTCGAAGATCGAGCTGTGCGGGTTGTCGTTGTAGTCGACGCTGACCGTCTGCTCGGTGTCGTACTGGAGCACGCCCTTCATCGGGCCCTCGGCCGCCGCCTTCATCGCCGTGTGCACCTCGTCGACGGTGACCGACTTCTTGAGCTGCACCGTCAGGTCGACGAGCGACACGTTCGGGGTCGGCACGCGAATCGACGAGCCGTTGAGCTTGCCCTTGAGCTCAGGCAGCACGAGGCCGATGGCCTTCGCCGCGCCCGTGGACGAGGGGATCATCGAGAGCGCCGCCGCGCGCGCCCGGCGCATGTCGTCGTGCACGAGATCGAGAATGCGCTGATCGTTCGTGTAGCTGTGGATCGTCGTCATCAAGCCACGCTCGATGCCGAACGAGTCGTTGAGCACCTTGGCGACGGGCGCCAGGCAGTTCGTAGTGCAGCTCGCGTTGCTGATGATGTGGTGCTTCGCGGGGTCGTACGCAGTGTGGTTGATGCCGAAACACACGGTGAGATCGACCTCGCCCTTGCCCGGCGCCGAGATGAGCACCTTCCTCGCGCCCGCCTGCAGGTGCAGCGACGCCTTGTCCTGGCTGGCAAAGCGGCCGGTGCATTCCATCACCACGTCGACGCCGAGTTCTTTCCACGGGAGCTTCGCGGGATCCTTCTCGGCGGTGACCTTGTAGGTCTTGCCGTCGATGGTGATCGAGTTCTCGCTCGAGGTGACGGTGCCCGGCCAGTTGCGGTGCACGGAGTCGTACTTGAACAGGTGCGCGAGGGTCGCCGGCTTGTCGAGGTCGTTGATGGCGACGATCTCGATGTCCTGCTCCTTTCGAGAAAGCGCAGCGCGGAGAACCATGCGGCCAATGCGGCCGAACCCGTTGATCGCGAACTTGATGGCCATGTGACGACTCCTGAAGGCAGGGGGGTGGAAACGCGGCGAACCCTACACCTGCGGGTCAGCGCCTGCGAGCACGGCGAAGGGCGCTGAGCAGCACGCCGATTCCGAGCAAGAAGTGCGTCAGTTCGCTGGTCGACGAGCAGCCTCCGCCCTCGAAAGCGAGGCGCGGCTGAGGAAGACACCGCGGCTGCGTGACGCTGTTGGGCGTGACGCGGCAGGTGAGCGAGGGCGCGCATTCCCACGTCGCGAAGCACGTCGCACCTTCGCGCAACGCGGGGATCACGCCACCATCGGGGGCGACGACCAGCCCTGCATCGACTGCAAATCCTGCGTCGGTCGGCGTGGTGCCTGCGTCGAAGGGCTCCGTCGTGCCGGCGTCGATCACCGTGCCCGCATCGATCGCGATCACGCCACCATCGAAGCCCGCTGGGGACAGGAACCGCAGCACCCGGTTCATCACCTCGAGGCGCTGTGTGCGATCGACGAGCGTCTCGAAGGGGAAGCCGAACAGCACGGTCTGTGAGGGCACTCCGATGGCTGCGTTCCCGCCGGCGCCGTAGCTGCCGAGGCTCACTGCGGTGCCTGATGGGTTCACCGCGGGAGGGGCGCCGGTGTCGAAGCTGCCGCCCGTTCCATCGTCGAGGGCGAGCCCGTTCAAGCCCATCAGCGCACCCGTGCCGTTGACCTGCAGGTTCCCCGTGGTGCCCGCAACCATGCCGCTGAAGGCCGAGCTCACGAACCCAGTGTCGACCGTGCCCGCCCCCGTGAAGAAGACGGGCAGATTGCGCGAACGGAAACCGGAGATGACGCCCTGCTCTGCCGCCGAGAGCGCTGCGTTGGCCGCCTTCCCACGCCCGACGAACCAGGTGAGCAGCTGGTACGGCGTCACGGCGACGTCGCCGCTGGTCACCGCATCGCTGTCGACGGTGTCGAAGCCCACCGCGTTCGCGTCGAGCGCGTCACCGGTGATGCGAGCCGCCGTGCCATCGTTCATGCGCGCGACGAAGAGGCGCAGCACGTTGCCAAGCGCGTACCGCGTGGGGAACGCCTCGGTCTTTCCGGTGGCCGCCTCGAGGCGATCGAACCCGTTGACCACCAGCACCAGCGGCTTGCCCGCAACCGGTGCGCGCACGCCGACCACCGACGAAGGGAACGACTCGCCGCCTGCATTCACTGCGCTCACGCGGAAGTACTTCGCAGCGCTCGAGGGGATCGCGACCCGCGCGGTGGTGCTCGCCACGTCGATGCCGTTGTCCCACGCCAGCCCGTCGTCGCTCGAGTACAGGCGGTACCCCGTGGCCGCGTTACCCTGAACGTTCTGGGCGTCAGTGCCCGGCGCGCGCCAGCGAATGACGGCCTCGCCGTTGCCCTGATTCAGCGCACCCACGTTCGTCGGCGGCTCAGGCGGCAGGCGGACGG
>JBILUC010000135.1:0-7122 GCA_044371205.1 Archangium sp.
TTGCTCGGGCGTCCTCAGGCTCAACATCGACTGCTGCGTCTTCTTGGGGCCGCGCACGCGCGAGACCTGATCACGCTTCACGCCGCCTCGTCGAACGCTAAGAGCCGATTTTTCAACGCCCTGTTAGGGCCCGCGACAGACCTCGGTGATCCCAGCGCCTTCTGGCGGCGTCGCGAACCAGAAGCGCGTGCCAGTGAAATCAAGGGTGCCATTCGCGTTGTAGGAATAGGGCTCTCCGTTGATAAACACGTTCCAGGAGAGCGCCCCAGCGACGCGGTTGATAGTCGCCGCTCGCTGCTCGAGTCGTCCATCGGCCTGTTCGAGTTGGGATGAGCACAGACCAACCCGGCCATCGTCGACACGAAGATCCTCAGGACCCGTGATGGGTGCCGGAAATGCTGGCAATGCTCCCGCGTCAGGTCTCCGAAAGCTTACAAAGAAGCACAGCGAGCCGGTCCGGAAGTACGTGATGATCTTGCTGACGTTGGCGCTGTGACACCCGCCTTCGACTACGAGTTCTCCACCGTCGGCCAATTGACCGGCGTCGACCACACCGGCGTCGGTTCCTGCGTCAATGCTGGCATCGGGAGGACTATTGCAGTCACAAGCGGTAAGAGTCACAACCGCAGCGCTCATGAGTGAGCTGCTCCACACCCTCACGGAACGATTCCGAAATCCGATCCGATTGGCGAGGGGCAGCTTGCAGTCGGCTGCGTGACGACCATCCAGACATCCGGCGGAGCGAGGGGCCTACTGAATCCAACCACTCCTGCGCTGGGTGCAATCCCCAGAACTCGAAGACCCACACGGCTATTGAGAGAATCGGTTACGAGCACGACATTGAGTGCACCGATTGTCGTGCTTCTCACCGCCGTGGACGTGTCACCGAATCGCGGCAGCGTGACTACATCTGGGGGGGGGATGCTATCGCAGATTGCCACGTCTGCGTGTCCGTCAGCTGACGTCGAGCCGTCGCACAGGACCTGTCGAACCGTGACGTGGTCGCCAGGCTCCAAGAAGCCAAGCGGGGTGGGCATGAAAACCGGACAAGTGCCCGACCCACAATCCTCAGTCCAAGTGGTCAAGGAACCATTGCGGGACAACTCAACGGTGAGCCGAGCTCCAGTTATGATATTGCCGGCAAGGAAAGATGTCGCACCGGGGACAAGAGTTGCGTCGAGAAGACGAGGTTTGGGCAGCCGCGAGGGGAACTTCTTGACGACGGTTGAGTATTGGGAATTGCTGCCATTGCAATAGAGCGTCACCAAGTTCACATATTCGCCTTCGCGGAACGTAAAGGCGCCGATCGGTAGGTAGTCGTCGCTGCTGAGCGCGCTGCCAAGATAGAAGCGTCGGTACACCTGACCCGAGGAGTCGGTACCGAAGAGATCCAGGGCATCGCCCGCTTGGTGTCCTGTGGAGTTGGTTGCCCTGCCGCACGCGAAGATGGTCGGCGGCAGGGAGCCGCCGGAGGTCCGCGATGCTGGATCTTCGACTTGAAATGCTTCAGACATCGCGCTCTTGTTTCCCGCGAGGTCTAACTGGATTGCTGCGATAAGTGGGGCGGGAGTGTTGATCGCGATTTCCTTTTGAGTGATGCCACTCGGGTCAAACCCGACTTGAATCAATCCAAGGGAGCCAATCGGGGCTGCTGTCGATGGGTCCAATTCGAAGACCTCGTAAACATATCCCGGCGTGCCACCAGTCAGCGAAACGACCAGGCGGCCATTCGAAAAGCAGGACGATGCTCCGACGATGTGAGGTGTCGACAGAAAGTCCCGCAGGTCAGTCTCAGTAAGGTTTACTGGCTTCTGTGCAAGCGCAGTGACCGAGAACAGGGTCCAACAAAAAACAACAACACGAAGAGTGCTCGATTGCATTCATCTCCCCCAGTAGCACTGTTGTATCTTCAGCTGACGTTTGAGCTACGTACTCCTAATCAAGAATGGTCGCAACGGCGAAGCCGGACCACGTCGCCGCCGCGCAGGTACCGCTCGCACCCGTTTGGGGCCGGATACTCACTGGCCGCTACCATGACGGCGGCGCACACCCGGCTCAACATCACCGAGGCAGTACGACTACTTCATCACCGAGGTCGTCGTGCCCTCGCTCAGCGAGTCGGGCGTGACGATGGAAGACATCAACACGGGCTTCCCTCTTTCCGTCACCGAGAAGAAGGCTGGCAGCGTGAAGTGCGCCACGGTGCAGTCCGGCACCAAGCCCACGGGCTGCCCTTAACATGAACCGCGGGCTGTGCTGGACCCCGTCGCGCGCGACGCAGATGGGCGACAGCGTGCGCCAACCTCGAGCTGCAATCGCTCTGATCAGCGCGGGTAGAGGCGCGCGAGCAGCCCGGCGAAGAACGCCTGTCGCTCCGCCGGTGTCGCCGTCAGCACGTGCTGCTGCTGCAGCGCCTCAATCAACGCCAGCGGGGGAACGCCGTTCTCTCCGACCACCGCAGCGTGCCCCTGGCGCAGCTCCATCACGGTGACGCGCGGGTCGCTGCTGACGAGCGGGCTCATCTGTTCGTCGAGCCCGAAGACGAAGTCGTCGACCTCGCAGCTGCCATCGCGGCGCCGCTGGCGACAGGTCGCGCGCTCGTCGGTGACGATTTGCAGATGACGGGTCGAGACCAGTGGTGCCGGGTTGGTCATGAACTCGGAGCCCGGTGGAATCTCCGTCCACTTGTTGCCGGTGATGGCCATGCACACCAGCACCGTCATCGAGACGCTGAGCACGTGCAGCCACGTCTTCCCGCAGTCGGCCGACGAGGCGATGCCCGCGAAGGGCGAGGAGATGGTGACCAGCCGGTAGCTGAAGTCGTCGCGTGTCTTCAGCGGGCGCGGGAGGTCGGCCTGCAGCGCGCGGCGTGCGACGAGGCCTCCCTGGCTGTGGCCGAGCACGGTGATTTCCTGTGGCTCGAGGCGGCGCTGCAGCGAGCTGAGCGCGGCGGCGAGCTGGCTGGCCGAGGTGTTGAGGTAGTCGCGGTCGTTGTAGTTGAAACAGATGGTCTGCTGCCCGTTCGCTTCGAACACCGAGGCGAGCGTCTTGAAGCGCGCGCCCGATGAGTTGCAGCCGTGCACCAGCACGGTGACGGGTTTCGACGGGTCGAGGTCGAGCACGCCGCGGCCACCGACTTCGCAGGGGAAGAGCCCGACGATGCGTTCGTCAGCGACGTCGTCGGAATGAATGACGGCGCCGAGGTTCCGCGCGCACGAGGTGAGCAGGAACAAAATGGCCAGAGCCTGAAGATGGCCGCGCATGAGAAAGCCTAGCGGCGAAGGTCGACGGTCGCCGCGGGCCGGGTCGAAGGTGACCGGTGTGATGGCATTGACCCCGTCGCGCTGGCGCAGCATGGGGCGCGCCATGACACGTTTGTGAGGCTTGCACTTCGAATCCGGCGCGGGAGGCATGAGCCCATGCGTTCGCACTTGGTGGGTTTTCTCATCGTCCTGCCGCAGCACGCGATCTGGGCGTGCGGAGCGTCTTCGTCGGTGGTCCGGTGCCCGGCGTGCTGCGCTCACTGCCCACTGCGTGAAGAACAAGCGCGAGGTTCCCGCGGTTGCGCAGCGCGAAGGCTTCGGCCCGGCGATCGCTCGAGCGCTCCGCGCGCTTCACCTCGTCATCGAGCAGCGTGAGCGCCAACGCGAGGCCTCCGTCTGCGGCGAGGGCTCGCGCCTGCTCCATCATCGGCACGTACTGAGCGAACGTGGCGCCTCCATCGACGCCTTCGCTCGCAGGCTGGGCACCTCCCGCGACCATCGCCTCGAGGCCCGCTGAGGGAAGGGGAGGCGCCAGCTCGCGCCGGGCCCACGTCGCTCCGACCGCGACGACGCCCAGCACCACGAGGCCCGCTGCCACCCACCGCCCACGTCCTCGACGCGGAGGAGGGTCCGTCACCGTCGCTGCCTCGGCCCCGGTCGGCGTCAGGCTCGACGGACGCGCAGGACGAGTCGGTGCGTCTCGCGAAGGAGTGGCTTGCTTCAAGGCCGCCGGAGCTGGAGCGCTCACGTGCCGGGCCGCGAGCTCAAAGAGCTCCGTCGTCTCGGGCGGCGCGAGCTGCAGCAGACGCTCTCGCAGCTGCAGCGCGGAGGCGGGCCGCTGTGCGGGCTCCTTCGACAGCAGCTGGTCGACGAGTGCGGCGAGGTCTGAAGCGAGGTCGGGGCACGAGGGCCACCGGGCGATGCGGCTTCGAGAGCACCTGCGCCACCATCGCGAAGTCGCTGTCGGCTTCGAAGGGCGGCCGACCGGCCAGCAGCGAATAGAGCACCGCGCCCATCGAGTAGAGGTCTGCGGCCGGGCCCACGGTTCTGCCGTCGAGCAGCTGCTCGGGCGACATGTACGCGGGCGTACCGAGGGTGGTGCCGGTCTGGGTCACGCCTTCCCCGCCGAGGCTGAACTTCGAGATGCCGAAGTCGAGGATGCGCACGCTCTGCGTGGGCTGCAGGCTGAGGAAGAGGTTGGCGGGCTTCAAGTCGCGGTGCACCACCCCCGCGTCGTGTGCAGCCGCGAGCGCTTCGAGGGCCGGGGCGACGATGGCCGTCGCGAGCCCGGCGCGCAGCGGGCCCACGGCGCGTTGCAGGGCGCGCACGGTGAGTCCCTGCAGGTGCTCCATCACGATGTAGGGAGCGCCGTCGGTGTCGCGACCGAAGTCGAGCACGTCGACGATGCCCGGGTGGTTGATCAACGCCGCGGCGCGCGCCTCGAGCTCGAAGCGGCGGCCGAACTCAGGGTTGTCGGCGAGGTTCGCGTTGAGCAGCTTGACGGCGACGCGCTTGCCGACGGCGTCGTTGACGGCCTCGTAGACGCTGCCCATGCCGCCCTGACCGAGCGTGCCGACGATGCGGTACTTGCCGGCGATGAGGTCGCCCAGCGAACGGTCGTAGGACGCCATCGTTCAGTCGCCCCGGTTTCGCAGCAGCACTGCCGCATCGTGACCGCCGGGGAGCGGTCTTCGCAAGAACTCAGGTCGGTGAGCGCTGCCTCTTGAGAAAGGCATCGAGCTCGGCGCGGGCGGTGTCGAACGAAGGGCCGAACCGCTCGCGAAGTGCGGGCTCGTCGAGCTCGGGTTCCCTCGCAATGAGTTGCACCAGCGACTGCGCCGACCCGCTCAGCTTTGCGAACTCGAGGCTCAGGTCCGAGTCACTGGTGGCACCTTCGAGCAGGTCCTGCAACGTGAGGACGCGGCGACGGTGTGCTTCGAGCGGCGGGAGCGACGCCTGTTGCTTCCTCTGCCGCACCAGTGGCGGCACCGCCCGCACAGGCGGCCGATGCGCGCGCACCGGGGTGGGGAACGGGTCGCCCGGCAAGGGCCACGCGTAGACGTCGCCCGCGTCAGGCAGGCGCTTCATCACCTCGCCGCTGAGCCAGGCGCAGAACGGTGCGACGTCGGCGCCATCGGCCTCGACCGACCACACGTACTTCACGTCGGTGAGGCACTCAGGGGGCTCGCCCCATTCGGGCTTGTGAAAGTCGAACACCGACACGGTCTCGTCTTCCCAGTTCCACAAGAAGTGGGTCGAGCTCTTGTCGAGCCCGGAGTCGTCGGACTGTGGCTCTCCGAGCACTTCGACGAGCACACGGAAAGGAGCGCGAAGGCGAGCGGTGTTCATCAAGGTGAACCTACAGCGAGAGTCAGGTCACACGACCCGAACGATGAGCGGCGCGCGCGTCTGAACCACTTTCCGAAGGCGCTCGAGCTTTTCTTCGAGCCACGGAGGGCTGCGGTAGTCCTCCTCGGTGATGGCGGCGGCGAGCGCCTTGCGTCGCTGGTCGACGGCGTCGCGTGGGACCGTGGCGAGGACGGCGGCGATGCGGCCGACGACCGGAGACGAGAACATCGCGAGCGGCGCGCCGGTGGCACCGGTCTGGCCCGTGGCGTCTTCGTCGCTGGTCGCGGTCAGCAGTCGCGTGAGGATGCCCTCTGGATCCCACGGGGCGACGACCACACGAAGGGCCCGCCACGCGCTGTCGATGTCGAGCTTGCCCACGATCTTCGGGCCCGTCTCGGGGTCGATCGAAAAGTCGATGCGGGGAAACCTCGCCGGGCGCGCAGTCGCGGCAAGACGTTCCCACGCCGCGAGGTCCGTCGCGGTGAAGCCACCCTGACTGATCAGCCCCACGAGGCGCGTGGTGCCGGCGTGAAACACGGCCCCGGAGTCGGTGTCTGAGTGCACGAGCTCGAAGACCGCGCGACCGTCTGGCCCGACCGCCTTCCAGCGCGTCGGAGTGAAGAGCAAGCCAGCCCCGTCGTTCTTCGGGTCGAGCCGCGCCGCGGCCGACAGCCGCTCGCCGTCGAGACGTTCGCCGTACGTCTCGAGCTGCTGGCGCGCCACGGCGGAAAGCTTCCTCGGGTGCAGCTGCGGAGCGGGTTCGAACGAGAGTGTCGTCATGCGTGCGAACGTATCGCGCCCACGTCAACGCACCGACGACGACGACGACGCGATTCAACGACCTGTACGGCCGCGCCCGCACGCTGCTCTCACTCGAGCCACTGTCACCCGCGTGGCTCGCGAAGGCGTTTCCGGGGCTCTCGGGTTTCGACCGCCTCGTGGCGTGGACGGCCTGGGGTGGCGTTCCCCGCTACTGGGAGCTGGCGGCGGGGCTGAAGGGCTCGATGGAGTCTCGCGTCGTCTCGCTGGTGCTCGACCCGATGGGGCCGCTGCACCTCGAGCCTGACCGGCTGCTCCTCGAAGAGACGCCGTCGGCCGCGGACCTTCGACCGTTGCTCGACGCCATCGGCGCCGGCGCACAGCGGGTCTCGGAGATCGCCGGCCGCATCGGTCGCCCTGAAAGAACAGATGGGGTGAAGCGGCTGGCCGCCACTGAGCGTGGTGGTGAAAATGAGCCCCACCAACCCGCAACGCGGTCAACAGCCGCAATGGAGGCCAGCCATGGAGAACATAGGCATCGTCACGGAGGCAGGGGAGGTGCTGGAGCTACGGATTCGGACCGAGCGAGGGCGATTCAAGGAGGTGCTGGGGGCTCGAGGGAAGGCGAAGGTGTTGATGGAGGCCTCGACCGAGAGTGAGTGGGTGGCAAGGTGCCTGGAGGAGATGGGGCACGAGGTGGTGGTGGCGGACCCGAACTTCGCGCCGATGTATGGGATGAGGACGAGGCGGG
>JBILUC010000077.1:0-23512 GCA_044371205.1 Archangium sp.
TCGCACGACGGCACCCCGCAGGAATTCTCGCTGCCCTCGCTGGGCGTCAACTTCAACCACCAGATTCTCGCCGTCGAGTTGCCGCAGGGCCTCGTCTTCGCCGACCCCACGTGGCGCTCCGTGCCCTTCGGTGACCTGCCTCCCAACGACCAGGGTGCGCCGGTGCTCGTCATCTCCGACAAGGGCCACGAACTGCAGCGCACGCCCGAGAGCAAGCCGCAGGACAACACCGAGCACCAACGGCTCACCCTCACGCTCGACCGCGGTGGCGACGCGAGCGGCCGCTTCCACGTCACGGCCAGCGGCGCGCGGGCGCTCCCGTGGAAGGCGCGGTGGCTCGAGGGCACCGGCACCGCGAAGCGCTGGGTCGAAGATCAGCTCTGGCTGCGCGCGCCGCTCGTGCGCGAAGTGAAGCCCGTCGAGCGCCACGACTTCGCGCGCACCGTCGACGTCGAGGGCGAGCTTGGCGCGCGGCGCATCGCCTTCGACGCCGGCCCCGGTCGGCTCGTCATTCGCCCCGTCGACGTGTTCTCGCCCTGGGTGCAGACGTGGAGCACCGGCCGCAAGTCGCCCGTCGTCTCGCGCTTCGTCGACACGCGCACCGTGACCCTCGAGCTCAAGGTGCCCGCGGGCGCCGCGCTCGAGGCGGGCGGCGGTGAGCGGCTCGTCGAAGGGCCCAACGGCACGTGGAAGTTGAGCGCGAAGCTCGAGGGCGGGGTGCTCACCGTCGAGCGCCGCTTCGAGAAGAAGCAGCGCCGCCTGCAGGTCTCGGCGTTGAACGACTTCAACCGCTTCGTGCGCGAGGTGCTGCTCGCCGAATCGAAGCCGTTGCTCTTGACCGTGCCACCCGTCACCGCGTCGGTCGGAGGTGCCCCGTGAAGTACGCCGCGTTGCTGCTGCTGCTCGTGTCTGGCTGCGCGACGACCGCCACGCGGCCGTGGGTCGACGACGACAAGCTCCGGTACGACCCCTCGCGGTACGTCGATGACGCCGCGGTGGTGCTCTACCGCTCGGACAAGACGGCGCTCGAGCTGCAGGGCAGCGAGTCGTTCACGCGTCGCGAGCGGCACGAGGTGACCGTGGTGCGCGGCGAGGCGGGGTTCTGGCTGGCCGAGGTGTCGGTGCCCTACCGCGCGCAAGACCGGCTGCTCGGCTTTCAGGCGCGCCTCATTCAGCCCGACGGCACCCGCCGGGAATTCGACGCGAAGAACTTCCTGTCTGACGTGAGCGCGAAGGGCGAGCGCACGGTCAACGCGCACTTCTTCCGCTTCCCTGAGGTGAAGGTGGGCAGCGTGCTCGAGTACTGGTGGGTGGTCGAAGGCGACCGCTTCTGGAACGCCGACGAGCAGGAAACGCTGGGCGAGTTCCCCGTGCAGCTCTACGAGTTCGAGCTGACCGCCGCGAAGCCCCTGGTGGTCGAGACCATCGAGTTCAACGGCGCATCACCCATCGAGGTGCGCTCGCGCGCCAACGGTGAGCACCAGCTGCGCTTCTCGCTGCGCGACCTCCCCCGGCGTGAGCGCGTCGACCACATGCCGCACTTCAGCTTCACCGAGCCGCGCTGGGCGTGGCGCGTGCTCGCGTGGCGGCAGGGCAAGCTCTCGTACGACTGGCTCCGCGAATGGACCGACGTGGTCGAGAGCAACGGCGAGCGCTTCTACGTGAGCGACGACACGTTGAAGGGCTTCGACGCCACGCTCGACCGCGCCGGGTGCAACGACGTGCCCTGCCTCGTGGCGCGCGCGCAGAGCTTCATTCACTCGCGCGTCGTCGGTGGCGGCTCGTGGAACCGCGCGGAGCCCCTCGCGCAGGCGCTGGCCAGCGGCAAGGCGAGCGTGGTCGAGCGCGCGTTGATGGCGCGCGTCCTGCTCGAGCGTGCGGGCGTCGAGGCGTGGCTCGCGTACGGCACCGACGCGCTGTCGGTGCAGCTCGCGCCGTCGTTCCCCCGGCTCGCTCAATTCGACCACCTCTTCGTCTATCTCCCCGCGCAGAAGGGGCTGGCGGCGCCGATGACGGTCGATCTCGACTGCGGGTTCTGCAAACCCGGCGAGCTCACCGCGCGCCACCGCGACCAGCGCATCTTCGTCTTCCGCACCGAGCGTGAAATCTCAGACCTGAAGACGGTGGGTCGGTGGGAAACCGCCCTCGCCACGCCCGCGCCCCGCTCGGAGCGGCGATTCACGCACCTCGCCACCCTCGACGCTGAGGGCGCGGTGCGCGACGTCGTCACCACCCGCACCACCGGGCTCGAGGCAGGCAGCGAAGTCGAACAGTTCGAGCAGCACCGCGAGCGCCTCAAGCAGCGCGAGAGCGATGAGTGGAACCGCGCGAGCGGCCTCAAGGTGATGCAGGAAGCGACGTGGGGCTCGTGTGAGCGCGCGAAGGGCCAGTGCGAATGGAGCTCGAAGCTCACCTTCCCGGGTCACGCCTGGCGGTCGGGCGCGGGTTGGTCGGTGCAGCTGGGCTTCCTCAACGCCGCGCACGACGAGCTGTTCGACGCCGAGGAGCGCAAGGTCGACCTGCACTTCAAGTGGGACGACACCGCGACGGTCGAGGTGCTGGAGCTCGAGGCGCCGCCGGGCACGAAGCTGCAGACGGTGCCTGCGCCGGTGTTCGTGAGTGCGGGCTCGCTGCGTGCCACCGTCGACGTCGAGCGCACCGAGAAGGGCGCCCGCGTCACGCGCAAGCTCGAGCGGGTGCTGGGCTTTGAGTCGAAGAGCCGCTACCCCGAGCTGCGAGCGGCCGCCGACGCCTTCAAGCGCGCGCGGTTTCTGGTGCTGACCTTCGCGCCGTGAGTCGGCTCAGGGCTTCTTCGTGATGAGCATGTGCTTGCTCAGGTTCTTGTCGAGGTAGCCGTAGCGGAACGAGAGCGGCTTCGCGTCTTTCCACAGCTTGACGAAGTCTTTGTTGAAGTCGGCGTTCGCCCCGAGGAACGACTCGGCGAACTTGCCGTACGTTTCCTGCGTGAAGCCGGCAGCGGTCGCGTACTTCGGCGGAATGCCCGTCGAGTCGCTCACCATGAACTGCATCGAGTCGAGCAGGTACTGGCGAATGGTCGAGAAGTTGTCGCGCCACAGCAGGTAGCTGGCCGCTTTGGTCATCGCGACGATGGGTTTGCGCGCCGCGAGGTACTTCTGCATGCCCTCGTCTTTGCCGAAGTGGTCGTTGTCGAGGTTCTGCGCGAAGTGGCGGTGCACGATGGTGTCCTTCGCCGGGTCGCCGCCCTTCTTCACCGCGATGAGCTCGAGGTTGTCGAACGCTTCGGAGAAGTCGGGCGCCACCCACACCTTGTGCAGCAGCTTCGCTTCCTTCTTCTCGAGCGTTTCGAGCTCGGTCTGCGTCAGGTAGCGCAGCGAGCCGTCGGCGTTGGTCTTCACGTACTTGAGGCTGACCGGCTCGTAGCCGTGCACCGCGAGCGCGATGAGGAAGAACGAGAGCTGGCCGGGAATCTCGCCGCGCTGGCCCTTCATGAGGTTCTCGGTCTTCGAGTCGTTCGCGGTGAGCAGGCCCGAGGAGGTCGAGCGGATGAGTGCCAGCGAGGCCTTGAGCTGCTTGCTGGTGATGCCCTTGATGCGCCGCGGGTCGCCCGCGTGCTCGAGCGACATCGTCGTGATCTCCTTCGCCTCGGGGTAGGTGGTGATGGCGCTGATGAGGTCGCCGCCGCCGAAGGGGTACACCACGGTGGTGGGCAGCCCGGCCGGCTTGAGGCCCTGAATGAAGGGCGAGGCTTCCTTGATCCACGTCTCGCGGTACAGGCCCTGCCGGCGGTGCATTTCCTTGCAGTGCTCGGCGACCACCTTCGCGTCGAGGCCTTCGGGCAGCGCGGCGTCGTTGCCGCACGCGACCACGCGGTAGAGCAGCTTCGCCTGCTCGGTGAAGTCGAGCGCGGCGTCGGCGGGGGGCGTCTGAGAGAGGAAAGCGACGAGAGCCAGAGTCAGCATGGTGGGCGCGCTCGTTAGCAGGCCCTCCTTCACCCCGCGACAGGCAACACGCCCCGCTCGGCGCCGCCGGTAGATGAGCGCCGCGCCGGTCGACAGCGGGCTGGCGCGTGGGCGGCGTCTCCCGACGGCGCGAGGCTTTGCCGAAGCGAACACTGCTGCGCAGGCCGCAACTCGCAGCCCGTCAAGTCGGAGCGCCGCGCCGCTCCGGCATCGAACCGCTACGATGGGCACATGGCGCAGGGTGATGCCGGTGGTCGTACGCGTGCCAACGAGCCGCGCGAGGTGATGCAGCGGGCCTTCGACTCGGCGCGAGCGGGGAGCGACTTCGTGCTCGAAGCGGTCGACGCCGGCACTCCCGTCAACGCGCAGACCGACAAAGGCGACACGCTGTTGATGCTCGCCGCGTACCACGGGCATCTGTCGGTGGTGCGCGGCCTCCTTCAGCGCGGGGCGAACCCGGAACTCGCCAACGCGCGCGGTCAGACGCCGCTCATGGGCGTGGCGTTCAAGGGCGACGCGGCGGTGGCGCGCGCGCTGCTCGAGGGAGGTGCGCGGGTGGATGGCGCCGACCCTGACGGCAAGACGCCGCTGACCTGGGCGACCTTGTTCAACCGCACCGAGGTCATCGCGGTGCTCGACGAGTTCGGCGCCGACCAGGAACGGCTCCACACGCTGGCGCGAATGGCGGCGAGCCTGTTCTCGTTGACGAAGTAACCTGAGCGCCACTGCGGCACGGCGCCCGATGCGCCGGCCGCGAGTTCGCTTTTCAGCTCGGCATCATCACGGTGTCGATGGCGTGAATGACGCCGTTCGACGCGTTGATGTCGGTGTTGGTGATGGTCGAGTCGTTGAACTTCGTTGCGCCACCCGTGTGGGTGAGGGTCAGGTCATGACCTTCGAAGGTCTTCACCTTCGCGCCTTCCTTCAACTTGGCGACGTCGGACGCCATCACCTTGCTGGTGAGGACGTGGAACTTGAGCACCTTGACGAGCTTGTCCTTGTTGGCGAGCAGCGCGTCGAGGTCGGCCTTGGGAATCTTCGCGAAGGCCGCGTCGGTGGGGGCGAAGACGGTGAAGGGGCCGGGCCCACTCAAGGGCTCGATGAGGTTGGCGGCGGTGAGGGCTGCGGCGAGGGTCTTGAAGTTGCCTGCGGCGACTGCGGTCTGGACGATGTTCGGCATGGTGTGGCTCCTGAGGGCTCGCGAAATGCGATCCGTGACCGCCGCCCATCCACCAATCGGGCCATCGCACCGCGCGCGCGATTGCACGCGGTTGAGGCCGCAGCAGGCATCAAGCTGACCGACTGTGGTCAATTCGATGGGGTCAGGCCCCACGAAAGGTCGGCTCGCGCTTCTCGATGAAGGCAGCCATCGCTTCCTGCAGGTCTTCGCTGGGGAAGAAGGCCGAGTTCCACAGCGCCACCGCGTCGAGCGACAGCTGGGCCTCGCGCTCGCTCGAGAAGTTCATCACCTGCTTGATGCCCTGCACGGTGAGCGGCGGGTTCTTCGCGATGCGGGCCGCCATCGCGCGCGCCGCGGTCATGAGCGCGGCCGGCGACTCGAACACCTCCGACACGAGGCCCAACCGCAGCGCCCGCGTCGCGTCGATGTCGTCACCGGTGAAGGCGAGCTCCCGCGCGGCGCCCTGGCCGACGATGGCCGGCAGCCGTGCAAGCGTGCCCACGTCGGCCACGATGGCGAGTTTCACCTCGCGCACCGAGAACTTCGCGTTGCTCGCCGCGAGCCGCACGTCACACGCCGTGATGAGGTCGACGCCGCCGCCGATGCACCAGCCCTGCACCGCGGCGATGACGGGCTTGCGGCAGCGCGCCACTGCGTCGTGCGCGTGCTGCATTTTCTTCACCGTGGAGAGGAACTTCTGCCGCGTCGCCGCGCGCGCGTCGGGCGCCGTCAGCTCGGCGAGCTCACCGGCCATGCTCGCGAGGTCGAGCCCGTAGCTGAAGTGCTCACCCTGGCCCGAGAGCAGCACCACGCGCACCGCGTCGTCGGCGTCGAGCCGCTCGAACAGCGGCGCCATCTGCGCCCAGTAATCAGGCCCCATCCGATTGCCCTTGCCGCTGGCCGACAGCGAAACCTCGGCCACGCCCTCGCGCACCGTCGCCGCTGCGCACGTGAAGTCGTATCCGCTCATGGTGGGCAGACTGCCCGTTTCCCCGGCGAGGGGCGATATGGTCATGCCCAATGCGTTCGGGCCTGGCTGCGCTCACCGTGGTCGTTGTCTCCGTGTTGCTGCTGTCTCGCGCGGGGCTCGCCGAGCCGCCACCGGCGATGGAGCAGCGCGACATCAAGAAGGCCATCGCCGCGCTCGAGCAGGAGAAGGGCCGGAGGTCAGACCTCGCCGTGCTCCGCTTCGCCTCGGAGGTGCTGGGCGAGACGCACGTGAACAGCCCGGTGGGCAGCCCGCTCACGAGCCTCGGCGCCTGGTCTGACAACGAGACGCTGCTGTCCGTCGAGCGCTCGCTGGGCGGCTGCGGCGCCCTCGACGCCGAGAAAGAGAAGAAGGCGTCGGCGCTGCTCAAGGAATTCGGCAGTGAGCTCCCGCTGATTCCCCGCGCGTGGACGATGGGGCGCGAGGGCCAGAAGGCCGAAGCCGCGACGCTGCTCGTCGATGAGCTGAAACGCTACGACCTCTCGAAGGGCTGCCCCGGGGAGCACCCCATGTACTCGTACCGCCGCATCTCGCGGATGGAGGTGCTGCTCAGCTGCGTGAAGACCTTCGACCCGAAGCGCGACGTGAAGCCGCTGCAGACCCTCGTCGACAAGGCGAAGGCCTGCGCGGCGAACAACCACGCGGTCGGCTGAGCTGTGCACCGTGGTGCCGAACTGGCGCTCCTCGCTCGCTGGCGAGCGCCCTTCGTTGAAGTGATGCGGCGATGCGGCGGCACAGTCGTCAGCTGAATCAGCCAGCGGCCACCACCAACGCTTCGTTGTTGAGGTGCAGCGCCTTCGAGGTGAAGGCCGAGAAGAGAATCGGGTCGACGCCGACGGTGACACGCTCTCCCGGCTTGAAGCAGCGCCCGTCGGCCGACTGCGCCGCGAGCACGCGCAGAATGCCGGCCACGGGGTCCCACCGGTCGGCGGGCACGTCGAGCACCACGAGGTCGGGTCGACCGAACTTCTGCAGGCCGCGCGTGTGCACGATGGCGACAGACGCCTCCGGTTCGGCCTCGACGATGACGTTCACGTCGACCGAGAGCGCGAAGGGCCGACGCGTGGGCCAGTCGGCGAGCTCAGCGCCCTTCCAGAAGCGGTTGCTCTGCGCGTCGAGCACCACCGACGCACCGCGCGCGACCAGCCACTTCGCCAGTGCCCAACCGGCCTGCACGTGCCCCAGGTCGGCCGTGTCTGGTGTGTCGATGAGCACCACGGCCAGGCGATCGGCCGTGTCGAAGGCCTGCATTGCGTCACCGAGCGCTTCGGTCGCGAGGGTGCGCAGCGCCCCCGAACGGAAACCGTCGAACCACTGCGGGTCGGCCGAGCGGGGAATTTCCTGCACCTCGACGCCGTTCATCGCGTTCGTCGACGGCAAGCCGAAGCGCAGCGCCGACATCGGCACGTCGGCGAGTGGGCCCGTCACAAAGCAGAACAACTGAAAGACGTTGCGCGCGCCCGGCTCGAACGCGCTGCGCTGCCAGGTCTCGATGGGGAGCACGTCGGTCATGCGCCGGCGTTTGCCGTCACTTCTCGACGAAGTCGAGTTCGGTCGAGAAGCTCTCGGGCATTCGCCACAGCGCGACGAGGGCGACGGCGATGCAGGTCAGCCCGAGCCCCATCGTCGCGGGGATGGTGCCGAGCTGCGGCTTGAGCGCCATCCACACCGCGGTGAGGGGAATCGCGGTGCCGCGCACGAAGTTGGGCGCGCTGGTGGTCACCGTCGCGCGCAGGTTGGTGCCGAACTGCTCGGCGGCGGTGGTGACGAAGAGCACCCAGTAGCCGCTCCCGAAGCCGAGCAGCGTCAGCAGGCCGTAGTACGTCGCGTGCGAGCGGCCGCCGAAGGTGAGCAGCAACACCACCGCACCCACCAGCGCAACGAGGAAGGCGCCGAGCACCTTCTTGCGGCTCTGAAGACGGTGGCTCAAGAGGCCGCTGGCGAGATCCCCCAGCGTGACGCCGAGGTACGCCCAGAAGATGGTCTTGCCGCCGGTGGGCTTGGGGTCGAGGCTCAGCGCGGCGCCGATCTCCGGAGAGAAGACGAGCATGACGCCGGCGACGAACCAGATGGGCATGCCCACCAGCACCACGCGCAACACGCGCACGGCGCGCGAGAGCGGAACGAAGAGCTGCCGCACGTCGCCGTGCTTCACGTCGGCCTGGCGCGTGCGCTCGAAGAGCCCACTCTCGAAGACGCCGAGGCGCAGCGCGAGCAACAGGAGCCCGACCCCGCCGCCAATCGCGTACGCGTAGCGCCAGCCGTCGGTGGCCGACCAGCCGATGAGCGCTTCACCGATGCTGCCCGCCGCGAGCGCGCCGCTGACGCCGACGGTGGCGACGATGGTGGTGCCGAGGCCGCGGCGATTGACGGGGAGCAGCTCGCTCACCAGGGTGATGCCGGCCCCCAGCTCACCGGCGAGCCCGAAGCCGGCGAGCAGTCGACACAGGCCGTAGAGCGTCAGGTCCTGCACGAAGGCGTTGGCGAGGTTGGCGAGGGAGTAGAGGAGGATGGAGCCGAAGAGCACGGTGAGTCGGCCGCGCTTGTCGCCGAGCACGCCCCACGCGACGCCGCCGAGGATCATGCCGGCGAGCTGCAGGTCGAGCAGCACGCTGCTGGCGGGCACGAGCTGCGCCTCTGCGACGCCGAGCGACTTCAAGCTCGAGACGCGCAGCACCGAGAACAGCACGAGGTCGTAGATGTCGACGAAATAGCCGAGGGCGGCGAGCAGCACCGCGGCGCCGATGGAGGTCTTGCGCGGAGTCACTGGAGATAGAAGGGCGTGGCGATCGCGCTGCCGTCGTTCGAGAAGCCGTTCACGAAGTGCATCACGTGGGTGCGCAACGTCTGGTCGGTGCGACCGGAAGAGTGGAATGCCATCGCGCCCACATACGCGACTTCGCCCCAGTGTTCGTCGAAACCGTCGCAGCGCTCTCGGGCGGTACCATGCCGTTTGGTTCTTCAAGCGCTGGCTCGTCATCATCGCGGACAAGTTGGGGCGACCTTCCGTCGTGGCCGAGGGGCACGCCGCGATCTGGGCAGGGCCGAGACCTTCGGTCCCTCCGTCCTCCCGGCTTCTCCGCCCGTCGACCCTGCTGCAGGCCGCGAACTAACGCGTGATCTCCGACCACCTCCGCACCTAACGTCAGCGCCGTGGCGGCCGAGCTCGCTGATGGCGAAACGACGCAGGTGAAGGGCTCGGGCTCTTCCATCTACACGCTCAAGAACACGGGCGGCCTCTACTCGTGCACCTGCCCGGCGTGGATGCACCAGGGCCTGCCCATCGAGAAGCGCACCTGCAAACACCTGCGCGCCTTCCGCGGCGACGAGGCCGAGACGAAGCGGCTCGGCTCAGCCGGTTTGCTCAGTGGCAAGCCAGCGCGGCCGAAGAAGCCAAAGGTCGAGGGCGAGGTCGGCGGTGAAGACGACGACGCCGAGGGGCCGCCGGTGCTCCTCGCGCACAAGTGGGAGAACGACGTCGACCTCACGGGCTGGTGGATCAGCGAGAAGCTCGACGGCGTGCGCGCCTACTGGGACGGCACGCAGTTCCTCTCGCGCCTCGGCAACAAGTTCTTCGCCCCGAAGTGGTTCACCGCGAAGTTCCCCAACCACCCGCTCGACGGAGAGCTCTGGGGCGGCCGCAAGCTCTTCCAGCGCACGGTCGGCATCGTGAAGCGGCAAGACGAGCCCGAGCTGTGGAAAGAGCTCCAATACGTCGTCTTCGACGCGCCCGCGCACGGCGGCGTCTTCGAAGAGCGGCTGGCGTTCATCGACAAGCTCGTGACCGAGCTCCGCGTCGACTGGCTGCGCGCGTGTCTGCACGAGCAGTGCGTCGACCTCGATCATCTCCGTCGCGAGCTCTCGCGCGTCGAAGGGCTGGGCGGGGAAGGGCTGATGGTGCGACGGCCGGGCTCCCGCTACGAGGCGGGTCGCTCGAGCACGTTGCTCAAGGTGAAGACCTTCCACGACAGCGAGGCGCGGGTGATTGGCCACGTGCCGGGCGCCGGTCGTCACAAGGGTCGCCTCGGCGCGTTGCTGGTCGAGATGCCCGACGGCACGCAATTCAACGTCGGCACCGGGTTCAGCGATGCCGAGCGCGAGGCGCCGCCGAAACTGGGCGCGATCATCACCTACCGCTATCAAGAGCTCTCGAACGCCGGCGTGCCGCGCTTCCCCAGCTTCGTGGGCGAGCGCATCGACGCGAAGTTCGAGAGCCGACCCGGCGCAGGCGCTTCCGTTCGCCGCGTCGACGCCATCAAGGGCAGCGCGAACCAGAGCGCGCCGGTGCTT
Organism: Archangium sp.; assembly: GCA_044371205.1. Taxonomy (GTDB): domain Bacteria; phylum Myxococcota; class Myxococcia; order Myxococcales; family Myxococcaceae; genus Archangium_A. The sequence continues at coordinate 10,400 of JBILUC010000077.1, forward strand.
CACGTCACTCCACCCACCGCAGTCTCCAAACCCGTTCAACGAGGGAACATGGCCACGCGACGCTTTGAAATGACCGACGGCGACACGAACTACTTCTGGGAAGTCGAGACCCAGGGCTCGAAGCAGAAGATCCGCTTCGGCACCTTCGAGACCAAAGAAAAGCTCTTCGAAGACGACGACGAGGCGAAGGAGAACTCCGAGAAGAAGATCTCCGAGAAGCTGGGCAAGGGCTTCAAGGAAGTCGGCGGAGCAGCACCCGCAGCGGCGAAGAAGAAGAGCCCCTTCGACGACGAGGATGAAGACGACGCGCCGGCGCCTGCGCCCGCTGTAAAGAAAGCGGCGCCTGCCCCGGCCCCCGCGGCTGATTCCGGTAAGTCGTCGAAGTCAGGCAAGGGCCGCTACTTCGAGTTCGTCGAGGGCTCCTCGTCCAAGTTCTGGGAGATCACCGTCGAAGGCACGACCTTCTACACGCGCTACGGGAAGATCGGCACCGACGGCCAGACGACGCAGAAAGACTACGACAGCGAGGACAAGTGCCAGGCCGAGGCCAACAAGCTCGTCGCCGAGAAAATGAAGAAGGGCTACGCCGAGAAGTGACGTCGTGACCGCGGGCGCACGTCGACCCTCGTGCTGCCTGGCGCTGACGCAGTGTGGCACTCGCTGCCTGCCAGCCCGCCGAAGCACGTGAACTGAACCCCGGTGAGACGGTCGGCCGAACTCCGAAAACAGATCTGGCGATCGACGAACGCGCGGATCTAGCGTCCGCGTGCCGTTCGACAGGCCAACTCGGAGGGGTTCATGGCTTCAGCAACGATCGATCGTCCCGATGTGACGCTGGACGATCTCCGCGCACTCGCGAAGGGCCAGGCCCCTGACCTCGCGCAGGCCGTCATCGCCTTCGCCGCGCAGAAACCCGGCGCGCCCGACAGCGTGTCGCCCGGGGCGCTGACGCCCGAGGCCTTCGAGCAGCAGCTCCGCGCCGCGCAGGGCGAATACAAAGAAGCCACGCGCCGCATGAAGATCGCGCTGCTGTGGCGCAAGTACCTCACGCAGGCCGAGCCGCCGCCGTCGGGCAAGTACCTGCTCGCTGACTTTCTGCTCGAGCTCTACCTCTCGGGCGGTGAGCCGACCCGCGCGGCGCTGCTCGAGGTCATTCGCCTCGCGCCGCTCGACCGCGGCCTGTGGGGCGGCATCAAGCGCATCTTCAAACTCGCAGAGGAGAAGCAGGACGCGTTGTTCTTCGGCGCCATCCTCGCGCGGCTCGAAGCGACGCGAGGCACGGGCGCCGTCACCACCGGCACCATCGTCTACCTCCAGCGGCGCGGATGGCGGTACCTGCGCAACCTCGCGCGCGCAGTGCCCGAGCTCTACCCCGTGTTCGCGAGCGCCATGCTCCGGGCCTTCCCTCCTGACGCGCAGCTCTGGTCGGGGGTCGCCGTCAGCCGCGTCGTCTACGCCCGCGAAGAGCTGTTCGAGAACGCGTGGAAGCTGAACCCCGACCCGCTGATGGTGCTGCTCGAGGCCGCGCAGCAGAACGACGTCGCCAAGTTCGCCATCGAGAAGCTGAAGAAGCACTTCCCCGCGATGTTGCGGCAGACCAACGTCGCGTGGCTCTCGCGCCTCGCGCAGCGGCCCATCGCGTCGGTGCACGACCTGCTCGTCGAGATTCTGCAGAACACGCCCGAGCTGCACCCCGCGAAGCTGCAGGGCCTCGGGCTGCGCGACGCGGTGCTCTCGCTACTCCTGTCTCCCTCTGTCGGCGCGCGCAAGTTCGCCATCGAGTACGCCCGCGCCCACGCCACCGACCTGCCCGCCGCCGCGCTCGTCGACTACGCGCTGGCCGGCTCGAACGAGACCCGCGCATGGGCCATCTCGGTGCTCGAAGGGCTCGACGCAAAGAAGATTGGCCTGCCGCTCTTCTCGAAGCTGCTCGGGAATACCGCCACGTCCGCGTGGACCGCGACCCGGCTCGAGGCGCAGTTCGATCGCGCTGAGCTCACCGACGCGTTCTTCGTCGAGCTCGTCTACGGCGCCGGCTCGCAGCGTGACTGGGCGCGCAAGTACCTCGCTGAGCGCGTGAAACAGAGCGAGCCGCTCGCGGCGTTCGTGAAGTCGCTCTTCGCCGACCCGCGCCGGCAAGACCTCGCCCAGCAGCCCCACCTCGTGCGCTTCACCACGCAGTTGATGCCGCTCATCGCGCCCGAGCACCTCGGTGCGCCGTGGCTGATGGCGCTGCTCCCCGAGCTCAACTTCCGGGCAATGGCCGATCAGACGCTGCGCCGCGCGAAGTCGTTGCCGGGGCTCGACGTCGAAGCGGTGAAGGGCCTGGTGTTCGACCGCTCGGTGCGCGACCTCGCGCTCCACCTGCTCTCGACGCACGCCAGCTTCAAGCAGATGGGCCTGCCCTGGCTGCTCGCGCTCGCGCGCCGCACCGACCCGGCGCTCTCGCAGTTCGCCACCCGCACGCTGCTCGGTGGGGTCGACCCCAAAGACTTCGGTGACGGAGACGTCGAGCGCGGCGTGAAGCGGCTGCTCGAGCTCGCGACCGGCGCGAAGGAACCCGACCCCGTGCGCCTCTTCGCGCAGACGTACCTGCGCTGCCACCACCCGACCGTCGGCCCGCAGCAAACCGAAGCTGTCGCGAACGCCATCACGCCGAAGCTCACGCTCGCGCAGTACACGCCCGAAGCCTTCTTGAAGGCGTTGTGGGATTCACGCGCCGACGTGCGGCGCTTCGCGGTCACCATCACCCGCGCCGACCTGCGCCGATGGAATGCGCTCAACCGCGTGTACGAGCTCGCCGACAGCGAGCACAAAGAGGTGCGCAACCTCTGCATCAACGCGCTCGAGAACGCGGGCTCACCGACCGCCGACGCGGCGTGCACCTTCACCGTCGAAGAAATCGACCCCGCCCAGGTCTTCCGCCTCACCGAGTCGCGCATTCGCCAGAGCCGCGAGGTCGCGATGGAGATGATCGCCCGCCACTACGCCCGCCTCGGCGGCCCCGAGCGCCTCGGCTGGTTGATGGAGAGCGCCGACCGCAGCGTGCGCACCATGGCCGTGCGCATGTTGTGGGAACGCCACCGCCCCAGCTCGCTGCCCGAGGGGTGGAAGCCGAAGGGCCCCGCCAAGCTGCCCGAGAGCGCTGGCCGCTTCTCGAACGTGCAGGTGCTGCAAGACTTCCTGCGCACGTTGTTGTTCGGCCTTCCTCCGGGCCGCGCCGCCGAGTCGCGAGAAGGTGAGGCCATGAAGCGCTCCGCCAGCGCACAGGCCGCCAAGCGCCGCGCCATCGAAGCCGCTCGCGCCCTCGCGGTCGAAGACGAAGGCTTCGCGCGCGCGGTCTCTCCTTTGTTCCTCGAGTTCTCCGGCAGCATCGCCCGCGGTGAATGGCAGGCATGCCTCGCGGCGCTCGCGACGGTGAAGGTCGCGCATCCCCACCTCGATGTCGGCCTGCAGCTGAAGGCCTGAACCAGAACCCCATGGCCACCTACACCATCGGTCACTTCGAACAGGTCCGCGCGCTCGCTGGGAGCGGCCGCACCCTCGCCATCGGAGGCACGCGCCTCGAGCAGGGCAGCGCGCTCACGCTCTTCGACGCCGGTACGCGCAAGGTCTTGAAGACGGTCGCGGTGCCGTCGCACCTCGCCGCGCTCGTGTTCTCGGGCAAGCAGGTGGTCGCTGGCGGCGTCGACGGCAAGCTGTACCGTTTCGACTCGACCTCCGCTGAAGCAGCGGGCCACGTCGACGCGCACGCGGGTGGAGTCACGGCGTTGTCCGCGTCGGGCACGCTCCTCGCCAGCACCGGCGTCGATGGCCGCGTCACCGTGTGGGACGGGAGCAACAAGCTCTACGAGTTCACCGCCTCCGGTGCGCAGCGCGCGGTGGCGCTCGATGCCGCCAACAAGCGGGTCGCCGTCGGTGGTGATGATGGCCTCGTGCGCGTGTTCACCTTCGGCGCGAAAGACCCGCGCGTGATGGAAGGCCACCGCGGCGCAGTGACGACGCTCGCGTTCACGCCTCGCGACGGCCGCCTCGCCTCGAGCGGCGATGATGGCACCGTGCGCCTCTGGTACCTCGAGGGCGCAGTCGAGTGCGAGGTGCGCGGCGAAGGCGACACCGGCCACGCGGGCGGCACCACGGCGATGGCGTTCTTGCCGACGCCGAAAGACGACGCGAAAGACACGAGCGATCGCCTCATCTCCACGGGGCACGACGCGAAGGTGCGCACCACGCGCCTCGACGACAAGAAGCGCAGCAAGACCTTCGACGCGCCCGGCGCCCAACGCGCGCTCGCGCTCGTCGAGTCCGACCCGCGCAAGACGCAGGTGGAGGTCGTCGTCGCCGGTGACTCGCGCACGCTGACCTTCATCGAGGTGCAGCTCGACGGCACGTTCGCCGAGGCGACCAGCTCGGGCATCGACGGGTTCACCAACACCGCGAACCTGCTCCGCTCGGCCCAGCGGCCCGCGAAGGAGAACTTCGCGAAGGACCTGCCGAAGATTGCCGAGGCCGAGGTGCTGCCGCTCCTCGACGCGCTTGCGGGAGACCGGGACGCCCCCGTGCGGCTCGCCCTCGCAAAGACGCTCAAGGGCCTGGTGCGCAAAGACGCGCGGTCGCTGTTGCGCAAGCTGGTGCGTGATGTCGACGCAGGCGTGGCGCAGGCCGGCCTCGAGGCGCTCTCCGTCACCGAAGACCAGCCGTTCCTCGCGTGGCGCGAAGGCTTGAAGGCCAGCGTGGCCGCGGTGCGCAGCTCGGCGCTGAAGGCGCTGCCGCCGCTGTACCCGGCCGTGCCGCTCGTGCCCGCACTCATCGCCGGCGCGCTCAAAGACGCAGACCCGGCGGTGCGGCTCTCGGCGCTCGACGCGTTGCAGGCCACCTTCCCCGAGGGCATCGAGGCGCTCGTCACCGGCTTCGAGAAGGGCAGCCCCGATGTGCGCGCTGAGGTGCTGGTGCGCGCGCTGTTCGCGGGGAAGTTGCCGTCACTGCAGTCCATCTCCGGCCGCGCGCTCGACGACGAGAACGTGCTCGTGCGCCAGGTCGCGTTCGTGGTGCGCGTGCTCGAGCGGCCGACCGTCGCCGTGCTGCTCGAGAAGATGCTCGAGCTGCCCGAGGTGCTGCGCCGCGCGAACGGAGGGAAGGAGCCCAACGCCGAGCAGGCCGCCGCGCTGCGCGCGAAGCTGGGCCTCACCTCCGCAGGGAAAGAGGTCTCGCAAGACGACCTCACGCCGCTGCTCGTCGCGATGTCTGCGCGCTCGACCGACATCGCCTCGCGTGGCGCGGCCGGTTTGCTCTTCGCCGCCAACGACGTGCGCGCGGTCTCGGCGCTCCTCCAGTTGTCGCGCGAAGAGCCTGCAGCCCACCGCGTGTGGGTTGCGCAGACGTTCGCCACGCTCGGGGACCCCCGCGCGCGTCAACGCCTCGCCTCGATGGTCGATGACCTCGACGCCTCGGTGCGTGCTGCGGCCGCCGAAGGCCTCACGAAGCGCAAGGACGAGGCGCACCCGCTCGAGTTCACCGGCATCCTGTTGCGTTCGGCGTTCGAAGACATGCGCAAGCGGGGCCTCACGCGCCTCGTCGCGTTGCAGGCCGCCGCGCGCACCGAAGAAGCCGAGACGCTGCTCGGGCACGCGCTCGAAGACGAAGCAGCCGCCGTGCGCGCCGAGGCCTTCAAGACGCTCTGGGCCTGGCACGACAAAGACGCGACCGGCGCCATCGACCGCGCGCTCGCCGGGCGCTTCGCCGACCTCCGCCTCAACGCCGTTCGCCAGATGGCGCTCATCGCGAAGACACCGACGGATGACGACCAGCCGGCGCCGAAGGGCACGCCGGGGTGGATCCTCGAGCGCCTCGAGAAGGCCGTCGTCGATCGCGACGCGGGCGTGGGTGAAGCCGCGCTGACGACGCTCTCTCGCCTGCTGGGTAAAGACGCTGCGAAGCCGTGGCTCAAGGGCCTCGAGTCGGAATCGGTGCAGACGCGAATCCTCGCCGCGCGCCGCGCTGCGGGGCTCTCGGGTCGCGCCGAAGCCGAGTCGCTGCGCTCTCCGTTGGTGAAGGCGCTCACGGACCTGTCGATTCCCGTCAAGCTCGCGGCGCTCGAGAGCGTCGACGCGCTGGTGAAGGACGATGCGGGTCCGCTCACGGCGGGCCTGATGGCCGATTCGCTCGAGGTGCGCGTGCGCGCGGCTGAGTTGCTCGCGAAGCGTGGGGACGAGCGCATCATCGAGCCGATGCGCGGCTTCGTGCTCGATGCCGACTTGAAGCTGCGTCACCCGGCTGCGTTCCTCGAGCCGCTGCGCGCCCGCGCGGTGGGTGCGCTCGCGACGCTGGGGAGCCCTCGCACTGCGGCCCTCTTCGCCGACCCGCTCCTCAAGGACGAGAACTCGGCGCTGCGTGAGCAGGCGGCGCGAGGTCTCTGCAATGCCGGCCACGAAGGCCTCTTGCTCGATGCGCTGAGCCACGCCGACGTCGCGGTGCGCTCGTGGGCTGCCGAAGGTCTCGCGCGGCTCGGTGACGATCGCGGCCTCGCGGTGCTCACTGGCACGTTGAAAGATTCGCACCTCCCGATTCGTGAAGGGGCCCTCCGCGCGCTCGTCGCGCTCGGCTCGGCCGGCGACAACGCGCTCTTCCTCGGCCTCGACGACTCCGACTCGTACTTGTCAGACACGTTCTTCGCGACGCTGCTCGCGCGTGACCTGCGCGCCGCGCGTGAAGGCAACGAGCCCGAGTTGCTCACCGCTGCGCTCTCTGCCCAGCGCGCCGACGTTCGCTACGCCGCTGCCCGCGCGCTCGAGCTGCGTGCCGACGTGAGCGCGTACACCGAGCTGTTGATCAACGCCGTCAGCCCTCCGCGCCCCGAGAAGGCCGGCGACATGAAGGACTGGCCCGAAGAGGCCGAGCGTGAGCGCGCCGCGATGCGGCTGTTGCAGCTGTTGGGCGCCGACACGCCGCAGGCCCGCTACGCCGCGGGTCAGGCGCTCCTGCTGCGTCGCAAGCCGCTCGAGTTCTTCGCCGAGGTGAAGCGCGTCGTCACCATTCGCCCTGCGAGCGAGACGACGGTGCCCGACACCAACCAGCGCGGCCGCGCGAGCACCGACGCCGTCGCCAAGCGCGACTGGCTGCGGAAGTTGTTCGCTGGCGGCAGCGCGAAGGTCGCCACCCCCGACACGAAGGAACTCGAGGTGCGCCGCTGGGTCGCTTTCGGTGCCTACGTCGGGTTGTTGCGGCTCTCGAACCCCGACGAGACGGTGCGCCGCGTGCGCCGCGACTGCGTCGACCGGATGATCGACATGGCGAGCGGGGGCAGCCCCAAGCCCATCTCCGTCGTCCCGGCGCTCGTGCGCGCGCTCGACGATGAAGACTCGCTCGTGCGCAAGAAGGCGATGGCGGGCCTCAACACGCTGCTGGCATCGACGCCCGACGTGGCGCTGCGTCACGCGCTCTCGTCGTCGTCGGCCGACGTCGGCCTCCTCGCGCTCGAGCAATTGAACCAGCGTGGGGAAGCTGCACGCCCGTGGTTCGTCGAGACCCTCGCGTCGAATGTTCCTGAGGTGAGGCAGCACGCCTTCACGCTCCTCGAGCGCAGCATCGGCCCCGGCAAGCTCGACGCGCTGATGGCTGCGCTCACCAGCCCGCACGCCGACCTCCGCCTCGGTGTGCTGCAGAAGCTCGCCGCGTCGCAGGACCCACGCGTCGGGCCCGCGCTGCGCAAGGCGCTCGAGAGCGATCGCGACGACGTGCGCTTGCTCGCCGCGCAGATGCTCGCCGACCGCAAAGACGACGCGGCCGTGCCTGCGCTCGCCGCGTTCCTCGTTCCCGACGGTCCCTCCATCGCAGCAGCGCGCTCGGCGCTCACCACCGCAGCCACCGACGCCGCGGCCCTCGCGCTCGTGCAGCACCTGCATGAACTCGCCGCGCTCCCCGCCCAGGTCGAAGCCGCAACGAGCAAGGCGACCGCCGTCACCGCAGTGCCGCAGCTCGACCCGCAGGTGGTGGCGTTGCTCCGCGCGACGAACAACTTCGTGCAGGCCATCGCCATGCACCGCGCGAAGACGGGCCTCGGGCTCAATGAAGCCAGGCTCGCGGTCGAGGCGTACCGTGACGCGACGGCAGGCGGAGGCACGGCACCTGCCGCACCTTCGGGAGGCACCAGCACCAGCGCGCTCAAGCGCGACGCCATCTCGGCCCTCGCTGCGACGCGGCGGGCGGTGGGTCTCGAGCCGCTGCTCTCGTTCTTCGACGATCCCAGCGGTGACGTGCGCCTCGCGGCCTTCACGGGCGCGTTGTTCCTCTCGAATCACCGTCGGCCGCCGGCGAAGGGCGCTTCGAACAAAGACTTCCTCAAGGCCGAAGCGGCGTCCCCCCGGCGCGGGCAGGGCGTGTTGCAGACCCTGCGCGCGGCAGTGCGCTCTCGAGATGCGGCGCTGCGGCTCGCGGCGGCACGCGAGGCCGACGTCGGTGTGGAGCCCGACCACGAGGCGTTGCTGGTCTCGCTCTTCGGCGACCGCGACGTGCCGACGCGCACGCAGGCTGTCGTCTGCTACGCGGCGCGCGTCGAGAAGCACAACGCCCCGCTGGCGCCGCTCGAGCAGGTCATCGCCCAGGGCACGCGCGAGCTGATGCTCCCAGCGGCCGAAGGGCTTGCGCACAAGCAGCACGCGGCGTCGTTGCGGCCGTTGCTCCTCATCACCCGCGCGGGCGAGCTGGAGGAACAGGTGCGCGCCGTGTTGGCGCTCGGTGAGGCCGGTCAGATTCGCGCGCTCGAAGAGGTCGAGCTGCTCGCGGCAGGAGGCACCGAAGAGGCGCCGGTCGACCCGCTCGTGCGCGGCGCGGCCATCGAGGCGCTCGGTCGGCTCTACAAGTCGCTCACCGACGTCGAGGTGAAGAAGCGCGTCTACGAGACGGTCGAGGCGTCTGCGCTCGAGGGCCAGTTCCGCATCGCGGGCGTGAAGGGCCTCGGGTGGGTGGGTGACGATCGCTCCCTCTCTCGGTTGCAGCAGATTGTCGGCGCGAACCACGACCATGACGTGAACGTGCGCAAAGGCGCGATTCACGAGCTCGGCGTGCGCGCTGACGTCTCGAGCGAGAAGGTGCTCGCGGGTGCGCTGCAGAACTGGCAGCTCGCGGAGCCCGCGTTGCGTGCGCTCGAGGCGTGCTTCCCGAGCGATCCGCTCCGTGTCGCGATGAGCGCGGCCTCGAGCGATGTGGCGGCCATCTCCGGACCGGCGCTGGCGTACCTGCTCGCCGAGGCCGAGCCGGCGCCGCTGCTCGAGCGGCTGGCGAACCCGAAGTTGAAGGCCGACCTGCGCAACAAGGTGAAGTTCGGCCTGGGTCGTCGCGCGTCGTTGCCCACCGATGCGCTGGTGAAGGGCACGACGTCGGACTTCCCGTCGGTGCGTGAAGACATGGCGTGGCTGATGGCGCGTCACGCCCTGGCGGGCAATGCGCTGAGCGCAGCCGACTTGCAGGCGCGCGCGGCGAGCCTTGCGGCGGCAGCGACCTCGACGGCCACGCGGTGGTCGAAGTCGGTCGGCACCGACAAGGCGGCCGAAGAGAGCGCGTTCTTGCGGTTGCTGTGGGCCGCGACGCTGCATGAAGCGCGGCAGGTCGAAGAGCTCGCCGCGAAGTCTCTCGCAGGTGGCTCTCCGGCGCCCGCAAGCGTGCGGGCCGAGTCGGCGCGCATCCTCGGTCGCGCGGGGGCGGGCGCGGCGGGTGTGTTGGCGAAGGGGGCCGGAGACATCGACGCAGGCGTTCGTCGCGCCTCCGTCTCTGCGCTCACGGGGATCAACGCGGCGCAGGCAGCGGGGCTCATCGAGACCAGCAAGCCGCTCGACTCGCTCGCGTTCGATGCACTGAAGGCCGACGCGCAGCTCATCGTCACGGAGTCTGCGCGCGCGGTCATGCTGCCCAAGCTCATCGGCGCGAACGACCCGTCCGCGCTCATGGCGCAGGCCGAGAAGGGCACCAGCGAGGCGGTGCAGCGCGCTGCGTTGCTCGCGCTGGGCCGCATGGGCGGTCAGGCCGTCGCCGACTTCCTCGCGAAGCTCGCCTTCAGCGCGGGTGGTGGTGAGGGCGACGACGAGGAAGAGGAAGAAGAAGAGCCGGAAGACGAAGGTGATGACGACGATGGCGGCGATGAGGACGACGAGGACTCAGGTCCCAGCCCCGACGTCTCGATGCCTGGCAGCCGGCGCTTCGAGTTCGAAGAAGATGAGAGCTCCAAGTTCTGGGAAGTCGTGGTGCTCGACAGCACCGTGACCGTGCGCTTCGGGAAGATTGGCTCGGCGGGGCAGAAGAAGCCCAAGAAGCTCGCCAGCCCCGAGGCCGCTCAGAAGGAGATGGACAAGCTCATCAAGGAGAAGACGGGCAAGGGGTACTCCGAGGTGAGCCCGCGCGGGGTGAAGCCGCCGAAGGCCGTCGCCGCGCCGAAGGAAGAGAAGGCCCCCGAGAAGAAGGAAGCGATGGCGCCATGGGGCACGCCTGAGCTGCGCATGGCCGCTTTCCGCGCCCTGCGTCGGGCGCAACGCACCACGCTGCGTCGCACGAATGCGCCGAAGTGGTTCACCGCCGAGCAGCTCACGCAGCTCGCTTCGAACCCCGAGCTGGCCGAGTCGATGATGCCCGCGGCTCCCGTGAAGCCGGAGCGCGGCGGTGGCGACGACGACGATGACGGCGGCGATGACGAGGAGGACTACGACGATGACGAATGAGCCTCGAAATCCCTCTCCCTGCACAGCGGGGAGAGGGTGGCGCGAAGCGCCGGGTGAGGGGCTGCTGCACATCGGTCGGGCCAGGAGCACCAGGTCGACGAGGAGGAACGAATGAGCGCCGTACGCGACGTCAAAGTGCAATACGCCGGGCCCTCGGCGCTGACCGCCGGTGAAGGCCGCGCCAACGTCACGCTCTCGCTCGACGGCTCGCGCGGCACGGTCGGTGTGCGCGGCACGGTGAAGGCGCCCGCGCTCTTCCGCGACGCGTTGATGACGGCCTTCGACGTGCTCGGCAGCGACCTCCGCTACAAGCGAAAGGACCTCGCGACCTACCTCGCCTACCTCACCAAGCAGGGGAAGAAGGCGAACAAGGAAATCTGGGAAGCGCAGAAGGCCTTCCTCGAGCAGCAGCTGGGCAACGAAGAGAAGCCCAAACACGTGCTCGAGCCCGTGCTCACCGTCAGCCCCGACGAGGTCTCACTCGAGGTCTTCAGCCGCGACGAGTCGAGCTACGCGCGGCTCTCGTTGCCCTCGGCGCTGTTCGAGAACCGCGAGGCCGCGCACGGCAGCGCCACGCTCTCGGTCGACGAGCAGTTCATCGCGCGCTTCGAGCGCATGCGCAGCTGGCAGCCCGTCGCGCTCGACGCCAACGGCCGCGGCGACGCCAACCCCGCACAGACCCGCCAGGTGCCCTGGGCCTGGCTGCGCAACTTCGTGCAGGTGCAGTCGGCCGCCACGTTGCCCGCCGCGGTCGCCGAGCTCGCGCCCATCGACCTCTACAACCTGCTCTTCGTGCTGCGCACCCGCGCCGCGCGAAAGCCGCCTCGTGGCATTCGCTTCGAGCTCGTGCCCGGCGCGCAGCCGCGCATCGTCGTCGAGCCCTTCGACATCGTGCTCGAGTGCCACGGCGCGCCGTACACCGGCAAGGTGCCGCGGGTGGTGCGCATCTTCGGCCGCCAGCGGCTGCTCTCGCTCACCCGCGCGTTGCCGCATGCGAAGAGCGTGAAGGTGCACCTCATGGGCGCGGGCCTGCCCGTGTTCTGGGCCGTCGACTTCGGCGAAGGCCGTGGCCACCTCACCGTCGGCTTCACCGGGTGGACGGACTCGGGCTGGTCGAGCGCGTCGGCTTTCGACTCGTTGATGCCGCCTGCCTCGGCCGAGCTGCTCGCCGCGAGGGCGTGGAACACGCTCAACACCCGCGGCCCGAGTGACTTCGACACGCTCGTGAAGGAGCTCGGCGCCACCCCGAAGGACGTGCGCGCCGCGCTGCAGCTCGAGTGCCTCAAGGGCCGCGTGTTGTTCGACCTGGTGAAGGGCCAGTACCGCCCGCGCCAGCTGCTCGACGCGCCCATCGATGTCTCGCTCATTCGCTACGGCGGTGAGCGCGAAAAGCTCGCCCACCGGCTGCTCGGCGACGGCACCGAGAAGGCCGCGGGTGCGGTGAAGCTCACCAAGGTGCACGACCTCGGCAGCGAGGGCACCGAGCTCACCGCCGAGGTGGAAGACCTCGAGGCCCGCCGCTCGTTCACGCCGAGCTTCACGCTCGACAGCGAAGGTCGCGTGCGGGGCGCCCACTGCACCTGCCTGCACTTCAAGCGCGCGGGGGTGCGCGAAGGGCCGTGTGAGCATCTGCTCGCTGCGCGCCTCTTCCACCAGCGCCGCGTGCTGCATGACGAGGCCCTGCGCACCACGCCCGAGGGCCGCGCGCTCATTCGCGCCGAGACCCGCACCTTCGTGCGCCGCCAGACGGGCCAGGAGCTCGTCTACCGTGTGTCGCTCGACGACAAGCTGGTGCGCGTGCTCTGGGGCGCGCGCAACGAGGAGCCGCGACAGCAGCGCACGTGGTTCGACTCGGACAAGCAGGCCCGCGACGCGTACTTCGCGCGGCTCGATTCACTCACCGCAGACGGCTTCATCGACGCCGACAGCCAGTTGGCCTGAAAGGAGACGAGAGACGAAACAACCCACAGTTCCGCCCCTGAGGGAGGCGTCGAGAACTTCAGCCTTCGCGCTTCAGTGCGCAGGAGCGGCGTTGCGCCGCTCTGGAGAATGGTCCGACACACTCCGCCAGGTAGCCTGTTCTTGGCTCTCCTCGCACGATCATCACCGGCGCGAGGCCTGAGCTGAGACAACCGCGCAAACGCGGTTTCAGGCCTCGCGCCGGTGATGATCGTGCGGGAGAGCCGGTGAGGCTACCGGGCCCCAGGAGAGAAGGTGGCGTCTTCGACGCCTCTCTCAGTGGTGGAACGTGAAACTCAATTCCCGTCAGGGAGTGGGGTGTCGAGGAAGCATCAGCCTTCGCGCTTCAGTGCGCAGGAGCGGCGTTGCGCCGCTCTGGAGAATGGTCCGACACACTCCGCCAGGTAGCCTGTTCTTGGCTCTCCTCGTACCGGTCGCTGCCGGCGCG
>JBILUC010000035.1:0-81934 GCA_044371205.1 Archangium sp.
TCACACCTGGCGCGCGCCGGGCATCACCAACAACGAGGCGCGCTTCCACTTTTCGGTCAACACCTGCAATGGCTGTCATGCAGGCGAGACGAATACGGCTTTCCTGCACGTCTCACCTCGCAACGTCGGCCAGGTCGCGGTGCTCTCGGGCTACCTCACCGGCACGACCGTCCCGGATCCGGTGACTGGCCAGCCGCGCACGTTCAACGATCTGTCGTCGCGCACCGAGTCGCTGCTTGCCGTGTTGTGCCGGGAACCGTCGACCACCGCCGCTGTCGCGGTCACCGCGCCCACGGCCGGTTCGACGGTGCGCGGCCCCACGACGTTGAGCGCAACCGCAACTGGCGTCTCGACGGTGCAGTTCCTCGTTGATGGGCTGCCCGTATCGCCGCCGCTGCCGCCGCCGTTCAACGCGCCGTGGTCGGCCGACTTCGTGCCGTTCGGCCCTCACACGCTCACGGCGGTGGGCCAGACCTCGACTGGTACGGTGAGTTCGCCTCCGGTCTCGTTCGTCACGGCCCCTTCCTTCGGACCTGACTTCCGCGTGACCATCTCGTCGGCGCCCACCCTGGTGCGGCCGGGAGAGCCCTTCATCACGCAGCTCAACGTCTGCAACATCGGCAACCGGCCAGGCTCGACGTTGGTCGAACTCTTCAGCTCTGCCGACGCGGTCATCTCGGGCCCGCTCAGCGCCAACCCAGACCTCATCCTCGGCGGCGCGCCGGTCTCGTTGAGCACGGGCGAGTGCCGGCTGGTGTCGGTGTCGGGCTCTGCGAGCCGGCCGCCCGGCGCGACGTCACCGTCGGTCTTTCTGGGCGCCATAGTCGACAGCTTCAGTGGCGTCGCCGAACTCGACGAGACCAACAACACCAGCCCTGCGAGTCCCTTTCTCATCGGCGTGGGCCCCGACTTCACGATCTCGTCGGTCTCGGCGCCTGCCGCGATTCTTCCAGGGGCTTCGTTCACCACCACTGTCACGGTCTGCAATCGTGGCAACCAGGCAGGTGGGACCGAGCTCCACCTGCTGTCGTCGACGGACACCACCATCGCGGTGCCGCCTGATCTTTTCGCGGGCAGCGCGCCGCGGGTCGACCTGTCGGCAGGCGAGTGTCGAGCCGTTCCGGTGCAGACGTTCGCGCTGCCGCCGGGCACGTCGTTCCTCGGCGCCATCGCCGTGCGGGGCGACTTCGAGCTCGTCAGCACCAACAACACCAGCCCGGCACGCCGCATCGATGTCGGGACCATGGCCGAGCTGACGGTCACCGGGGTGACCGCACCCCCGAGCGCGTTGCCCGGCGCGAGGTTCTCGACGAGCGCGACGCTCTGCAACAACGGCACGGTGGCGGCGACGACCTCGGGCACGTTGGTGCTCGCGGCGTCCCGCACCTTCGTGTTGCCCTCGCCGAGCGTCGTGGAGGTCGGCGGCTTCACCGTGACGATCCCCGCGTCGACCTGTATCTCGCAGACGGTGTCGGGCACGGCGAAGCCTCTGCCAGGCGTGACGTCGGCCTTCTTGGCGGTGGTCCTCGATCAGTCCAACTCGGTGCCTGAATTCATCGAGACGAACAACCAGCTCGCCTCGACGACCACGATGGGCATCGGCTTCATGCCCGATTTCCGGGTCTCGTCGGTGACGGCGCCGAACGCGCTCACTCCGGATTCGCCGTTCACGGCCAACGCGACGGTCTGCAACGTCGGCACGGTAGCGGGTTCGACCGAGGTCGAGCTTTGGCTCTCGACGACTCCGGTGGGCATGGCACCGGTGACGCTCACCCCGAACCAGTGTCTGAGCGTGGCGATCCCCGGCTTCGCGCATCCCCCGGGCGGCCCCGGCGCAGGGACGCTCTCCAGCCTGACGGCGACGGCAGATCCCCGCGGTGTCATCCCCGAGTTCTCCGAGGCCAACAACGTGAGCCCGGCCTTCACCATGGCGATCGGCTTCGGCCCGGACTTCGTGGTCACCTCCGTCTCGGTGCCGACGGCGCTCGCGCCCGGCCAGTCGTTCACGGCGACGGTGACGGCCTGCAACCGCGGCACGGCGCCGGGCTCGATGCAGGTCGATCTCCTCTTCTCGACTGACAGCGTGCTCAGCCTCGGGAGCGACGTGCGCGCACCAGTCGGCGCCTTCACCCTCTCGGCGGGCCAGTGTCTGTCGAGGAGCGTACCGGCGAGCGCTCCTCCGCCGACACCGGGCACGCTCAGCACCACGTTCTTCATCGGCGGTGTCGCCGACCCGAACGACTCGGTGCTCGAGCTCAACGAGACGAATAACACCAGCCCGGCGCGCTCGTTCCAGCTCGGCTTCGGGCCCGACTTCGTCATCACGGCCTTGTCGGTGCCGGCGTCGGCCGTTCTCGGGGCGACGATCTCTGCGCGGGTGACGGTGTGCAATCAGGGCACGACGGCAGGGCCAGTGGACGTGGTGCTCATCGCCTCGACGGACAACATCTTCTCTCTGAGGCAACCGATCGCCGTGTCTGACCTGTTGCTCCCGGGACAGGGCACGTTCTCACTCGCGCCGAATGCCTGCGAGACGCGCACGCTGGGAGTGCCGGCGCTTTCTCCAACCGGACAGGTCGGCACCGTCTTCCTCGCCGCCGTGGCCGACTTCAATCAGTCTCAGAACGAACTCAGCGAGACCAACAACCTCTCGCCAATCCGCTCGTTGAGGCTCGCGGCTCCAGCCCCCTGAAGCCAACCGAAGTCCCGGCTCGACGAAGCGGAACCCGGCCCTCAGGTACGGGTTCCGCGACGCGATCGAGGCTTCGGGTTGCAGTACTCGAGCAGAGAGAAGCAGTTGCCGAGGCCGTCGACGCGCTGGGCGATGGCGGTGAACGCCGCCTCGAGCCCGTCCGAAGAAGAAGTCGGACCAGGCTGAGAACGGGAAGGGCGTCGAGGTGGCGTTGGGTCCGCCGGACTGCTGGGAAGGGGGTCTCGGGGCCCGTCGAACTGCCTTCGCACCTTCGCGTACCCTCCAGTTTGAAATGCAGTCTTGTTCAACCGAGGCGCTCGCCGGAGAAGAACGCCAGAGGCCTCAGTTGCACGAACCGCGAGCCCAGTTCTGCTCGTGGGAGTCGATGACGAGGTTCTGGTCGGCCCGCACGCGCTCCCAGTACAGGAAGAAGCCGTCTGCGGTCTCGATGCAGGCGCCGATGGTGCCGTCGGGCACTGACACGTCCTGAAACTCGTTGGCGCCGACCACGTACGGCAGCCTCACCTCTCGGAAGCGGCGCTCGCCCGGCTTGCGCCACGAGAACCGCACCACCGAGGCGCCGTGGTGGTTGGTGAGCCGGAGGATTCGTTGGGCTTCGTCGTCGCGGCGCTCACGGCGGCGGGGCTCGTCGTCGTCATCGCGCGCTCGCCGACGGCGGGGGCGGTCGTCATCGTCATCACCTCGACGGCGGGAGCGACGGTCGTCGTCATCGTCGTCCCGCACGCGCCGACGGGGCGGGTCCTCGATGGCCGGCCTCCTCGCGCGCAGACCGACCCCTGCGTTGGCCATGCAGGCCACCTTGTCGCTGCCCATGAGAGTCGACTTGCAGGCGGCCAGCTCATCGGGGCCGTAGGTCTTGTCGAGGGAGGCCTGGAGGCAGGCCGTCTTGTCGCTGCTCATCAGCAGGGTCGCGCACACCGCGGCGGCGCCCGGTTGAACCGTGTGGCCGGCGACGACGGCCAGACAGGCGGCCTTGTCGCTGCCCATGAGAATCTGGCCACAGACGCTGGCACCGCTCTGCGCGAGCACCGACGAAGAGACGGCCACCAGGAAGAGCTGGAGAGAGCCCGTCACTGGAGCACCCGGGCCGCGCGGTTGAGGGACTTGGTGACCCGGTCGAGGCTCTTGTTGACGTCTCGGCCGAGGCTGTTGCCGCACTTGCGCGACGCCTCGCGGGTGGCGTCGACGCGGCCGCGCGTGTCATCGATGGTCTCGAGCGAGAGGCTGCCGCCGAGGGCCTCGCGGGCCAGCTCGACCCGGGCCGAGACCTTGCCGACGCAGCGGTCGTCCTCGTCCTGGAGCAGCTTGAGCAGGTCCTTCAGGTCGTTCTCGGCGTCGTCGAGAAACGAGCCCGCCTCCTTCTTCATGGCGGCGGTCGGGCCCTCTCGTCCGCGGCCCGCTTCCACCGCGGGCACTTCAACCACCGGCGGCGCCCATGCGCCCTTGCCCACCAGCTCCAGCGTCTTGCCCTTGAGGCGCATTCGCAGCTCGGTGCCCGCCGGGAAGGTGATGTCCTGCGTGAGGAGGACCCTGGCCGTGAAGCCCTCGATGCAGTTCACGGTGACCTCGTGGGTGCCCGGCGGCACGTTCTCGGCCCGGTTCGGGCTACCGCCCGTGACGGCAGCCTCCATCTGCCCATCGATGGACAGCCAGACGCTCTTGAAGAGGCCCTGGCATTCGCTGCCGGGGTTGATGGTGATGGCGCTCTTCTGCGCCTGCGCGGCGAACGAGACGACGAGGGACAGGAGTGGGACGAGGCGGTGAGGCATGTTGATGGGCCTTTCAGGGTGGAAGCACTGCGCGGGAGAACGCACCGACGTCGGTGGTCGACCATGAGACGGCCCAGCGGCTCGCAGGTCTCATCCGGCGGTGTCGTTCACCCCGCGAAGGGCACGAAGGCCCCACGGTTCTCCCACGGAGTCGAGCACCACGTACCGCCCGACGACGAGGCCCTGGTGCGGGCCGTACTGTCTGCCAGGGCTCAGCACCTTCACCAGGTGGGCGACGACGGCGCGGCAGGCTCCGCACGCCGCCGGGTGGCTCTCGACGGCCGTCAAGGCAGGGCCGGTGAGCTCTCCCTGCGCGAACTCGGCGAACTCCGAGTCGTCCAGGTGGCTCATAGGTCACCGCTGCTGGCGGCCTCGGCCACGAAGCGCTTCAGGCTCAGCTCGAAGCCGGTCGCCAGCCACCGCGCGACCGTCGCCCGTCCCACCCGGGAAAGCGGCGCGAGCTCGTCGATGGAGGCGCCGTCGACGAGGTTCAGCTTGAGCAGCGCGCGCTCCCGTGGGGACAGCGCGGCGCGGACCCGGGGCGTGACGAACGCCTCGAAGCATCGCAGCGCCTCGGACCGCTGGCGGAAGGAACCGCACGCGAGCACGACCCCCGCTTCGAGCGCGGCCGGGGGCTTCGACGAGAACTCGCTCAACCAGGAGCTCGAGCAGCGCTTCAGGAGGCCACTTCGTGACGCCGTCACACTTCGGGCCTACCTGGCGACGAACCCGATCATCGAAGCCGATGAGCTGACCTTCCTGCTCGACTTCGTGTGGCGCACCCGCGACCGCGGGCTCGCTCAGGTGATCCTCGAGGCTGCACCAAGCGCACCTCTGGGCAAGCATCTGCGAGAACTCGTCTCTGGCGTGGGCCTGACGGCAACCCTGATGTCGACCTTCTGGATCGAAATGGGCGCGTTGGGCAGGCTCAGCGACGAGGAGCGCAATGCGGTCACGCTCGCGGCCCAAGACGACGACGTCCTTGGGCTGATCAGGCATCACGTTGAGGCAAGCGCGTACATGATCGAGAACCGCAGGCGCCGCCAGCGCGCGCGGGAGTGAAGCCCGCCGCGCAGCGTGGGTCGAAGCTCATTGATTCACAAACCGGTACTGTGCCAGGCGCTTCGTGCCCCGAAGCTCGAGTCTCTTCGCGGCGACGCCGGCAGCCAGATCGCGGCTCGCGGTCGCCGCAGAGACGTTCACGTGAAGCGACAGGAACCCGGCGCGTGTGAACCATTTCTGACCGAAGTGCTGCTTGGCCTGAGAAAGCCTGTCCGCCGTGAGAGGCCGACCGGGTCGCACCTTGGTGCCAAACTCGTCGAGACCGTCCGCGACGGCGGCGAGGGCAAACTCGAGAAACCTGGTGCAGTGCCCGTCGCGATCGGCCTTACGCAACACGTCGTAGTACCGCCGCTGGCGCTGACGAACGATCGACTCAACAGGGACGAAGCGCAGCAAAGGACTGTGCTGCGCATGCACGACTTGCTGCCACAACCTGGCGAGCCTTCCGTTGCCGTCATTGAAGGGGTGAATGAAAAGCAACTCGTAGTGAACGACGCAGCCAGCAACGAGTGACGGGGTCTTCGACGATCGCAACCACCGCAACACTTGACCGACCTGATGCGCAACGAGGTGTGCCGGTGGAGCGAGGTGCGTGAGCTTCTGGCCGCGAAAGACACCAACACCACCGGTTCGGAAGCAACCCGCGTCAGGCATGAGGTCCTTCATCAGCAGGCCATGCGCAGACCGCAAGCGGGCGGGGCTCGTCGATCTCCACGACGAAAGCCGCTCGTAGGCTTCGTTGACGTTGAGAATCTCGCGGGGGCTCGCGATGAATAGAGTCGCGCCGCTTTCGTTTCAGCCCTGCGATTTCGAACCCCTCACAAGGAGAAAGCATGAACGCGTCTCGCAAGCTGCTCGTCGCCAGCCTGGGCCTGTTGTCCCTCGTCGGCTGTGTCCCCCGCATCGCCATCACCACCTATGCGCCCGCGAAGTACAATCTGGGCCGCGCCAACCAGCTCTCGCTGGTGCAGTCGGAAGGCCGCCGCAGCGCCCGTGAGTTCGTGCTGGCCGAGATCGCCTCCCAGGGCCGCGCCGCGGGCCGCTTCACCGTGCGCGACCGCAGCGAAGAAGGCATCACCGTGAAGGTCGCCGGCCGCACCGTGCAGGTGTCCGGCGGCTCAGGCGCGCCCCAGGGCGAGCAGGAGATCGGCCTGCGGGTGGACGTGCTGGAGTGGGGCGCCACGCCCAACACCACCTCCAGCACCGACCGCAACGGCAAGACGACCAGCACCACCATGCTCACCGGCAAGGTGATGCTCGGCGTCACCGCCTTCAACGCAGCCGGCAAGGCCATCCTCGCCGAGACCGAGTACCCGGGCCGCTTCGAGCTGGCCCAGAACGGGACCAGCGAAGACATGGTCATCCAGGCCGCTGCCCGCATGGCCGTCGCCCAGCTGCTCGCCGACATCACCCCGGTCGCCCAGACCCGTCAAGTGGAGCTCGACAACTCCGAGGAGGCGTACAAGCCCATTCTCGAGACGGTGAAGGCCGGCGCCATGGAGAAGGCGATGCAGGACGCTCGCGACTACGTGGCCAAGAACAACAGCGGGCCCGCCAACTACAACCTGGCCGTCTTCCTCGACGCGGCTGGCAAGTACGAGGAAGCCCTGGCCACGCATGACAAGGCCATCGCGCTGGGCAGCAAGCCCCTCTACGTCAACGCCCGCGCCGCCTGCGCCAAGCGCCTGCAGGACGCCAAGGCCCTGATGGAGTGACGCCTGCTTGATGGCGTCGCATGACCAGGCCTCCTCGGCTTCCTGCCGGGGAGGCTTTCTCATGCCCGCGCGCGCTGGCGAGCGCTCAGCGCCTCGCCCACGATGGCCAGCCACTGAGCGACGCCTCTCGCTCGCTGAGCGGCTGACGGCAACGCCACCCACACCGACGCGCTCTTCAGGCTCATCCGCCAGCCAGACCCGGGTGTCGGGCACCATCACCATCACCTTCTCGGGCGCACCCGCGTTGGGTGACTGCACCGCCGCAGCGCCTCGCCCGGCCAACCTCACCACCGATTTTCCCAGAACGTGGTCGCAGAACTTCTGGCAGGCATTGAGGTAGTCGGCGGTGGGAACTACCCACTGCCGACCTTCACCCACGATGGCCGTGTTCTTTTCGTCCAATGGAAAGATCACACTGAATTCCCCGTCAAAGCAGGGACCCAGGGCATTGGTCAGAATATAGGTCCGAAGCTGGCGTGAAAGTTCAGGGTCGAGTGTGGCCTGAGCCAATGACTTGAACTTCTCCTCCAAGCCTTCGTAACCCTCTGAATACCAGACGCGGAGAAATCTTCGACGCTCAGCGGGAGTGTTCAGCTCGTGCAGATCCTGGGGCCAAAGTCGGGCGTGGGTATGGGCTTCAGTCTTCAACCAGCTGGCGTCTCGGTCATCGACTCAGCGGGACCCGTCTCGTGGGCGCCGCTCGCCCGCGCCCAGGCCCTCGACGGCGGCGCGCTCGTGAGCCTCACCTGGTCGCTCCCGCAGGACGCGCTCAGCGGCGTCGCGCGCGAGGAGTTGCACGAGCTGGAGCTCGACGGCGGCGCCCAGCTCGTCAGCGTCACCGGGCTCTCCACCTCGCGCCTCGTGCCGCCCGGTTCCTGGCGCTGGTCGCTGCGCGGCACCGACACGCTCGGCAACGTCGGCGCGTGGAGCCCTCCCTCGAATCTCATCGTGGTGACGGCCGCGGGCGTCGCGGTCGGCCCCTCGTTCCTCGCGCCGTCGCCGGCGGCGCGGTGCGGTGAGCCGTTCGCGGTCGAGCTCACGGGCGCAGGCGATGCGCCGCTGAGCTGGTCACTCGTCTCCGGTCCCGCGGGACTCGTCGTCGACGCCATGGGCCACCTCGCCTGGACTCCGCCTGCGGGAAGCCAGGGCCCGCAGTCCGCCGTGGTGAGGCTCGCGAACGGCGTGGGCGCGGTCGACGGGACGGTGGACCTGCAGGTGACCTGCGCGACGAGCTCCACCGATGCTGGCGTCACTCCGTCGCAGCGCTCCCTCAGCGTGGGCTGCGGCTGCGCGTCGCCCGAGGCCCCAGCTTTCGCTCACGAAGCGCACGTTCGAGATGACCTCGCGGCCACCGAGCTCGAAGCTGACGTCCGTGCCCTGGTAGAGGCCACCCTCCGTTGTGCCGCGCGAGCTCGCCCCGGCGGACTGGAGCCCCGCGGTGAGAGCCGCCTGCTTGCGGTCGAGGAGATTCCGCGAGGAGCGCAGGACGAGCCAGAGAATGCCCGCAGCGCCGCCGAGGTACAGCGCCACGACAACGACGGCTCCGCCGATGTTCATGGCGGCAACATACGATGGGCCCTGCATTCGGTCAGCCGCGCGAGGTCCAACGCGGGTCGTGAGGTGGGACGAGACCCGGCAATCCTCCGTCGTCCGCTCACTCCGCGGGCGCGGGGATGGGCAGGATGATCAGCGTCTGAAGCCCGCCCCGCTGCGGAACCAGGCCGTCGCGCTACGCTGCGGTCAGATGACGCCACCGCGCCGAGTGCTGGTCTCTATCGGCGTGCTGGTCCTCACGTTGCTCGCGATCCTCGTCGTGTCGTGGACGCTGGAAACGAAGAAGCTCAGTGACGCCCTGGTCGCCGACATCGACGCGTGGCAAGCGCGCGTCATCGTGCGCGACCCGCAACTTCAGTCGCATCGGCACGACAACGGCTACGCCTGTATCGCTGCGGCGCTCAAGGTCGCGCCGAAGGACCTGGGCCCATTCGAGCCAAAGAACCTGGCGGCCATCAACGAGGTCATGGACGGAGGCGTGGTGCCCGCTGACTGGGAAACAAAGCTCACCGAACTCGAGCCGTGGGCCGCGTCGCTGCGCGCCTGTGGCGACTCGGCCCGCCTCTCGTTCGTGCCCGGGGTTTCCACCTTCTCCATCGAGCCACCTGGAACGCGCAGAGTTCTCGCTCTCACGCTCGAGCGAATGATCTCCCTCAAGGCGCGCCTGCGCCCGGTCGATGGAACATGGGACACCATCGCCGAGCACTGCGCGGGCACGCTCGAGGTGGGCCTCGATCGCAGCCACCTGAACCTCATCGGGGCAATGATGGCCAGCGGTGGGGTGCGCGCGCTGGCGCCACCGTGCGGTCGCGCGTTGCAGCACCTGAGCCCCGACGCACGCGCCGCGCTGGCGCCCCGTTTCGCCCGGTTCCCTTCCCGGCTCGCCCAGAACCACGAGTGGCTCGAAGCAGAGCGTCTGCTGCTGAGCCTCAACGTGTTCGGCTGGATGTTGAGCGACGCGCAGAAAACGAAGGTGCCTCCAGCCGAGGTCCCCCTGGAGGCGTCGATCAAGAACCCCTTTTTGCGCTTCGCGTACGGTCGCTCCTGGGGACGGTGGGATCGAGCGATGCGCGAGCTGGTCGCGGTCTGTGACGCGCCGGGTCCGGCGCGGCTCGCGGCCTCGGCGTCCGTCGACACCGCGACCTCGCCGTGGTGGCTGCCATCCACCTCCGATTCAGGGCCCAACTACGAGCGGTTCATGAAGCGCACTGACGACACGCGGGTCTTGCTTCAGCTGCTGGCAGACCTCGCGGCTGAAGAAGCGAAGCCGCTGCCCCAGACGACCCGAAGGGCAACCGGCATCACCTTCACCGACAGCAACGGCGAGCCTCTCTTCATTCCCTTCTGACTCAGCTCGACGTCGCTCGGCCCCAGCGAACCACCGACGCACCTCCGCGGGAGCCCTTCGTGCCGCGACTCGAGGTCACCGCATGAAGAAACCGCTTGCTGACCAACACGGAATCTCACTTCAGCCGAGCCCGTGTTGAGGGGCACGCCCCGAAACGCACGACCTGCATGCGGCGGAGCGCGCTACCTTCTCACCCCATGTGGATCGCTCTTGCCGCGGTGGTGTTGTCGCAGGCTCCCGCCGGCTCGCTCGACGTGAAGAAGTTCGAGCTCGTCCTCCAGCTCTCGGGGGGCAACGCCGCGAGCGCCGAGAAGGCCCTGCGGGAAGACGTGAAGGGCAGCGTGGCGCCCTTGAGCTTCGCGGTGCGCGCGCAGGGGCCGATGGCCCTCCTCGGAGTGCTCAAGCTGGACTCGGTGGGGTGCGGCAGCAGCGCGATGTTCATGGGTCCGTACGCCCAGCTGGCTGAGCCAACGGCTTCTTCGGCAGCGGCGGTGTTGCTGGCGCAGCTGGCGAAGGAGCACGAAGAGGTGCGCCTCGCGCTCGCCCAGAGTGGCCGGCCGCTGGAGCTCTTCCTCGCAGTCCTCAGCGCGTGGGATGACGAGGCCGCCCTCGAGAAGCTGGCGCCCAGGCTCGAGGTCGGTGAGCTCGGGCCGAGCGAGCACCGCCTGGCCATCGTGCTGCAACAGTGCTCGATGATGCGGGGCGGCGGTCTGCGCGCGACACAGCGTCGTGCGGTGCTGGCGCGGCTGGCGAAGCCGGAGAAGGGCCTCAAGTGCGACACCGCCGAAGACGCCGCGGAGCTCGTCAAGCTCGGGCCAGTCAATCAGCGCGGCTGGGGCTCCAACGGGTCCGGGCCGTCGCGCGAGGTGTACGTGTCGATCGAAGCGGCTGGCGGGGCGACCAACGCGAAGCCGGACTGTGTGGTGGCGCTCTACGACGCCACCTTCGAGCCGAAGCTGTTGGAGCCGCTGGTGGCCACCCACGCCCCACAGGAAGCCCGGGCCCTCGAGCGACTGGAGCGCGACCTCGCGCGCTTCTCCGGGGAAGGACGCAAGACGGCGCTCAAGGCCCTCATCGGCAGCGGTCGCAAGCTGGACCTCATCACCGAGTTCAGCAGCTTCGAGCGCGAGCACGACGACCAGCTGATTCGCGGCGCGCTGCTGGCCAACCTGCCCACCGCGAAGGCCCTGCTCTTCAGCAAGCTCGGCTGCCCCTCCCAAAAAGAACACGCCGAGTACCTGGCCCTTCTCAAGGACAAGCAGGCCGCGAAGGCGGAGGCCCTGCGTGTCGCGGCCACCTGCCCCAGGGAGGGCATCGGCGCGGCGCAGGTGTTGGTGACGCTCGGCGACTGGAGTTGGGTCAAGCACCTCCCCCGCTGGGCCGAGGAGGAGTTCGGCAAGTTCGACCTCAACGCCTTCATGGAAGCGCAGTGGAACCCGAGGCTCGAGGCCCAGGTGAAGGCGCTCCCGTCGACCAGCGCGCCCTTCGTCACGTGGCGCCGCGAGCTGCTGGATCGCCTCGCGAAGAAGCAGAAGCATTGAACCAGTCCCGCCGCATCACCTGGCTTCCATGAGCGCCGACGAAGGCTTCATCGACCGCGTCCATCAACACTCGCTCACGCGCACCATCGTCGAGAACGTGGGCGCGGTGCTTGCCGTCAGAGGTCCCAACGCGCTCGACCTCGGTCGCCTCGCGAGCGCGGGGCCGTGCGCGTGGGTGCCGCGCGTGCTTCCGCTCGATGCAGACCAACTGCCGCCGACCGCGAACTTCGAGGCGTCGATTGCCTGCGAGTACCTGCCGGGCGTCTCGTTGCTCTCGTTGCTGGCGCAGGCCCGCGCCACGCGCCGCCTCGTTCCCCTCCAGGCCGTGGCCGTCGCGGTGCATGACGCGGCCCTCGGGGTCGACGCGTCACGTCGAGCCGCCGTCCGCCTCGACCTGCGGCTCGAGCCCGTCACGCCGCTCTCGGTGCGCCTCGGCTTCCGCGGCAACGTGCAGGTCTTCCCCCTGCCCAGCGCCATGGACGAGATGCGCGACATCATCGGCATCTACCCGGTCAGCAACTTCCTCGGCACCGAGCGCGGGGTCGACCTCGGCTCGTCGATTTCACCCGAGGCCGCGCGCGGTCTGCCGCTCCCCGAGAGCGAGCCGGTGTTTCACCTCGGCGGCCTCCTCGTGACGTCGCTGCGCGGTCGCGTGGTCGGGGGCCCTCCGTCGGACTCGTTGTTCGAACAGCTGCAGCGCATCATCAACGGTGAGCCCCCGAGCCTGCCGGCCGACGTGCCCGACGTGCTGCGCGACCTCATTGCCCGCTCGGTGTGCCCCGCCGACCGTCGGCTGCCTGACCTCGCGCAGTTCGCGTCGGTGCTGCGTCAGGCGTTCGACCTCGATGATGGCCGCGTCGCGCTGTCTGCCCACGTGCAGGCGCTGTTCCCGCAGGAACTTCGCGCCCAGGAAGCCTTCGTGCTCGAAGGCCGGGAACAGGCGCCCACGCGGCCGAACCTCGAGCTGCAGAGCCCGCGGGTGCGCGTCGGTACGAGCCGCCTCGAGGTCGATGCGCGCCTCGTCACGCACGGTGACTTCGTGCAGTTCCTCTCGGCCACCGGCCACCCGAGACCTGATCACTTCGTCGACACGCCTGAGCTGAGAGATCAACCGTTGATCATGATCAGCCACGCCGACGCGTCGGCCTGCGCGCGCTGGAGAGGCGGTCGGCTTCCCTCCGAGGTCGAGTGGACGCTGCTCAGCGGCCAGGCGGGCTGCCGCGACCTCGGGCGCGTCTGGGAATGGACGGTCGATCGCGAAGAGAGCGGTTGGGTCGTGCGCGGGGGCCCCTGGCGCAACCAGTCAGGGCCGGGCCTGCCAGATCACCACTCGTGGGAACGCGTGGCTTCCCCCGACGTCGGCTTTCGCTGCGTCTACGACCTGACGTGAAGCTCGGTCGCTTCGAGGTTGGAAAGTGGTGGCTCGCGCCGATGGCCGACGTGAGCCAACGTGCGTTTCGCATCGTCTGTCGCGAGCTCGGCGCGTCGCTCGCCCCGACCGAGCTGCTCACCCCCGAGGTGTTCTTCTCGAACGAGTCGTCGCTGCGCTCGTGGGACGTGGTGCGCGAGGCCCCGGTGTCGGTGCAGTTGCACGGCCTCGACGAAGCGATGATGGCGCGCGCCGCCGTCGCCGCGGTTCAGCAGGGCGCGCAGGTGCTCGACCTCAACCTCGGCAACCCGCTCGGTGGTGCGCGCTCTGCGCTGCTCGACCCCGCGAAGGCAGGTCGCATGGTGCGGGTGCTGCACAGCGCGACGGGTGGGCAGGTGCCGGTCACCGTGAAGACGCGCTCCGGGGTCCACGACGAACGTGAGGTCTTCGCGCTCGCCGCCGAGGTCGAGCAGTCGGGTGCTGCCGCGCTCGCCGTGCATCCGCGCACCCGGGCCCAGCGGTACTCCGGTGACGCGAACTGGGGCGTGCTCGCCGAGTTGAAGCGCATGCTCCGCATTCCCGTCGTCGGCAACGGAGACGTGCGCACCGTCGATGACGCGCGGCGGTTGATGAACGAGACGGGCGTCGATGCAGTGATGATGGGCCGTGGCGCGCTTGGGAACCCGTGGCTCTTCTCGCGGCTCGAGGGTGGAGCGGTGCCGACTGAGGCGCAGCGTCTCGCCACGATGCTGCGCCATCGCGAACTCGAGCCCGATGAGCGCTCGTTTCGGCGCCATCTGCGTTGGTACGCGCGCTCGACGACCGTCTCTCTCGAGGGCGAAGTCGACGAAGTGCTTCGGCGTGTTGCCGCCGCTCCGCATCATGACGAGCCGGGGCTGTGCCCCATCGCCGGTCTGTGAGGCGCGGTGCAGGCTGGTGCAGGGCAGGGGAGAGAAGTATGGCCCGCGCGTCATGAGCCCCCGCCGTCCCCTGTCGCTCGAAGAATTCAAGGCCGCCATCGAGGTGCTCGAGTCCGTCGTCACCGACCGCTCGCTGCTCGCTGACATGCCCGAAGACGAGCGCCGCCGGTTCTTGATGGCCGCCGGGCGCGCGGCCAGCCCGCTCCGCCACGAGGTGCAGGCCTTCAGCAAGGCCATGCGCCGCGAGCGCCTCAAGGAGCGCCAGACGCGCGACCGCGCCATTCGCGAGTCGACCGCGATTCGGCAGGCCCGCAAAGAAGCGGTGTTCACCGCGCCGCTCCCGTTGCCCGCGGGGGAGCGCCGCGAGGGCCCCACGCTCGAGAAGCCGCGCCACTGCTACGTGTGCAAGGCCGAGTACCGCACCGTTCACCACTTCTACGACGCGATGTGCGTCAGCTGCGGCGACTTCAACTACGCCAAGCGCTTTCAGACCGCGAAGCTCGATGGGCAGGTCGCGCTCATCACCGGCGCGCGCCTGAAGATTGGCCAGCAGGCGTCGCTGATGTTGCTGCGGGCTGGTTGTCGCGTGCTCGTCACCACGCGCTTTCCGCACGACGCCGCCATTCGGTACGCGAAGGAACCCGACTTCGCCGACTGGGGCCACCGCCTCGAAGTGCACGGGCTCGATCTGCGTCACTCGCCCTCGGTCGAGCTCTTCGCCCGCTGGCTCGCGCGTCGGTTGCCGCGGCTCGACTTCCTCATCAACAACGCCGCGCAGACCGTGCGTCGCCCGGTGGGCTTCTTCTCGCACTTGATGCAGCTCGAAGAGGCGCCGCTGCCGCAGTTGTCAGAAGGCGCGCAGTCGCTGCTCAAGGGCCGGCAGGAATGTCTCGAGGCGATGGGCGCGGTGCCGAAGCTCGGCAGCGGCGCGTCGCCTGACGTGACGGGCCTCGCGAACTGGCACGTGAGCCCCGGCGCGGGGGCGGGCGTAGCGCTCTCGGCGAAGCTCAGCCAGGTCCGCTACACGTGGGAAGACGCGTCGTACGGCATGGAGGTCTTCCCCGAAGGCAAGCTCGACGCCGACCTCCAGCAGGTCGACCTGCGCACCATGAACTCGTGGCGCATGACGCTCGACGAGGTGAGCACGCCCGAGTTGCTCGAGGTGCAGCTGGTCAACGCCATCGCGCCCTTCATCCTCGCGGGGCGTTTGCGCGAGCTGATGCGCAAGACCGACAGTGAGAACAAGCACGTCATCAACGTGAGCGCGATGGAAGGCAGCTTCAGCCGCGGCACGAAGACCGACAAGCACCCGCACACCAACATGGCGAAGGCCGCGCTCAACATGATGACGCTCACCAGCGCGCCCGACTACGCGAAGGACGGCATCTGGATGAACGCCGTCGACACCGGGTGGGTCACCGACGAAGACCCCGCGCAGCACGCCACGCGCAAGAAGGAAGACCTCGGCTTTCAGCCACCGCTCGACATCGTCGACGGGGCCGCGCGCGTCATCGACCCCATCTTCATGGTCGCCAACGGCGCCGAGCCGGGCTTCGCGAAGTTCTTGAAGGACTACCGGCCCACGAGCTGGTGACAGCTGTGTTGCCACATGGCGCCAGGGCTCCCTGCTGTAGCCCGAGTTGACAGAGCGGCGCGCAACCGTACACCACTGCGGCCGATACCTCTTCACGGAGGTCGCACATGCTCGTCGTTCCCGCGTTCTCATCAGGTGCCGTCTCGTCGCACTCGCAGTCGTCCACCGGAGTCCCGGGCACTGGCTTCTCGACCCGCCTCGAGGCTGGCGCGAGCGGCAATTCCCTCGGCGCGTACAACACGGACATCGCCGCGATGGCGCAGCAGAACGCGCAGCTGCTGCAGCTGACGCGCGGGGGCCCCGGCGCTTCAGCGTTCTCGACCGACCTCGCTGAGATGTCGCGTCAGAACCACGAGATGCTGGCGCTGCAGATGGCCATGCAGCGCGAGAACATCTTCTTCACGTCCATCTCCAACATCTTGAAGATCAAGCACGACACGCTGAAGACCATCATCAGCAACATTCGTTGATCAGTCGGGGTCGAGGTCGAGGCCCGCAATCTTCCCACCGTCGAGTCGCAGCTCGAAGTCGTCGCGATACGCGCCCTTCTTCGCGCCCGGCTTGCGCAGCCCGTTGAGCGAATCGATGACACCCTGCTCGCTCACCACGCCGAGGCCGTGGCCGAAGTACATGCCCTCGCCGAGGTAGATGACGTTCTCGCCCTGGAACGCGCTGTGCGCCGGGTCGAAGTCGGGGTTCTTGAAGTACGTGTGGTCGCCCGGCCAGTAGCCCGGCAACTTCCCCACCTTCTCGGCCTTCTTGAAGTCGTCGTCCTTGATGTCCCAGCGGAAGAGGCGCGTCTTCTCGAAGGCGCGATCGAAGTCTTTGGGACCGATGGTGTCGAGGATGCCCTTGTAGAGGATGACCATCGTCCCCGTGGCGCACTCCATTCCGTACTTGTCGCCGTTCTTGAAGATGTCGTTGAGGGCGTCAGATGGCTTCACGCCCTGGCGCACGCCCATCTTCCCGCCGTAGCCCATCCACCACAGGTCCTTGTTCACCTTGTCGGTCTTGCTCGAGCCCGAGAAGTTCACCCCGGCGGCGTGAAAGGCTTTTGCCGCCTTCACGATGTTGAGCTGCATGCTGGCCTGCTGTGCGCGCGTCTTGCCGAGCGTCGTCTTGACCAGCTTGCCCTTGCCGTTTTTGTAGATGAACACGTCGGCAGGGTCGACCTGGCCCTTGAGGCCCGCGTCGCGCAAGACGGCCGACGGTCCATACACTTCCTTGAGCAGCTTCTCGGTCTCCGCGTGGGAGTGCTTCACCTTTCCAACGTTGGGCATGCCCCTGATGGAAGCACAGTGGGCGGCGATCTCCATCTCCTGCTGCATGTACGAGAGGTCGACGATGCCGTCGCTCGAGTGGTGGCACTGGCGCAACGACAGTTTCACCGACGGGTTGCCCGTGTCCCACGCCGATTCGAGCGGGTAGCCACCATCCGACGCGCATGCCCCATCGTTGGTGATCTCGGGCCCCGTCTCCCAGTCGACGAGAATGCCCACGGCGCTGTCGCGCGGGGAGAGCGCGGGGTCGCACAGCGTGTCGGCCGTACGGGTCTCCCGCCGAGATTGGCGCGAAGGCCGTCACCCACGTGTCGAAGGCCGTGGCGCGCAGCCATGGTTCAGCGCGCGCGAAGCCTGTTTGTCGCATTGACGGTGCTCCTCTTCGGCTGTCCAGGCACGGTGAGCAGCGACACCGACGCGGGTTCCGACGCAGGGTCGAGCGTGAGCGACGCCGGCACCGACGCGGGTGTGTCACTCCCGGCGTGGCGGGTCGGCCTTCCCCTCCTTCAGTGGACAGAGATTCCCAGGACCAGCGGTGCCGGAGGGGCCGCCGTCGACCCGTGGGGCGCGCTCGCCGAGAACAAGGCGACCGCTGAGCTCTACGTCGCGGCCTCTGGCGGCCACAACGACAGCAGCGACAACCGCGTGGTCAGCATTTCTCTGATGAGCGACGCGCCGACCTGGGTGCTTCGTCGTGCTGCGAGCAGC
Organism: Archangium sp.; assembly: GCA_044371205.1. Classification (GTDB taxonomy): domain Bacteria; phylum Myxococcota; class Myxococcia; order Myxococcales; family Myxococcaceae; genus Archangium_A. Next base: position 17,574 of record JBILUC010000035.1, read on the forward strand.
AACCCGGTCGACGACGTCTTGTACTACCCCGATGGTCTGCCGACCTCGCGGCACCTGTACCAGCACCTCCACTACCTCCCGACGCTCAACGCGGTGCTGCTGGGCGGGTGTCGCTTTGGGTACGGCGGCGGTACGCCCTCCGGCATGGGGATGGACGCGTTCGATCTCGCGACCAACCAGTGGCTCCCGCGCGGCACGTTGCCCGACATCACGCCCTTCAACGGCTACGTCGTCGAGGTCGATGGCAACGGCGCTGCATGGACGACGTCCGGCAATCGCTTCCTGCCTGCCACCAACACCTGGAGCACCCCCGGCACCGGCCCCGGCCTCGCGCGTTTTCCTCAGGCGAGCGCCCCCGCGCGCAACCTCATCTTCAGCCTGCAGTTCGGTGACGGCCAGGGCTACGACCTGAACCTCGGAGTCGTCGCGCGCCGCCTCGACACCACCACCGGCAACTCGGTCGCGATTTCGTTCAACCCCGGGCCAGCGCTCACCGAGTTCATCGCCGCTCAGCCCACCTACGCGGGCATGGACTACGACGCCGATGCCGACCGTTTCCTGTTCTACCACGGGGGTGAGCGCGGGAAGGTCTACGCCATCACGCCCAACGCGACGACCCAGTGGGACTTGAGCGTGCTCGCGACGAGCGGCATGCCGGGCGCGACCCCGGCGTCGGGCGCGGGCATCAACAAGCGGTTCCGCGCGCTCCCCACGCTCGGCGGCTTCGTGTTGCTGCCCACCGCCTCGAGCAACCTCTTCTTCCTGCCCACGCGCTGAGCGGAGCGTGTCGTCCAGGGTGAAGAGCTCCGCGCTCTCGGTGGCCTCGTGATGCTCACCGCCTCGAGCAGCCTCTTCTTCCTGCCGGCGTGCTGAGCGGAGCACGTCGTCGAGGGCCACCAGTCCACGCGCTTCTCGGCGGCCCCGTGATGCCCACGGCCTCGAGCAGCCTCTTCTTCCTGCCGACACGCTGGTCAGGCGACCCGCGCTCGCGACGCTCGGTGGCGTGGTGAGGCTTTCGAGCAACCGGACGCGTTGCGCTCAGCGCAGCTGCGCCATCGCCTTCGTCAGCGCGCTGAGCGGGGGCCCGTCGGTGGCCGGCGCAATCCACCGCTTGGCGGCAAGCGTGTCATCGAGCGTCAAGAGGTCCACGCTCGGGTCGACGAGCGGCGTCGCGCGGCGGCCGTTGAGCGAGACCAGCGTGTCGGCGCGCACCTCGACCGGCCCAAGGCCCTTCGCGTTCCATTCGCTGCCGATGTGCTGACCGAGCTGGAGAATGAGGTCGGGTTGCACCGCGAGCTCCCGTTCCTGCACGCGCGTCAGGTACTGCTGCGGGCTGACGTGCCACTCGCGGCCGGTGGTCGGGTTGGTGACCACGTACGTCACGCTGCCGTTCTTCTCGCGCGTCATGACCCGCCACGAGAAGCGCATGCCCTGCTCGTGCCACGAGACGTCGCCTTCGTAGAGGTGCGCGCGCAGCGGCAGCGCGATTTGCACGAGCGCCCACGCTGCCAACAAGCCGAGCGCCCACGGACTCCCTCTCCCTGCGCCAGCGGGGAGAGGGTTGGGGAGAGGGGCCGCGCGCTTCACCAGCCTCCGCGGCCAGTCGCTCTCGAAGAACACCAGCGCGGTGAGCGTCATGATGAACGGGAACATGCCAATCGGAAACAGCACCCAGGTCGCCGTGTGAAAGCCGATGACCACGAGGTACGCGACGCCGCGCGTGCGCTTCGACAGCAGGAAGAACGGCACCAACAGGTCGAACAGAAACCCCGCCCACGACAAGACGAGCGCGACCCACGGCTCGCCCAGCCACGGCCCGATGAGCGGAAACGACGTGCGCGCAGACAGCCACACGTGCAGCGGCGCGCCGTGCACCAACCAATCCGAGTTCAGCTTCGCCAGGCCCGCGAAGACGTAGACGGCGCCCACCTGAAACCGCAGCAGCGCGGTGCACCACATCGGCAACGTCTGGCTCCGCACCGAGGGGAAGAGCCACGCGTCGATGGAATACGCGCGGTGCAGCGGCAGCACGCACAACAGCCCCGCCAGCAGCGCCACCAGGTAGTAGTGGTTGAGCCAGTTGCTCACGTCGAGCAGCTGCAGCCACGTGAAGCACCCGAAGAGCAGCACCGTCGTCACGCGGTACAGCGCCCCCGCCGCGACGCACAGCCCGAGCACCACCAGCGCGATGAACAACGCCCGCGCGCCGTCGAGCCCCGGCCACGGCACCCAGCCGAAGCCCCAGTAGTGAAATTGAAAGCGCGTCCCGAAGAGCTGCTCGACCCAACCGTACGCCAGGAAGCGCGTCGCCGAGACCGAGACCAGCAGCCCGAACACCACCCGAAAGACGACCAGCGCCGCCGCGTCGCGTGGGCTCGCGAGCCAGCCGCGCAGCCGCTCAGTCATTGTCACCCTCGAGGCCCATCGGCAGCTCGACGTCGAGCACGGTGACGAACTCGCTCTTGAGCAGGTCGGTCACACCCTTGAGCGCGTCGTAGACAGCGCGCACCGAAGCCGGGTCGGTGACGAGCGACTGCGAGAGGTCGGGCTCTTCGAGCGCGTCGAGCGCGACCTGCGCAGCGACGAGCCGTTCCTTCAGCCGCGCCGACAGTGAGAACGCCCCCTGTGCGTCGATGAGGTCATCGAAGCCGACACCATTGAACGACGCGTCGTCACAGCCTTCCAGCAACTGGCGCAGCGCCGAGAGGTTCGCCTTCAAGTTGGAGGTGTTGACGTGCGCGTACTGCGACTCGAGCTGGTCGATGCAGGGCGGCGTCGCGCACGTGCGCAGACCGATGGGGCCTGCGAGCTTGAGGTCCTTCATCTGGGCGTCGAGGTAGAAGACCGCGTCGCTCACCCGGTTCATCGCGCCCTGCACCGTCGGGTACGTCGCGTTGCCCGGGCCCGCAGTCGCGAGCGTGTTCACGAAGGGCGTCCACGCGGCGACCAGCGCATCGGCTTGCGCCTTCACGTCGTTGGCGACCGCGGCCGCATACGCCTGCTTGCGCTGGGCGCGTTCCGTCGGCGTGAGCGCGGCCCACCCGGCAGTGTCCCCACACGTCACCTCGTCGGGGTTCGAGAAGAGGAGGTATTCCGCCGCAGCGAGGCCCTTGCGGTTGATCAGCAGCGAGCCCGCGCCGTTCGCGTAGCCACCGGCCGTCAGCGTCTCGTCGACGGCGCAACGGCTGATCAACGGCCACGAATAGACCTGGTCTCGAAAATCGAGCCCGCCCGGCGTCGTCGAGCTCGCCGTCGGCCCGAACTGCATCACCTCGACCCACTGCCAGGCACGCATCGCGGGCTCGAACGTCGTTTGCGACGGTGCGCTCGCGAACTGCGTGGCCGTGCCCGAGAACGCGGACACGTCCTTCAAGGCACACGCCCCCGCTGCGGCGAGGAAGTCACTTCGCGAAGCCGGCGTGCCGCCGTCGGGCAGCTCCGTGAGGCCCGCATCGGGCCTCGTCGAGGGGGGGCACGCGGAAAGGAGAAGAACTCCTAATCCGCACAGGACTTGACGGTAGCTGTGCTTCGTGATTTTGACTTTCATTATCAACACCAGTTTGCGCACCGTACACAACGGGCGCCTCCGTCACCAGTGAGGTTCACATGCGGTCTTCACACCTGCTTCTCGCGCTCATCTCTCTCAGTCTCCTGGCGTGCCCGCCGGCCACCATGGAGACCGACTCGGGTCAGCCGATGGATGCGGGGGTCGACGCGGGCGCGGTGGCGCGCGATCTCGACGTGGCGGTGTTGAAGTTCAAGACCGACGGCACGCTCGACACGTCGTTCGGCGAAGCGGGCAAGGTGGTGCTCGACCTCGGCGCGGCGACGGGCGCGGCGCGCGACACGGTGTACGGCTTCGACGTCGACGGTCAGGGCCGCCTGGTGCTCTTCGGCTCTTCGAAGGCGACGGGTCGCGCTGACGTCGACCGCTTCGTGGCGCGGTTGACCGGCAACGGCGTGCTCGACACCAGCTTCGGCGTCGATGGCCTGCAGCGCCTCGACCTGGGAGGCACCACCGACAACGCCCGCCACGGCTTCGTGCAGGCCGACGGAAAGATTGTCGCCTCGGGCTACACGCCGCTGCCGACGGGCGCGCTGCTCGCCGACGGTGGCCTGCAGACCGCGAACGCCGTCGTGCTCGAGCGCCTGGGGGTGAACGGCGTGCCCGATTCGACCTTCGGCACCGATGGCGTCGTGCGGTTCGACCCGTTCTCTCCGGTGGCCCCGAACACCCTCTGGGGCATGGCCGAGGCCTACGCCGTGGTGCCGCAGTCGGGCGGTCGCCTGGTGACGGTGGGCTACGGCCGCGCGGCTGCGTCGGGCCCCGTCGACGTGGTCAGCTTCCGCTTCGATTCTGCAGGCGCGCCGGACCTGACGTGGGGCACCGGCGGCAAGCTGGTGTTCGACGTGATTGGCGCCGACGAGCGCGGTCGCCACGCGGTGGTGCTCCCCGACGACCGCGTGGTGGTGCTCGGCAGCGCCACGCCGCTCACCTCGAACGTCGACGCGCTGCTGCTGATGCTCAAGGCCGACGGCTCGCTCGACACCAGCTTCGATGGTGATGGCGCGCGCACCTTCTCCTTTGACCGCAAAGACGAGGCGTTCTGGGCGGGCGCGGTCGGCCCCGGCGCGATGACGCTCGCCGCGGTCGGCTACCGCACCGGCCCGGCGAACACCGACGTCGAGAACGACGACGCGCTGCTCGCGTTGATTCCGCTCACCACCGGCGCCCCCGCAGAGTTCGTGCAGCCGGTGCCGCTGTCGACGGGCGCGCACGACCGCTTCCTCTCCGTCGCGTGGGACGGGATGAAGGTGGTCGCCTCGGGCTTCGTGCGCGAAGGTGACGACACCCGCTTCGCCGTGGCGCGCTTCAACGCCGATGGCTCGCGCGACACCACGTTCGGCAACGGTGGGCTGGTGACGGTGAACCTCGCAACCGGCGGTACCGAAGAGGCCGCGCGCGCCGTGAAGGTGCTGGCCGATGGTTCGATTCTCGTCGCCGGCGTGGTCGAGCACTGACCATGTGGTGGGTGGTCGCGCTCGCGCTCGCACAGGCTCCCGATGCAGGGACCCTCTCCGCTGCAGTGGGAGAGGGAGAAGCCGATGCGGGCGTCGCTCGTGAGACGGTCGTCGTCGGCACGCCCGAGACGAAGACCGCCGGGTCGACCCACACCATCAACGGCGCGCGGCTCAAGCGCTTCGAGTTGGACAACCCCGAGGCCGTGCTCCAGGCCGTGCCCGGCGTGCAGGCGCGCGGTGAAGACGGCTTCGGTCTGCGGCCCAACATCGGCATTCGCGGCACCAACCCCGACCGCAGCAAGAAGGTGACGCTGCTCGAAGACGGAGTGCTCTTCGGGCCCGCGCCGTACTCCGCACCGGCGGCGTACTACTTCCCCCTCGTGACCCGCATGGAAGCGGTGCGCGTCGTGAAGGGCCCCGCGGCCATCCTCTACGGCCCGCAGACCGTCGCAGGCGCCGTCGACTTCATCACCCGCGACCTGGGGCCCGGCATGAACGCCGGCCTCGACCTCGCGCTTGGTCAGTACTGGTACGGCAAGGGCCACGGCTTCTTCTCGGTGGGCAACGACACCACCGCGTTCCTGCTCGAGGGCGTGCACCTCCGCAGCGACGGCTTCAAGGAGCTCGACCTCGTCGGCGGCAACACCGGCTTCCAGCGCAACGAGTGGATGATGAAGTTCCGCCACCGCGCGACGCTCGCCGGGCTGCCCAACACCTTCACGCTCAAGCTCGGCTTCTCGGCTGAGGAATCGAACGAGACGTACCTCGGCCTCACCGACGCTGACTTTCGCGAGAACGCGCTGCGCCGCTACGTCACGAGCCAGCTCGACCACATGAGCTCGCAGCGCACGCAGGTGACGCTCACCCACAAGCTCGAGGCGCCGGGCTTCACGCTCACCACGGTCGCCTATCGCCACGACCTGCACCGCACGTGGCGCAAGCTGAACCACTTCGGTGGCAGCACCATCGACCAGGTGCTCGCCAACCCGAACTCCGCGCGCAACCGGCTCTACCTGGGCGTGCTGCGCGGCGAGCTCGACACCTCGAGCCCCAACGAGGCGCTCTTCATCGGCCCCAACCAGCGCGACTTCGTCAGCCAGGGCATCGAGACGGTGCTGCGCACGAGCTTCGCGACCGGCCCCATCAGCCACGCGTTCGAGGCGCGCGCGCGGTACCACTTTGACTCCATCGCCCGGTTGCACACCGAAGACGCCTTCTGGATGCGGGGCGGCGCGCTGGTGAACGCCGGTGCGCCCACCGTCACGCTGGTGCACAACCTCGACGAGACGCACGCGGTCGCGCTCAGCGTCAGCGATGCGATGCAGTGGGGCCCGGTGACCCTCACGCCGGGCGTGCGCGTGGAGCTCATCAACTCCAGCTCCAACGATCGCCTCGCGCGAAGCTTCACGCCCGCGACCACCAACGTGGTGCTGCCCGGCATCGGCGCGCACGTCGCAGTGACGGAGAACATCGGGCTGCTCGCCGGCATCTACCGCGGCTTCTCCCCTCCACCTCCGGGGCTGCCCAACGGCCAGCCCGAGCTCGCGATGAACCTCGAAGGGGGCGCGCGGTGGACGCGGTCTGGCGAGCGCGTCGAGCTCATCGGCTTCTTCAACGACTACGCGAACCTCACCGACTTCTGCACGTTCTCGAGCGGCTGCATCAACGACAACCTCGACACGCAGTTCAACGCGGGGCGCGCGCGCCTCTTCGGGCTCGAGGCGTTCGCCGAGAAGCGGTGGCGCTTTGGCCAGGTCACGCTGCCGACGTCCATCGCGTACACGCTCACAGGCTCGCAGCTGCTCGAGTCGTTTCGCAGCGACGACCCGGTGCTGGGCGACGTGCAGGCCGGCGACGAGCTCGCGTACGTGCCGCGCCACCTGCTCAACGTGAGCGCCGGCATCGACTGGTGGAGGCTCTCGGCGCACGCGCAGTTCAGCTTCGTCGACCGCATGCGCGAGAAGGCCGGGCAGGGCGCGTTCGACCCGGCGTGGACCACCGACGTGCAGGCGGTGCTCGACGTGCACCTCGCCTTCGCGCTCTCGAGCTGGGCGCAGCTCACCTTCGACGCGCGCAACCTCACCGACAACCGCGCGCTCGTCGGCCGTCGCCCGTTCGGGGCTCGACCCAACGCGCCGCGCATGCTCATCGGTGGCCTCAAGCTGAACTGGTGACCTCTCTCCCGAGGCCGAGAGGAGTACAACGTCTCCCATGCGACGACGCGCACTCGGCCTCGCGGTGTGCCTCTTCACCTCGTGTGGCATGCCCAGCGGCCGTGACGCCGGCGCTGGCGGAGGCGCAACAACAGGGGGAGGCATGGCCTCGGGCGGCGGCAGCGCCGCGAGCGGAGGCGGCAGCTCGACGCAAGGCGGAGGCGGAGGCGCTGCCACGGGCGGAGGTGGAGGCGGTGGAGGTCGCCCCACATCGCTCCTCGGTCAGCGCTGCGATGCGACGAGCTGTCGAAACCTGCGCGTGCTGGTGCTCGACGACGCGGCGAGCAACGGGAGTTGGTCTCATCTGCAGTCGTTTTTCGCGAACGCGCAAGTCGACGCGTTCTCCGTCGGCGCGTACCACGAGTGGGATGGCGTGCTCCCCGCGTCACTCCCGAGCGTCGACGTGGTGCTGTGGCTCGAGGGCATCGAGTTCGGCTACGACTTGTCTGCGCCCGGCGTCACCGCGCTCAACGCACTGCTCGCCGGAGGCACGGGCCTCGTGCGCACGGAGTGGGCGGCGTGGGCCGAGGGCGATACGCCGCGTGGCGCGCCCTACGAAGTGCTCCCGGTCGTCCCTTCGGCTTCTTTTGCAGGGCAACTCGGCGCCGCGCGGGTCACGCAGCCCACCCACCCGCTCGCGCGTGGGCTCGGTGCGACCTTCTCACGCAGCTTCACGTTCGTCACCGCCGCACCCAACGCGGAGGTCATCGTCGAAGCCGCGGGGCTGACCTCGAGCGCTGCGCCTGCGGGCGTACCGCTGGCGACGAGCTCGACCACGACGGGAGGCGGCCGGCTCGTACACCTCAACTCCGACGTCTGTTACCTCGCGGGGCGCGGCTCGACGTGCGACCTCGGCGAGAGCATGGGCACGCTCTTTCGCAACGCGGTCCTCTACGCGGGGCGGGGCGAGTTTGGCGACCTGCCGCCGTGGGATGGCGGCGTCTCTGATGCCGGTGCTGAGCCCTTCGACGCAGGCACGCCCGATGCCGGACTTCCCGTCGATGCGGGCACACCCGACGCCGGCGTTCCCGACGCAGGTCTGGCTTTCGATGCTGGCCCCGACTTCGTCATCGGTCGGAACGATGCGGGGCTCGGGTTGCGCTGTGACGATGCGGGCGTGTGTCGACCGCTGCACGCGCTGGTGCTGAATGATCAACAGACTGGGCTCACCGCGTGGCCGATGCTGCTGACGACGCTCACCAACACCAACGTCGTCGCCGTGAACGCCGGCTTCTTCGGCACGTGGGACGGCACGGTGCCGCCCCTCCTCAACGGCCAGGTCGACGTGGTGTTCTGGATGCAGGGCGTCGACTACTCGGGCGAGCTCACGATGGCAGGCGCGGCGTCGCTCTCGAGCTGGCTCGACGCAGGCGTGGGCCTCGTGCGCACCGAATGGTCCTCGTGGGTCGCCGCGTCGCGCGGTGATGCGTACCCGAGCGACGTGTTCCCTGTGTCGCCGACGATTGGGTACGGCGTGACGTTCGGTGACGTGGTCATCGCGCAGCCGACGCACCCGTTGATGACCGGTCTCACGACGCTCGAGTCGCTCGGTCAGTACACGGTGGTGACGCCGTACCCGACGGCGCGGGTGGTGGCGTCTGCAGCAGGCCTCCCCGATGGAGGTCGCTTCTGGGCGCCGCAGGGTCTGCCGTTGGTGACCGAAGCGCAGCTCGGCAACGCGCGCGTGGTGCACCTCAACAGCGCGCTCTGTTCAGGTCGCCCGCGCTTCAGCGATGGCAGCTGCGACCTGGGCCAGGGTCAGACGACGCTGTGGAGAAACGCGCTCATCTTCGCTGGCGACGGTCGGTTGCCGTGACCCCTCAGGGGCGCCGCTTGAACTTCTTGCCGTCGCCCGTGCGGTAGATGGAGAAGCCGCGAGCATCGAGCGTCAACACGTCGCGCACGTCGGTTTCCTCTGCGAGGGCCACCAGTGATGCGTCCACGAAGTCCATGGGGACGTCGGCGTACTGCTGCATCAAGGCGACGGCTCGATCCACCCGAGGCCGAGAAGAAGCGGACACGATCGTCCCGACAGATCGCATCAGTCCCCACACTGTGGCGAAGCCGGCCCTGTTCCGCCGCACCAGATGCGCCGTCTCGACCAACACGCCCTCGGTACTGAGGAATGGACCCGAGAGTTGGCTCCAGGTCAGCGCGCAGGCGCGATGCGCCGGGTCTGCCGAGTTGACCAACGCAACGAGGAAACCTGTGTCGAGCAGGAATGGCCCGCGCTTCATCGGCGGTCGGGGTCCCACGTCTCGAGCGCCTCGCGTGCCTGCTCACCAGGTGGAAGGTTCGCGTCGCGCAAGGCGCCGACCCACGCGCGGCTGAGCTCCATCGCAGAGATGCTCGCGGGTGGCTGGAGCTCGGCTTCGATCAACGCCCGCACCACGTCTGACGTGGAACTCCTTGCCGCCTTTGCTCGAGCGCGAACCAGCTTCAGCGCCTGCGGGCCCAGCCGCACCGTGATGCTCCCCGAGAGTCGACGACGTGACATGGGGCGAGCGTAAGACGTTTGTAAGGCAGCCTCAACGCGGCGGCCGTGTTCTTGACGTCTCAGCTCTTGCCGAGCTTCTTCGCCGCGCTCGAGACCACGTTCTCGGGCCACGTGTCTGGGCCGTAGCGCCCGAGAATCTCGATGCCGTCTTTCCCCTTCGCGAGCACGAAGGGCCCCTTGTTGCCTGCAGTGAGGGCGTAGGCGCCCTCGGGCTTCACGGCCTGCACGCTCGCGCCGGCCGTCGCCAGCCCGCCGAACAACACCTTCGTCACCTTCAGCTCGACCACCTGCTTTGCGGCCGTGGTGGGCAGGCTCGTCTGCTCGGTCTGCGGGTATTTCTGCTGCGGCGACTGCTGCACGACGCGCAGCACTTCGGCCACCACGGCGCCTTCTGCCGAGGGCAACACGTCTTCGATGAATTCAGGAGGCTTGGCCATGGTTCGCTCCGGTTGATCAGCTGATCAGTTCAGCACGTACAGGCTCGAATAGAGCTCGGTGAACTTCGAGAGGGGAAGCGAGAAGAAGCCGTCGTTCTTGCCGTCGCTGCCGTATTCCGACTGGCCCCACGGGTTGCGCAGCTTCACGAACTTCTCGCCGTTCTTCTCTTCGACGCCGAGCACCGAGTACGCGTGGTTCGCGTACACGCCGGTGTTGGTGTACCGCGAGGCCTGGTCGCTGCCGTGCGTGCCCGCCGCGACGGGGATGCCCTTGGCGATGTCGCTCTGAATGCGGTTGTAGAGCCGGTCGCCGTTGCCGCTGCTCACCCACTCGTAGCCCTGCGAGCGGCCCACCATCTCGCTCATCACCTTGCCCGCGCTGCCACCGTTGCCGATGGTGTCGTAGCTGCCCTTCCACTGCGCGTAGGCCTTCTCGATGAGCGGGTACCAGAGCTCCATCTTGTCCTTGTCGACCGAGCCGCCCAGCGAGCCGCCGTAGATGGGGCCGCCGAAGCTGCGCACGTAGAGGTCGCTGTCGATCTTGATGTCGACCGGGCGGTTCTTGTTGCCGTTCTCGTAGAAGCGCACCGAGTACGTGCCGTCGGGGTTCTGCTTGATGGCGTCCTTGATGGCCTGCGGGTTCTGCGCAGCGACCGACGCGAGCGCTGCGGGGAAGTAGCAGTTGCCGATGGCGCCCTGGCGAACGTCGCCCGCGGTGGGCTCGTTGATGAACAGCGGCCCCGTGAAGCGCTCGAGCTTGAACTTGGCCGTACCGTCGGCGTTCATCTCGTCCTTGTGCATCTTCGGGTCGGGCAGGTCGACGCCGCCGATGTTGGTGTTGCCCCCCGGCACCTTGAGCGTGCCCGTCACGTTGGCGTGCGCGACGTTGTTCCGCCCGTCGCTCACCGAGACCTTGAACTCGTCACCGGCGCGACCCGGCAGCGTCAGCCCCCCGGGGAGCGAGCCCTTGTCGGTCGCCTTCACGTCGACCTTCTCGCCGGTGCGCGCGTTGACGAAGCGAATCGACGCGCCGGGCTCGGAGAGCGGCCGGCCCGTGTTGTGCGTCACCGTGATGCCCGCCGCGGTCGCCGCGAGATCCATGCGCTCGAGGTTGACCACCGCGTTACGCGTGTCGGCCGTCTCGACGCCCTTCGCCTGAATCGTGAGCCAGTCGCTCGTCGAGCCGTCGGCCGCGCGCGTGCGGAGCCGAATCATGTCGCCTTCGCGCACGTCGGGCATCGTGCCGAGGAACTTGCCGCTCGCGTCGGCGGTGCCGATGACCATCGTGTCGGTGAGGTGCAGGCGGCCGGCAGGCGCCGTCGAGAGGTTGATGGCTTCGACAATCTCGCCCGGCTTCGCGAGGCCGGCGATGCCGTTCTTCTGGTCGCCGGTGATGGTGAGCGCGCCGAACGTCTCCTGCAGCGGGGCGCGACCGACCAGCGCCTCGAGGAAGTTCTTCGCGCCCGGGTCCATCTGCATGCCCGACTTGTCGAGCAGCTGGCCGAGGTCGCTCTTCTCCTTCGAGGTGAGGCCCGACTGGGCGATCTCGAACTGCTGAGCGCGCGTGATGCCGGGGCGCGTCAGCTCGGCCTTCGCCTGATCACCTGAACGCTGCGAGCTGTCCCCCACCGCCGCGAGCAGCTCGAGCACGTTCGCGTCGCTGATCTTCGGGGCGCCCGAGCGGTTCTGGGTGTCGACGAAGCTGCGGATTTTCTGGTCGGAGATGCGCATGGTCATGGAAGAGGTTTCCTGATCGGAGAGGGAGTCAAAACGGCGGGGAAGAATGTCTCACGACATGACCCATTGTCGACACCACGTGCGCAGAGTTGTGTGTTGATGTGCGCAAAAGAAGACATCAATTAATTCAGGCACTTCGATTGAGAGTGTCAGAGACTCTTTTGGCGCGCGTGCAGACGCCATGGCTCCAGGCTGTGAGATCAGAGTGCTCTTCGACGCCGACACCATCAACCGTCTACCAGGCGTACGGACACGCCATCGCCGACGCGGCGCTCGCCGCCCAACGCTTCGTCGCGCCGTTCAGCGACGGCCGCATGACGTGGGTGAAGCCCTCGTTCCTCTGGATGTTGGAGCGCTGCGGCTGGGCTTCGAAGCCGATGCAGGAACGGGTGCTCGCGGTGCGCCTGTCGCGGCGTGCCTTCGACGACGCCGTGCAGAACGCGGTGTCGACCTCGGTGGCGCACGAGCACGCCTCCATCCGCGTGCAGTGGGACCCGGAGCGCTCGCTGCGTGGCACCAAACTCGCGCATCGCTCGCTGCAGCTGGGTCTCGGGCGTGACGTCATTCGCGCGTTCGCGCTCGAGTGGGTTCAGCGCATCGACGACGTCACGCCGCTGGTGAAGCGCCTCGATGCGCTTCGCCGCGAGGGTCGCTTCGATCAGGCCGAGCGCCTGCTGCCGGTCGAGCGTCGCTACCCGGCGTGACCTTCAGCGCACGTCCCAGAAGACGCCGACCTGCAGTTGCACCGCGCCTCGCAGGAAGCGCGCCGGGTCGGTGACGTAGCTCAACTGCACGGCGAGCCCCGCGGGCGCGCGGCGAAAGAGCCCGAGCGAGAAAGTGACGCGCGGCAACGTGAGGTCCGGGCTCGGCGTCGGCCCGTCGACTTCACGACGCGAGACGGTGGCGCCCAGCACGACCTCGAGCCGCTCGAACTGCAGGCCGTAAAAGAGCGGCACGCCCCAGTCGACCTGCCCCCACGCCTGCAGCCCTGAGCGGAACGCGGTGTTCGCCCCGAAGAGCAGCCCGGCAGAGAAGATGTGCGTCGGCCCATTCACCATGGGCAGGCGGAGGAGCTCCTTCTTCGCGTCGAGCGTCAGCCCCAGCGTGAACGGTCGCTCGGGGGCGAAGAGCTGGCCCTGGCCGAGCACCGAGACGCCCACGTCGGCCCCGCGGGCGATGCCGACGCGCCCGTTCGCGCGCAGCTCGGGCAACGGAATGCCATCGGGGTACTCGGTGCAGCGCAACAGCCCCACGCCGCCCCCGGCCGGGTCGCCGCAGAAGCCCGCCGTCGAGACCTGACCGCCGATTCGGAAGGTGTGGAGGTCGACGACCGACGCAGTCTGCATCGGGGTGACCGTGGCGCACGCGCTGATCAACGAGGCACCCAGCACCACCACGCAGCTGCGGAAGGACAGCGTGCTCACTTCGCGTTCTCCTCGAGCCACGTGAGCGCGTCGCCGGTCCACTTCGCGTCGAACACCAACGCGTGCGGCCCCTCTTCAATCGTCCACAGCTCGACGGCCGACGCCGCGCACCCCGTCGAGTCGCGCACCGTCTCCTCTGCCGAATCACCGATGAAGTCACTGCGGCCGAGCGTCGACCAGCTGGGAGAACACCCCGCACGCCGCGAGAACCGCTCCGCCGTCGCGCGCGCCGACGGGTACAGCCCCTCTTTTCCCTCGTAGGGAATCGTGTCGTCGGCCGTTCCGTGCACGAGCAGAATCGGCACCGCCCGGCCATCGGGGCACCGCGTGGCGTCGTTCCACGTCGAGCCGGACACTGCGACGATGCCGTCGAACACGTCACCTGCCTCGCACGCCAGCCGCAGCGACATGAACGCGCCGTTCGAGTGCCCGACGAGGAAGACCTTCGTCACCGCGAACTCCGACTTCGCGCGTTCGACGATGGCGCGGAAGTACCCGACGTCATCGACGTTCAGCGGCCCGAAGTCGCAGCAGGCGTTGGTCGCGTTCCAGAACCGTTTGCCGTTCGCGTCCTGCGTACCGTGCGGCAGCGCGTAGCGGAACTGGCGCGCGTCGATCTGCTGCGAGAAGGGGAACACCAGGTTCTGCACGTGGCCGTTGACGCCGTAGCCGTGCGCGAGGATGAGCAACGGCATCGGCGTCTGCGCGCTCGAGCCCTGCGGCACGGTGACGTCGACGGGGCGACCTTGAACGGTCAGATCGGCGGCGCACGAAGACGCGACCGCGAGCGTCGCGAAGAGGAGGGCGCGCATCAGCCGAAGTTGGGCTTTCGCTTCTCGAAGAACGCCGTGATGGCCTCGGCCACTTCCGGCGACGCGAGCTGCTCGATGAAGAGGGCGCCTTCTTTGCCCATGCGCTCTTTCACCAGCGCGCTGTCTTTCAGCAGGGCCTTCGACAGGGCGAGCGCGCGCGGCGGCTTCTCGGCGAGCTTCTTCGCCGTCTCGAGCGCCTTCGGCATGACTTGATCAGGCGCAAGCACCTCGTTGACGAGCCCCCACGCGTGCGCCTTCTTGCCGTCGATGGGTTCGCACAGCAGCAGGATTTCCGCCGCGCGCGCGTGGCCCACCAGCTTCGGCAGCAACAGCGAGCTGGCCGCCTCGGGCACGAGGCCCAGGTTCACGAACGGCGTCACCAGCGAGGTGCGCTCGGTGCAGTACACGAAGTCGCAGTGGAGCAGCAGCGTCAGCCCCAGGCCCACGCCCTTGCCGTCGACCGCGGCGATCAACGGCTTCTCGAACGCGGCGAGCGCGGTGATGAAGCGGAAGACGGGAGAGTCTTCCCCCGTGGGCGGGTTGCCCATGAAGTCGGCGAGGTCGTTGCCGGCGGTGAACACCTCGCTCGTGCTGCCGAAGACGACCGCCTTGATGGCCGGGTCTTTCGCCGCCTCGCCGAGCGCCGCGTTGAGCCGCTCGTACATGGCGATGGTGAGGGCGTTCTTCTTGGCCGGGCGCGCGAAGCGGATGATCAACGTGCTGCCGTCGCGCTGCGTCTCGATGTCGTCGATGAGGGTGGTGCTCATGGCGCCCCTCTAACCGAATTGAGCGGGCAGAACGAACCTCCTTCCCTCACCCTGCGGTGAGGGACGCGACTCAGGGCGCGAAGCGCAGGGGCCGCGCGGCCCGGGGCATCGCGGTGTTCCAGTCGAAGCCCAGCGCCGCAGCGACCGTGGCCGCGACCTGACCTTGCGAACTCGACACCCCGGCGCGCTCCCCCAGCGCGGCGATCCCCGGGCCCATCGCGGCCAGCCACACGTTGTCCGAGCCAGCGACGTCGGACCCGTGGTGCTGCCAATCTCGAGACCCCACCCCTCGACCGTGGTCGGTGGTGATGAGCAACGTCGTCGTGCCCCGGTACTCCGGGAGCTCCTGCAGCAACGCCCACAGCTCGGCGATGAGCGCGTCTGACCGGTGCGCCGATTCCAACAGCAGGTCGTACCGCCCCTGGTGCGCCCACTCGTCGGTCTCCCCCAGCCCGAGGAAGAGCACGCGCGGCCGGTCGGTGCGCAGCGCCTCCCTCAGCGCGGCGAAGGTGATGGCGTCGAGCGCGTTGCCGCCGAACAACGGCGTGGTGCTGCGGAACACGGCGTCGAGGGTGTCGCGCGCCGGGGTGCGCACCCGCTCGTGGGCGAAGGGAGGACGCCAGCCCGCCCGCACGTCGAGCCCCGAGCGCTCCACGTTGAGGATTCGGAAGAACGTCTCCCACGTCGCGAACACCTGCACGCGCCCGTCGATGGTCTCCTGCTGCGCCAGCCACTCGAGCACCGTCACGTTGGGGTTCGCGGGGGCCGCGTTGCCCGTGATGCGCGGGTCGGCCCAGCCGGTGAGCAGCTCGTTGTAGCCGGGGTAGCTGCAGCGCTGCTCGTTCTGTACGCGCATCGGGCTGCCGAGCGCCGCGTTGCCGAACACCTGGCCCTCGCGCGCCACGACGCTCCACACGAAGGGCATCAGCGCCGTGCGGCGCGCCAGCGGCTCTTCGCGCCAGTACTTCGAGACCAGCCCCGCTTCGTCTTCCACGCCGCGCATCAGCTCGCGCGCGCCGCCGGTGAACAGCTCGCTGGGCCGCAGCCCGTCGATGGTCACCACCACGACGTTGCGCGTCGGCGCGCCGAGCTGCGCGAGCGTCAACATCGAGACCAGGGGGAGGATGCTCATGTCGGGAAAGCTGAATACGCGTTCGCGATTTCGAGGCTCGCAACGTTTGCTCGCCGTTGTGGTGTCGGCCACGTCACTGCGTGCGCACGTCACGAGATGGTGATCTTTCTGACGCCGACTCGTTTCTTGAGCGCATCGACCCCGGCGAGCGAAGTGCGCGCCCATGCTGCTCGACGAGGTCAAGGTCTGGGGCTGGCTCCCCATCGCGGTTCCCCTGCTGGTGTTCTGCGCGCATCGGCTCGCGCGCTGGTTCCTCCCCACCGCGCCGCGCGCGACGCACCTCGCCGCCACGTGTGTGCTGGCCATGGCCTGGGTGCAGGTGTCGGTCGGCCTGCTCGGTGAGGTGGGCCTGCTGTCGCGCAGCGCGCTGCTGGGCTCGCTCTTCCTGCTCACCTCCGCGTTGTTGCTGTGGACACGAGACGCCAGCCCCCGCGAGGCGTCGTGGTGGCTCGCGGTGCGCTCCGCGCCGTGGGCGGTGCTGGCCGTGGTCGCGACGCTCGCCGCTGCTGCGTTTGCCGCGCGGCTCCTCCCCGTCTGGCACTGGGACTCGCAGGGCTACCACCTGCCGTACGTGAACTTCGTGCTCCAGAGCGGCGGCTTCGCCGATGTGCCGCCCGACCTCCGCTACATCACGACGTACCCCCACAACATCGAGCTGGGCATGATCTGGCTGCGGGCGATGCTGCCTGACGACCGCCTCGTCGACCTTGCGCAGGTCCCGTACGGGCTCGCGGGCGCCGTGCTCACCATGGCCACCACCCGCACCGCGCTCGAGCCGGTGACGAGCGTGTCTGCCCGGGCCCGACGCGCGCTCTCGTTGCTGTCAGGCGCGGCGTGGCTCACGCTGCCCGTCGTCTTCCTGCAGCTGCCCACCAACTACGTCGACGTCGGCACCGCGGCCACGCTGCTGGGCGCGCTGTTCTTTCTCGTGCTCACGCCCAGCTCGCCGCGCAGCCTGTTGCTCGGCGGTCTCGCCCTCGGCCTCTTTCTGGGCAGCAAGCCTTCGGCGCCGGGCGCGACCGTGGTGGTGCTGGGCATCGCACTGGTGCGTGCGTGGCGCGCGGGTCAGCTGGGGGCGCTCGCGGGGGCCACAGCGGTGACCGCCGTCTTCGGTGCTCAACAATACCTCGTGAACTTCGTTCGCCACGGGAACCCGGTGTGGCCGGTCGCCGTGCACCTCGGGCCGGTGACGCTGCCGGGCACCCACGAGGTGAGCGAGTTGCTCGCTGCGGGTGCTGCGCTGCCCGCTGCCAGCGGAGGCCTCCTCGCGCGGCTGAGCGTCTCGTGGCTGGCGCTCGACGCGGCGCCCGGCTTCGACATGAAGCTGGGCGGCCTCGGTGCGCTGCCGCTGCTGCTCTTGCCGCTCGCGCTCCTGACGCTCGTGCGCCGCCGCGACCTCGCGTTCGGGCTCGCGCTGGGCGTCGCGCTGCTCTCACCAGACCCTTCGCTGTCGCGCTACGTGCTGGCCTTCCCCGCGTTGCTGCTGGCGCTCGGTCTCGCCGAGCTGGCGCGCTGGCCTCGCCCGGCGATGGCGGGCGCGACGGTGGTGGTGCTGGGCGTGATGGGTTGGCACCTCGCGAGGTCGTTCCCGGCGCTCACCGGGGAAGGCCCGCCGCTCGAGCGCTACCTGTCGATGCGAGACGACGAGCGCCGCATGGCCGTGGGCCCGCATGGGCAGCCCACCGACTACCCGCAGGTGTGGCACCGCATCGCGCGCGGGGAATCGGCCGCCTTCGACCTCGACTTCGAGTTTCCCGGGCTGCTCTGGGCACCAGACCTGAGCTACCCGGTGTACTCGCTCAAGCTGCATTCGACGGCCGACGAGCTCACCGACTTCCTGGCCACGCACCGCGTGCGCGTCGTCGCCGTGGGCCCTCACCACGCCGAGCTCCTCGAGCGCACCGGCGGCTGGGACCGGCTCTTCGAATGCCGGTCCGCCCGCTGCGCCGTGTATGGCGCGAGACCTGCCGTCTCCCGGCGCTGAGGTCGGCGGTACACGCGACGGGGCCAGCTGTGGCAAGGTCGAGGGCCCTCGCATGCCTCGCATCGACCGCCTCTTCACCCGCACCCTCAAAGACAGCCGCGTGACGCCCGAAGAGGCGCACGAGCTGATCAAAGAGCTCAAGGCCGACGACGCGCTCTCGCCTGAAGAGCGCACCGCCCTCACCGACCTGCTCGCCACCCGCGGCGATGCGTTCGAGCCCGGCGCGAAGACCCTCGTCACCCGCTTCCTCGATGGAGGCACACCGCTCTCTCGCGGTGCGTTGCCCGACCCGAACCTGAGCTGGGACACGAAGGGCGTCATCAGCCTGGTCACGCCCGCCGGCGCGCAGCTCTACGTCGACGGCATTGGTGCCGACGACGTCATCCAGAACCAGCTGGGCGACTGCTTCCTGCTCGCGTCGCTCTCGGCGCTCGCGGCCGCCAACCCGCAGGCCATCGCCGAGGCCATCACCGACCACGGCGACGGCACCTTCACCGTGCGCTTCTTCGAGAAGCAGAAGCGCGGACCACCGACGCCCGTCGAGGTGCGTGTCGATTCAGATCTGGCCGCGAAGTCCGACGGCGAGCTGCTCTACGGCCAGGGCCGCGACCGCACCGAGCTGTGGCCCGCCATCATCGAGAAGGCGTACGCCACGTGGAAGGGCGGCTACTCAGAGCTCGCGTTGGGTGGCTTTGCGAGCGACGCGCTGCTGGCCGTCACCGGCACCGAGGCCGAGCTCTACAACCCGATTCAGGAGCTCAGCAGCAAGGCCACCTGGGACCTGCTCGTGACCGCGCACGCCGAGGGCCGCGCGATGGTGACCGGCACCGGCGCCGCGCCTGGAGCAGGCTACGTGCCCATGCACCTGTATTCAGTCGTCGGGGTGCGCGAAGAGAACGGCCAGAAGTTCGTCACCGTGCGCAACCCGTACGGCAACACCGAGCCGGGGCGCGACGGCGTGAACGACGGCGTGTTCGAGCTCACGTTGCGCCAGTACCGGCAGAAGTTCGAAGACCTGTTCCTCCTGCAGGCCGCCTGACGTGGGCTTCGACCTGAAGCAGGCCATCGCCTCGGCGGCACCCGGCGCGCGCCTCGACGTGCCTGCGGGCACCTGGGCGGGCGGCCTCACGCTCGACAAGCCCATCACGCTGGTCGGTCACGGCACCGCGCGCTTCGATGGCTTGAGCCGCGGGCCCATCCTCACGGTGCGCGCGCGCGACGTGGTGCTCGAGGGCTTCACCTTCACCAACGCGGTGGCGCTCGCCGGGGCGGCGGTCTCGTTTCACGAGGGCACGCTCACGCTGCGCGATTGTTTGTTCGAGCGGTGTCTGGCGCCCACGCACGGCGGCGGCGCTCTGTACGCGCGGGGTGATTCGTTGCTCATCGACCACTGCCGGTTCGTCGAGAACACCGGCCGCGCGGGAGGCGCGGTGCTGCTCGATCAACTCGTCGAGGCCACCGTTCGGCAGTCGCTCTTCTTGCGCAACCGCGCGGTGCGTGGCGGCGCGCTGCGTCTGAAAGAGGGCGCCTCGGCGGTGGTCGACCGTTGCACCTTCGTCGAGAACACCTCGGTCGTCGACCCGCCGATGGCGAGCACCATCGACGTCGCCGGCACGAAGACGCGCACGCCCCGATTGGAGCTCAAACAGTCGGCGTGGATCGGTTCCAGCCCCTTGGAGCTGGGCCGCGCTGATCAATTCCCTGGCGAGGTGGTGCTCACCCGCAACGCGCTCCCCCCATCGCTGGCGGGCCTGGGCGGTGAGAACCGCTTTGAGGCGCTGGAATGGTTCGAAGAGCGCCTGAAGATCAGCACCTCTGCCCTTGGCGCACTGGGCG
Organism: Archangium sp.; assembly: GCA_044371205.1. Lineage (GTDB taxonomy): Bacteria > Myxococcota > Myxococcia > Myxococcales > Myxococcaceae > Archangium_A. Next base: position 37,435 of record JBILUC010000035.1, read on the forward strand.
CCGTCGGGGCAGACTGACCCGTCCCTTTCCCCGTCGTTCCCGCTGAAGAGAGCACGTCCCCATGCCCACTCCGCTTCGTCCCGGCACGCCTTCGATTCCCACCACCACGCCGACCGGTCCGGTGGCTCCGACGACGCCTGCCACGCCGGAGGGCCCGACCCCGCTCACGCCCGCGAATACGCGCTCGACCGACGTGTACGGGAAGGCCCCGAGAGCCATCAAGGCGCAGCCGCCGCTGCCCGGCGCGGTCGACCTGGGTGACCTCGGCGGGGCGCGCGTGTCGGTGATGCCCGACGGCATGTTGGCGTTGGGCGCGGTGCCCACGTCCATCAGCGAGCAGATTCGCGCAGTGAAGGTCGCCGTCAGCCAGGCGCCCGACAACCAGCCCTTCGCTGCGGTGAACGACGTGCAGACCTTGAAGACCGCGTCGGCGCAGGCCGCGAAGCTGTACTCGACGCTGCTGCGCACGCCGCGCAACGACAGCGAGATGCTCGAGTTCCGCTCGGGTCGCGCGGCCGCGATGGGCGTCATCGAAGCCGCAGCCCGTCGCGCTGGTCAGCTCGGTGACGTCGACACGCGCGACGCCCTCACGCTCGGCCTGATGTTCAGCGTGGCGAAGGAGCCGTACCGCCCGCTCAAGGACTTCGTCTACGAGAGCTCGCTGTCTCGCGCCGAGAAGGGCGAGCTGGGCAAGACCCGCACCGCCGAGTCGGCGCTCTACCCGTCGAAGCCGCCATACGACAAGTGGATGAAGGACGGCAAAGTCACCATCGTCCACTACACCGACAACGACGGCTCGCCGCGCGAAGACAACGTGCAGTTGTACGTGGACCGGGGCTTCAAGCGCAAAGAGAACGCCGACGGCTCGACGACGCTCACGCGCAAGGCCAAAGACGGCAAGCCCGCGATGGAAGTCATCATCCCCAAGGCGCCGACCCATGACGCGCCGCCCTCGCTGTTCGAGAAGATAGGTGACGAGAGCGTCGACATGATCGTCTACGCAGGCCACGCCGGGTACGGGAAGCGGGTCGAAGACGCGCTGAGCAAGGGCGTCAGCGGCACCGGCGACGGCAAGCTGGTGATGCTGCTGCAGTGCTACGGCGAGGGCAGCATCGAGTCCATCAAGCGAGCCTTCCCCGACTCGCACCTGTTCTCGACGCGTGAAGCGAGCGACGACAACTACGATCTGCCGCTGCTCAACCACATGCTCGACGGCATCGACAACCGCAGCGAGTACAAGACGGTCGCGAAGAAGAACGCGAAGGAGTTCAACGCGTGGGTGAAGACGCTCGAGCCGCACCCCGACGGCATGAGCGAGACCGACATCCAGTGGTACAAAGAGCACGACGTCGAGACGCACTACTTCTTCCCCAACGAGCGCGCGGTGTTCGTCGAGAAGCTCGACCGCGACCGTGACGGTGTGCGCGACGTCGGCGACTCGATGTTCAACGTCGTGTACCCCAAGCGCGTCGACAGCTCGGGTGGGTACGATCCGCTCGACCCGGGCGCGCCGCTCGATGGGCTCGATGGCACCGCTGCCAGCTCGGCGGTGAACCAGCTGAACCTGTTTGCGCGTTACGCGCAGCTCCCGCCGGGGTTGCTCAACAACGTGCCGTGGAACCCGGAGGTCTTCCAGCCCGCGGGCTTCTTCGAGGGTCAGTCGAACGACCTGAAGGCGTTCAAGTTCGAGGTCGACCAGGCCAACGGGAAGATCAAGGTGCAGGTGAACTCGAACTTCGCGCACGCGCCGGCGAAGGCGCTGGGCCGCATGCTCGCCCTCGAGGCCGGGCAGTTCGTCGCCGCCCAGTCCGGCCTTTCGTCTGACAAGAGCACCGCGCTCTCGCTGTCGTTCCTCGAGCGCATCAAGCACCAGGAAGGCTCGAACTCGTGGAGCAGCAACAAGGTCGAGTCCGACGCCGTGCAGAACAAGCTCTTCCAGAACCGCTACGGGCTGGGCTTGCCGCTCGAGCAGTTGATGACCACCAGCGGCGACCCCGACGAGTTCGTCGCCACCACCTTCGAGGCGATTCTGCAGAAGGTGCAGACCACGCCGGGCCTCGACGCACTGGCCAGCGCCACGCCGAAGCGCGCGACCGAGGCGCTCATCGTGCCCGACAACCTCGTCATCAGCGGCAGCCTCGACAAAGACGCGCTGCAGAACCTCGCCACGCGGCTCGGCGTACTGGGCACCGTCGACCCTGCGGAGCACCAGTGGGGCACGTGGACCTCTCCCGGCAGCCGGCTGGTCATCAACATGCGCGACGCGCAGAACAAGCCGTTCGTCGTCTCGCTGGGCCTCGATTCCGAGGGCACGGCGCGCTCGGCCTCGAAGATTCCCGTGGAGTGAGTGAGCGGTGAGGGTGCTGCTCGCCCTGACGCTCGTGCTCGGCGCCGATGGCGGCGCCGGACCGGGCTGGGAATTCGAAGGGCTCTCGGCGCGAGTCACCGCGCGGGCGAAGACGAAAGACGCCGTGAGCGCGATGGCGTTGCGCAAGCTGGGCCTGCAGCTCGAGGGCCCGCTGTCGCTCAAGGTCTCTGCGAAGCCGAACACGGTGGGCGGCACCACGCTGCACGTGGAAGACCCGTCTGACGCGAGCGTGGCGTGCGACCTCTACGGCTCGCTGGCCGGCGGCGTCTTCACCTTCACCGACTCGCGCTGCTCGTTTCCGGCGTTCAGCGGCAACCTGCGCACGCAGGCGACGTGTCGGCGCATCTCCGGCAGCGCGAAGCACGGAGAGAAGGGGCTCGAGCTCGAGGCCCGCTTTCCCGACTGCAACGCTGCGCCGATGGGGTTGCCGCTGTCGCTCTCGGGCGAGCTCAGCCCGCGTTGATCATGGCCCGGTGACGAGGTCGGAGATGTGCAGCTTCACCAGCGGGTTGCTCGCCTCGGTGTAGACGACCGTCGAAACGCCACCCACCTCGCGGCGGACGATGATGTCGGTGAAGCTGGCCGTGGTGTCTGAGCCAATCTGAAACAGCCGCCCGGTGCCGTCGAGCTCCGAGCCGAAGCCCGCCGTCGTCTGCGGAGGCGGCGGAGGGTACGTGCCCACCAGCTGCGCGGCGCCGGTGATGTTCACCAGCCACAGCTCGGGGGGCGACGGGTTGTTGGCGAGCACCAGCATCCACGCGTCGGGAGGCCGCCACCGCACCGCGACCACCTCAGCGGCGAAGAAGGACCGCAGCCCCGTGATGGGCAGGCTGGTGTTGGTGCGGTTGTTGATGAGGCGCGACTCGGTGAACGTCCACCCTCCGGCGCCGAACGCGATGACGTTGGCGGTGCCGGTGTTGAAGCCGACGCCCTGGTTGTCACGCCACACCGCCGCGGAGCCCGAACAGCGGTGGAACACCTCGCCGTCTGCGCTGATCTCGAACTGAATGAGCCGGTCGGTCGAGTTGGGGCAGGGCGTCGGCACCACCGTGTCGTTGCCGAGCACGTTGGCCGGGTACGAACCACGGTAGACGCACTCGTCGCAGTGGTACTCGCGCAGCACGTCCTCGAAGGTGTTCGTGTAGAGCAGCCGCCCGTCGGTGGGCCGTATCTTCGCCCCGCGCTCGTCGAAGTAGCAGTCAAAGCCGACCGAGGCCTCGTTGGGTGCCGAGACGAGCGCGAGCGCATCGCGATAGCAGGCGGCTTCGCTCAGCGTGCCGGCGATGTAGATGTCGACCGGGTTGAGTCCCCCTCCATCGAGCGGCGTGCCGGCATCGCGGAAGCCTGCGTCGGGGAGCCCCGCGTCGGCGAGCCCGGCATCGACCCCGCCTGCATCGGGGAAGGTCGTCTCGACAACCTCGATGACGACCTGCGCGGTGGCCAGCGCGCCCTGGCTGTCAGTGACGCGCAACGAGAATCGGTAGAGACCTTCAATGAAGGGGACGAACTGCAGGCGCACGTCCTGTCGCGTCGGCGGAACGAGGGCGCGCTCTGGCACCGAGAGGGTCGACCACTCGAAGCGCAGCGCATCACCATCCGGGTCGGAGCTGCCGCTGCCATCGAGGGTGACGAGGCTGCCACTGACTTCGGTGCGGGAAGGGCCTGCATCGGCGACGGGCGGCCGGTTGGTGTTCTCGACGACCATCACGAAGCCATTGGCTGGTTGGCTGGTCCGCGAGCCCGCGAACACCACCAACTCGAGCACGTAGAGGCCTGGCGTGTCGGGCACCAGCGCGACCTCGACGCCCACGCGGCCGTCGACGGTAAGCTCGGAGAGTTGAGGGTCGCTGCCCCGCGGTGACGACGCCAACCGCCACCGCCACGTGAGCGGCTCATCGCGCGGGTCGCTGCTCTCGCTGCCGCTGAAGCGAAACACCTGACCGACGACCGCCTTTGCATCGAGGGCACGCACACGGGCGAGCGGCGCCTCATCGGTGGTCCCGGTCCTGCTGCACGAGAGGAAGAAGACGACGCTGGCCAGCGCGACGAGCCGCATGCGTCGAGTTCTAGCGCCTCGAGCCGACTTCATCGCCGAGGCTTCATCGCCGCCACCCTCGCCGAAGCGGGGCTGGGTCTCACCGTGTTCACCGCCTGACAATGCGTGCAGTTCACGTTCACCGTCCGGTGCTGCACCTCGGGCTCCGGGAGCGCGGCGCCGCAGCGGGTGCACGTGAGCTTGCGCGTTCGTCGCTCTCCGGCGGCGAGCACCTCGAGCCGTGCGACCACCTTCTCGCGAACCCGCACCTCGAGCGCATCGGCCTCGCGGAAAATCTCATCTTCCAGCGCTCGCCCCAGGTCGCGCAGGGCGTCTTGCCCTTCGAGCTCGCTCTCCAGCTTCGCCCACGCGGGGTCAATCTTGTCGCGCAGCGCAAACAATCGCGCCCGCACTTCGTTCCCGGCGGCGGCGACCGGGCCGGAGTCAATCACCTCGGTCGCCACCAGCTCGTCGAAGCCCGCGTCGGCCTCGGCCAGAATCTCCCGCAGCCGCACGCGCACCTTGTCGAGGAAGGTGCGCCACCGCGTCGCGGCGTCGGCGCTCACGAGACGACCTCCAGCGTGCCGCCGCAGAACGCGCAGTGCAGCTCGCTCGCCAGCCGTGGAGCGTGGCACGTCGAGCACCCCAGCACGTACGACGTGGCGTGGAGCCCCTGACCATACTGGTGCTGCTTCGCCAGCGCCTTCGCCGCGCCGAACATCTTCTTCTTCTCGGTCGCGCGCGCCCGGTAGTGCGCCAGCGCCTCGTGCGTGAAGCGGTGCAGCCCATCGCGAACGGCGTCGGCCTGCTCGCGGCTGAGCCCGCGCTGCAGTGGCGCGAGTTGCTGCTCCGCCACGCGCGCCAACGCGCCGAGGCACGCCTCGACCTCGGGGAGAGGAGCGCCCTTCGTCTGCTTGTGTTCCTTCATCGCGGCGAGCCGCGCGTCGTCACCGAGCGGGGTCACTTTGAGTTCGCGCACCACCTTCGCCCAGCCTTCCGGCAGCCCGCCCGGCGGCTCGACGTCGAGCGCACCCTCGACCACGGCTGACAGGCGATGGGTCAACTCCGTCCACACGGCGAGGAACGCGTCGGAAGACATGCGCATGAGCCAACCACAGTCACCCCGCACCTGTGCGCTCCTGTCGAGCATGGGGGGAGCGGCTCGTCTTCGGGACTTCGGTCGAGGGAATGCTGCGCGCGCTGGGCGTCGTCAGACGTCGAGGTCGGCGTCGGGGTCTTCGACGCCTGCCGAGTACTTCGCGGTGTACTTCGCCTGCAGCACCGGGAACTGCTCGCTGACGAGCTTGATGTCGGTCGACATCTTCTGTGACCAGTAGGCCGAGGCGTTCGACCAGTCGATGGCGGTGAGGTTGAAGACCTTCTTCAACATCTGGTTCACGTCGTGGCCCTGCGTCGCCCAGCACGACTGCGCGGTCATCACCTCGACGTACTTCTCGAAGCTCATCGAGCCCGCGCCGCCCTTCGTGTTCTTCGCGCCGACCTTGTCGTTGATGCCCAACGACGACGAGGCCTCGGCCGCGCTCGCGCCGTACTGCCCGACGCCCGCTCCCGCAAACGCCTTGCCGTACTCGGTGGCGATGGCCGCGGCCGCCATGGGGTCCGACTGGTCGGACATGCGCGCCAACCATGCCTCCGACACGCGCGCGAACTTCGCCTCGTCGAGCTTGTGCTTCGCGAGCAGCTTCACGAACGCCGCGCCCTGCACCGACATCTGCTGCGCCGCGATGCTCGCGTAGACCTGCAACGACACCCCCTCGATGGGGTCGAGCATCCCCGGCTTCACGGCCTGCTTCATCGCGTCGCGGGTGCCCTCCTGGCGGGCCACCATCGCGGCGTTGGTGAACTCGGGATCCTTCGCGTAGTGGCTCAAGAAGGTCGCCTGCACCCGCTTCCAGTGGTTCCTGTTGCGGAAGCCGTGCTGCTCGAGCGCGGCGGCGTATTCGTCTTCGTCGTCGTTGGCCATCGCCGCTTCGAGGCCGAAGTTCGTCTTCCAGTACTTCACGTATTCCTTCGGGCGGAGCGGGCCCCAGTCGGGCTTGAAGTACGTCTTGCCGTTCTTCTCGAACGACATCGCGTCTTCATCGTCGTCGTCGTTGAAGCCCATACCCTCGTGGGTGACGTAGTCCCACTCCACGCCGAAGCGGTCGAGCGGGCGGCGCCCCACGGCAGTCTCCCGCGGCTCGTCGTCGTCGCGTTCCTCGAGAGCGGGCGTGGTGTTGGTCGATGAGCTCTCACGCATGCGTGCTTCGAACTCGTCGAACGTCTCTTCCGCCATCATCGTCGCCGAGTCGTTGCCGATGAACTGCTCAGGCGGCTTCTTCTTCGGTGCACCAGCGGCGGCGGGAGCAGCAGGAGGACGTCGCAGAGGAGGCGCCATACGGGTTCAAGACTCGACTGGAACGTCGAGCCGCGCAAGCGACGCGTGGCTCAGTTGCCGCGGCGTTGCAGCGCTTCGCGGGTCGCCGCGAGCTGGCTCTCGAGGGCCGACTTGCGGCGCTCCATCGCGGAGTTCACGGTGTGCACCACCAGGATGCGCTTCATCACGGCGGTGAAAGCCGAGGCCGTGAGTCCGTTGAGTTGTCTGACGGAGGCGCTGAACTCGTCGCCCAAATCGGCCTTCTCCTGAAAAGGTGCAGACCTCGGGCAACCCGACCCCTCACATTTCAGTGAGCCTGCCATCAGAATGGGCCACCGGAGCAGACAGGGCGGGGCGCATCGGCTACCTGTGCGCCATGCAGAAATCCGTTCTCACCGGAGTGGTGTTGTTCGTCGTGGGTGTGGTGGTTGGGCGCGCGAGCGTCTTGATGACGTCCTCGAGCGGGGGCCCGAGCCCTCTGCCGACCGAGGTGAGTCGGCCCGTGCCCGTGCCGACTGCTGCCCCGTCTCCCGGCCAGCCTGCTGATGCCCTCAAGGGCCGCGTGGCCGAGGTGATTCAGGTGCCGCAGTACACCTACCTGCGCCTCGAGTCGGGCGAGTGGGCCGCGGTCGATTCGGCGCCGACGCTGCAGGTGGGGGCTGAGGTCGGCCTGCAATTGCAGAACGAGATGGAGAACTTCACCAGCCCCTCGACGGGGCGCACCTTCGCGCGGCTGTGGTTCGCCACGCTCGACGGCGCGGCGCCGGTGGTGAAGCAGCCAGTGCCCACCGCGCAGCCGATGGTGCCCGCGCCCGCAGACCCGGTCGTGAAGGGCGCGCTCGACGCGGTGCAGGGCAAGGGGGCGCTCGTGCTGCGCGTCGTCGATGTGTTTACCGAGCGGGCGCTGCTCGGTGGTCGCGCGGTGCGGGTGACCGCGAAGGTCGACCGGGTCAACGCGGTGCAGGGGCTCCACTACGTGCACTTGAAGGACGGTACGGGCAGCGCGGGCGACAAGAGCGATGACCTGCTCGCCATCAGCGCCGAGCCCGTGACGGCGGGCCAGAGCGTGGTGATGGAAGGCACCATCGCGCTCGACAAGAACGTGGGCATGGGCGTGAACCCGGTCGTCCTCGACGCTGCGCGCCCTGTGAAGTGAACTCTTCTCGCTGGAGGCGGCAGTCGTCCGCTCTGTGACGAACGTGTCACACGAAAGCAAACTGTAGGCGACGCACTGTCGTCGTGCGCCGGGCCCGCAGCCAGTTGTGTAGACGCGCGCGCATGCGGTGGCCGGGTCTCCTGGTGGTGCTGTGTTCGTGTGCTCCGCCCCTCGAAGACGGGCGGCAAGCCGCCGTGGTGCAGGCCATCGCGAGGGCCGACGAAGTGCTCATTCGCGCCCGGCCCACCCTCGCTGCGGGGAAGTACCAGCGCATGGCGGGCGACCCGTATTCGTTCTTCCGCGGGAGCCTCGCGCTCTTCCGCGCAGACTGGGAAGCGGGTCGCGCGTCACGCAGCGGCTTTCTGTCGCAGACGCAGCCGGTGTTGGGGTTGGGTGACCCGCACCCGGAGAACGTCGGACTCCTCGTCGACCGCCAGCAGCAGCTCGCGCTCGAGTTCAACGACTTCGACAGCGCCGACCGGGTGCCGTACCTCTTCGACGTGCGCCGGCTGCTGGCGGGGCTCGCGCTCGGCGCGCGGCTGAAGGTTCCCGCCGCCGACGCGTCGGGCATCGCACGTGCGGGGGCGGCTGCCTACGTGACCGAGCTCCGCGCGTTGGCCGACGGGGCCGAGCCGCGCCGTCTCGTCGACGACCAGGGCGCGCTCATCGTGCAAGACCTCTTCCGCCGCGGCCGTCGTGACCTTGCGGCGCGCGCGGAGCTCGAGAACCTGAGCACCACCGTCGATGCCGAGGGCGCCGCGGTGCCCAGGCGCCTGCTGCGGGGCGTGCTCGACCCGGCCGAGCCGACCGCCGTGCTGTCTGACGTGGCACCTGCCCTCGTGCCCTCGCTCGACGCCGTCGTCGCGCCTCTGGGCCGCCGGGTGCTCGACCGGGTTCGCCAGTTCGGCTCAGGCGTCGCGAGCTGGCCGCGCGTCCGCTACCTGCTGCTGCTCGAGGGCGACGCGCCCGGGGCCGAGCTCGTCGTCGAGGTGAAGGAGCTCGCCGAATCGCCGCTGGCCGGCTGGTACCGCCCGACCTTCGTCGCCGCCGACACGCCTGGCCGCGTCGAGGGGGCCTGCCGTCGGGTGTGGGCGATTCCTGACGCAGATCCGCGGTGGTTCACCACGACGTGGCGCGGCCTCCCGGTGCAGGTGCGGACCGAGTCCGAGGCACAAAAAGGCGTGCGCGTGAGCCGCTGGGTCGACTCGAGAGGCACCGAGGCCGAGCTGACGAAGCTGGCACAGGTGCTCGGTGCGTTGCTCGCGCGCGCCCATTCCCGCAGCGAAGCCGCGACCGTTCGTTCCGTGGTCGCGCAGCTGGCGCGTGACCCTGAGGCCTTCGCCGACGAGCAGGCCGCCTTTGCCGACGCCGAGGCGCAGGGCGTGCTGCTCGACTTCGAGCGCTTCGGCCGCGCTCTCACCGCGCTCGGCCCCACCCTGGGCGTCGTCACGCCGCCGCCCGACGCACCCTCTGCGGTGCTCGCCGACCTCTTCGGAGTGGCTCCATGAGCTGGTCTCTCGCAATTTCCGCGCGCAGCTCGTCTTTGCCGATGGCGGCGCACCTCGGCCTCCGGGGAATGGCTCCATGAGCTGGCCTCTCGCTCTCGTCCTCGCGCAGCTCGCCTCAGTCGATGGCGGCGCACCTGATGTCGTCGAGCCGCTCGTCGCCGATGCCGGGCTGGATCTCCCCGCGCCCACCTTCACGCCGCGGCTGGACGGCTTCAGCGAGTTCGCCGGGCGCTTCCCGTCGGAAGGCGCGCCCCTCACCACCTTCTCGGTGCCGCGTGTGCAGGTCGGTGTCGACGCGACCTGGCTGGGCGCGAGCGCGAGCGTGTTGTTGGAAGGTGCGTACGCCACGGCGGGCGGCGCGCTGGTGGGCGTCTCAGGCGACAGCGTGGTGATTCGGCTGCGCGAAGCGTGGGCTGGCTACCGCTGGCGCTTCCTCGAGGCGCGGCTGGGCATGGTCCCCACGCTGCTCATCCCCGAGCTCGAGCGCGGCTTCCGCCTGCGGGAGCTGACCGCCGATGGCCTCGAGAAGGAACGGCTCGTCGCCGCCGCAGACCTCGGCGGCTGGCTCAAGGTGGAGCTGCCGGCGCAGCTGGGCTGGGTCGGCGCGGCCGTCACCAATGGCGAGGGCTACACCTCGCGCGAGCTCAACGACGGGAAGAACGTCGAGCTCACCGCGCTCGTGCGGCCGCTCGCCCCGCTCGCCGCGCTTCGACCGCTCGAGGTGGTGGGCACCGCGGCCTTCGGCAGCAGCGGGCTCCCCGCCATTCCCACGCAGCGCCTCGGCGGCGGCGCCCAGTGGACCACCTCGTGGTTGGGCGTCGGCGCCAGCGCCTTCTATGCGCGCGGCTTCCTGCTCGACCCCACGCGCGAGGGCGTGCTGGTGCAGGCCTTTGCGCGCGCGACGCTCTTCGAGCACCTGCTCGTCGCCGGGCGGCTTCAGTACTTCAACCGCTCGCTGGGCCGTGACGACGCCACCTTCGAGTCGACGCTCGCCGTCGGCGGGCGCGTGGCCTTCGTCGAGGCGCTCGTGGCGTGGGTGCGCACGCTGGGGCTCGGTGACGCCCGCGCGGCCCTGCCCGGCTTCGATGCCCACGAGCTCCGTCTCGTCGCGCGCTTTCGCTGGCCTCCCCCGCTTGAAGCTCACCTGGAGAACACCCGATGAACCGTCTTCGTGCCCTGACCTGTTGTCTCTTCTTCGCTGGAACGCTCGCGGCCTGCGGCACCCGGCCCACCTGTGACGCCAGCTCGTGCGCCACCGGCTGTTGCGGCGCCGATGGGCAGTGTCTGCCCGGCACGGCCACGTCGGCCTGCGGCGCCGGTGCCCGCGCGTGTGTGGCCTGTCAGGGCACTCAGGTGTGTCAGCTGGGGACCTGCGGCAACGCCTCGACCGGCGGCGGCGGAGGGGGCACTGGTGGTGGCACCACAGGTGGTGGCTCGGCGACTGGCGGAGGCGGGGGTGGCAGCACCCTGACGCTCGTCGTCAATGAAGCCGCGACGAGTGACGGTGACTTCGTCGAGCTGATGAACACCGGCGCGACGGCGATCGACCTGTCTGGCCTTCGCCTGGCGGACCGCGACGACGCGACGATGGGGCCGCGACTGTCGGCCGCGTTCACGCTCCCTGCGGGAACGACGCTCGCGCCCGGTGCGCTGCTGGCTTTCATCGAAGGTGCCATGGCTGGCCCATCGACTGCCTGCGGAGACCCGCTCGTCACCTCGTGCTTCAACGTGACGTGGGGCCTGTCTGCGGGGAACGGCGATTCCATCTTCCTCGTCGACAGCGCCGGCGCGGTGCTGTTCCGTCACGACATCCCGGGGAATGCACACAATGCCTTGCGGAGCACGGGGCGCCTCCCCGACGGCACGGGCTCGTTCGTCGAGACGGCTCGCACGCCGGGCCTGCCCAACCGCCTCGCGCTCGTCGATGGCGGCGTCGACGCAGGGCTCGCCGATGCCGGCGCGACCGACGCGGGCAGCTCCGTCGACGGTGGCCCGGTGACGGACGCTGGCTCGGTGACGGACGCTGGCTCTGCGACGGACGCTGGCTCGGTGACCGACGGTGGCACGCAGACGTTCGTCGTCGTTCGCGTGGGCCCGGCCGCTGACGGAGGCTCGTTGTCGAACGCGTCTGCACCCGTGCAGCTCGAGTGGCGGCTCCTCAGCACGGGCGCGTTGCTTCGCTCCGTGCCGTTGCCGACCGCCGACGCCCTGCCGCAGCGTGCATTCGCAGTCTCGGGCAGCGCGACCTCGGAAGGGCTGCTCGCGTCGACCGGCACCCAGTGGACGCTCGCGGGCTACGCGGTCGCGCCCGGGCTCGCCAGCGTCGGCTCGGCAAGCGGCGTCGCGCGGGTGGTGGCGCGCGTGTCGGCCGATGGTGGTGTCGACACGTCGACTGCCTTCACCGATGCCTACGCGGCCAACAACGTGCGCGCCGCAGCCACTTCGGACGGCACCGGCTTCTGGCTGGCCGGCACCGCGGCCACCGCGGCGGGTGTGCGCTACGCGCCGCTGGGCTCGAGCACGTCAGTCGACGTCGCGTCGGGGGTGCTCAACATTCGCGCCGTGAAGGTCTTCCAGGGTCAGCTCTATGCTTCGACGGCAGTCGACGCGGGCGCCGGTGTTCCCCGGGTCTTCGCGGTGGGGCAGGGCCTCCCGGTGGCGACGACGGCCATCACGGCTCCGCTGGCGGGCGTGACCTCGACCACCAACGGCGACTTCGTGCTGCTCGACGTGAGCTCGCCGATGGGGCCCGATCGGCTCTACGTCGCCGACACCATGACGGGTGGCGTGCGGCGTTTTGCGCTGGGCAGCTCGCCCGCATGGGCCGAGACCGCGTTCCTCCGTACGCCTTCGGCCGCCACGTTGTGCATCGGCGTCGCCGCGAAGCCGACGCCGCTCGGCGCGGTGGTGCTCTGCAGCGGCGCGAACGGCAGCCTCTACCAGTGGGTCGACGAGGGGCTGATGGCAGACGGAGGGTTGCCCGAGGCGAGCGTGCTTCTCACCGCCCCTGCCGGCACGGTGTTCCGCGGCCTGGCGTTCGAATGACTACTTGCGGCTGAGCTGCCGCAGCTTGCCGTCGTTCTCGGTGAGCACGAAGAGGTCGCCCCGGTCGTTGAAGGTGAGGCCCTCGACACGTTCGAGGGCCTTGCCCTTCTCGTCGCGCAGCGGGAACGACTGCACCAGCTTGCCGATGATCTTCTCGCCGTCGCGCACCAGCTTCACCTGGGCGACGGTGGCCGACTCGTCTGACGAGATGAAGGCGTTGCCGGTTCGGGGGTCGATGGTCACCGCCGAGAAGTCGCGGCACACCGCGGTGACCTCGCGCTCCAGCTTGATGGGCAGGGGCTTGCCGCCACCGCCGTCGTCGTAGAGGAAGAGTTCGCGCGGGTTGCCTTCCTTCGCGACCAGCAGCTGGGGCTTGCCGGTCGGAGACACCTCAGCTCCGACGTAGGTCAGCCCTTCGACGCCCTTGTTGGTGGGGCCCTTCCTGCTTTCGAAGTCGAAGCGCTTCTCGAGCACCGCCGGCTTGTCTTTGTCGGGGTTCCACTCGTAGCGCAGCAGCTCACGCGCCTCCTCGCGGGCCACAAAGAGGTGGTGTCGCACCGGGTCGTAGGCCACGCCTTCGAGCTGCGAGTTGCCGTTCTTCAGGCCGGGCAGGTCGAGCTTGCGCTGCTTGCCATCGGCCTCGACGATGAACGCCTTATCGCGCCGGTCGCCCACCACGAGGAACCGACCGCCGGGCAACGCCGTGACATCGGACGCCTCGGGCATGCGCGTCTTGAAGCTGTTGCTCAACTCGAACTTCGCTGCGCCCGCTTCAGGGGCAGGGCGCTTCGGGGTTGTTGCGTTCCAACCAGAGATGCGGGGCATCAGGGCTCCTCGAACCAGAGCCCTGAGTTGACACCATCACGTGACGCCCGTCACCAGACTGATACAGAGCTGAAACGCAACCGTGACGCAGTCAGCTGAGGCGCGAGAGCAGCTCCTGGCGGATCAGCTCGAGCGTCTTGGGCATCTTGTCGCCGAACTGGTCGAAGAACTGCTTCTGGCTCTCGAGCTCGGTCTTCCACTCGCCCTCGTCGATGTGGGTCGCGGCGTCGACGGTCTCAGGCGCGATGTCGAGGCCCGAGAGGTCGATGTGGCCCTGCTTGGGCACCCAGCCGAAGAGCGATTCCTGCGCGCCGACCTTTCCGTGCGCGCGGTCGATGATCCACTTCAGCACGCGCATGTTGTCGCCGTAGCCGGGCCAGAGGAACTTGCCTTCGGCGCTCTTGCGGAACCAGTTCACCATGAAGATTTTCGGGGGGTACGGCACCCGCTTCTGCATGTTGAGCCAGTGCTGGAAGTACTCGGCCACGTTGTAGCCAGCGAAGGGCAGCATCGCCATCGGGTCGCGGCGCACCACACCCTGCGCGCCCGTCGCGGCGGCAGTGGTCTCGCTGGCCATCGTCGAGCCCAGGTACACGCCGTGCGCCCAGTTGAAGCTCTGCATCACGAGGGGAATCGTCGTCGAGCGGCGGCCACCGAAGATGATGGCGCTGATGGGCACGCCCCGCGGGTCGTTCACGTGCGCCGAGAGAATCGGGTTGTTCGCGGCGGGCGCGGTGAAGCGCGAGTTCGGGTGCGCGGCCTTCTCGGTGCTGCCCTTCTTCCAGGGCTGGCCCTTCCAGTCGGTGAGCTCTTCGGGCACCTCGCCGTCGAGCCCTTCCCACCACACCTCGCCATTCTTCGTGACGGCGACGTTCGTGAAGATGGTGTTCTTCGCGATGGTCATCATCGCGTTGGGGTTCGACTTCATGTTCGTGCCGGGCGCGACGCCGAAGTAGCCGTTCTCCGGGTTCACCGCCCACAGCCGCCCGTCTTCACCGACGCGCAGCCACGCGATGTCGTCGCCCACGGTGTACACGCGCCAGCCGTTGAAGCGCTTGGGCGGAATCATCATCGCGAAGTTGGTCTTGCCGCACGCCGAGGGGAACGCGGCCGCGACGTAGGTCTTGTTTCCGTCGGGGTCTTCCACACCGAGGATGAGCATGTGCTCGGCCAGCCAGCCCTCGTTCTTGCCGAGGTAGCTGCCGATGCGCAGCGCGAGACACTTCTTTCCGAGCAGCGCGTTGCCGCCGTAGCCCGAGCCGAAGCTCCAGATCGCGTTGTCCTGGGGGAAGTGGCAGATGTAGCGGCGCTCGGGGTTCAGGTCACCGGTGCAGTGCAGGCCGCGGTTGAAGTCGTTCTTCGCGCCGAGCATGTCGAGCGCGGCCTTGCCCATGCGCGTCATGATGCCCATGTTGAGCGCCACGTAGACGGAATCGGTCAGCTCGATGCCAATCTTCGAGTGCTCGCTGCCGAGCGGGCCCATGCAGTACGGCACCACGTACATCGTGCGGCCCTTCATCGCACCGGCGAAGAGCCCCTTGAGCTTGGTGTACGCCTCGTCGGGCGCCATCCAGTTGTTGGTGGGGCCCGCCGCGCCCTTCGTGGGGGTGCAGATGAAGGTGAGGTGCTCGACGCGCGCGACGTCGTTGGGGTTGCTGCGGTGCAGGTAGCTGCCCGGGTGCTTCTTCTCGTTCAGCGGGATCAAGATGCCCTTGCTGACGGCGTACTCGGTGAGGCGCCTGGTCTCGGCCTCCGAGCCATCGCAGAAGACGACCTGGTCGGGTTGGCACATCGCCGCCATCTCCTCGACCCAGCCGAGGAGATGTGTGTTGGAAGTGAGGTGTGTGGTCAGGGCCATGGCGGCGGTTGCTCGCATGCGGCCCAGAGCAGTTCAAGGGTGATCCGATGACGCACCGGGGCACAACTGGCGGGTCACGCATCAGTTCAGATGACAGGTCGCGAAAGTTGATCAGCGAGACCAGCACCTCGACCTCACGCGCGAGTGCGGTGAGCTCGTCTTCGAGCCAGTCACCGCCGCGGGGTCGCGCCATGGTCGACAGCCGCCCGGGGCTGGAGCGGGAATGGTGAAGAGGGTCGGCTGCATGAGGTGACTCCTGTAGATTGCGCAGATGCTCTCTGCGCTCTGCCTGCGCTGCGGGTTGTGCTGCGACGGGACGTTGTTTCGCCACGTGGAGATTCAAGCCACCGAGCGGGAACGCCTCGAGGCGCTGGGTCTGCCCTGTGGTGAGAACCGCAAACGCGAGGTGATGCTTCTGCCCTGCGGAAAGCTCGAGGGGAAGTGCTGCAGCATCTACGAGCAACGGCCGCAGGGCTGTCGCGCGTTCGTCTGCGCGCTGGGGCGCCGGCTCGTCGCGAAGGAGCTGGGCGTCTCCGAAGCGGAGGCCACCGTCGACGAGATGCTGGCGCGGCTCGAGGCGTTGCGCGCCGTGTTCCCCGACTCAGGGAACGAGCCGATTCTCAGGTACGCCCGCGCGCGCATCTCAGACCCCATGAGCCGCGTGACCGATGAACAGCTCGCCGCGTTCAAGCGCGTCGAGGAGCTGCGCTACGCAGCGTTCGTGCCCCCGACCTTCTGATCAGTTGCACTAGCTGACCGACCGCGATCGCGGACACCTGTCGCAGAAAGCGAGTGGTCGGAGCACGTGAGCCCTCCATCCAGCCGGGATCCAGCCCGCTGATCACCGGGAGGAAACGGCGGGCGTTTCCATCGTCGTGTCTGCCACGGTGGAGTCGATGACCTCGAGCCGCTGCCCCGAACCGACTGTCACTTTCACGGGCTGCGAAAGGTCATGGGTCTGGCCGTCGAGGCGCAGCTCGTAGCGCGGCGCCTTCGTGGGAATGACGCGGGTGCTCACCTTCGGATTGAGCGGCCGCACGAACACGCCGTCGAGCATCAGCACCTCGACCACGGCTTCTTCCCACGGCGCGCACGCCACCGAGAGCTTCCGCAGCGCCGAGGGCAACACGGTGGCGGAGTAGTGCTCGACCAATTCCGCGAAGAGCGCGGGCCTCGTTTCCTTCGTGATGGTGCCCATGGCCACGACCTCGACCGTGGTCGTGCATTCCTGCTTGCTCGGCGGCGGGGGAACGTAGGTCACGACGTACGAGCCCATCGGTAACGCAGCGGGAGACTCCGTCACTGCGCCTGCAGAGGTGACCCGCTCGAACGTGATGGCGCCCGGCGACTTCTTCTGCGCGACCGAGAACGGCTGCTGCGCCACCGACACTTTGCCCGCGTCGAACCACAGGTCGGCCTTCAACTTCAGGTCGACCGCGTGCGGCTCGGCGACGAAGTTCATCGGCACCCGGTCAAAGTTCAACGCGATGGACTTGAGCGGTCGCGGCGGCAACCACGCACGGAAGCACGTGTCGTTCACGCGCGTGAGGCGCTCGGGCGTCTCTCCGTCGAGCTGCACGTCGAAGTCGAGCACCCACTGGTTCGCCGAGAGCGGTCGGTAGAAGCGCTTCGCTTCACCTGAGAACAGCGGGGTGCCCGCCGGGAGCTCGAGGCACACCTGCACCGCCGCGGGCTTCGCTGGCGCGGCTGAGACCACGGCGCTCAACACGCACACGAGGAAGGTCGGCTTCATGCGCTGTGGCGAAGCATGCCGCGTACCTCGCGCGGATCAGCGAAAGCACACGGAAATTTCCGCCGATGCGCGGGTCATGTTTGCCGCAGGGGTCAAAGTACCCTCGCCCCGCCGTCGCCAGGGCTGACTCGAGGCGCGTTCCCTGCCCTGCAGACCAGGGCGATGCAGCTGCCGGAGGGCGGGAGGTTGGTCGCTCTGCCCCCCCACGCTGTCGGAGCAACAACCGAGGTCGAGGTCGCGCGGCCTGGCGACCCGGAGCACGCCCGCTCTGCCGTCGTCAGGAGGGAGGTTGGTTGCTCTGCCCACGCTGTCGGAGCAACAACCTCGGTCCAGTTCGCGCGGCCAGTTCCTGAGCGGCCTCGACTGCGTCTGC
This sequence comes from Archangium sp., assembly GCA_044371205.1. Classification (GTDB taxonomy): domain Bacteria; phylum Myxococcota; class Myxococcia; order Myxococcales; family Myxococcaceae; genus Archangium_A. The sequence goes on from JBILUC010000035.1 coordinate 54,733, forward strand.
TGACCGTTTTCCCTCTGGGCGTTGAGCGCTCGGCCCCTCACCCCGACCCTCTCCCCGCTGACGCAGGGAGAGGGAGATTGGCCTGGACGGAGATCAGGCGTCGACGGAGTCGGGCGGCCGCGTAATCCACGCGGCGATGAAGTGGTCGATTTCGCCGCGCATCACGTCTTTCACGCGGGGAGACCCTTCACCCGTGCGGGGGTCTTCCACGCGCGGCGACTTGCCGACGAAGTAGCGCCGCACTTCGGCGCCGCCTTCGCCCGCGCCCTCGAGCACCGTCACCGTCATCGACTTGAGCTCGAGCACCCCGAGCGAGCCGGCCAGCGTCACCTCGCGCCCCGTGCGCTCATCGCGCGCCGAGACCTCGGTGCCGACCCGCTCCACGAAGCGGCCCGCGCGACGCTTCACTTCCTTCGCGTCGAGCGTGAGCGTCTCGGGCACGTCGACCGCAGCCGCCGAGGGCCGATAGAGCCGCACGTACGCCGACAAGCGCACGTCGTCGTCGATGCGCCGGTGCGTGCCCTTCTCGCCGCTCAAGAAGCCGAACACGCCCGGCCCATGGAGGTGAATCACCGCCCGCGACGGCTCCTGCGACTCGGCGACGAGCTTCGCCTCGTACGCGCGACGCTCGGCCCAGCCCATGTAGAGCGTCACCAGCTCGCGCACCCACGAGTCGCCCGCTTCACCCGTCGCGCCCGCCTGAATCTCGAGCCACGCGTCGTCGACGTCTTTCGCGCCGCCAGCCGCCACGCGCGCTTCGGCGAGGCGCACTTCCCGCGCCGCCTCTTCGACCGCCCGCACCGCGCTCGCCAACTGCAGCTCCCCCTTCGCGTCACGAGAACGACGCCGCGCGACCTGACAGAGCTCGCGCAGTCGATCGAGCTCACCCAGCTGCGCGTCCATCGCGCGGAACGAGCGCAACACCGCCGCGGCCTTCTCCCCGTCGTCCCAGAAGCCGGGCGCCTGGCTCAGGGCGAGCAGTTCCCTGCGCTTCGCCTCGAGCCCGGGCCGCTTCGCCGCGCTCGCCACCGCCGCCGCGCGACCGACGTACGCCTCGGCTTCCTGCACCAGCGACCTCTGGTCGAGCTTCTTCCTGGCGATGGTCGCGCCCGCCGCCGGCAACGAGGCCTGCGTGGTGACCTCGCGCTCGCGAGTCACCCGTGGCTCTGCGATGGCATGCACGGTCGACTTGTGCGCCACCACCTTCACCGGCGTGCCCGCGGGGAGTGGCCGTCGCGCAATCTCCACCGCCAGCGCGGCGGTGAGCGTCTTCTCGATTTCGCGCTGCAGGAAGCGCGCACCGTGCGACGGCGAGTAGCCGCGCTCGACGAGCAACTCGACCACCTCGGGCGCGACCTCGACGTCGAGCTGCCGTGCGCGAATGCCTTCTCGCTCGAGCACGCGCCCGACCTCGCGCTGGGCGATGCGGCGAATCTCGACCTTGCCCAGCGGGCGGAAGTGACAGAGCCCGTCGAAGCGATTCAAGAACTCGGGCCGAAACGTGCCCGCGATGCGACGGTCGATTTCGCTGATCAGCTCGTCGTCAGCGCGCCGCGCCGAGAAGCCGATGGGCTCGGCCCGGTAGACGTCAGCGCCCACGTTCGAGGTGCACACGATGAGCGTGTTGTTGCAGGGCACCGTCTCGCCCGCAGCGTTGATGAACGCGCCCTCGTCGAAGAGCTGCAGGAAGCGGTCGTGGCACTTCGCGTGCGCCTTCTCGAACTCGTCGAGCAACAGCACGGTGAAGACACGCCCATCGAGCAGCCGCGTGATTTCGCCGCGCTTGCCCGAGAGGCTCTGCGCCCACGGGTTGCCGAACAACACCTGCTCGTCACCAAAGTCCTGGTAGTCGGCCATGTTGAGCCGCACGAGGCGGTCTGCCGAGCCGAAGAGGTATTCCGCGAGCAGCTTCGCGAGGTGCGTCTTGCCGACACCGGTAGGGCCCGCGAACAAGAAGACGCCCAGCGGCCGCCGCGGGTTGTTGAGGCCGGCCTTGAGCAGCGCCACCGAGCGCAGCACCGCTGCCACCGCGTCGTTCTGGCCCAGCAGGCGCGAACCGAAGAAGCGGCTCACCTCATCGAGGTCGAGCGCCATCGAGTCGTCGGCCATGAAGCGCGGCAGCCGCGTCGAGTTGCAGAACCGGGCGAGCACGTCTTCGCTGGTGACACGTTCGCGCGAGGCGCCCGCAGACTCGGTCACCGTCTCGCGCAACAGCTCGATGGCCTTGCGCGGCAGCCGCTGCGCGAGGAGGAACTTCACCGACAACCGCAGCGCCAGGTCGCACGCGCTCGGGTCGATGGGGATGCCCTGCTCGACCTCCATCTCCTCGGCGACGCGCCCCAGAATCCACCGCGCGCGGTCGAGCGCGGGCTCGTTCACCACGAAGAGGTGCAGCTTCTCGGCGAGCGTCTCGTCGCTGCGAAGAAGTTCCTGTGCGGCGCGGGTGTCGGACTCGAAGATGAAGCGCACCCGCGCGGTGCGCAACGCCCGAATCAGCACCGGCACCAGCGAGCTGCCGCGCACCTGGCCGACGTCGCGCATGAAGAGAATGGTGTTGGGGCGCTCGGCGGCCTCGTCGATGAACTCTTCGAGCAGCTCGGCGGCGGCCTTGGGCGTCGAGGTGCGCGCGAAGATGCCGGCGGCGGTCATCTCGAGCACGCGCGCGTCGGCGAGGCCGGGAGGCACGTTGCCCTGAGAGATGCGGCGCGCCAGTTCCTGCACCACCGCGCTCTTGCCGACGCCGCTCTCACCCGCGAGCAGTGGCGCCTTGCCCCCGCGCGTCAGCAACGTCGCCAGCTCGGCGGCGCTCTGGTCGAGGCCATACCCTTCCGGCAACTTGCGCGCAGCGGCGAGCGCAGAGAGGTCGCGCTCCACCAGCGTCTGCGAGGAGTCGCGGGCGCTCTGCCTGATCTTCTTTCCCATGGGTGTCCCCTCACTGACGAGCGGGCCGCGGCGCGCTGACGGACGCGTTCTAGCTCACCAGCGGTCGAGGAACGTGCCGAGCAGCACCCAGCGGCGGGCCTTCGTCTCGCGGCCGCGCTTCGCCACCATCGGCGTCGTGTAGTGCCAGAAGGGCAGGCGGTAGCAGGTCACACCACCCAGCGAGCGAATCGACTCGATCTCGGTGAGGTGCGCCTGCTTCTCGTACACCAGCCACTGGTGGTCGACGTCATCGGTCGCGAACGTGAGGTGGAGGTCGGTGTACCCGTCACGCCCGAGCGGCTCATCGGGGTGGTGATCATTGTGCGGCCCCGAATAGTCGCCCGGCAGGTAGCAGAGCGCCTGGAGGCCCCACTGCTTGCGGAGCGGATAGCCGCTCAGCGCTTCGGCGAAGGCGTGGAAGCTCGCAGAGCGCAGCATCGCGATGAGCCCCGCCTGCTCGGCGACCTTCAGAGCGGGCGACTCGTCTTCGTCGAGCATCGCGGTGCGCACGCGAACCGTCTTCGGCAACTTCTCGCGGTACGCCACCTTCATGCCCCACGTGGCGCTCTTCGGAATGGCCTGCTCCATCACGAAGAGGTGCGGGGTGAGCGTCTCGTGCAGCAGCGCCATCACCGCGCGCGACTTCGTCTTGTCGAGCAGCGAGCCGGCAGACACGAAGCGCGAGCGACCCGTGGCGAGCGCGCCGCTCAACGTGCGGTGCGAGCCGTCGAGCACCTTCTTCCCCTCGCGGGACAGGAGGTCGGCGAACTGTCGTGGGAACTTCGTCATCTCACTGCGCCGGAGCGCCCGCGCCGGTCGTCCACGGACCGGTGCCGATGAGGGTGTCGAGGTCGTTCTCGAGGGCGACGAGCTCTGCAGGCGCGGTCTCGTCACCGAGGTTGTGGCGAATGGTGCGGCCCGCGAAGGTGACGCTCACCGTCGGCAGGTCGCTGGTGGTGGCCTTCTCGTAGACGTCTTTCCACTGCGAGAACGGCGCTGCGCCGAGGCGTTGCTGCAGCGCCTCCAGCTGCGCAGCATTCAGCGTCGCTGTCGCCTTCTCGGTCGCGAGCGTCGACGACTCTGGCGTGAACTCCACCGCGCCGGTGCTGCTCACGCTCACGGAGTACGACGGGCAGCGACCCATGCAGCGACCGCGCGTGAGCGTCACTAGAGAGTCAGACGAAGGCTTCGTCTCAGGCGTCGACTTGCATGCCTGAAGCGACAGCACCGCGAGGAGCAGGAACAGACCTGAGCGCATGGCCGGGCACTTAGCGCATGGGTGAACAAAACCAGCGGCCTTCCGTCAGATGGGTCCATGACCGCTGCCGCGCTGACCTTCCGTTTTTCTGGCTCCGTCGCTGAGAAGAAGGCCCCGAAAACCATCGCGCGCCCGACGGGGGCTGCTACGGTCCCCGCCGCTTTGGCCACTGACGACCTCACGCTCGTCGAGCGCGTTCGCACGGGAGACCAGCGCGCGTTCAAGCTCCTCGTGGAGCGGTACCAGCGCAAGGTCTTCTCCGTCGCCCTCGGCATGTTGAAGGACAAGGAAGAGGCCCGCGACGTCGCTCAGGAAGCGTTCGTGAAGGTCTACCGCTACCTCGACCACTTCAAGGGCGACGCGAGCTTCTACACGTGGCTGTACCGCATCACGGTCAACATCTGCATCGACGTGATTCGCAAGAAGGGCAGCGGGCGCGGCAACGAGCACGTCGAGTTCGACGAGTCGCTCCAGGTCGACACCAGCGAGGCGAACATCGGCGCGCTGGGCTCTCGCCTCGGCACCAACCCGCAGAAGTCAGCGCTGCGGGCCGAGCTCGCGCAGCGCATCACCGAGGCCATCTCGCAGATTCCCGAGGCGCACCGGCAGATCCTCCTGCTGCGCGAGGTCGAGGGCATGAGCTACGAAGATTTGTCGCGCACCTTGAAGATTCCCAAGGGCACCGTGATGTCGCGGCTGTTCCACGCGCGGCTCAAGATGCAGAAAATCCTCGGTGATTACCTCGAGTTGGACGAGTCGAAGCAGGGCGTCGGGTCGGAGTGACGAAATGTTCAGACCCCAGAGAATTTCAGTGGTTGGGCCCCGTACGATGGATCTGGTGACGCCATGAGCAAGAACCCCGCCTTCGACAAGATGCTCCCGCTCCTCTCGCCGTACGTCGACGGTGAGCTCACGCCTGAAGAGCGCCAGATGGTCGAGCAGCACCTGGCTGCGAACAAAGAATCAGCGGGCCAGGTCGCCGACTTTCGCGCAGGTGACGCGTTGATCCGCCACGCGCTCGAGATGCAGGGCGACTCCATCGACTGGAAGGGCTTCACCGACGACGTGATGTCGAAGGTGGTGCCCGAGAAGCTGCCGCTCTTCGAGCGCATCAAGCTCTCGCTGTCGGAGATGTTCACCTACCAGCGCGGCCCGATGCTCGCGGGCTTTGCCGGTGCGGCGGTGGCGCTGGTCATCGGCGTGCCGCTCGCGGTGATGAACCTCGGCACGCCCGAGGGCTACGGCGCGAAGCAGCTCAAGGTGCAGACCATCTCCGTCGAAGAAAACGCGCTGGTGAAGCCGTTGGTGATGGAGACCGACACCGGTGATGCCATCATCTGGGTCGTCGAGAGCAACAACCCCGACGGCGGCAAGAAGAAGAAAGACGGCGAGTCGAGCGAAGAGACGCTCACCGGAGATCCAGAAGGGAACCAGGGGGACCTGTGACCGGAGTGTTGGCAGTCGTCGCGTTCATGGTGGCGCCAGTTCTGGCGGCAGAGCCGACGGTGCCCGTGCAGGCCGAGGTGGTCTTCGCGTCGACGGCGGCGGGTCAGGTCGAGCCCGCGCTGGTGAAGATGCGCGACGCGATGGCGAGCAAGGTGAAGTACCTGACGATGAAGAGACTCGACGGCAAGAAGCTCGAGCTCGTCAAAGACAAGCCGCAGACCGTCGCGCTGCCCAACCAGAAGTCGGCCGAGCTGACGCTGCAGGGCGTGACCGAGAACGTCGCCACGTTGAAGGTGAAGCTCGCGCCCGCCGAGGCGACCTACACGCTCGCCAAAGAGAAGTCGCTCTACGTTCAAGGTGGAACGCACGAGGGCGGCGATGTGTGGCTCGTGCTGTCGCAGCCGAAGTAACGGGTAGTCTCGCGCGCCATGTGGGCCGCGCTCCTCGTTCTCGTCAGTGCGCAGGTCGGTGATGCGGGGGGCGAGGCCTTCGTTCCCGACGATGCCGGCGTGTTCGAGCCTTCGCTGAAGCCCGATGCTGGCGAGCTCGTGCAGAAGGCGTACGCATCGCCTCCGTACGTTCCGCCTCCGCCTCTGGTTGATGCGGGCGTGGTGCACGGGGCCGAGCCCATCACTCAGCTCATTCTGCGGGGTGCTGCAGAGGCCGACCTGGGGCTCTTCCCCTCGGGGTACGGCGAGAACGGCGTCGACCTGATCAGCGCGGTGCGCCCCGTCATCGCGTTCGGTGTGGGCGAAGACTTCCTCATCGAGTTGGGCCCCACGTTCCGCCTTCGCGTGGCCGACTTCCTGCCTGAGAACCGTTCCCGCGATGTCGGTGGCTTCTTGCGCGGCCCCGACTGGGACGAGCTGAGCGACTTCGGTCAGATTCTGCAGAGCCTGCGCATCGGCCGCGAGAAGGGGCCGTTCTTCCTGCACGCCGGGCCCGCGCGAAAGAAGACGCTCGGCCTGGGCCACCTGATGTGGCGGTACAACAACCAGTTGAACCCCAACTACCACCCGGCTGCGGGTGAGCTCGACGTGCGCGTGGGACCGGTGCGCGGCTCGTTCTTCGCGTCAGACATTCTTGGCGCGCGGCTCTTCGGCGGCGAAGTGGGCTGGGACATCGGCGGCACCTTCACCAACGACCCGCAGGTGAAGGACCGCTACGAGCTCTCGTTCTCGCTCATCCACGACGCGGACCTCGCCGGCCAGCCGTTCTCGCCAACGCTGCCTTCCCCGCCCCCGCGCACGCCGCACTCGGTGACTCTGCTGCACGTCGACGCGCACGCCGTGCTGGTTCGCACCCCCAACCTCCGCTTCATGTTGCTGGCCGGCATCGGCACCAACGTGCGCGGAGACCTGGGCCTCGTCGGCGGGCTCACGCTCGACGCCGCCGTGCAGGACGTGGGCTTCTCGACGCGCATCGAGCTTCGCAAACAGAACGGCGGCTTTCGGCACGGCTACTTCGGGCCGATGTACGAGCTGCAGCGCTTCGCCGACCTCGGCTTCACCGGCACGCCGATTCAAGACGTGGTGCTGCCCGATGGCGCGTCGGTGTTCGGCGAAGTGCGCGTGGGCATCGGCAGCAACGTCACCTTCGACGCCGCCGCGGAGTACTTCTTCTGGAACCGCCTCGACCTCGATGGTGGGCTCTCCATCGCCCTGTTCAAGGACTGGTTCTTCACGACGCTGCGCACTTCGATTCTCGGCATCGCGCAGGCGCCACGCTTCTCCATCACCGGCGGGCTGCGGCTGCGGCTCTTCCCCAGCTTCTACGTGCTGGCCGAGGGTGGCACCGTCTTCTTCCCCCAGCTGGACGGCAGCCTGGTGCGGGGCGTGATGGGCTCGCTGGGCGTCGGCGTCGACTTCGAGAAACGGTGATGGAGGCGAGACACTTCACCCCGGTTGAGCAACGACTTGTCGCGGACCATGTCACCCCGCTTGGCAAAACCGCGCCTCAACTCATTGAGTTGATTGGCAGATCATGTTCGCATCGCTGCACTTCTGCCCGAGGTCACCGCACATGAGCGCCTACCGCATTCGCACCGGAGACACGCTGTCTGGCATCGCCCACCGCTACGGCACCTCGGTGTCGTCGCTGATGAAGGCGAACCCGAGCATCAGCAACCCGAACCTCATCTACGCAGGTCGCACGCTGAACGTGCCGGGCGCGCGTGACGAGTTCCGTCCTTCTCCTGCGCAGGGCCGCCCGTCGCAGAGCCAGGGTCCGTCTGGCCCATCCGGTGAGAACACGCCGGCGCCTTCGGGCTCGAGCCGCCCGTTCGACCTTGCCCGTCAGTACCTCGGGTGGAACGCGCGCGACTTGAAGGTGAGCGGCAACGCCGTCGGCCGCGCGATGCAGGACTGGGTGCCCAACAACGTGAACTGCGCGAACTTCGTGTCCGGCACGCTCATCGCGTCGGGGCAGCTTCGGCAGAACCAGGGCAGCGCGTCGGTGTACGGCCTGATGGGGAACCTCGATCGCGACCCGAACTTTCGCCGGGTGTCGTTGAGCCAGGCGCGCCCCGGTGACGTGGTGTCGATGCGCACGCCGGGCGGGCAGCACGTGGTGCTCTTCGCGGGCTGGCAGAACGGTCGCCCGCTCTTCATCGGCTCGAACAACGTGAACCCCGATGGCAGCCAGCGCGTGAGCTACTCCCAGATGCGCTACCCCATCATGGCGATTCACCAGCACCGCAGCTGAGCTTCACCCCAGCACGCGCTGCAGCGCCGCGACCGCCTCTTCCAGCCGCCACGGCTTCACCAGCACCGCGTCGATGCGCATGCGCTGGCGCGCTTCTTCGTCCAGCTCCGAGGCCATGCCCGACGAGACGATGACGGGCACCTCGGGCCGCAGCTCGCGCAGCTCACGCGTGAAGTCTTCACCGCTCATCTGCGGCATCGAGAGGTCGGTGAGCACCGCGTCGAAGCCGGTGGGTGCGGCGCGGAAGGCGGCCAGCGCTTCGCGGGGGTCATCGAATACCGTGGTGCGGTAGCCGAGCGTCTCGAGCAGCCGCGCCGAGACGCGCGCCATGCCGGGGTGGTCGTCGACCAGCATGAGGTGCTGCCCGTTGCCAGGGCGGCTCAAGTCTTCCTGCACAGCGGGCAAGTACACATGGAAGGTGGTGCCCTTTTCCGGGTCGCTCTCGACGAGCACCGCGCCGTCGTGCCCCTGCACGATGCTCTGCACCACCGCGAGGCCGAGCCCCGTGCCGGTGCCATCTTCGCGCGTCGAGAAGAACGGCTCGAACACGCGGCGCGCGGTCGTCTCATCCATGCCCAGGCCTGTGTCGCTCACCGAGAGCCGAATCCACCGGCCGGCTTGCAGGGGCGGGTGGCGCGCGGCGAACGCGAAGTCGAGGTCGACCGGCTCGAGGCTGATGGTCAGCGTGCCCGGGCCCCCGCCCATGGCGTGCAGCGCGTTGGTCGAGAGGTTGGTCAACACCTGGTACAGCTGCCCTGCATCGCCCAGCACTTTGGGCACGCGCGGCGCGACGACCTCTCGCACGGTGATGTCCTTCGCGGTCGGTTCCAACAGGCGAAGGGTCTCCCGCACCAGCGGGCCGAGTTCGAGCGGCTTGCGCTCGGGCGGGCGACGGCGACCGAAGGTGAGAATCTGCTGCGTCAGCTCACGGCCGCGTGCCGTGGCTTCGAGAATCGCCTGCGCCGCCTCAGTCACCTTGCCGCCCAGGCCCTGCACCCGCTGCGTGTGCGCCACGATGACCGACAGGAGGTTGTTCACGTCGTGCGCGATGTGCGAAGCGAGCCGCGCCAGCGCCTCGTTTTTTTGCGACTCGGCCAGCTGCGCCTCGAGAGAACGCTGCAGCAGCTCGCCCTCGCGCATCTGTGTGATGTCGCGCGAGTACGCCGCGAGCCGGCGCACCTGCCCCGCGTCGTCGACGAAGGGCACCATCGCGGTGCTCACCCAGCGCCGGCCGGCGGGCAGCGGGTATTCCTGCTCGTAGAGCACCGCGCTCTTCGCGCGAATCGCCTGGTTCCACCGCGTCTCGAAGAGCTTCACGGCGGGGCCCTGCAGCACCTCGTCGGCCGTGCGGCCCACGGTGGTCTCGCGTTTGAGGCCGCTCAACTTCTCGGCGGCGGGGTTGATGTCTTCGCACTCCACGCGCCCCGTCTCGCTCACGCGGTACAGCACGATGGCGTCGTTCGAGTACTGAAACAGGTCCTGAAAGCGGCGCTGCGATTCGCGCAGGGCCTCTTCAGCCCGCAGCCGCTCGGAGCTCTCGAGCGCGAGTGACGCGAGGTCGGCCAACGCCTGAGTGAACGACTCTTCCCCTGCGTGCCAGCGGCGTTGAGGGCCGACGTGCTCGACGCAGAGCACCCCGGCGAGCGTGCCACGTGAACGAAGGGCGACCGCGATGCCGGCGGTGGGCGGGTCGGCGTCGCTGGCGAGCGCGAGAAAGCTGCCGTGCGGGTGTCCGCCCGTGGCGTTGAGGACGGAGGAGTGGTGTTCCTGCAGCCGCTCGAACCAGACCTGGGCCTGGGCATCGAGTTTCAGGTGGCGCCCTGCGTCGTGCTGCTGGGTGCGTGCCTCGAAGCGGTCGGTGCAAGTGACGACCTTCGCTGCGCAGTCGAGCAGCCACACGCTGCTGCGGCTGACTTGCAGGGTGCGCACCGCTGCTTCGTTGATGCGCGCGAAGACGGTGGGGAGGTCGCTGCCTTGAAACGCAGGGTCGCGGGCGAGGCGCACCAGCTCGGCGGTGCCTTCGCGCCAGCGGCGCTCCATCGTCTCGTGGGCGAGCGCTTCGGCCTGCTCGCGCTCGAGGCGGGCGAGCACGGCGGGCAGCCCGACGAGGTGCGGGCGGAAGAGCCAGTCGGTGCCGCCCTCGGTCAACCACCGCACGATGGTGGCTTCCTGCGCGAGGTCACCCAGCCCGAGCAGCGGCACGTCGAGCTCGGCCCTCTCGAGCATGCGCCGCCACTCGCGTGCCGAGGCGTTGGCGCTCGACGGCGCGACGATGATGCAGCGAATGGGGCGCAGGCTCGTCAGCGCGGCAGCCGTGGCGTCGGCGTCGGCGAGGCGGGTGACGGTCAGGCGCAGCCTGGCCGCGCGAAGCACTTCGTCGATGCGGGCAGCATCGGCGTCACTGACTCCCACGAGGAGCACGTGCTGCGAGGTCATTGGGTTCTCGAGGCGGACGTCAGCTCCTCGCGGCTGGAGGAGGCGATGCGACAGGCCACGGAGGATGACACAGCTCCCCGATGCGTGGGAGCGCTACCGAGCGGCCTCGCATTCCTTCGACATGGCGCGCGGTGCGACGGGTCAGGAAGAGGTCCGACGAGCGTTCGCGGGTCTCGACCATGTCCTTGTCAGCGAACAGAGCATCAGCGGCAGGGAGGCGTTCATGGCGACAAGGGCCCCGAGGCGGCCCGGGTCGCGTCAGTTCTCGCCGAGCCGGGACAAGTCGTCGGAATTGGCGAAGTTTTTGCGCGCGCCTTCGACCACCAGGCGTCGGGTCTCGAGGCGCGACTTGCCGTCGAGGGTGCGAGTGAGGTCGATGACGGCGGCAAGGCCGTTGTCGCCCGACACGGCGGCGGCCATCAGCAGCTCAACCCCGGGCAAGGTGTCGTCACCGGCGATGAGCCGCAGCCGGCGTTGCCCGTCGGCCATGGGCTTCAACTCCACGAAGGCGGGCGTGCCCTTCACCGGCGTTCCAGCGGGCAGCTTGCCCCCGCGCTTGACGGCCTGCTCGAGCGTCGCGCCGTCGAGCGCCACCACCGCGCCGCGCTCGGGTGGAACGATGACCACCATCACCGTCGCGTCGGCGGCCGCTTCGACCTTGAACCAGTCTTGCGACGAGAAGGGCGCGTCGGGTCGCCTCGGCACGAGGGTGTCGAGGTCGAGCTTCGGGCCCAGCCACGCGGTGAGGCCGCGGGTGAGGGGCAGCGCGTTCGCGGTGAGCGGGGTGTCGTTGGGCTCGCTCTCGGTGGTGCCCTCGGCGCTCATCGGCTCGAGGGTGAGCGTGTAGGGCACCAGCGACTTCTCGCGGCTGGGGCGGTTGCTCTCGGTGCAGAACGCCTTCTCTTCGACGCGCACGAAGAACTCACCGGCAGCGAGCTGCAGGCCGTCGACGCGCTCTCCTTCGCCGAGGCTCACGTCGTCGAGGAACAGACGCCGGGTGAGGCGGGTGGTGGTGGTGCCGTCTTTCTCGACGCGCTCCATCTGCAACAGCTCGAGCGTCAGGTTCAGGTCTGCGACGCCGGTCACCGAGACGCGGTGCAGGCCGGCGTTGACCGTCGCGACGAAGAGGTCCCGGTCGCCGTCGGTGGTCGACGCGCCGATGGCTCCCTGCACGGCCGTGTTGAGGGCGATGGGCGTGGCCTGCTCGGCGCGGTCGTTGGGCTCGCGCTCCATGCCAGCGGTGACGGTCTGGGTCGGCGTGCTCAGCCAGCGGAAGACGCCGTACCCCGCGGCTGCCAGCACCAGGAGGGCGACGAAGGGCGCCACCGAGCGACGGAAGCGCAGCTGCCGCTCGAAGTGGTCGAAGTCGGACCGCGACAACATCTTGTCGGACACGTCGACGGGCATCGGCGTGTACTCGGCGGGCTTGCTGCCCAGCGCGCGCTGCAGTTGCTCGAGCGCGACGCGCATCGCCTCGGCGTCGTTCCACCGCTCTGCGGCCCGCTTGCTCATCGCCCGCTCGACGACGGCCTGAAACGCGGGAGAGATGTCGGAGTTGGGCCGCACCTCGGAGATGCGCGGAATCGGCGCCTCGTAGTGCTGCGTGAGGATGCTGATGGGCGTGGGCCCGTCGAAGGGCTGGCGGCCAGTGACGAGCTCGAAGAGCAGACAGCCCAGCGAGTAGAGGTCGCTGCGCGCGTCGAGTTGCTCGCCACGAATCTGCTCGGGCGACATGTACGCGGGGGTGCCGATGAAGTCGCCGGTGGTGCTCTTGCGGCCCTCGGCTTCCTGCAATTTGGCGATGCCGAAATCGAGCAGCTTCACCTGGTCGTCGCCCGACTTGCGGCGGCGCACGAGCATCACGTTCGCGGGCTTCAGGTCGCGGTGCACGATGCCGGCCTCGTGCGCTTCCTGCAGCGACGAGAGGAGCTGTGCGCCAATGCTGGCCGCCTGCGCTTCGCTCATCGGGCCGTGGGCCTTCAGGTGCCAGGCGAGGTCTTTGCCGGGCACGTATTCCATCGCGATGAAGAGGCCTCCGTCTTCGAGCTCACCGGAGTCGAAGACCTGCACCGTGTTGGGGTGCGAGAGCCGCGCCACGACGCGGGCTTCCTGCAGGAAGCGGCCTTTGAGCGCCTTGTCGACGGCGTGGTCGGGGCGCATCAACTTGCATGCGGCGACCTTGCCCATGCGCACGTGCTCGACCTTGTAGACGGCGCCCATGCCGCCTTCGCCGAGCTTCTCGAGGATGCGGTAGCGGCCGTCGATGAGCTTCTCTTTGAGCGGGCCGTCGAGGGTGTCGCTGGTGCCCGAGAGGCCGCGGAGGTCACAGCCGCAGGCGGGGCAGTAGTTGGGCTCTCCTTCGAGTGACTTGGCGCACTGCGGGCAGTTGAGCGGTTGTGTGGAGGGCACCGGCGTGTCCACACCGGAGGACACCTGTGCGGGGCGATCCACAGCGGTGTCGAGTTCGGCGACCAAGGCCAGATGACGGTAGCACCCCCTGTGCGCCTCGCGACTACCTGGAAGGAGACGCGCCCATCGCCGCGCCGTCGCGCAGCTTCACGTTGCCGCTGACGATGGCGTGCTGGCTCACGTCTTCGAACGGGAGCGTCGGCCACCAGCGCGCGGTCTCGGTGGGCAGCGTGGGGTCGACGCTCTGGCCTGGCTTCGGGGTGACGACCACGACTTCCTGCTGCTTCGCGGACAGGCTGCTGCGCTCGATGGGCTCGGTCCACCCGTGGGCGGCGAGGGCGAAGAGGCCCCAGTGAATGGGGAAGAAGACCTTGCCGCGGAGCATGCGGTGCGCGGTGACGGCCTGCTCGGGCCCGAGGTGCCAGTCGGGCCAGCCGCGGTGGTACTGGCCGACCTCGATCATCGTCACGTCGAAGGGGCCGAGCTTCTCGCCGATGTCCTGCAGCGCGGTGAAGAGGCCGGTGTCCCCCGAGTAGAACGCGCGGTGGTTGGGGCCGAGCAGCGCGTAGCTCGCCCACAGCGTGGCGTCTTTGTCGAAGACGTGGCGGCCCGAGGCGTGACGCACCGGCGTGCACACGAGGTCGAGCGCGCCGAGCTGCACGTGGTCCCACCAGTCGACCTCGACGATGCGCTCCGGGGCGACGCCCCAGTATTCGAGGTGCGCGCCGACGCCGAGCGGCACGATGAACTTCGGCACTTTGTCTTTGAGCGCGACGACGGTGCGTTGATCCAGGTGGTCGTAGTGGTCGTGCGAGATGATCACCGCGTCGAGCGGGGGGAGTTGCTCGAGGCTGATCAACGGCGGGAAGTAGCGCGTGGGGCCGACCCAGGTGAGGGGTGACACGCGCTCGCTCCACACGGGGTCGGTGAGCACGCGGTGGCCGTCGACCTCGATGAGCACGGTGGAATGACCGAACCACGTGACGCGCAGCCCCGAGGTGGGCGCGAGCGCGAGCTCGGCGGGGTCGACCTTCGCGACGTCGAGGGGAGCAGTGGGCGACACGACAGGGCTGGGGTGAAGCAACGCGGTCGTCGATTCCCACCAGCCGTTGACGATGGGCTCGGGGTTCTCGAACGCGCCGTTCTGCCACTGCTTGCTCTGTTCCATGCGGGCGCGGCGGGCGCCGGTGGCGCGGTGGCCGAGGCCTTCCCACGCTTGCGGCAGCACGACGATGAAGGTCAGCAGCAACGCGCCAGCGAGGACCTTCAGGCTTCTCTTGAGCACGCGGCACCCTAACCACGCAGGTGGTCTTGCACTGTGAAGAAGTGAGTGGTGAAGGAGCCGTGAAATGCAACGGATGCGCGTGCTCTTCGCGGTGGTGGTCTTCGGGGTGTTGGCGCTCGACCAGTGGACCAAGTTCGTGGTGCTCGACCGCCTCACCACGGCGTACGACGGCGCGAGCTCGAAGGTGGGCGTGTTCTTCGGCAAGGCGCCCGAGGCGGGGTTCGACGGGTACCACTTTCGCCCGAAGGATCAGATCGTCTTCAGCGACGACTTCTTCCGCCTTCGCTACGCCGAGAACCCGGGCGCGGCGTTCGGTTTGTTCACCAACGTGCACCCCGATTACCGCGGGCCGTTGTTTCACCTCGTCTCGCTCGGCGCGGTGGTGTTGATCATTCACGCGCTGCGCAAGCTGAAGGGCGAGAAGAACGAAGTGTGGGCGAAGTGGGGCCTGCCGCTGGTGCTCGGTGGAGCGATCGGCAACTACGTCGACCGCCTCGCGCGTGGCTTCGTCATCGACTTCCTCGAGGCGCACTGGTTCGAGAAGGCGTACTGGCCGGCGTTCAACATCGCCGACACGGGCATCGTGGTGGGCGTGGGGTTGCTGCTCGTCGACAGCTTCGTGCGCAAGGAAGTCGAGGCGCCGACCGCGAAGGCCGTGAAGGTCTGATCATGGCGGCGAAGAAGAAGAAGAGCGCCTTCGAGGCGTGGCACGAGCGGGTGCGCAAGGTGGCGCTGGCCTTGCCGGAAGTCTCCGAGCGCGTGAGCCACGGGGCGCCGTCGTTCTTCTTCAAGACGAAGAAGGCGTTCTGTCATCTCACCGACAACCACCACGGAGACGGTCGGTTGGCGCTGTGGCTGGCCGGCACGATGGACGCGCAGGAGATGCTGGTCGCCGCCGAGCCGGAACACTTCTTCGTGCCCGCGTACGTCGGTCACCTCGGGTGGGTGGGCGTGCGGCTCGATCGCGGCATCGGGCAGGCGAAGGTGAAGGCGTTGCTCGAGCAGGCGTGGAAAGTTCGTTCAGGTCGTTGAATCGTTTTCGGGGGAATTGCAGATGAAGCAAGCGCTGGGTCTCGCTCTGGTCGTGCTGTTGGTAGGTTGTTCTGCGCCGAGCGGCGTGTGCGGGGGAGAGACCTGCACGCAGAGCCAGCGATGTGACGCCGACTCGTTGCGGTGCGTCGAAGACCTCGCACCCGTCATCTCTTTCTCCATTCCGACAGAGGTGGTTTCAGCCGCCACGCTCGAACTCAGCGGCTCGGTGACCGATGACGTGGCGATCGTGAGCGCCGAGTGGCGGCTGGGCGATGGCGCGTGGGCGCCCCTTTCTCTCGACGGGAGCGGTGCGTTTGCCCTCACCGCCGATGCTCCGAGTCTGGATACTGCGACGGTCGGCGTGTCCATTCGCGCGCGCGACGCCAAGCAGGAGTCCACCGAGACGAAGCAGGTTCGAGTCGATCGCGTGGGCCCGACCATCACCCTGGTGGCTCCGGATGCGGGGACGTTGCACTCGGGAGCGAGCATCGCGCTCACGGTACGCCTCGACGACGGCAGCAGCGCCATCGGTTCGCTCAAGTTCAACGACGCGGGCGTGGCGGCCATGCCGGGTCTGACGACGAGTTCGATTTCCGTCCCTGCGACGGCGAATTTTCAGCGCCTCGAGGTCGAGGTCGCAGCGACCGATGCGTACGGAAATCTGACGACGACGACTTTCGGTTTCCTGGGCGATCGGGTCAGCCCCAACCTCGCCATCGTGACGCCCGCACCAATGACGACGCTCACCACCGCCACGACGACCGTCACCTTCACTGCGACGGACCCGGGCGAAGTGGTCTCGGCGACGTGCAGCACGGGTTCAGGCGCAACCTCGATGGCCGTGCTCACCGGGGCGCAAGGCTCGTGCGAGTTGCCGCTCGAAGAAGTCGAACGCGCAGAGACCATCGGCGTCACCGCTGTCGATGCAGCGGGCAACGCAGCGACGCAGACGGTCACCGTCAACGTCGATCGCATTGCGCCGACCGTGACCATCACGGCTCCGACGGCGGCAGCGCTGCTGGCACAGGCGACGACGGTGAACGTGACCACGACGCGAGGGGCAGTGGGTGTGCTCGCGCGCTTCGGCGGGAACATGTTTACCCTCACCGAGAGCGCTCCTGGCAGTGGCTCGTGGACGGGGCAGGTGACGCCGCCCTCGCGAGACTACGGCGCTGAGGTGCTCGTCGTCGAAGCGCGCGACGTGAACGGGGCCGTCGGTACAGCGCAGGTAAGCGTCTTCGTCGACACCGTTGCGCCTGTGTTGACCATCACCGAGCCGAGCGCGAACCAGCGCTTCAACGCGTCGAACTTCTCGGCAGGCAACGACGTGCGCACCTCGTGGACGGTCGTCGACGCAGACCCGATGGCGCGCACCGAGACCGTCGATGGCTCAGCATCGACGGCGACGAGCGTCCTCACGCCCAGTGCTCCCACAGACAACCCGCGCGTGTACTCGCACACCATCACCGCCATCGACCGTGCCGGGAATCGCCGCACGGCGACGGTGAGCTACTCGGTCGATCGCGTGGTGCCGACTCTTGCCTCGTGGACTCCTGCGACGGGCACGCGCACCGTGTTCCCTCGGGTGACGAACCTCACGTTCTCAGAGCCAGTGGTTTCGCCAAGCGGGTGTCCGGTGCGATTGGTCGGGTCTCCGACGTTGCCAGGCGGTTCGTGGCCGGCGGCGAGCAGTTTCTCGATTCCCCTTGATGACTACGCACTGCAGGCCATCGAGTTGACGCTGGCTCCCGATCTCGCCGACGCGCACGGCAACGCCCCCGCTGGCGCGACTCGTCGCCTTCACCTCGGCACTGGCTTCGCCCGTGGGACGAACCTGATTCTCGCGACCAACGTGACGGCCATCGACGCGGCAGTCGACTCAGATGGCGTGCTCACCATCGGCGCCATCAGCGGTACGAACCTGGTGCTGCTCCGCGACGTCGGCTCGGCATTCATGCCAGTCGCCACCGGCGCGCCGAACTTCGTTTCCAGCTTCGGGGTCAACTCCTGGAACGTCGTGAATCCGACGACGCTTGCGAGCAGTCCGCGCTTCAGTGTCTCCGGGTTCGGAAGCACCGCGTTCCGCTACTGGAACGTGGATGGCGTGGGCATGAGTGAGTCCAACACTTCAGTGAGTGCGGTGGTGACGGTGCCCCCGCTTGGGAACTCGACGCCCGCGACAGCACCCTGGGAGGGCACCTCGGCGCCAATTGGTGTCATCACCGGCGACACCTATTCGAGATTGCGTGCCGACAACTCCACTGCGAGTTGGACGGTCGGCTTCCCGACGGGGTCGCTCTTGCAGTCAGCGACGTCGTGGATCCTCCCGTACGTCCCGAACGGCGCTCGGATGCAGTGGGGTCGGTTCTACTGCTCATACAGCGCCCCGTTGGGTCGGTTCTGCGACACCTACGCGACGCAGGTGATGAGTGCGGGCCTCGCGATGACAGTTACCAGAGTACAGGGGGCCATCACGCGAAGTGGGTCATGTGCGGTGTTCACATGGAACTCCAGCGGTGTGCACAACGGCTTCGCCCAGTCGAGACCCCCGTGTGAGACCAACGGTTCAAAGTGTTCCGACCTTCCACCAGACATCTTCTCGGCGACCCTGCTCAACAATACGGACGACCGCGTCGGCACCTTCGACGCCAATGGCGAGGACACGTTGATTCTCAGCCGCTGGGATAATTCAGGTGCGGGTGGCCTGATTCAGGTCGTGAAGATGTCTGGCTGCTCACTGTCACAAACGAGCGATGTGGCCTTCGGCCCTTTGGATGGGTTGACGTCCTTCCGCTTCGGGCAGCTTCATCTCCCGGTGCGAGTCGGCAATGACATTGGCTTGCTGTACGTCGACTCGAGCAACGTGTTGCGGCTCGAGCTTCAGCAGTAGGCGCTCTCAACGAACGAGAAAACAATCAGGGCAACCTGTTCCTGATCAGCCGGAGAATTCTCTCGAACTTCATCGAGGGAGTTTTCCACGTGCGCCTCTTCAACCTCTTCCACCGTCGCCCTGTTTCTCCGCAGCCCCGCACCTCGAGCAGCCCGACGCCCGCGCGTACGGCCGCTCCGACGGGGCCGACGCCGAGCGGTGACACCTTCGACCCCGCCGCCCCGATGAAGGTCTCGCTGGGCAAGGTCACCGGCTACACGACCTCCGAGCGCGTGAAGCTCGACCAGGCCACGAAGCTCATCGGCACTGTTCTCAACAGTCGGGAATTTCGCGACGCGGTGCTGAGCAACACGTACGCCGGCAAGCCCGGCTTCGCCGACGAGACCCGGTCGCCCAGAGAAATCTACGACGCGATCCGCGCCGCTAAGGAGAACTTCACCAGCGAGGCCGACGGCGAGGTCGACCTCAACGTGAACCTGAAGACCTTCTCCTGGTTCCAGCGAAAGACCGTCGGGTACACGACGCCCGACAGCGACACCATCACCACCAACCGGCGCTTCTTCAGCGGCTACGACGCGCCGGAGGTCGCCGGCCACCTCGCGCACGAGTGGCTCCACAAGCTCGGCTTCGAGCACGACTTCAAGGCCACGGCCGATCGCCCGTACTCGGTGCCGTACAAGCTCGGTGACCTCGTCGAGCGCCTCGCGCGCGGCCCGCTCACGCCGCTCTGAGGCGCTGCGCAGAATTCACGTTCTCCCTCGCGCCGGAGCGCACGGGGCCCCTCACGCGCTGCGAGGCTGATCTGCGAGGCACGCGGGGTGGCCATTCCGCCCTCGGCGCCCCTGCCCACCATGCCGAACGCGAAGCAGCCCGCTGATCAGTCGTAGCTCTCGAGGTGCAGTTGCTGGCGCTCTGCGCCTGCGGCCTTCAGCACGTCACGCACCGAGGTCAGCATCTTCTTCACCCCGCACACGTATGCGTGGGGCCGCCCGTGCGTGGCGAGCTCGTTCCACCAGTCGAGCGTGTGGGTCTGCACGTAGCCGCTCAAGCCGTTCCACGCGCCCTCGGGCCGCGACAACGAGAGGGCAAAGCGCACGAAGGGGTGCTTCGCCGCGAGCGCTTCGAACTCTTCGCGGTACAGCGCGTCGTGCAAGGTGCGCACGCCAAACAGAACCCACAGCGGGTCGGTGCGCCCCGAGGCAATCGCGTCGTGAACCATTCCGCGAAATGGCGCGACGCCCGTGCCCGTCGCGATGAACAACGACGGCCCGATGTCGACCGGCCGCGTGAACATGCCCTGCGGGCCCTTCACCTCGACCTTCGCGCCCACCGGCAGCTCGTGGAGGAACGTGCTGCCCACGCCGCCATCGACCTTCGTCACCACCAGCTCGAAGCGCGCGCTCCCACCGGGCACCGAGGCGATGGAATAGCTGCGCCGCAGCGGCCGCCCCTTCTCGTCGTTCATCGGCAACACCACGCTCACCCACTGACCTGAGGTGAAGTGAAACGGCGCACCCTCCCGTTCGAAGACGAGCTCGCGCACGCGCGGCGTCACGGTGCGGGCAGCGACGAGTGAGGCAGAGAAGGTCTCGGGCACGGCAGGGGGCACGACCGCGTCACTACCGGAAATACAGCCAGTCGGCTCGTGTTGGCGGGGCTGCACAATCAGGCTACGGAGCCCTTCCATGTTGCCGGTCATCTATCGCTTCGTGTTCGACACCGACTTTTCGAAGGCGCTGCTCTACATCGCGGCTCTGGGCCTCGTGGCGTACAGCGCGTGGAACGGCTGGCGCAACGCGACGGGCCCCGAGGGCAAAGACGGTAAGTTCCTGCCCCCCACGCCGGAAGATCGCCGCAACCGCGCGGTCACCTACGGCCTCATCGGCATCGCGCTCGCGGGCTTCGGGCTCTACTACGCGCTGCCCAACGTGCCGGTCATCGGCAAGGGCAAGGGCGAGGGCATTCCGATTCACACCTATGGCGTGATGATTGGCCTCGGCTTCATCAGCGCCGTCACCGCGGCGTCGTGGATGGCGTCGCGCGAGTGGCCCGGCAAGTTGGGTCTCGAGCGGCGTGATCAGATCTTCGACCTCGCGTTCTACGTCTTCCTCGGCGGCATCGCGGGCGCGCGCATCCACTTCATCATCGTGAACTGGTCGAGCTACGCGGCGAACCCGTCGAGCATCTTCAGCCTCGGCGGTGGCCTCGTGTTTCAGGGTGGCGTCGTCGGCGCGGCCATCGCGTCGTATTTCTACTGCAAGAAGCACGGCATCGAGTTCTTGCGCCTGGCCGACCTCTCGATCCCCACCGTGTCGCTGGGTGCGGCGTTTGGTCGCCTCGGTTGTTTCTCGGCCGGCTGCTGCTGGGGCAAGGCGACGCACAGCCCGCTCGCGGTCGAGTTTCCCGGGCCGGGGGCGCAGAACCTCTTCGGTGGCATCGGCGGCACGCCCAGCCTCGCGTACTCGTCGATGTCCGACGGCAGCACGGAGACCCGGTGGATCGTCGAGAGCACGGGCCAGATTTCAGCGCAGGCCGTCGACGGCGCGGTGCGCATCTCGGACTGGGTCACGCGCCATGGCCACACGCTCCCCATTCACCCCACCCAGCTCTACGACTCGTTCGGGCAGATTCTGCTCTTCGCGGGCTTCCTCACGCTGCGCCGCTTCCGCCGCTTCCACGGGCAAGTCTTCTTCACGTGGATGATGGTGTACGCGATTCACCGCAGCACGGTGGAGCTGTTCCGCGGTGACTCCGAGCGCGGCACGCTGCACGGGTTGATCAACGCCATCCCCAGCGACGCCTGGTACAACTTGTCGCAGGGGCAGCTGTTCAGCCTGATTCCGTTCGCAGCAGGGGCGTTCTTCCTCTTCCGCGGGCTGCGGAAGGTGAACGCGCAGCCCCAGGTCGATCTGGCGGCGTTGACGACGGCCTGAGTCTTTTCAGTTAGAATATTCGACGTGCCGGCTCGCGCGGAAAACCTGTCCAGAGAAGCCGAAGAGTCGCGCAATCCGAACAAGGGTTCGGATGACGCGATGGAGCGCTGCACTGAGCTGGAAGCCGACCTCGCTGAGTTGCGCGCGGCGTATGACCAGTACTTTCAGGGCGTCGATCGGTTGCCGCCGCTCAAGCGCCACGAGGCGTTCAAGAAGTCGGTCGCCAGGCTGAAGGGCTCCTTCGTGCGCCAGACGGCCGCGAAGTTCCGCATCGAGAGCATCAGCCAGAAGTTCCTGACCTACGAGCGGCTGTGGGACCGCACCATCAAGGAAATCGAGAACGGCACGCACAAGCGTGACCTCGCGCGCCTCAAGCGCCGCGGGGGGCCCGAGAAGCAGAAGTCAGCCGACGCCGCGTTCGACATCGAGGAAGATCTCGACATCTCCGACATGGGCGAGGGGGCAGACGATCTCTCCTCGGCCATCGCCGCTGCCGAAGCCGCGGTCACCGCGAAGCCGGTTCCTCCGATTGCGCCTGCAGTGCCGGCCATCAAGCCGCTCGTGCCGGGCAGCGCTCCCGTGGCAGGCGTCGCGCCCGCCATCAAGGCGGTGACGCCGGCCATCGCTCCCGTGAAGACGGGCGTGGTGGCTCCCCTCGCCCCTGCGATTCCAGCCGTGAAGACCGGCGTCGTGCCGGCCACCGCGGCCCTGACGCCTCCAGCAGGCAAGCCCGTCATCACGCCCGCCGGAACGCCGTCGGCTGCCGCGAAGCCCGCTGGGGCGACCGGCTCGAACCCGGCGACCAGGCCGGTGTCCGGTTCGAGCCCTGCGCTCAAGCCTGGGGCGAACCCTGCGCTCAAGCCTGCCGCCACGCAGATGACGCAGGCCTCCAGGCCGCCGAACGCAGGTGGCAACGAGGGGCTGTCGGACACGAAGATCAAAGCCATCTACGACGCGTACGTGATGGCCAAGAAGCGCTGCGGTGAAGACACGCGGCAGGTGACGTACGACTCGGTGGCCAGCACGCTCAAGAAGCAGGTGCCTGAGTTGATGCGGGCCCACAACGCGAAGAGCGTCGAGTTCAAGGTCGTCATCAAAGACGGCAAGGCCGTGCTGCGAGCGCTCCCGAAGGAAGAGTGACGTGAGCCCAGACGTGATGCCGATGCTCGTCATCGGCGGCAGCATCCTCGCCATTCTGGTCGTGAAGCGGCTCGGGCAGATTTCCCCGGCCGAGGCGCGTCAGCACGTGGAAGCAGGCGCGAAGCTCATCGACGTGCGCACCCCGGGCGAGTTCGCTTCACGCCACCTCGAGGGCGCCATGAACGTGCCGCTCAACACGCTGTCGGCCCGCGCGGACTCGCTGGGGCCGAAAGACGCGACGTACGTTTTGTACTGCGCGTCGGGCACTCGCAGCGCAGTGGCGAAGAGCGCGCTCAAGGCGCGTGGGTTCACGAAGGTGTTCAACCTCGGCTCGATGAGCCGCTGGCGCTGACACTCCCTCTCCCCGCTGGGAGTTTGAGGTCACACCGGGGTCGAGCCGCGGGGCAGGGCGTGCCACTTCGCGAGTGACGGGCGTTCCCAGTTCGCCTTCGCGTACTTCACCAGCACCTCGGGCACCGCCTGACCGTTGAGCACCAGCCGCTGGAGCATCAGCGCGAGGTCGACGTCGGCGACACACCAGCTCTCGAACAACGTCGTGCGCCCATGCGAGAGCAACCCCGTCGCCGCGTCGACCAGGCGCTTCGCCGCTTCCTGCGCAGCAACGCTCAACGGCGTCGTGGCGCGCGCAAACCACAACGTCGTGGTCGGCCGCTCCTGCCGCAGCGCGAGCAAGTCGGTGCGCAGCCAGTGCTGCACTTCACGGCACGTCGCGCGCTGCTCGAGGTTCTCCGGGTACAGCCGCGGGTGCTTCGGAAACGGGAACGACTCGGCCAGGTATTCCTGAATCGCGGTCGACTCGGCGAGCCAGAAGTCGCCCCGCTGCAGCGCCGGCACGCGGTGGGTGCGCGCCTTGTAGTCCGCCCCGAAGGTCTCCTTCTTCGAGAGCACGCGCGTCTGCAGCGTGTAGGGGAGCTGCTTCTCTTCGAGCGCCACGAAGGCGCTCATCGCCCACGGGGAGTCGTAGTTCGCGTCGACGTACAAGGTCAGGGAGTCGTTCATGGCCACGCAGACTCGGTCGCGACGCCATCCATGTCACGCGCGGGCAGGCGGGTTGCTCTGAGTTGCTCCGGGTTGCGCAGCCTCATGTGCAAGCGCTACGGCAGGAAACTTCGTGCAGGGCAGGCGAAGGCGTGGACACCGAACTGGTTTTGGAACCATGGCCTGCACCGGTTTCTCGGGACGGTGCGTTACCCCAGGCTGGAGACGGGTCGCTGAATGCGATAGCGCTTCACCCCTCTACCAATGGGGCCCTTCGACGCAGTGGAGCGCGTGAGTCAGTGGCTGCTGCGAGGCCGGCAGGTGCACCCCTCTGCCCACGCTCGACTCCAGCTCGTGGTCTCGGGCGTGGCCATCGGCTCGGTGGTGGCGCTGGTGTCGTTGCCCGTCGATGACGGCCAGGGCGCGCCGGCGATTGGCTCCTTCTTGCTGTTGATGCACGGCGGCTTGCTGCTGGTGCGCGTCGGCGCCGCGCTGGCGCTCGTCGAGACACTCGAGCTGCTGCTGGTCGCAGTCTTTTTGAGCTTCATGTCGCTGCAGCCCACCGAGCTCGTGCCTCAAAAGCTCTACTGGTTTGCCCTCTTGCCCCTCAGCGGGGGGTTGATTCTCGGGTGGCTGGGAGTCCTCGGCGGCGGGCTGATGGGCGTCCTCAGCGCGGCGGTCGTGGTGGGCTGCTACCGCCTGGGGATTCACGGCGACGAGTCGCCGACGGCGGGCCTGGCCATTCAGCTCTTCGACGTCGTCACCTTCCTCCTCGCCATCGGCGGGCTGACGTGGGTGTACGAGGCGCTCCGCTCGCGCGCGACGCTCAAGGCGGAGTCGGCTGCCAAGGCCCGCGCCGACTTCATCGCCAGCATGAGTCATGAGCTGCGCACCCCGATGAACGGCGTGCTGGGCATGACGCAGTTGCTCGCGCAGACCGAGCTCACCTCTGAACAGCGAGAACAGGTGGGCCTCATCGTGCGCAGCGGCGACGCGATGGTCACGCTCGTCAACGAGCTGCTCGACTTCGCCAAGCTCGAAGAAGGCCAGCTGCAGTTCGAGCAGGTCAGCTTCTCGGTGCGGCAGCTCTTCACCGACGTCGGCGCGCTCTTCGAGCCGCAGGCGCGTGCGCACGGGGTGCGGCTCGAGGTCGAGTTCGGCGAAGAGGTGCCTGTGTGGGTGTTGGGAGATTCGCTGCGCCTGCGCCAGGTTCTGCAGAACCTGCTCAGCAACGCGGTGAAGTTCACCCGGCGCGGCACCATCACGGTGAAGGCGTCGCACCACGGAGACCGCCTCGTCGGCTCGGTGTCCGACCAGGGCGTGGGCATGTCGACCGTGGTGCTCTCGCGGCTGTTCGTGCCCTTCGTGCAGGCCGACCCGAGCATCGCGCGCAAGCACGGCGGTACGGGCCTCGGGCTGACCATCAGCCGCGAGCTCTGTCGGCGCATGGGCGGCGACCTCACCGTCGAGTCCACCCCCGGCGTCGGGAGTCGTTTCGAGTTCAGCGTGCGGGTGGCCCCCTCGAGCGCCCCGGCTCCGGCGCCGCTGCCGGTGCCCGTCGTGGGCCGCCTCTCAGGCCGGGTGCTGGTGGTCGATGACAACCTCATCAATCAGCACCTCACCCGGCGCCTCTGCGAGCGTCAGGGCCTCGAGGTCGAAGTGGCCAGCGATGGCGCTCAGGCGCTCGCGCGGGTGCAGGCGTCCCCCTTCGACCTCGTGCTCATGGACTGCCAGATGCCGGTGATGGATGGGTTCGAAGCCACGCGACGCCTGCGGGCGCTCGCTTCTCCGACGGCGAAGGTGCCCGTGGTCGCCGTCACCGCCTCGGCGATGGCGCCGGAGCTCGAGCGGTGCCGCGAGGCAGGCATGAACGCCGTGGTGACCAAGCCCATCGACAGCGCGAAGTTCATCGCCGTGCTGCACGAGCTGCTGGGTCGGCGCTGACGGCTACCGCTCGCCCGCGTGCCACCAGGTGCGCACGTCGTCGAACTTCACCACGCGCTTCACCGGCGGCAGGCTCTCGAAGAAGCGCGCGCCGTAGCGCTTGCGCAGAATGCGCACGTCACCCAGCGCCACCACCCCGCGGTCGTGCGCGGTGCGAATCAACCGACCGAAGCCCTGCCGCAACGCGAGCGCGGCTTGCGGCACCTGGTACTCGTCGAAGGGCCGGCCTCCCGCGTCGCGCACCGCGTCCATGCGCGCGGCCTGCAGCGGCTCGTTGGGTGGCGCGAATGGCAGCCGGTCGATGATGACCATCGACAGCGCGTCACCGGGCACGTCGACGCCTTCCCAGAAGCTCTGCGAGGCGAAGAGCACCGACGGCGCCTCGACGAACTTCTCGAGCAACGCGCGGCGCGGTGCATCGCCCTGCTTGAGCACCGGCACCTGGAGGTGCTTCGCCACCAGGCCGTGCACCTCTTCCATGTGACGCAGCGAGGTGAAGAGCACGAAGGCGCGACCGCCCGAGAGCCGCAGCAGCTGAAACACCTCGCGCGCGAACTGAATCGTCCAGTCCGGGCTCGAGGGCTCGGGGAGGTAGCCGGGCACGTAGAGCAGCGCCTGCGAGCCGTAGTCGAAGGGGGAATCGAGCTCGAGCGCTTCCCACGCGCGGCCGGTCAGCCCCAGCCGCGTGACGGCGTAGTCAAAGCCGGCGCCCTCCGACGAGCGCGCGGTCGAGGACGTCCTGAGCGTGGCTGAGGTGAAGACTACGCTGTCAACCGAGTCGTAGAGGAACTTCGAGAGCGATTCGCCGACGTCGATGGGAGCGGCGCGCAGCGAGAGCGTCCTCCCCCGCGTGCTGGCCCAGTACACCTGCGACGGGTCATCGGCGCGCACGCACACGTCGAGCGCGAAGGCCGACTCGAGCGCGCGTCGGTGAAAGCTGCCCAGCGTGAGGTCGTCTTCGGGGCAGAGGGCCGAGATGGCGCCGAGCGTTTCCAGCAGCAGCGATGCCTGCGGGCGCGCCGGCTCGAGCGTCTCGGGCAGCACGCGCAGGTCGCCGAACTCGAGGTTGAGCGCTGCGGGCGGCGTGCCGTCTTCAGACGGAGGGCTGAGTGACGAGAGCACCGAGGTGAAGAAGCGCTCCGAGCGGGTGCGCAGCTCGAGCGCCATCGCGGTGAGCGTGCCCGCGCGCGCGTCGGTGCCCGGCCCCTTCAAGATGTCGTTGGCGAGGTTCGCGAGGCGGCCGCTCGAGGCGGTGAGGCCGAAGTATTCCGTCGCCACGTCTTCGAGCGCGTGGGCCTCGTCGAACACCACCGCGTCGTACGAGGGCAACACGCCCAGCTCGAGCTCGGAGGTGCCGCGCAGCTTGAGCGCGAGGTCGGCGAAGAAGAGGGCGTGGTTGACCACGATGAGCTGACAGTCGGTCGCCTGCCGCCGCGCGCGCGTGACGAAGCACTGCTCGTAGAACTGGCACCGCGCCCCGGTGCACGACTCGCTGGTGGTCGAGACCTGGAACCACGTCGCCCAGTCGTCGGGCACGTTGGTCTCCGAGCGGTCGCCGCTCTCGGTGCCCATCGCCCACTCGTGGAACTCGTCCCAGTGCTTCGCGTCGTCGGGCGCCGAGAAGAGCGGCTGCTGCTCGAAGCGCTCGAAGCGCGCCGCGCAGAGGTAGTTGTTGCGTCCCTTGAGCAACGCCGCGCTGACGGGGAGCCCCACCTCGTCGCGCAGCAGCGGCAGGTCTTTGGTGAAGATTTGTTCCTGCAGCGTGCGGGTGGCGGTCGAGACGATGACGCGCTTGCCCGAGAGAA
>JBILUC010000036.1:0-80239 GCA_044371205.1 Archangium sp.
CGCAACCCGGCATTGGGGGAGAAGACGCCGTGGAAGCAGGTGAGGTGGAGTCCGCGGGGAGGCACCAGGGCCACCAGCCGCTGCACCATCGCCTCCGCCGTCAAGGTGAGGGCCGGGCCCCGCTTGGGTTGCCAGCGGGAGTGGCCGTCGGGCAGTCGCGACAGGCGCTCCAGGGACACCGGCCCTCGCGCGCCATCGCCGCACAGCCTGCGCAGGCCGACTCTGTCGAAAGCATGCACCGCGGTGTCCGAGTGCAACGAGAAGCTCGCGCGACGCGGCCGTGGCGCTGCTGAACCTGAGCGTGCAGCTGATGGTCGAGGGCACGGTCAAGGCCGAGCCGGGCACGCACACGCTGCAGATCGAGGCGCTTCGGCACATGGGCCGCAAGGCGCTGGTGAAAGAACGCGTGCTCGACGGCGCGAAGCTCGAGACCGACCTGGTCTTCACCTCGGTGGGCACGCCGGCCAGGCCGAAGCTCGCGGTGACCTTCCCCGGCGCAGGCGCCCCTTCGGCCCGGCTCGATGCGGCCCTGTCTGAGCTCTTCGGCTCGAGCGATCGTGTCGACCAGGTCGAGCACGACGACGCGCTGGTCGAACTCTCGAAGCAGCAGCTGGCCATCTTCTCGAGCACCATCAAGAAGCGCTTCAAGAAGGGCCTCAAGCCCGGCGAGGTGTTGATGGTGAAGGCGCCGTTCCCCACCGACTCTGGCGGCAACGAGTGGATGTGGGTCAAGGTCGCGAAGCTGCTCCCTGACGGCCGCATCGAAGGCTTCCTCGCCAACGACCCCGACGACGTGTCTGACCTGAAGAGCGGCGACGAGGTGGTGGTGGTCGAAGATGAGCTCTTCGACTGGATGCTGAAGCAGAAAGACGGCACCACGCTCGGCAACGAGACCGGCAAGGTGATGCTCAAGCGCCTCGGGCGCTGAGCCCACTTCAAGGCCGCGTCAACCCCGTGCGGGCCCGGTACAGCCTGAAGCCGGGCCCGGTGGGAGGGCGGGCGTAGAAGAGAATGAAGACCTCGTGGGTGCCGAGGAAGAACTCAGGGTCCATTCGGTTCAACCGGGTCGGTGTCGAGAGCAGCGAGGTCGCGCCCGAGTCGAGGTCACGCCCCGACCTTCAAATGCAGGTCAGCCCCGCGTCGTTGATGCCGCAGATGCTCGGCGGCATGCAGGTGAAGATGACGTCGAGCCGGCCATCGACGCAGCGCAGAATGTTGAGCCCGCCGTCGGGGTCGCAGCGCACCTTGCCCTCCGAGACCGGCGCGCAGCGATCGCCCGCCGAGTTGCCGGTGGTGTCGCAGTCGGCCGTGTCTTGCGTCACCGTGCAGCCTTTGGGGCCCTTGCAGTCGGCATAGATCTCGAATCGCCCATTCACACACTGCAACAACCGAGGCGCGCTCATGTCGCAGCGGCCGATGGTCTCGGAGGTGCACGTGCGGCCCTCCGTGAGCGGCGCCGCAAGTGGACAGGCGAAGAGAGTCAGTGCCACGGTGAAGAGGAACCAGCGCATGTGCGCGTGACGTTACTCTTTTCATGCTCGCCGTCGTCGTCGCGCCCGCCCTGTCGCCAGGCCGTCAGCCGCGCTTGAACAGCGACTTGAGCGTGTTCCAGAAGCCGCCGGCACGCCGGCTGAGCTCTTCGTCGCGCGCCTTGTTCGCCTTCGCTGCCTGCTCGAGGCTGATGCCCAGCCGCTGCGCGGCCTCGGAGGTGGTGTACCGCGTCGCCAGCGTCGCCTGGATGACGGTGCGCGTCTTGAACTCGCGGGCTTCGACGCGCAGCACGCACTCCGCGTCGAGGCTCAAGGTGATGGCCACCTGCACCAGCCCCGCAGGGCCCTTCGGCAGCCCGGTCACGGTGATGGCGCCCAGAAACTCGTTGGCCGAGACGTTCGAGTCTTCGCCCTGAAAGACCAGCACCTCGAGCTCGGTCTGCCCATCGCGCTCGGTCGACAACCCGAACGACTTCGTCACCGGCAGCGCCGAGTTGCGCTCGATCAACCGGTGGAAGCCGCCTCCCGGCCGACCGACGCCGATGGTCATGGGCACCACGTCGATGAGCACCAGGCTCGAGACCTTGTCGAGCGTGCTCGAGTAGAGCGCTGCGCCCAGCGCGACCGCTTCATCGGCGTTCACCGACGCGTGGGCGGGCTTCTTGAAGAGCTGCCGCAGCTTCTCGCGCACCAGCGGCATGCGGCTCTGGCCCCCCACGAGGATGATCTCGTCGATCTGCGAGGGCTTGAGCTTTGCGTCGAGCAGCACGTCTCGCACGGCCGCGAGGGTGCGCTCGACGAGCTCGTCGCAGGCCGCGTCGATCTCCGCGCGGGTGAGGGTGGTGCGCAGGTCGCGCGACTTGCCGGCGTCATCGACCTCGAGCATCGGCAGCAGCACCTCGTGGCTGGTGCGCTCCGAGAGGGCGATCTTCGCGCGCTCGGCGGCCTCGGCGATGCGGGAGAGCGCGATGCGATCTCCACTGAAGGGGCGCTTGTGCCACTTCGTGTATCGCTCGAGCAGCAGCTCGACGACCTTGTTGTCGAAGTCGACGCCGCCCAGAAAAACGTCGCCGCCCGTGGCGCGCACCTCGAAGACGTTCTGTTCGATGCGCAGCACCGTCGCGTCGAAGGTGCCGCCGCCGAGGTCGAACACCAGCACCGTTCTGGCGAGGTCGCGGCTCATACCGAACGCCAACGCCGCGGCGGTGGGCTCGTTGAGCACGCGCTCGATCTTCAGGCCCGCCATCGCGCCCGCACGGCGCACCGCTTCACGCTGCGGCTCGGAATAGTACGCAGGGCACGTCACCACCGCGCGCGTCACCGGGGTGCCCAGGGCCTGCTCGGCCATGTCGCGACATTCCTTGAGCACCAGCGCCTGCACCTCGTCGAGTGACACGACGTGGGGCCCGAGCTTCACCGCGGTGTGGCCGTCGGGGCCGCGCACGATGTCGTAGTGAACGTGCTGACGAACCTGCTGCACCGCCGGGCTGTCGTAGTCGCGGCCCACGAGGCGCTTGGCGCCGACGATTGACTGCGTCGGGTTGAGCACCATCTGGTTGCGGGCGCGGTGGCCGAGCAGCAACTTGTCCTGCTTGATCGCGACGACCGATGGAATCGTGTTGTACCCGTCGCGCGAGATCAAGATGCGCGGGCGACCCTTCGTCAGCACGGCGCACGCCGAGTTGGTGGTGCCGAGATCGATGCCGATCACCGCGCCACCCTCATCGCCCGGCTCGAGGTTCTTGAGGAAAACGGGCCCCGTGGTCGGCGCGACCTCAGGCGGCCTCTGCTCCCCGACCGGGGGAGGACCGGCCGGCTCGGGGGCTTCGACGTCGATCGCGAACCCCCAGGTGGTCGACTGGAACGACGAGCCTGCCTCGGGTGCGGGTGATGACGCGACCAGCGCGCTGAGGTCGATGTCGATGTCGATGTCGCGCGAGGGATTCGCGGTCGCGTCGCCGAGCGCTTCCAGCGCAGCGGCCGCTTCAGGGCCGGCAGAGGCAGACGCTGGCGCACTGACGAGCACCGACGGTTCACCTGTGGCGCTCAGCTCGAGGTTCAGCGCACCGGCCCGGTCGGGTGCAGCGTCTCCGGGGGCGACGTTCGCACTGGCGGGCGCTGGGGCAGGCCCGCTCGCCGCCAACGGGGCTGGCGCAGCCGTCGCACCCAGCCGGGCGCTCTTTGCAACCGGAGGCGGCGCCAGTGGCGCGACCGCCGACAGCACGAGCGCGTTCGTCTCTCCGCGTCGAAGCTTCGGGACAGGAGGTGGCGCAGCCGATTCACCTCGGCGAAGCGCGGGCGCGACACGAGGAACGACCGGCCCCGGGGGCCCCTCCGAGCCGGGTGGCGTGCCTGTGGCTCGCTTCGTCGGAGCGCTCGGCTGCTTCGGCAGCGCGCCCGCTGTCGCGAAGGGATCGTTCGGGTCACCCACGCCGAGCATGCGATCAACGAGCGCCCGAGACGCCGGGTCGAGCGTGAGGAACTGCAAGCCCATGCCTGGCGGCCCCGCGGGGTCATCGGCGCCGCGCGTCCACCGCACGACCGCGGTGCCCTGCAGCACGCGCTGGCCCGAGGCGATCTCCACCTTGAACGACAGCTCGCTGCCGACCGGCCGCGGCTCCCGGGTGCGAATGAACATGCCGCCGTCGGACAAGTTGGTCGCGTACTTCGCGGCGAACTCATCGAGGCCCTTGTGGGCCAGCTTCACCAGCAGGCCAACGAGCTTTCGTTGATCGTTTCGATTCTTGGCCACAGCCCTGCGATTCTAGCGCCGCACCCTGCAATGCGAGCCGGAGAAGCGTCGGCACGGTGATATTGAAGCGCCGTGACGCAGCACTTGCTTCGGTGGCTCGACCCTCGCCTGCGGGACTCGCTTGGCAGCCAATGGCAGCGCCGTCGTGCCGAGCGGGTCGAGGGCCTCCCTCGCGGCGTGACGGTGGTGCTCGCGGGTCAACGCGCCGCGGGCAAGTCGACGCTTCTGCCCGAAGTCGCGAAGGTGCTCCGGAGGGAGGCCATCGATCTCGACAGTTGGCTCGAACGCACGCACCGCCGCTCGATTCGCGAGTGGTTCTCGAGCGACGAGCGCGGGTTTCGCGAGGCCGAGCGCGACGGGTTCCGCAGGCTGCCCGAGGGCTGCGTGGTCGCAGTCGGCGGCGGCTTTCTCTCGAATCACCTCGAGGTGCTGCTCGGCTGTGTGGTGGTCGAGGTGCCGGTCAGCTTCGACACCTACTGCGAGCGGCTGCGCGCCGACGTCGCTCGCCCGCGCCTGCGCCCCGAGCTCTCGCTGCAAGAAGAGCTGCGCGAGGTCTTCACCGAACGTGAACGCCGCCACGCCGCCGCGCGCCCGATGTCCTTCGTCGAGTTCCTGCTGCGGCTCGAGCGGGGTGAGCGTTCCCGTCGCGTGGTGACCCTGCCTCCCCACGAGGCGCTCGAACCCTTCGCGTGGAAGGCGAAGCACCACGGGGCCGATCTGCTCGAGGTGCGCACCGATCTGCACCCCGCCCAGCTCGAGCTGCTCCCCGCGTCGCGCGCGTTGCGGGTGCTCGTCGCCGAGCGGGGCGCGCCGATTCCTGACGCGTGGCGTGCGCGCGCGAGCGTGGTCGATCGCGAGACGCCCGAGGGCGCCAGCCTCGTCTCGTTCCACTCGGTGACGCCGCTGAGCACCGAAGGCGCGCTCACGCACTGGGCCACGCTCCCCGACGGAGTCTCGCTCAAGCACGTCGAACCGCTGGGGACGCCCGAGCGGTTTCCTCAGCTGCTCGAGACGCAAGCGCGGCTCATCGAGCGCTTTGGTTCGGGCCGCGTGACGGTGCTGGTGACCGGTCCGCTTGCGCTGCCGTTCCGCGCCCTCCTCAACGTGCGCAACGCCCTCGACTACCTCTCGCTGTCGCCCCACTGGCGAGCTGCCGACGGCCAGCGCCTGCTCGCCGACGCTGCCCGCGAAGCGCTGCGTTCGCACCACGACCCGATGACCGCGCGGCTCGGCATTCTGGGGGGCTCGGTCGCCCACTCACGCAGTCCCCGGGTGCACGCGCAGCCGTTCGACCGAATCGAGCTTCCCGCCGACGTCGATCTGCCCGCGCTGCTGCGCGTCTTGCGCGCGCACTACCGTGGCTTCGCGGTCACCAACCCGTTCAAGAAGAAGCTGCGCGCCGTCGCCTCCGAGTCGGCGCTCGCCGCGATGAACACCCTCGTGCGCGCCGACGGCGCGTGGCGTGGCCTCAACACCGACACCGCCGGCGCGCGCGCGACGTGGGAGTCGCTCGGTCAGCCTGCCCAGCTCACCCTGCTGGGAGATGGTGGTGTCACGGAGGCCTTCCGGCTCGCCCTGCCCGGCGTGCAGCTGAACGTGCTCACCCGGTCTCTGCTCGCCGCGCCGCAGGTGCTGCGAGGGCCGGTGGTGTGGACGTGGCCCGCCGACGTCGCACCCCCCGAGGGTCTGCGCTTCGAGCAGGCGTCGGTGGCCATCGTCGCGTACGGCGCGGCGGCACGGCGCATCGCGAAGTCGGTCGGCGATCGCGGGGGAAGTCCGTTACGACTGGGGGCCCGCTGGTTCATCGCTCAAGCGCGGCAACAGCGAGCTCTCTGGGAGGCAGCGTCATGAACACCTTCGGCGAACTCTTTCGGGTCACGACCTTTGGCGAGAGCCACGGCCCCGCACTCGGCGCAGTCATCGATGGTTGCCCGGCGGGTGTGCCGCTCACCCGCACGCAGGTGCAGGCTGCGCTCGATCGGCGGCGGCCCGGTCAATCGAACGTCACCACGGCACGCAACGAGAGCGACACGGTCGAGCTGCTCTCCGGAGTCTTCGAAGACAAGACGCTCGGCACGCCGCTGGCGGCGATCGTGCGCAACGCGGATCAACGAAGCCAGGACTACGCGAAGCTCGCGAAGGAAGACCGGCCCGGTCACGCCGACCGCGTGTGGCGCGAGCGGTTTCAGCACCGGGATCCCCGCGGGGGCGGTCGCACCAGCGGTCGCGAGACGTTGAGTCGGGTCATCGGTGGCTCGGTGGCCGAGGCCTTCCTCGCGCGTGAGCTGCCGGCGCTTTCCACCGTCGCGTGGGTCTCTCAGGTCGGCCCGCATGTGCTGCCGATGCCAGGGGGCCGCGTGACGCGCGCTCAGGTCGATGCGCACCCGACGCGTTGCCCCGACCTCACGCTCGCTGCAGAAATCGAACGCTCGATCCTCGCGGCGAAAGAGCAGGGCGACTCACTGGGTGGCGTCATCACCGCGCGCGTCGACGGGCTTCCGGTCGGTGTGGGTGAGCCCGTGTTCGGCAAGTTGAAGGCGGTGCTGTCGAGCGCGGTGACGAGCATCGGCGCGGTGACCGGCGTCAGCTGGGGCCCTGACGATCTCGAGCGCCGGCTCGCGCTGAAGGGCTCCGAGTTTCACGCTGCGCGCGACGTGTACGGCGGCATTCAGGGTGGGCTCTCGAACGGCGAACCCGCGCTGCTGCGCGTGTTGTTCAAGCCGCCGGCGACGCTGGCCGATCACGCGAAAGCCGGGCGCCACGACCCGTGCATTCTCCCCCGCGCAGTGCCGGTGGTCGAAGCGATGATCTCGATGGTGCTCGCCGACCTCTGGCTCCTCCACCTCGCGAGACCGCACCGCGCATGAGCCCGGGCGCCTGGAAACGAAGCCGCGACCACGTCCTCCCTCTCCCTGCCCCGCGGGGCGAGGGGACCGCCCGCCTCGTCCTCATCGACCAAAAAGTCCTCCGCCTTCACCCGAAGCTCGAGCCCCTGCTGAAGGGCGCCCACGTCATCGCGCTGCGCGCAGGCGAGAACGCCAAATCGCTGCACACCCTCGAGCGCCTCACGCGAGAAACCCTTCACCTCCCACGACGCCTGACGCTCATCGCCATCGGAGGCGGCACCATCGGCGACCTCGCCGCCGTCTTCGCCCACGTCTTCAAGCGCGGCGTCGGCAAGCTCATCCACGTTCCCAGCACGCTGCTCGCTGCCGTCGACAGCAGCGTGGGCGGGAAGGGGGCGCTCAACGTCGCGGGCGCGAAGAACGTGCTCGGGGTGTTTCACGCGGCCGACGAGTGCTGGCTCATGCCGCAGCTCTTCACGACCCTCACCGAGTCGCAGCGCCGCGAGGGCCGAATCGAGGCGCTCAAGATGGTGGTGACGCTCGACGCGAAGCGCTGGGCTTCGTGGAAGCGCGGGCTGCCTGCCGACGACGAGATCATTCGCGTCGCGCGCGCGCTCAAGAACGACGTCGTCGATCGCGACCCGTACGAGACGAAGGGCGTGCGCGCGGTGTTGAACTTCGGCCACACCTTCGGCCACGTCATCGAGAGCCTGTCCCGCTACCGCGTGCGTCACGGCGAAGCGGTGGGCCTGGGCATGCTCCACGCGCTCGACGAGGGCGTCCGCCGTCGCATCACGCCACGATCTCTCGCAGATGAGATCGAGTCGGTGCTCCCCGTGAAGCGGGCGCAGCTCGAACTCTGGAGGCACCCGCGCTTCCGCGAAGCGACACGGCAGCTCCTCGCGGCCGACAAGAAGGGCGCCTGGGTGTTGCTCGAGAAGCCGGGGAAGACCCGCCTGGTGCCGATGTGAACGAGTTGGTTCCGCCGATCTCGAAGTCAGACGCGCAGCGGGCGCTGGTGCTGGCCGACGTGCTCGGCGTGCCGTTCACGCAGGTCTTGCCCGCCGGGGAAACGCTGCCGCGTGACGTCGAGGTGCTGCGCGATGGCTTGATCGCGTTGCGCGCGCCCCTCAGCCACATCGACTGTCACGACGGCGGAGCGCCCTTTCGGTTTCTCGTGGGCCAGGCCTCGGTGCTGCCGTCGCGTGAGGTCCACTTCACGGGCACTCCGCGTCTCGGCGCGCGTCCGCACCTCCCGCTCCTGCAGTCGCTTCGCGCCGCTGTGGCCGGCCTCGATCTCACGGTGGGAGATCCGTGGCCCGTGACGTTGAAGATGCCCACCGCGGTGGCGCCGACCCGCTTCGTCGTCGAGGGCGCGCAGAGCTCTCAGTTCGCGTCGAGCGTGCTGCTGGCGGCTGCGCGGGTGGCCTTTCGCGAACGCGTGAGCGTCGAGGTCGTGCTCGAAGGTGCGCTCGCAAGCGAGGGGTACTTCGCGTTGACGCGCTCGTGGGTCGAGCGGTGCGGGTCGTTCGACGTGACGGCCACCGCGTCGGGCCTCGTCATCACCTCCAGCGGAGCGAAGCCGCACCTCCCACCGGTGCCAGGTGACTGGTCGTCCATCGGCTACCTGCTGGCGTTGAGCTGGGTCTCTGGTCTGCCCATCGCGCGGGTGCAGCGTCACAGCGGTCACCCCGATGAACTCGCGCTGACCCACTTCGCCAGCGTGGGCCTGTCGTTGACCGACGGGCTCCGCGTCATCGGCACCCCCAGCGGAGGGCTCACCGTCGACGCCTCGCAATGCCCCGACTCGATTCCACTGCTTGCTGTGCTGGCGACGAAGTGCGCTGCGCCGTCACGCTTCAGCGACGTCTCCATTCTTCGGCTCAAGGAGAGCGATCGCCTCGCAGGCATCGTCGAGTTGCTCGCGTCAGCGGGGCTTTCGGCGACGACCGAGGGCGACGCGCTCACCGTCACGCCGGGCGTCGCGCGGGCGTTCACGTTCGACGCGCACGATGATCATCGCCTCGCCATGTCGGCCGCGGTGCTGGCGCGGTTGCACGGCGTCGCGTTGCGCTTGACGGGCGGTGACAGCGTCGCGAAGAGCTTCCCCGACTTCTGGCGTCAGGCCGCGAAGGCTGGCGTCAGCGCACCGTGACGTAGCGCACGGCGTCGCGCACCACGAACCCGAGCGCGCCAAGACAGAGGGCCGTCGCGAACGCCCACGTGCGCACGTCTTCGCCGCTCGCGAGCCGCGGCACCGCCAGCACCAGGCCGCCCGTGCCCGCGATGAGGCCGCCCACGCCGAGCACCACGTCCGGGGCTTCCACCGGATCCGTCGGTGGTGTGTCCCCGAAGCGTCGCGCCCTCAGCACCCGCAGGCCAACCGCGAGCCCCACGAAGACGCCGAGGAGCGCAGCGGTCACGGCCAGCCACGCAACGAAGAACCAGCGCTGGGGCGCGAACGAGAGTGCGATGAAGGCTGACGCTGCGAGCACCAGCAGCAACGTCGAAAGCCCGTACTTCACCAACTGCATTCCCGTGAGCAACGAGCTTAGGGCTGACCTGACGGTCGAGGTGGACATGGCTGGCAGAGTCTGCGGTACCCTCGCGCCGTGGTCATCACCTGTGAGCGCTGCAGCACGTCGTACGTCCTGAAAGACGAGCTGGTGTCTGCGTCTGGGACCTCCGTGCAGTGCACCCGCTGCCAGCACCTCTTCCTCGCGACGCGTGATGGCTCGCTCCGGGTCCACAAGCTGATCACCTGCCCGCAGTGCACCACCGTGTTTCAGCTCGCGCGCGGGCAGGCCTCCGAAGGAGTGGCGGTGCAGTGCGCGCGTTGCAGCGATGTGTTTCAGGTCGCTGGGCCAACGACCAACGGGCCCCGCCCCTTCGTCTCGCCGCCCTTTCGGGTCCCGGCGCCGGGGCCCACGCCGCCCCGGCGCAACGTCATGCTCTTCGGTGGGCCGCGAGACGCTGAGTCGTATCGCAGCGCAGTGGGTCGAATGACCTTCGGCCTGGTGGCACCCACCGCGCAGCCCGAGAGCACAGACGATGCTGTTCGCAACGGGCCCCGAGGCGTTGGTGAAGTGCCATAAGTGCTCGACTGAGCTTCGGTTTGTGAAGGACCAGATGCCGCCGGAGGGCGTACCCTGCACCACATGCGGCCACACCTTTCGATGGCTGCCTTCGCCGGCAGACGGCGTGAGCCACGCGCCTGCTCCCCCCCGCTTCGCACCCGTTCCGCCCTGGCACGCGGGGCCCGGCCCCCTGCCACGTCGCAACGTCATGATCTTCGGGGAACCGCGTCGAGACGTGAACGCGCTGCCCACTCCCTCCGAGCCACCGGCTGAGTCGCACCGCAGCGAAGTCGGACGAGTGAGCGGCGGGGACCGGCCCGCGCCGCGGACGGATCACGTGATGTTCTTCACCCCCGCGCCACCGGAGCCACCGAGGCAGACGATGGTGTTCAGCGCGAGCGGTGAGTCCGTGGTCGCGACGCCTGCGGAGAAGCGGTCGATGGTGTTCGGCACGATCGAGGTGGTCGTCACGTGCCCTCAGTGTTCTGCGCGGTTGCTGGTCAGGCGAGATCAACTGCCAGCTGAGTTCGTCGTGGCGCGATGCACCAACTGCGGGCGCGCGTCTCAGGCGGGGAATCTCGGCGACTCGAAGAAGCCCGCCACGCCGCCCGAGCCGGTCGACCCGCTGGATCGCATGCTCACCCACGCCGCCGACCACCTCGACGACGAGCAGCCGCTGCTGGTGTTGTCCGACGCGCTGATGGAGCGGGGCGATCCACGCGGCCGCCTCATCGCCTTCATGCTCGAGGAGGAACGGCAGAGCGACCTGATGCGCAAGGTGAAGGTCAACGTGCTCACGCGAGATCACGCCGCGCAGTGGGCGCCTCCAGGGGCGCGCATCACCGGGTTTCACCGCGGCCTCCCCGCTGACCTCGAGTGGAGCGGCCCCACCGACCCTCACCACCTCGCCTGGCGCTCGGCGCGCTCGCTGCACGTCACGCTCGGGCGCGTTCCGAAGCCGTCGTTCTTCGACGTGCCGCGCCCCAACCTGCGTCGCGTCAGTGGCCTCAACCGCGCCTTCTTCACCCACGTGGCCGCCATCGCGCCCGCCGGGCTCGAGGCCATCGATGGGCAGGTGCACACCGACGAGCTGCTCAACGACGCGGCGCGCACCCTGACGCGCATGCCGAGGCTCCAGTTCGCGACGCTCCGCTCGACGCGACAGCTGCTCGACGGACGGCTGCGGGAGCAGCACCTCCGGTCGTTCCTCGAGGCGGCGGGGCGATCGAGCCTCAAGGGGGTTCGCCTCTCGATGCCGCAGCTGCCTCTGGCGGTTATCGACAGCTGCCTGGCCGCCGCGCCCCGGCTCAGCGTTCAATTCGTCATCCCCTTCGAAGACTTCTCGCGCCGGCCCATCACCCTGGGCGTCGACCCCCGGCGGCGGCTGTTCTTGACCCCCGCAGGGATGTTCGTGGACTACCGCCTGCGTCAGGTCTGCGACGACCTCAGCGCGATGCTCGGCGAGACTTTGTCGATTGTGCAGTCCAAAGCCGATCGTTAAGCCCGCCCCCATGGCACTCGACGCAGTGGTGGTGGGGAGCGGGCCCAACGGGCTCGCGGCGGCGCTGACGCTCGCGAAGGCGGGCCATTCGGTGAAGCTCATCGAAGGCCAATCGACCCTTGGCGGCGGCGCGCGCACTCTCGAGCTCACGTTGCCCGGCTTTCACCACGACGTGTGCTCTGCGATTCACCCGCTCGCAGCGGGCAGCCCCTTCTTCCGCGAGCTGGAACTCGAGAAGCACGGCGTCGAGTTCGTCCACTCGCCGCTGGCGCTCGCGCACCCGCTTCCGCTCGGTGACGCCGCGGTCATCGAGCGCAGCGTCGAGGCGACGGCGGCGCGCCTGGGCCCCGACGAGCAGGCGTGGCGGTCGATCATGTCGCCGCTGGTGCGCGACTTCGATGTGCTGCGCCACCTGATGTACTCGCCCATCACCTCGCCGCCTCCACTGCGTGCGCCGCTCACGCTGGTGAAGTTCGGCCTGCACGCCCTGCAGAGCGCGTTCTGGTTTGCCGAGGAAAACTTCGAGACCGCGCGCGCCAAGGCGCTCATCGCGGGCTGCGCGGCGCACAGCTTCAGCGCGCTCACCACGCCGCTCACCGCGAGCTTCGGGTTGTTGCTCTCGGTCGCGGCGCAGGCCGTCGGCTGGCCGCTGGTGAAGGGCGGCTCGCAGAAGCTCATCGACGCGATGACCGCGCTCTTCCTGCGCAACGGCGGTGAACTCGAACGCAACCGGCCCATCACCTCGCTCGATCAACTGCCCGCCGCGAAGCTGGTGCTCTTCGACACGCACGCCCACGTCGTCGAGCGCGTGTGTGGTGAGTCGTTGCCCCCGTGGTACCGCTCGCTGTTGCTGGGCTTCAAGCGCGGCCCCGGCGTCTTCAAGGTCGACTACGCGTTGAGCGCCCCGATGCCGTGGCTCAACCCCGACTGCGCGCGCGCGGCGACGCTGCACCTCGGCGGCACGATGAAAGAGGTGGCCGACTCGGAGGCGCAGGTCGATCGCGGCGAAGTGCCGACCGCTCCCTACGTGCTCGTCGCGCAGCAGAGCCGCTTCGATGACACCCGCGCGCCGAAGGGTCAGCACACGCTGTGGGCGTACTGCCACGTGCCCAACGGCAGCGACGCCGACTGCACCGAGGCGCTGGAACGCCAGCTCGAACGTTTCGCCCCCGGCTTTCAAAAGCTGGTGCTGGCGAAGAGCACCAAGCGCACCTCGCACATGGAGGAGATGAACGCGGCCTACGTCGGCGGCGACATCTCGGGCGGCGCGGTCGAGCTCAACCAGATCCTCCTGCGGCCCGGCCCCGGCTTCGCGTGGAACACCCCCAACCCGAAGCTGATGATCTGCTCGTCCTCGACACCGCCCGGTCCGGGTGTTCACGGCATGTGCGGCCATTGGGCGGCGCAGGCAGCGCTCAAGAAGCTTCGCAGCGGGGCCGTGTAAACCACCTTCTCACTGGCGTTGGCGCACTCCAGCAAGCCTGTGGGGCGGCGCACCCACGCGAGGGGGACTGTCCCCCAACCAGGCCCTCAACCTCACAGATCCACGTCGGAATCCGCTGGCCCCTCGCTTGCTCAGGTGAGGGGTATGAACTCTCTTTCCATCGCCCTCGAGCAGCTGATCGCTGACCCCCGCGTGCGCATCGCCGGTCCCGGTCTCGCGGCGCTGATGGTCATCGGCTTTCTCGTGATGGGCACCGTCGCTCAGCAGCCCGCTCGTTCGACGAAGACCGTCTCGGTGCTGCCCGACCAGCCGCTCGACATCCCCATGCTGGGTCGCGGGCAGGCGACCAGCGGGGTCGACGCAATTCTGGCCTGGCAGCAGCCAGCCGCGAAGCCCGCCCCCGTAAAGGCGCAGGCCGCGGGCAAGCAGGTGAAGCAGGCCAAGAAGGGCACGCTGACCGCGCGCCGCTGAGGCCCCGCAGGAGACGACTCAGAGCCTGACGTCGGTCTGGAAGATCGGCGGAATGTGCACGAACGAGATGCTCGCGCTGCGGCCCATGAAGCCGCGCGCCTCCTCGATGGCTTCCGACAACGTGTCGGTGCGGTCCCACCCCATGATGGCCGGCACGTGGTTGTTCTCGGCACCCGCGGCGATGACCTTGCCGACGTGCTGCCGCCCGTTCTCGCCCCAGTACCACATGTAGAAGGGGTGAGCGCCGTGGTAGCTGTTCCCCTTGCGGTAGAGGTGCACGTAGCTGGGGTTCTTCGCGAACTCGCGCTCGTACTTGTGTGACAGCACGTGTGCGTCGCGCGTCTCGGTCAGACACCTGTTGAAGAACTCGATGTACGGCGCGTGGTGGTCGGGATCGAACTCGTCGTAGCAGGGGTGCGTGAGGATGATCACGCCGCCCTTCTTCACCAGGGGCACGCCGCGGTTGAGGTTGAAGAGGTACCCGAGCGCCATCACCTGCACCAGCAGCGGGTTCAGGATCGAGTTCACGTTGTACGGCGACACGTACGGCATACCGAAGATGACGATGTCGCTCTGCCCCTGCACCGGCACCGAGTACTGCTTCCAGCTCATCTCGAGCGTCTTCTCGTGCGTCGGCTCGGTCGAGCCCGCGAACACGCCCGTCACCTCGTAGGGCGCGAAGATGTTGAAGAACAGCTTGCGCTTCATCGGGCGCGGCATCTTCGAGAGCGCGTACTTCATGCTCTGCAGCTTGAGGCGGTCGAACTCGGTGAAGTCCTCTTCCTTCTTCATCAAGAAGCCGACTGGTTCCTCGAACATGCGGTTGTTGATGGTGGTCTCGATGTGGAACACCTTCATGTTCTTGTCGATGACCCGACCAATGCGCTCCGTCGAGCGGTGGAGCTGGCTCTTGCTCGGTTCCATGTACGACGCGGTGTCGCGAATGGTCTGCGGGTTGTGGTGCGCGCGCAGCGACTCGTAGTTGGTGAGGCCCGTGCCCACCGACTTGTGCCCACCGTCCATCGGCACGAGGTTGATGTTCACGTAGATGACGAGGTCTGACTCGGCGGCGCGGCGGTTCACGGCGACGACCTCGTTCTCGCTCGTACGCTCGAGCTCGACGATGCCCTCGGGGTCTTCAGCGTCGTGGTTGTAATAACGGTCGGGCGCGAACGCGTCGTAGATCTTCTCGCCGACCATGCGCTTCATCTCGGCGTCGGTCATGCGGCGGTGCAGCGCGTTGGCGATGATGAGGTGCACGTCATCGACGCCTGAGTCGGCCAGCAGCTCGAGCACGATCTCGCAGATGGTCTGCCGAATGTCGGGCGTCTTCATCGGCGGCAGCGGCAACGAGATGTCGTCGAGCGCGATGGTGACCTTCATGCCCGGCTTCAAGAGCGCGTGGAGCGGGTCCATCCCATGGGGGTGGTTGAGCGCGTAGCGCACCGCGGCCTTCACGTTGGGCACGCCTTCCAGCGGCGGGCGCGGGAAGATCACGCGGGTGCCGACGGGCAGGTCTTCGACCCAGAAGTCCTCTCCGTAGAACATCACGCGGGGCGGGGAGCCCTTCTCGGTGATGACGATGTGGGACTCTTCGTCGTACAGCTTCTTCAGCGTCTTCAGCGGCCGCATCGACCTCGGCTTCTCGCCGCACAACCCCCACAAATCAAGCCAAACCCCCGAAGCGCTTGCGGCCCGATTCGCCTTGTCGGGGCCTGGACTGCCGGCCAGAAGGCTTCCCGGGAGGTCGCACCCATTCGTTCGACGACGACAGCCGAGGTGGCGCCCGCGGCTCTGGATCGGCCCGTCGATCGTCTCTCGCGGTTCTTCGGGCTGCTCCTGCTCGGCAACCTCGCGCTGCTGGGCCTCTACGAGTTCGTCACCTTCAAGTACGAGGTGCACTCCGACTCGGCGGTGAAGGTGCTGCTCGCCAACGAGATCCTCGAGACGGGCGAGCTCTTCCCCCACGAGTGGGTCTACGCGAACGGCGACGTCTACGCCTTCTTCTGCCACATGCTCGCTCTGCCGCTGGTGCCGCTCTTCGGGCCTGGTAGGGCGCTCGACATCAAACGATTGAGGAATGACTTCGCGGCCGTGGCCCGCGAGAAAGACGTCGTGTTGTTGCCCTCGGCGCAGAACGAGGCCGCGGCCGACTTCATCTCGGCGCGACTGACGCGCTGAGGTTCACCGCACGTCGAGAATCGGCCAGTTGTAGGAACGGGCCAGCGCGCGGAGGCGAATGTCGGGGTTCACCGCGGTCGGGCGGCCTACGACGGTGAGCATCGCGTAGTCGCTCGCCGAGTCGGTGTACGCGTAGCTCTTCATCAGCGAGATGCCGTGCGTCTCGCAGTACTCGCGAATGACGTTGGCCTTGTTCGCCCCCTCGATGATGGGGGGAATGACCTTGCCGGTCGCCTTGCCACCGACGAACTGCATGCGGTTGGCGATCATGTCGTCGGCGCCGAGGTGCCGCGCGAGCGGGCGCATCGTGAAGT
This sequence comes from Archangium sp., assembly GCA_044371205.1. GTDB lineage: Bacteria > Myxococcota > Myxococcia > Myxococcales > Myxococcaceae > Archangium_A. Next base: position 16,077 of record JBILUC010000036.1, read on the forward strand.
CGAGCGCGCCCGTGACGAGCACCACCCGGCAGCCCGCGCGGCGCGCCTCGTCGATGAGGTCTTGCGCGCGCTTGAAGATGGCGGGCTTCACCACATCGTCGAAGAGATCGTCGGCCAGCGTCAGCAACCGGTCTTCAGTGAGGCCCTCGTACTGCCGGTAGAAGTACTCGTTGAAGATCTTGCGGTCGACGATGTTGAGCGCGCCGAAGAGGGGAATCTGGGCGACGGTCGAGACCGTGCGCCCGATGATGCCCTTCAAGCTGCCTTCGTTGGTCGCGTAGTAACCGTACGCGTGCACGACGTTGGTGCTGATCAACGTGCCGTCGATGTCGAAGAAGGCGGCCTTGCCGGTCAGCGGCTTCGGCTCGGTGGTCTTCATCTCGTGGGCGCCGTGCTTCATCTGCGTCGCTCGTACCAACGAGTTGCCGCGCAGCGCCAGTCAGAAGGTGCTGACGCCGTCGACCTTGCGCGTGCGGAGCTCACGGAACGTCGCGAGGGTGCTCCGCCCGGCGAGCCAGGCGATCTGGGCCAGCGAGAGCCACGCCACCCACGCCAGGTCGGGCAGCTGCCATTGCCAGACCAGGAAGAGGGGAACCGCAGTCAGGGAGACGAGGCCCAGCGCCGACGAGGGGATGCTTTTGGAACGCTTCACGAAGAAGGCGGCGAGGGCAGACAGCGCGGCGGTGACGAAGAAGGCGACGATCATGAGGGTCATGTTGGATCCTGGTGGGGTGAGGGTGAGAGGACTGACTTCAGAGATGGGCGTTGGCGGTCGCGCGCAGGGCCTCGAGGTCCTGCGGGGCGAGGCTGCCGTTGCGCGCGGCATCGAAGGCCGCGCCGAACGACGCCTCTCCGTCCACTTTGGCCTTCTTGCGAATGACGGCGTTCGCGTCGGCCTTGAAGATTCCAGCTGAGACATCGGCGCCTACGCCGACACCGCCCTCGAGCTCGGCGCTCCACTTCGCACCCGCGAACAACGAGAGGAGTTGCTCGCCGCTCATCCCGGGCACCTCGCTGGCGCCGATCGAGATCTGCGACATCACCTTGCCCTTCGTCTCTGCGAAGCCAGCGACGACGCGGCTCTTGCCGGCGACCTCGATCTCCGCGCGGGCGGTGACGTCCTTCACCTTCGCCCGCGCGATGAGCTCGCCAACGTCGAGCTCGCCACGCTTGAGCGCCTCTGCGTCCTTCGCGCTGAGCGCGATGGTCGACTCGAGCGTGACGGTCGACCTGCCCGCACCAGCGACCTTGCCGAAGCCGGGGATGGTGATGCCCGCTGACGCTTCTCCCGACACGCTCACCGGCACTGAAGACACGGTCAGCTCGCGCTTGTCGAAGTTCACGGTGAAGCCGAGGCGCGACTCGCCGCGCAGTTTGGTGCTCGCCTCGAACCCGGCGTTGGGGTTCGCGCCCTGATTCGAGGCGCCGAACTTCTCTCCGACTTCGGCGGCGACCAGCACCTCGCCGCGCACTTCAGCCACCTGGCCGGCGTGGCCGAGGAGCCGCGCGGTGGCATCGGCGACGCTCTTCACTTCGTCGGACTTCACGCCCGCTCGCTGCAGCAGGCGCGCGCCATCTCCCACCGGCGCAGGAAGTGACGCCTTGAGAAGGGAGTCGAGCTGGTCGGCTGCCTCGGCTTCGGTGCGGGCCTTGAGCTTGATGGTGCCGGCGGCGCCCATGCGGGCCGCGACGCCGGGGGGGCCTTCACCTCCTTCGAGCTGGCCGGTGACCGCCGTCTCGAAGGTGCCGTCCGACTGACGCTCCACGCGCACCTTGAGCTTGCCGGCGCCGCTGAGGCCCGACTTCAGCTCGGCGTTGAGGTTGAGCTCGAGCGATTCCTTGGCGCCGAGGTCGGCCAGCGTCGCGCGCACGTTTCGCTCGAGCGCGCTGTCGTCGCCACACGGCATGAAGCTCGCCATCGGCTTTCGCCACGCCTCGGCGTGGTTGAGGGGCGGCGGCGTCGGGCCTGTCGTCGCCGCGGTCTGATCGGCGTCGGGTTCCTGGCAAACGGGGGCGTTGGGGTTGCTGCTGAGGGGGTCCATGTGGGCTCCGGGGTGAGGGGAGCCCGCCTCCAGTGCAGCTCGTTCGCCAATCCCAGGTGGCTGAAAGCACGGGCGAAGCTCAGCCCGGTGAAGCCCGATTCACGGGACCCCGTTCGAGGGCTGAGACCTCACTCGAGCGGCTTCTGCGCTTCCTTCGCGAGGGTGCCGGCCTGAAACCACGCCAGGGCCGTGGGCGCCACGCGCTCGAGCGCCTTCACGTCGAGCTTCGAGAGGAAGAACGACTCCGCGAGGTTCTCATCGAGGCTGCTGAAGTACTCGCCGTCGACCGCGAATGTCTTGTCGCACACGTCGATGTTCATCCCGTCGTCGGCGCGCCGGAAGTACGAGGAGCACCGCCATGAGCGCGATGCGCTCGGAGTGCGTTCATCGCCAGGAAAGACGGCATCATCGGCATGCCCGCGCCGATCCAGATCTCCTACCCGGAAGATGGCAGCGACCCGATCGTCTCCGACTTCGGCAGCTTCTGGCGAGTCAGGCTTCCGCCGTCGTGAAGGTCAGCTCGAGCCCCGAGCCATCGGCCTTCACGTCGGCGAAGGCCTTGCCGCCGTTCTTGAGCGAACCGAAGAGCAGGGCCTCGGCCATCGCCTTCTTCAGGTTCTGATCGACCGCGCGGCCCATGGGGCGAGCACCGAATTCCGGGTCGTAGCCCTTGTCGGCGAGCCACTCGCGCGCCTTCTGCGACAACGCGATGGTCACCTTCTTCTCGGTCAGCAGGCTCTGCAGCGCCTTCACTTCCTTGTCGACCACCTTGAGGATGATCTCGCGGTTCAGGCCGCCGAACATCACCGTGGCGTCGAGCCGGTTGCGGAACTCGGGGCTGAAGGTGCGCTCCATCGCTTCCTTCGACTTGGCAAGGTCGATGGTGGGCCGTTCACCGAAGCCCAGCGAGCGCGCCTTCATGTCTCGCGCGCCGGCGTTGGTGGTCATGATCAAGATGATGTTGCGGAAGTCGGCCTTGCGCCCGTTGTTGTCGGTGAGCGTGGCGTGATCCATCACCTGCAGCAGAATGTTGAACAGCTCCGGGTGCGCTTTCTCGATCTCGTCGAGCAGCACCACGGCGTGCGGTGACTTGCGCACCGCGTCGGTGAGCAGGCCGCCCTGGTCGAAGCCCACGTAGCCCGGAGGCGCGCCGATGAGCCGCGAGACCGTGTGGCGCTCCGAGTATTCCGACATGTCGAAGCGCAGGAACTCGACGCCCAGCGTCTTGGCGAGCTGCTTGGCGAGCTCCGTCTTGCCGACGCCTGTCGGCCCCGCGAAGAGGAAGTTGCCGACCGGCTTCTCGGGTGAACGCAGGCCCGAGCGCGCGAGCTTGATGGCGGCGCTGAGCTCTTCGATGGCCTTGTCCTGGCCGAAGATGACGCCCTTCAATTCGCCCTCGAGGTTCTTCAGCTGCTCGCGTTCGTCCTTCGCGACCGTCTTGGGCGGGATGCGCGCCATCTTGGCGACCACCGCTTCCACGTCGGCCACGGTGACCTTGCCCGTGGGCTTTTCGCGCAGGCGATCGATCGCGCCCGACTCGTCGATGACGTCGATGGCCTTGTCGGGCAGGAACTTCTCGTTCACGTACTTGTGCGACATCTCGGCCGCCGAGCGGAGCGCGTCGTCGTCGTACTTCACCTTGTGGTGCTCTTCGTACTTCGGCGCGAGACCCTTCAAGATGGCCACCGTGTCTTCGACGCTCGGCTCGGGCACGTCGATGCGCTGGAAGCGGCGCGACAACGCGCGGTCGCGCTCGAAGGCGCTCTTGAACTCTTGATACGTGGTGCTGCCGATGCAACGCAGCTTGCCGCTCGCCAGGGCCGGCTTGAGAAGGTTCGACGCATCCATCGAGCCGCCGCTGGTCGCGCCCGCGCCGACGATGGTGTGGATCTCGTCGATGAACAGAATCGCGTCGTCGTGGCTCTGCAGCGCCTTCAAGACCGCCTTCAAGCGCTCCTCGAACTGGCCGCGGAACTTGGTGCCCGCGAGCAGCGCGCCCATGTCGAGCGAGAAGACCTTCGCGTGCGCGAGCACCGCCGGCACCTTCTTCTCGTAAATCGCCAGGGCGAGGCCCTCGGCGATGGCCGTCTTGCCGACGCCCGCATCACCGACGTACAGCGGGTTGTTCTTGCGGCGCCGACAGAGCACCTGCACGGTGCGGTCGAGCTCGTTCTTGCGGCCGATGAGCGGGTCGATGTGGCCCTTCGCCGCCTCGTTGGTCAGCTCGGTGCAGTACGCCTCGAGCGGGTTCTTCGCTGCCGGAGCGCCCTCTTCGTCGTCGGTGCCCACGCCAGCGCCTTCGCGCTCTTCACCGCCGCGGCCGCTCTCACCGTCGCCATCTTTCTTGATGCCGTGGCTGACGTAGTTGAGGAGGTCGTACCGGGTGATGCCCTCTTCCTTGAGGAAGAAGAGCGCCTGCGAGTCGACCTCGCGGAACAGCGCGATGAGCACGTCGGCCGAGTCCATCACCTTCTGTTCAGCCGACAGGGCGTGGAAGGCGGCGCGCTGCAACACGCGCTCGACGCCGATGGTCTGCTGCGGCTCGGCTTCCACGCCATCGGCCAGGCGCTCGACCGTCTCTTCGAGGAAGGTCTCGAGGCGGGCCTTGAGGCGATCGGGCTTGCCGCCGCACGCCTTGACGACCTCGACCGTGCGCGGGTCGCGGACCAGGCCGAGCAACAGGTGCTCGAGGGTGAGGTATTCGTGACGCATGCGTTTGGCTTCGGTGAGCGCGAAGCGAATCGCTGCCTGCAGTTCCTTGGCGATGATGGGAGAGGCCATACGGAATCAGAGCTCCTCGGGCTCGATGGACAGCTTGAGCGGGTATTCGGCCTCTTTGGCCATTTGGTGGGTCTTCTCGACCTTCGTCTCGGCGACGTCCTTCGTGTAGACGCCGGCGACGCCGTAGCCGGTGCGATGCACGTTGAGCATGATCTGCATCGCGTCTGACTCCGTCTTGTTGAACACCGACTGCAGGACGAAGACGACGAACTCCATGGTCGTGTAGTTGTCGTTGTGAAACAGCACGCGGAAGAGGGGCGGCTTCTTGAGCTGCTCCTTCTTCTTCGTTTGTGTGGCGACGCCGGTGTCACCATCGTCTGCACCTGGGCGCTGCTTCGAAGCCATGGTTCGACGGAAGGTACACACTGCTTTCGAGTGCTGCACCTTCCTCTTCTTCACAGGTTGGCTGTTCGGGCGGGAGTGAAACAGGCTTGTTGACGAGCGCGGTTCGGGCAGGTCTCGTGTGGGCGTGCTCTCGCTCGTGGCGGTGATGCTGGTGCAACAGGTCGCACCGCAGGTGGCGATCATCGACATCAGCGCCGACGACGCCATCTACGAAGACGTCTCGCGCCGCTACGCCGAGTCGCTCGCCGAGGCGCTGAGCAAAGACGGCATCACCGCCGTGCGCATCGACGAGTCGGAGCTGCCCCCCGAAGGCTGCAAGCTGGGCCCCTGTCTGGGCGTCGCGGCGCGGGCGAAGGGGGCGCTCACCGTCGTGACGCTCGACGCAGAGGAACTGAGTGAGACGAAGAGCAAGGTCGTCGTCACGCTGATGCGCGCCACCAACGGGGAACCGCTCGCCGGTGGGCGCTACGAGCTCAAGGCCGGCTCGAAGAAGGCGCCGAAGGGGCTGACCCAGTTCTTGAGCGCGGTGAAGAAGGCGATGTCGAAGGTGACTGCCCCCGCTTCTGCGCCCTGATAGTTTCAAGGGTTCCATGCTCAGTCTTCGCAAGCTCGCTCTTCTTGCTTCGGTCGTCGTGTTCTGTGTCGCATCGACGTCTCGGGCGCAGAGCTGTACGCCCCCTGCCTCGTGGCGGCCGCCCATGGTCTTCGTCTGTGCCGATTCGCCGGCGTTGGCAGCGAACATCAACGACAACTTCGGTCAGGTCGTGGCGTGGCTCGAGGCGAAGGTCGGCCGCGTCGGCCAGCCGGTTGCCCTCGACGGTGGCGTGGTGGGCACCTTCGCGCTCGCCGACAACGCGGTCACCGGTGCCAAGCTCGCCGATGGCGCCGTCACCAGCGCGAAGATCGGCAACAACACCATTCTCACTGCGAACGTGGCCGATGGTCAGATCACCCGCGCCAAGCTGCAGGCGGGCGGGGTGCCGGTGTACGAGATCAACACCAATTGCTCGAACAACGGCGAGATCACCTTCGCCCCGACGTGCACCTTCGGAACGCTCACCTGCGGCGGTACGTGCAGCAACGGCGTGTCGCCCCGCTTCCGTGACTGCAACGGCACGTGCACCACGCTCTGCACATCTCAGGTTTGCAACGTTCCCAACACGCTCCGCGGCTACCTGGTCACGCCCTGAGCTGGTGCACGGTCACCGCTGACGGGATCGCCTCGCGCACGTGCTTGATGGGCACCGCGGCGCCGACCGTCGTGTAGAGCATCGCGCCCGTTCGCGTCTTCGTGGTCTTGAGCGGGTATTCCTTCGCGCGCGGCACGAACCACTCGCGCACGACCTTCAAGTCGATGACGTGCACGTGCTGCACGTCGACGAAGACGTACACGAACAAATCTGCCGCCGAGTAGAGGAAGCAGCCCGGCGAATCTTTCTCGGCGTTGCTGATCAGCTCGAAGAAGTACGTGCCGCGCCGATAGCCCTGGCGGTCGCCCTTCACCTCGACGCCGAGCACCTTCTGGCCTGCGCGTTCCCACAACAAGTCGACGCCCCGGTGCTGAAAGCGGGGGTCGTTCTGCACGTCGTGGACGAAGCTGTCGGGCGCTTCTTTGAGCAGCACGTCACGCGCAAGCGCGACGGCTCTGTCGGCGGCGCCCATCACGCCGCGCATCGAATACGAGCGGGTCAACTCAGCGCAGCTCGACGCCCGACGCGACCAGCTGCACCTCGCGGAACTTGCCGTCCTTCCCCTTGGGAATCGTCGCGCCTTCGTCGGTGTAGTGCTTGGCCTTCGCCTCGGACAGCTCGGCCACCTTCACCACGCCCTCGACCTTCGCGGTCTTGCCGGCCGAATCGAGCGGCACGAAGAAGCCGTAGTCCTTGAAGGTGACGCGCACGCCCATCGCCTTGTCGCCGCCCGACAGCTCCATCCAGCAGCCCTTCTTCTCGCAGGCCTTGCGGATCTTCGCCTCGACGGTGACCGTCTTGCCTTCGAAGTCAGTGGGCGAGGCGAGCACCTTCGCGAGCTCGACCGGCTGCGCGCCGGTGAGCTTTTCGCCGCGCGTCATCACGGGCTCCGACGACTTGGCTTCGGGGGCGGCGGCGAGGACGAAGGCGACGAGGAGAGCGTTCATGCGAACCCCGTAGTCGAAGGGCCGCGATGTCGGCAAGTGAGCTCGAGACCATTCGCACGGGCTCAGCGTGGCCCGGTCGGAGTAAAGAGAAACCGTGCAGCTCGTGATCCCCCGCCCCAACCGCTCGTTTGGCACCGTCGACGCGCTCGCGATCATCGGCGTGATTGGCCTGGCCATCGCGCGCTGGGTGCCCATCGCGATGATCATTCCCTTCTGGGGGTGTGGCTTTCGCAAGCTGACCGGCATTCCGTGCCCGGGCTGCGGGCTGACCCGCGTGGCCGATCGGGTGGCGCACTTCAACGTGCTCGGTGCGCTCAAGGCCAACCCGCTGGGCACCGTCGCCGCGGTGGGCTTCGCGCTCGCCATCGTCGCCAGCGTGGTGCACCTGAGCTTCAAGGTGCCGATGCCGGAATTGGTGCTCGACGATCGCGAGTGGAAGCGGGCTCGCTGGGGCGCAGTGCTGCTCTTCGGCCTCAACTACGCGTGGGTCATCTTCGCGCATACGACGCTGCACTGGCGCTGACGATGCTCTGGTCTCTCGTCGCGCTGGGCTACTTCGCGGGCTCGATCCCGTTCGGGGTGCTCATCACCTCGCGCTTCGCGAACAAAGACGTGCGCGCCGAGGGCAGCGGCAACATCGGCGCGACCAACGTGGCGCGCGTCGCCGGCAAGAAACTCGGGGCACTGGTGCTCGTGCTGGACGCGCTCAAGGGCGCGTTGCCGGTGTGGCTGGGGTTGTCGCTCGCCCCTGACCAGCCGCTGCTGCACGTGGCGATCGCCGGCGCCGCGTTTCTCGGGCACGTCTTCCCCGTGTGGCTCAAGTTCAAGGGCGGGAAGGGTGTGGCCACCGCGCTGGGCGTGCTGCTGGTGCTGATTCCCGGGTCGGCGCTCGTCGGCTTCATCGCGTGGATTCTGGTGATGGCCATCTGGCGCATCAGCTCGGTGGGCTCGCTGCTGGGCGGGCTGCTGGCGATCGCCAGCTCCTTCGTGCTCGGCACACCGCTCGTGTATTCGTTGCTCGCCGTGGCGCTGCTCGTCGCCATGGTCCTCACGCACCGCTCGAACCTTCAGCGCATGCTGCGGGGCACCGAGAACAAGATCTGAAAAGACAACGGGCCCTGCGAGTTGGTTCGCAGGGCCCGTCGCTTCGTTCGACTCAGCGCTGAACTTACGGCGCGGGGATGAGCACCTTGTCCACCGCGTGGATGATGCCGTTCGCGGTGAAGAGGTTGGTGATCACCACGCTGGCCTTCGTCGTGGTGCTGTCAGCCACCTTGACGCCAACCGGGGTGCCTTCGGCGCTGACGGTGACCGACTTGTTCGCCAGCGCCGTGGGCGCGACGAGCGGGCTGGTGAGCGCGAGCGCCGCCGCGGCCGTGACCGCAGGGCCCGGGACCGCGTGGTACAGCAGCACGTTGGTCAGGTTCTGGCCGGTCGGCGCGGTGCCGAGCGCCGTGAAGGCCGCGTTGGTGGGGGCGAAGAGCGTGAACGGGCCCGTGCCGTTGAGCGCCGCCGCGACCTTCGGGGTGGTGTTGGCGGCACCGTCGGCCGCAGTCACCGCGCCAGCCAGCGACGAGAATCGAGCGTCGCTCACGACCACGTCGGTGATGCTGGGCAGCAGCACCGTGTTGACGACGTGCACCACGCCGTTGCTCGCCAGGAGGTCAGCGGTCGTCACGCTGGCACCGTCGACGGTCACGGCCGCACCCGTGCGGGTCACGGCGAGGCTGCCGCCGAGCGAGGTCACGTTGCCCGTGGCAGGCACCGCCGCCGCGAGGACCTTCGAGGTGAGCACGTGGTAGCGGAGAACAGGGAGCACCTGGTCGGGGCGGAAGCTGGTCAGCGCCGTGATGCCGCTGCTCGCGCCGTTGTCAGTGCCCCGCAGCGCCGTCACGAGCCCCGTGAAGGCCGCATCGGTCGGCGCGAAAACGGTGAACGTGCCCATGTCGTCGTCGAGCGTGGTGACGAGGTTCGGGCTCGGGGTCGCCGTATCGGCGAGGGTGAGCGCCGCTGTCAGCGAAGACAGGGTGGTGGTCGTGGTGGCGATGTCGGCGATGCTCGGCAGGATCACACCGTCGATGGCGTGGATGATGCCGTTGCTCGCGGGCACGTCTGCAGTGACGACGTTAGCGCGGCCGTCGAGGCGGATCTTCGAGTTGGTGAAGCTGAGCTTGATCTTCCCGCCCAGCGCCGTCACCGTGCCGTTGCTCTGCGCCGCAGTGGTCGCAGCCGAGCCCGCAACGCGGGTGGCCAGCACGTGGTACTTCAAGATGGGGCCAAGCTGCTCCGCCGTCAGGCCGTCGAGCCCGTTGGTGACGCCGAGGGCCGTCAGCAACTGCGTAAACGCTGCGTTGGTCGGCGCGAAGACAGTCAGGTCCTGCGTGTTGCTGAGGGTATCGACCAGACCAGCCTTCTGCACCGCGGCCACGAGAATCGAAAAGTCAGGGTTGCCTGACGCCACCTGCACGATGTTGCCGGGGGCTCCGCCGCCACCACCGCCGGTCGCCGAGCCGCCACCCGTCGCCGCCCCGCCGCCCGTCGCCGCGCCGCCGCCCGTCGCCGCGCCGCCGCCCGTCGCCGCGCCGCCGCCCGTGCCACCGTCTGCGCCCGGAGTCATCGGTCCGCAGCCCAACAATGCCAACGAGCACACGAGTGCCCCCATCAGTGAGTTCTTCATCTTGGCTCCAATTCGATTGGTCACTCCTCGGCCGGAGCGACGAGGACCCCTGAATGGGGCCCGTCTTGCGGCGCGTAAGATGCGAATCACGAAATTGTGTTTCGCGATCACATCCGTTTTCTTTTCACCCCAACGGATGTGGCTGACCAGGCGCCCTGTCGTTAAGCGCCAAGCGAACGCATCATTGTGAAGGAGGACGCTTCAGCTCACTGCCCGGGGCCGGGGCGTCGTCTTCATCGAGCTTCGAAGCGGGGCGCGGGCCGGGCGGCTCGGCCGGCTTCACGGGCTTCTTCCTGGGCTCTGGCTTCGCGACCACCACGGGCGCCTTCTTCACTTCTGGCGCTTTGACGGGTTCGGGCTTTGGCGCGGGTTCGGGTTTCTTCACTTCAGGCTCGGTCTTCGCGGCGACCGGCTCGACCTTCTTCACTTCGACAGCCTTCGGGGGCGGCACGTCGCTCGGGGCGGTCGCGGGCACCAGCGTCGTCGAGAACTCGAGGCGCCCTCCGTTCGCGCTCAGCTTCGCCACCGATGGCAGGTAGCCGACCTTCTCGAGCCGCAGGTCGATGCCCGCGCGCCCGTTTGCCAGCACCTGCTCGAGGTCGATCGGCGTCACGCCCATCGATTTGCCGTCGACGAGCACGGTCGCCCCGGCCGGGTTCGACTCGAGGTGAAAGGTCAACTTCGTCGGCGTCGCCGGCTTCACCAGCGCCCAGGTGCCGAGCACGCCCGCCACCGCCGCCAGAAAGAACCCGCCAATCAACAACACGTTCGTGTTGCGCGGCGCCTGAGGCAGCGCGATCGGCTCGTCGTCGAGCGCGTTGGCGGGGGGCGCCACCACCGCCACCGTCGCCTCGGTCATCGGCACGTCTTGTGTCTGCGCGCGCGCGGGAATCACCACGTCCTGCATGGCGAGCAACAGCTCGTCCATCGACTGGAAGCGATCCATCGGCGACTTCGCCAGACACCGGGTGACGATGGCCTTGAACGCCTCGGGCGGGGCCTCGAACTTCGAAGGCGTCACCACCGGGGGGACGGGTTCGTTGACGTGCTTGAGGATGATCTCGAGCGCTGCGCCCCCGGTGTACGGCGGCTTCCCGGTCAACATCTCGAAGAGCATCGTGCCCAGCGAGTAGATGTCGCTGCGCGGGTCGGCGCGGTTCTTCTCGCCCTGCTCGGGCGCCATGTACGGGGGGCTGCCCATCAACATGCCCTGCTGCGTGATGGCGCGCCCTTCGAGCTCGTGCCCCTCGACGAAGGACTTCACGAGGCCAAAGTCGAGCACCTTCACGAAGTCGGCGTCGTCGTCGGCGTGCAGCATGACGACGTTCGCGGGCTTCAGATCGCGGTGCACCACGCCCAGCTCGTGCGCTTCCCGCAGCGCGCGCGCCATCTGCTGACCAATGAGCAGCACCCGGTGCCAGGGCAGGGCACCCTGCGTGAGGGCCTTCTCGAGCGTCTCGCCATCGAGGTACTCCATGGCGAAGAAGAAGAGGCCTTCCTTCGTGCTGCCGTAGTCGACGACGCGAACGGTGTTGGGGTGGTTGAGCTTCGAGGTCAGCGCTGCCTCGACCAGGAAGCGCTGCTTGAAGCTCTCGTCGCGGCCCGCGCCGTAGGTCGAGTCGAGCACCTTGAGCGCCACCGCGCGGTTGAGCGGCAATTGCACCGCCCGGTACACCTTGCCCATCGCGCCCTTGCCGATGACGTCGACCACGCGAAAGCGCCCGTCGATGGTCTGCCCCACGAGCGGATCGAGCCCGTCGGCGGCCACCTCGGCCGTCGTCGAGTCTTCGTTTTCGCCTGAGTTCGTGACGACGCTCATGGGCCTTTCGGGGAGCCTACTTCCGGGCGCCCGGGACTGGGTACATGAGCAACTCGCATGCAATGGGCCCGTTCCACAAGTCCACCCGCTTGCCAGGTCGGTGACCGAACGCGCTCTCGAACGCCGGGTTGCCTGCGAGCAGGGCCATGCGCCAGCCGTCCCACTTCCAGAGCTCCTTGCCCAGAGAGTGGAAGAAGCTCTTCATGCCCTTCTGGCCGCCTTCGCCGATGCGCTCACCGTAGGGCGGGTTCGAGATGAGGAGGCCGGGTCCCGGGGGCGGCTCGCTGCGGAGCACGTCGGCCTCTTCGATGCGCACCACCGTCGAGAGGCCGGCGGCCACCACGTTGCGCTTCACCGCGGCGAGCGCGTCTTCGTTGTAGTCGCGCGCGATGATCTGGAACGGCAGGGTGCGCTGCTGGCTCACGGCCTCGCGGCGGAGATCGTCGAGCAGCGGCTTCGCTTTGACCGCGAACTCCGGCCAGTCTTCGAGCGCGAAGTGGCGCTTCAGACCCGGCGCGCGGCGCATCGCCATCCACGCGCCTTCGATGACGAGCGTGCCTGAGCCGCACATCGGGTCGGCGAGCGGCTCGTCACCGGTGTAGTCGGCGGCCATCAGCATCGCGGCGGCGAGCGTTTCTTTCAGCGGCGCGATGGTGGTCTTGATGCGGTAGCCGCGCTTGAAGAGCGGCTCGCCGCAGAGATCGAGCGACAGCGAGAGCTCCGTCTTGTTCAGGTGTGCCACCACGCGCACCGTCGGGTCGTGGCTGTCGACGTCGGGGCGCGCGCCGAACTTCTCGCGCAGGCGATCGACGATGGCGTCCTTCAACTTGAGCGCCACGAAGCCGGTGTGCGTGTGCTCGGAATCCTTGAGCGTCGCTTCCACCGCGAAGGTGGTCTTCATCGAGATCCACTCTTCCCACGGCACGGTGAGGGCGGCCTCGTAGAGCCCCTCGGCGCCGACGACCTCGAACTCACCGAGCGGGTACAACACGCGCATCGCGATGCGGCTGTGCAGGCAGACGCGCAGGATTTCGTCGAGCGCAGCCATGAAGCGCACGCCGCCGCGATCCTGCCGAATGCGTTTGCAGCCCAGCGCTTCGAGTTCCTTCGCGAGGAACGGCTCAGTGCCGCGCGTACACGTGGCGAACAGGGGGAGTCGAACGGCCATGCGCCCCCCTACCACCCTTGCTCAGCCGTCGGGAGCGAGGTCGAGGAATCGCGTCTCAGCGATTGGCCTCGATGAAGGCGTCGAACGCGACGCGCCCTGCGACCCCTCCGCTGTGCGCAGGGAGAATCGCGTCGACGGTGAGCCCCTCGGCCGTGAGACGGTCACCAAGCTGCACGATGGATTGCACCACTTGCGCGGGGTCGGCGCTGCGCTCTTCAGGCACCATCGCGAACTTCCCGCTGCCGGTGAACAACCCGCTGTCGCCGAGCACCAGCGTGCCGCCGACGAGGTACGCCGCGCTGCCCGCAGTGTGACCGGGAACTGAGAAGACGCGCACCTCGTGTTCCCCGAACTGCAGCCGCTCGCCATCGACCACCGTCTGGGTCAACGGCAGGCCCGCAGCGTGCTTCTCGAGGGTCGGCGCTTCGTCGACGAGCCCGATGCGCCGCGCGTTCACCAACGACGCCAGGCCCCCCACGTGGTCGGCGTGCCCGTGGGTGACCAGCACCGCGACGACGTCTGCGGGCGTGAAGCCCTGTTCTTTGAGGCGGGCCTTCAGCTCATCAGCGCGCCAGCAGGCATCGAAGAGCACCGGCCCGTCGCTGGTCTCGAGCAATTGGCAGCTGGTGAAGAGGTCAATCATCGAGCGCACCGGGCCCCACTGCTTCTGGTTCTCGATGCCCTTCACGTCGGCACAGCCCAGGACGATGACTCCCAGCAGGGTGATGAATGTCAGTCGCATGACCCGGCGGTTAACGGCCCGCGTCTTCGATTGCTCAACGAGCTGAAGTCGTGTGAGAGACGCCCCGTGTTCGGCATCGTCTCGCTGGTCTGTGTGTACCTGGTCGTCCTCGCGTTGCACCTCGCCGTGCCTGGTCGCTGGGTCGACGGGTATGTGAAGGGCGCCGACGGCAAACCCCTGCGCTACCGCCTCAATGGCCTGCGCGTCTTCTTCGTGTCCATCGCGCTGTGGGCCGGGGCCTGTCACTTCGGCCTCTTGAAATGGACGGACTTTCACACCCACCGCTGGCCCATGCTGTGGACGGCGTGCGTGATCGGCCTCGTCTTCAGCGCGGTCATCGTCTTCACCGCGAAGCCCGTGAAGAACGTGTTGGCCGACTTCTACCTGGGCCGCCGCGAGAACCCGCAGGCGCTCGGCGGGAAGCTCGATGCCAAGATGTGGCTCTATTTGATCGGCGCCACGATGCTCGAGCTCAACCTGCTCTCGTCGGTCGCCGCCCACCTCGAAGCGCACCCCGAGGATCCGTCGCCGGGCGTCTTCCTTTCGACCGGGCTCTTCACGTTCTTCCTCGTCGAGTACCTCAACTTCGAAGAGGTGCACCTCTACACCTACGACTTCATGGCCGAGCGCGTGGGCTTCAAGCTGGGCTGGGGGTGCCTCACGTTCTACCCCTTCTTCTACGCCGTCGGTCTCTGGTCGCAGGCCGGCCAGCCCAACCCGCACGTCCACCCCGGGCTGCTGGTGCTCTGTGGCGTCCTGTTCTTCACGGGGTGGGCCCTCTCGCGTGGCGCGAACCTCCAGAAGTTTCATTTCAAACGAGATCCCACGCGCACGTTCCTCGGCATCACGCCTGAGGCGCTGCAGGGCCGCGTGCTGGTCAACGGCTTCTGGGGCCTCTCGCGGCACATCAACTACCTGGGCGAGGTCTTGATGGCGCTGGGCATCAGCCTCGCCCTCGGCAACCCGCTCGCGTGGGAGCCGTGGCTCTACCCGCTGTATTACGTCGCGCTGCTCGTGCCCCGGCAGATCGACGACGACAAGCGGTGCGCCGCGAAGTACGGCCCGCTGTGGCACGACTACGTCAAGCGCGTGCCAAAACGCATCATTCCCTTCGTCTACTGAGCTTCGAGCTCGGCTCGCTCGCGCTCGAGACTGCGGCGCTCCGCGTCCATGCGCTGGGCCTCGGTGTTCGAGCGATCGATGCGAACGCGCGACGAGGCGTCCGGCTGCACCACCACGGTGACCTCGTCGTCCGGCTCGTTGGGCCACTTCGGCCGCGTCAGCAGCAGGCTGCGCGCGCTCTTGACCGTCACCGAGCCATTGGCTTTCGCCAGCCGCTCCGAGGCCTGAGAGCGACGGGTCTCCGAACTTCGACCACATCGACGGAGGCGTTGGCTCCGCAATCGCGAACGCCTGCGCGTCGGCGGGCCCCGAGACGCTCGCTTCGCCTCGCACTGCCGCACCGTACCGGCGGCCTCGTGGGAGCGGGACCGGTGGACCTCGGCCATGCCGCCCACACCGGTGCGTTCGAGAAGTTCGTACTTCCCAGGGCGCTCAGGCCCCGCGCAAGCTCCTGCTTCGCGCGAACACCGACACAGACGTAATGCCGACCGCCAGCACCGCGCCCAGCCCGAAGAGGAAGCTGACGCGCCCGTCGGCGAAGTAGGGCCGCGCGAGCGCGGTGCCGAGCGAGGCGCCGACGAAGAGGCTCCCTGAGAACATTGCGATGCCCGGGCCGCGTGACGTCGGTGATGCCTGGCTGGCCCAGACCTGCAGGTTGGCGTGGAAGAAGACGATGGCCGCGCCCATCAACACGGCCGCCACGAGGACCCCTGGCGCAGACGGAGCGATGGCCACCGCCGCCCAACCCGCGACGAGCATGCTGCCCCCGAAGGCCATGCTGCGCAGCACGCCCATGCGGCCAGCGATGCGCGAGGCGACGAAGGCCCAGGCGACGACACTCACGCCGTACGCGGCGATGAGCCCGCCGGTGAGCGCAGCACTCGCGCCCGAGGCGAGCATGGTGGGGGCGAGGAAGGCGAAGAGCCCGAAGAGCACGGCGCCTTCGATGAGCGCGATGACGGCCAGCGCGCGCACCGAGGGGCTCTTGAGCGCGTCCCCAAGTTTGCCCGGTTGCGTTGGTTTGGGAGGGCGTACGAGCCGGCCCACGGTGGCGAGGCTCACCACGGCGAGCAGGCCAGAAGCGCCGAAGCCCCAGGCCCAGCCGAGCTTGTCGGCGAGCAGCCCCGCACCGAGCACCCCCGCCGCCGCACCCGAGGCGTACGCGGAGTTCATGTCGGTCGCCGCGCGGCCGCGTTGTTCGGGTGGCAGCACTTCGCCCAGCCACGCGATGACCGAGGGCACGACCGAGGCCATGCCCGCACCTGCGATGAAGCGCGCGACGAGGAGCAGTTGAAGCGAGGGCGCCAACACCGAGAGCCCCGCGCCGACGAGCCCGAGCACGAGGCCGAGCTTCATGACCTGCACCCGGCCCAGCCGCTCAGAGACCAGGCCCCAGGGCACCTGCATCAGCCCATACGAGAGGTAGTAGGCGCTCGCGACTGCGGTGGCTTCGGCGAGGTCGACCTTCAGGTCGGTCGAGATGGCGCGCACCAGCGGCGTCATTGCGAAGTTGTCGAATGCCGCAGCGAAGGCACCGAGAAAGGCCGGCCAGCGGGCAGGGGAAGTCGACATCGGCGCGCATCAGTAGTCGGGGCGCGGGCTCGAGACACGACAAACTCCCTCTCCCTGCGCGACCGGGGAGAGGGTTGGGGTGAGGGGTCCTTCTCAGCGCAGCAGCCCCTCACCCGGCGCTGCGCGCCACCCTCTCCCCGCTGTTGCAGGGAGAGGGAGAGAACTACATCGACGCGGTGCCGGGCATCTGCCCGACGGGCTTGACGAGCACGTCGCGCGGCTTGGCACCATCGGCGGCGCCGACGAGGCCCTCGCGCTCCATGCGCTCGATCATGCGCGCCGAGCGGTTGTACCCGATGCGCATCTTGCGCTGCAGAATCGAGATCGACACGGTGCGCATCTCGCTGACGATGGCGATGGCCTGGTCGTACAGCTCGTCGTGCAGCTCGTCTTCCTCGCCGCCTTCGCCCGCGCCTTCCTCATCGCGCGGCTTGAGGATGCTCTCGTCGTACACCGGCGTGCCCTGGGCGCGGAGCTGCTCGACCACCTTCTTGATCTCGTGCTCCGACACGAAGCACCCGTGCACGCGCTGCAGATGGGCGCTGGTGGGCGGCATGATGAGCATGTCGCCCATGCCGAGCAGCGCTTCGGCGCCGACCGTGCCCAGAATGGTCATCGAGTCGGGCTTGCTGCGCAGCATGAAGCTGATGCGCGTGGGGAAGTTGGCCTTGATGATGCCGGTGACGACGTCGGTCGACGGGCGCTGGGTCGCGACCATCAAGTGAATGCCGGCGGCGCGCGCCATCTGCGCGAGGCGGGCAATCGACGTCTCGACTTCCTTCGAGGCGACCATCATCAGGTCGGCGAGTTCGTCGATGATGACCACGATGTACGGGAGCTTCTTCTTCTCGTCGTCGGCCACGACCTCGCTTGCGGCCGCCGCCTCGGCGAGCGCTGCCGCTTCTTCCTCGGTCGGCTCGTCGACGCGAATCTCGCCTTCCTTCTCGACCGCCGCGACCTCGGCCGCGACCGCTTCGGGTACCGGCACTTCGGCAGCCGCGACGGCCTCTCGCGGGTCGCTCGCCTCTTCCTTCGGCGCCGCGACCCCGATGTCGAGCCCCGCTGGCATCGCGGGCGCAGCCTCTGCGCTCACCGCGGCCGTGCCTTCCTGAGGCGTGACCTGCGGCGAAGCCGAGGGATCCGCCACGTCGACGATCAACATGCGGCGCTTCTTCTTCAGCTTGCCGTCGGTACCGACGGGCGCCGCTTCAGCCTCCGCGGGAGACGCCGGCGCGGCCTCGACCACGGGCTTCGGCGCTTCCTCGACCTTCGAGGGGATGACCGGCTTCACCTCGGCCTTCGGCGGCGGCTTGATGCTGGTGGGCTTCGCGTCGACGGTGGTGGCAGACGCGCGCTTCTTCGCCAGCTCCTGCTCGACGAGCGTGTTGTAGCCCGTGATGTTGCGCACCCCCGCTTCGCTCAAGAGCTTGTAGCGGCGGGTCATCTCGTCGACGGCCCACTGCAGCGCGATGGCCGCCTTGCGCGGGTCGGTCACCACGGGCAGCAGCAGGTGCGGAATGCCCTCGTACACCGAGAGCTCCAGCATCTTCGGGTCGACCATGATGAAGCGCACCTCTTCGGGCGTGCTCTTCAACAGAATCGACATGATCATCGCGTTCACGCTCACCGACTTGCCTGAGCCGGTCGTACCGGCCATCAGCAGGTGAGGCGCCTTCGCGAGATCGAGGATGTACGGCATGCCCTCGATGTCCTTCCCGAGGCACATCGTCAGGCGCGACTGCGACTTCTGGAAGGCGTCCTGCTCGGCGATCTCCTTCAAGAAGACCATCTCGCGGTCTTTGTTGGGCACTTCGACGCCGACCACGCCCTTGCCGGGGATGGGCGCGACGATGCGAACGCGCATCGCTTCCATCGCCATCGCGAGGTCGTCAGAGAGCGACGCGATGCGGCTGATCTTCACGCCGGGCGCGGGCTTGAACTCGTACATCGTGACCACGGGGCCGGGGCGAATCTCGACCACCTCGCCGTCGATGCCGAAGTCTTTGAGCTTCGAGCTCAGCTTCTCGGCCGTCTGCAGGTACGCGTCCTTGTCGATGGCGGCGCGTTCCTTGCGGTGCACCTCGAGCAGGTCGAGCGGCGGCACCTCGAAGTTCGAGCGACCGCCGCTGAAGCGGAACTCGGGTTCCTTCTTCGTCGGCCTGGGCGGCGCCTTCGGCTCGATGATGAGCGGCATGCGCGTCAACGCCACCGCACCAGCGCCCGTCGCCGCGAGCGCAGCCCCGGCGTTCGCGGTCATCGGAGCAGCAGCGCTCGACGCATCCATCAAGCCACCGGCGAGGCTCGCCTCGAGCGGTGACACGTTCGACGCTGCGACCTTCCCCTCGAGGGAGCCCTTCTGCGCGAACTGCGCGGCGGGCACCGGAGGCTCGGTGATGGCGAGCTGCGAAGGCGCCGGGACGACGGGCGGCTCGTGGATCATCGGCTGACGGCGCGGCGGGGGCGCCGACTGCAGCAGGTCACTGGAGAGCGGCGGCGCCGACATCGCGGGCGGCGGGGGCGGCAGCTGCTGCGGCGCAAAGCTGAACGCCTGCGCCCACGCAGGGTCGCCGTTGGTCGCGAGCGGCGGCTCGTTGAGCGGCTGGGTGTGCACTGGCTGCTGGTGCGGGTTCAGCTCACCGAGCAGCGACGGGGCGAGCCCGGCGGCCATTTCCTTGTGCTGCTCTTTGCGGTTGGCGCGCGCCGTCTTGAGCGCCTCGCGGGCCAGGCGCGCCGCTTCACGTTCGACGAGCGCCTTCTCGCGGTCGGCCTTGAGCCGTTCCTTCTCGGCGAGATCGGCGAGCTTCGAGTTCTCACGCTCCTGCTGCACGCGCAAGGCTTCGTCGGCAGCAGCTTCGGCCTCTTCCGCCGTCGCTTCCAGTTCGGCCAGCTCGGCTTCTTCTTCTTCGAGCTGCGCGAGGAAGGCGGCCTCTTCTTCTTGATCCTTCGCGGCCTGCTCGCGGCGCGCGAGCATCTGCTGCTTCTGGCGATCGACGAACGCGAGCGCCTGCACCTTCACCCACGCCGCGAAGACCTGCGTCTTGTCCCAGGACCAGCTGCAGAACTTCAAGAAGGCGAACTGCGTACCGACGATGAAGGCCACGGCGGCGATCGAACTGACGAGCACCACCGTGCCCACCGTCGAGAAGAGCGCAGTCATCACGCCGCCAATCTCACGGCCGACGAGGCCCCCGGGCGCGTGCGCCCACGAGGCGTCTTCCTTGAACATCAGCTGCGCGAGGATGGCCCCGGCCACCAGCAACAGGCCCAGCGCGAGGGCCTGCGACCAGCGCTTCTTCTCGCGATCGCCGACGAAGAGAATGCCTGCCGTGTAGAGGCCGACGAGCGGCAACACGTAGGCGCAGACTCCGAGCAGCCCGCGGAGCGCCTCGGCGATGGCGTGCCCGACGGGGCCCACCGCGTTCTTGAAGCCCGGCCCGATTCGATCGGCGGCGGCGAAGGTCGCCACCGAGAGCAGCGACATCACCGACACCGCGAGCACCACCACGCCCACGATGGCCCGCTGGCCGGTGTTCGAGTGCTGCATCTTCTTCTGCGTCAGTTGCTTCCGCTTCGACGCGATTTCCTGCTTCGAGAGGAGGGACTTTTCGCCCTTACGCTTGACCGACATGCTGAGACACCCCTGTAGAAGGCTGATCCAGCGGGCACTGTATGGGGGGGGGCCGATCGGGCAATTTTTCGACCCGGATCAGACGCTTGATCTACCCTTCCACCTCAATGGACGTCAGTTGTCCCAAATGTGCGAGCGAGTACGAGCTCGACGATGCGCGCGTGAGCGAGGAAGGCACGACCGTCAAGTGCACCTCGTGCGCGCATGTCTTTCGCGTGAAGCGGAAGAGCCTCGTCGTGACGCTGCCGGTGCGGTCCGACGTGAAGACGGCGCCAGAGGGCCTGCCTGCGCTGGGCCCTCAACAGAGCGACGATCTTCCGCCCGCGCCGCCGCTGCGTGAATGGAAGCTGCGGCAGGCCAACGGCAACGTGTACCCGTGTCGCGACCTCACGATGCTCCAGAAGTGGATCGTCGAGGGCAAGGTGCAGCGCGACGACGAAATCTCGCTCAGCGGCGAGACCTGGAAGCGCCTGGGCAACATCCCCGAGCTGGCGAGCTTCTTTCAGGTCGTCGAAGACGCGACGAAGGCGCGCGCGCTCGAGGCCTTGCAGAAGGTGCAGCCTCCGCCCGAGCCCGGGCCGCCACCCCCGACCAGCAAGCCGACGCAGGGGAAGATCACCGACACCTGGAAGGGCGGCTCGTTCGCCACGCCGGTGCCCGAGCCGGGCAAGGTCGGCGCGCATGACAAGACGCTCCCGCCCGAGCCCACCGAGCTGCCGCCTCCTGGCTCGCGCTCGTTGAAGGAGACCATTCAGGGCGGGCGGTTCACCGTTCCCGTGCCCGTCGAAGAGGTGCCTCCGCCGCCTGCTCGCACCGCCTCGGCCTCTGAGTCGAAGTTGCCAAAGGCCCCGCCGCCCCCGCGCCCGCGCCCGCCCGAGCCCAGCGATGAAGATCTGCGTCGCGCCGTCGGTGGCGGCAATGGCGGCAAGTGGATCGCGCTCGTCATCGCGGGCCTCGCCGTGGGCGGTGGCGTTGGCTACTACTTCGGGGTCTACGAGCCAGAGCACAAGGCGTTCGAGCGGGCGCAGGAACAGGCGCGCCTCGATGAAGAGGCCCGCGTGAAGGCCGAGCAGTTCCAGAAGGCGCAGCCACTCGTCGTCGACGCAAGCGTGGAGCTCGAGACCCCCGACGCGGCTGTCGAAGTCAACACAGGGCAAGCCGTCGTCGACGCGGGCGTACCCGACGCCGGTGTGCCCGATGCAGGGAAGCCAGCCGTGGACGCCGGTGCTTCGACGAAGCCCGATGCCGGGGCGCTCACCGAGCCCAGGAAGACCTACGAGTACTACCTCGCGCAGGGCGAGCGGCTGCGTGAACGCGAGAAGGCGGGCCAGGCGCTCGACTTCTACGGCCTGGCGCACGACTTGAAACCCGACCGTGTCGAGCCGATGGCGGGCAAGGGCTTGTGCCTGCTCGACCTCGGCAACGCGAACGCGGCGACGGCGGCGTTCGAGCAGGCGCTCAAGCTGGGGCCCCGCTACGGACCGGCGATCATGGGCATGGCCGAGGCGTTGCGCACGCTGGGCAAGAACGAGCAGGCCATCGAGTACTACCAGCGCTACCTCGACGTGTTGCCCAACGGCAGCGAGGCCGCGGTCGCGCGCAACAGCATCGAGCGCCTCAAGAAATGAAGCTCGACGGCAAGCAGGTGCGCCACGTCGCGAAGCTGGCGCGCCTCGCGATCACGCCCGACGAGGAGTCGAAGCTCGTCACCCAGCTCTCGCTCATCCTCGACGCGGTCGACACCCTGGCCGAGGTGAACACCGAGGGCGTTCCGCCCACCACGTTCGCGGTCACCGACGCGCACACCCTCACGCGGCCCGACGAAGCACGTGACGAGCTGCGGGTCGAAGAGGCGCTGCAGAACGCGCCGCAGAAGCACGGCGACAGCTTCGTCATCCCCAGGGTGATCGAGTGATCGACGCCACCTTGAGCGACGTCGCGACGCAGCTCGCGAGCGGGAAGGTGAGCGCGACGGAGGTCACGAAGGCGTGCCTCGCGCGCATCGACGCCACCGACGCGAAGGTGAGGGCGTTTCTGCGCGTCGATGCGCAGGGCGCGTTGGAGGCCGCGGCGAAGGCCGACGCGTACACCGGAGCAAAGGGCCCCCTGCACGGCGTGCCCATCGCGCTCAAAGACAACATCCACGCTGCGGGACTCGAGACGACTGCAGGCAGCCGCATCTTGAAGGGCTTCGTGCCGCTGCACGACGCGACCGTCACGGCCCGGCTGCGAGCTGCGGGCGCCATCGTCATTGGCAAGACCAACCTCGACGAGTTCGCCATGGGCAGCTCGACCGAGGGCAGCGCGTTTCAGAAGACCCACAACCCGTACGCACTCGAGCGCACGCCAGGTGGCAGCTCTGGTGGGTCGGCGGCCGCGGTCGCGATGCGGCAGGTCTCCGGCGCGCTGGGCAGTGACACGGGTGGCTCGATTCGACAGCCGGCGTCGCTGTGCAACGTGGTGGGGCTCAAGCCCACCTGGGGGCGCGTGTCGCGCAGCGGCGTCATCGCGTACGCGAGTTCGCTCGATCAGGTCGGCCCTCTCACCCGCACCGTGCGTGACGCGGCGCTCATGCTGCAGGCCATCGCCGGTCGCGACGAACACGACGCGACCTCGGCCTCGGTGGCGGTGCCTGACTTCGCGGCGACGCTCGAGAGCGGCGTGAAGGGCCTGCGCATCGGCCTGCCGCGCGAATACTTCGTGGAGGGCATGGACCCCGAAGTGGCCAGCGCGATTCGCGACGCTGCGAAGACGCTCGAGGCCGCCGGCGCGACCATCGTCGACGTCTCGCTGCCGCACACGAAGTACGCGCTGGCCGCCTACTACGTCATCGCCACCGGTGAGGCGTCGTCGAACCTCGCGCGCTACGACGGCGTTCGCTTCGGTCACCGCGCCGCCGACGCGAAGCAGTTGCGTGAGCTCTACGAGAGGTCGCGGGCCGAAGGCTTCGGCAGCGAGGTGAAGCGCCGCATCATGCTCGGCACCTTCGCGCTGTCAGCCGGGTACCACGACGCCTACTACGTGAAGGCCCAGCGCGTGCGCACCCTCATCCGCCGTGACTTCGACGCGGCGTTTGGCGCCTGTGACGTGGTGCTCAGCGCCGCGTCACCCACCTGCGCGTGGAAGCTCGGCGAGAAGCTCGAAGACCCGCTCGCGATGTACCTGATGGACGTGCTGACGCTCCCCACCAACCTCGCGGGGCTGCCGGGGCTCTCGGTGCCGACCGCGAAGTCGAGCGCCGGCCTGCCCATCGGCGCGCAGTTTCTCGGCAAGCCGTTCGACGAGGCGACGGTGTTGCGCGTGGCGCGCGCGCTCGAACGCGAACGCGACTGCACCGAGTGGAGGCCCTGATGCCGCTCGACGACTTTCAGCCGGTCATCGGCCTCG
Source organism: Archangium sp. (assembly GCA_044371205.1). GTDB lineage: Bacteria > Myxococcota > Myxococcia > Myxococcales > Myxococcaceae > Archangium_A. The sequence goes on from JBILUC010000036.1 coordinate 39,497, forward strand.
AGGTCCACGCGCAGCTGCTCACGGCGAGCAAGCTGTTCTCGTCGGCGGGCACGGCGTTCGGAGATCGCCCCAACTCGCACACCACTGCGGTCTGTCTCGGCTTCCCCGGCGCGCTGCCCGTGTTGAACGCGAAGGTGGTCGAGCTCGCGATGCGCACCGGCCTCGCGCTGGAGTGCACCGTCAACGAGCGCAGCGAGTGGTCGCGCAAGCACTACTTCTACCCGGACAGCCCCAAGGGTTACCAAATCACCCAGTTCGAGTTCCCCATCTGCGAGTGGGGTGGGCTGTCGCTGCCGCAGGCGGGCAAGCGGGTGCGCATTCGCCGCATTCACATCGAGGAAGACGCGGGGAAGCTGATCCACGACGCGCTCGGGGGCTCGTCGCTGGTCGATCTCAACCGGGTGGGTACGCCGCTGCTGGAAATCGTCAGCGAGCCCGACCTGCGCAGCGCCGACGAGGCGGTCGAGTACCTGAAGCTGCTGCGCGACATCCTCGTCTACATCGGCGTCAACGACGGCAACCTCGAAGAGGGCTCGTTTCGCTGCGACGCCAACGTGTCGATCATGAAGAAGGGCGCGCCGGTGTTCGGCACGCGCTGCGAGTTGAAGAACCTCAACTCGTTCAAGAACATCAAGGCCGCCATCGACGTGGAGATCGCTCGGCACGTCGAGCTCCTCGAGAGCGGAGGCACCATCGAGCAGGAGACGCGGCTCTTCGACCCCGATCGCGGTGAGACGCGCTCGATGCGCAGCAAGGAAGACGCGCACGACTACCGGTACTTCCCCGAGCCCGATCTGCCGCCGCTCATCGTCACCGCCGCGCAGATCGCTGCCGCAAAGTCGCAGCTGCCTGAGCTGCCCGCGGCCAAGCGCGCCCGCTATGTCGAACAGCTCAAGCTGCCCGAGTACGACGCCGGCGTGCTCACGGCGTCTCGCTCGTTCGCAGAGCGCTTCGAGGCGTGCCTCGCGGCGTACGGGGGTGACGCCAAGAAGGTCTCGAACTGGTTCATCGGTGAGGTCGCGCGGCTGATGAACGAGCACGGCGACACGGCGAAGTTCACGCCCGCGCAGTTCGCCGAACTCCTGCGCGCCATCGACACGGCCACCATCTCTCAGAACGCCGGTAAAGAAGTCATCGCCCAGATGTTCACCACCGGCGCATCACCGGCCGACATCATCACGGCGAAGGGCTTCGCGCAGGTGAGCGACACCGGCGCGATCGAGACGGTCATCGACGAGGTGATGGCGGCCAACCAGAAGAACGTCGAGAGCTACCGCGCCGGGCGCGTGCAGTTGCTGGGCTTCTTCGTCGGCGCGACGATGAAGGCCATGAAGGGCAAGGGCAACCCGAAGCTGATCAGCGAGCTGCTCGAGAAGAAGCTCAAGGGCTGAGCTCCCAACGCCGACGTGGAGCCACCGCACCCCCGGCCCCGATGGCCTCCACGCCGCGTTTCCCCCCCCCGATCTCACGTCGGCAACGCCACCGCCGTCATCGGCAGCATCACGTCGATGAGATCTGCCAACTCTTCATCGGTCACCTTCTCGTAGGCGGCGCTCAACGCCCACGCGACGGGGATTCGCAGGTCCGAGTCGTCGGCGCCCGTGGTGTGCAGCACCGTGGCGGCGCGGGCGATGGCGGCGTGCCAGCGCGGGGCCGGCACGCATTGAGGAGATCCCCGCAGCACGAAGCCGTCGGCGATCAACCGCTCGAGCGCTCGCACCTCAGACACGGGCCCCTGCGCGTACCTCGGCGTTGACTCCAGCCCGCTGGGGCGCGAGCTGCTGCTGCGTCTTCACGTAGCTGATGATCTTCAGCGTCTCACGGCGGAACACCTCGAAGTCGGCGCCCTCCGCGTTGAGGAACGTGCTCGTCGCCATCGTGTGCGCGCCCATCATGCAGGCCTCGTTGATCTCCTCCTCGGTCGCGCCGTGCAGCCGCGCGGCCTCGACGTGAAACAACTGACAGGAGCGGCACCGCGTCGCGCCCGAGACGGCGAGCCCGATCAGCTCTTTGTACTTGTTGGGGATCTTCGTCTCGGCGAGCTGGAAGTCGCTCATCGTTCGCCAGAAGCCTTCGATCGCCGTGTCGGGGATCGTCTTCGTCCAGGCGGGAACGAGCCCGAACGACTTCGCGATCTCCTGCTCCAACTGCACTCTCTTGTTTACCGTTGCCATGACACACCTCCGTGCGAGGGGCGGTCTGCGGCGAAGACACCATTGCGATCGTCGCAGGCCGGCCACCTGCACCCGCACTTCTGGGCCCCTCGCTCCATCGCCACAAGCTGGCCGTTCGGCCCGTGGGCGGTGGTTTGCAGCTTCACGTTCGGGGGAATGGATCACGCGCAACGGGTGCGCAGGGAGAGGACCATGAAGACCATCCTCATCACCGGCGGGGGACGAGGCCTCGGCAAGGCGACCGCAATTCGGCTGGCCAGCCTCGGCCATCGCGTCTTGTTGACCGCGCGCGACGACGCTGCGGGCGAACGAACGGTGCGTGAGATTTGCGCGGCGAACCCGACCTCGCGCGCCGAGTCCCTGGCGCTCGAGCTCTCCCGGCTGGAAGAGGTTCGCGCGTTCGGCACCCGCCTCGCCGCGATGGGCCTCACCCTCGACGTGCTCCTTCACGTCGCCGGCGTGATGCAGACCCACGAAGAGCGGCAGCTCACCGAAGACGGCGGCGAGCTCACCTTCACCGTGAACGCGCTCGCGCCCTTTCTGCTCACCTCGACGCTCTGGCCGGCCCTCCAGCGCTCGGCACACCCTCGGGTCATCACCGTCAGCTCCCGGCTCCACTTGCCCGACTCGCGCGGGAGGCCGGTCGACTTCGACTTCGACGACCCGCACCTCACCCGCGGCTACAACCCCGAGCGCGCGTACAAGAACTCCAAGCTCGCGGTGCTGTGGTTCACCCGCGAGCTCGCGCGTCGCACGCACGGCACGCCGCTCACGGTCAACTCGGTGTGCCCGGGCTTCGTGCCGAAGACCGCGGCCGCCAGCACCAGGGGTTTTCAGCACTGGTTGATGACGGCCGTGCTGCCGCATCTGCCGTTCGCGCGCAGCGTCGACGAGGCAGTCGACTCGTTCACCTTCATGGCGCTCGACTGCTCACTCGAGCACGTGAGCGGCCAGTTCTACGGCGAGCAGGAGGTCCTCGAGCCCAGCCCCGAAGCGCGCGACGACGAGAAGGCCAGGCGCTTCTGGGAACTCGCGATGCGGGAGACGAGCGCCGCCCCGATGCCGCGCTGAGCTCACCATTCCCCGCGGCGGCCCTGCTTCTTCACCGAGAGGTGTCGCTTCGACTCGAGCCGGCGGCGCTTGCTGCCACGCGAGGGCCTGGTGGCGATGCGCTTCTCGGGCACGTACGACCACTTCACGAACAGCGCCTTCAACCGCTCGAGCGCCGCGCCGCGGTTCTGCAACTGGCTGCGTCGCTCGGTGGCGGTGACGGTGACGCCGGTGGGGCGATGGGTGAGCCGCACGCCGGTCTCGGTCTTGTTGCGGTGCTGACCGCCGGGGCCCGAGGCGATGAAGAACTCCTCCTCGCACTCGAGGAGCAGCGCTTCGTCGCTCAGCGCCATCGCGCGCGCGGCCTGTTGGGGGGAAACGCTCATGGGGCGCCCTGACGTGTCGAGCAGGTCAAAAACTGACTCCGAAGCCCAATCTCAGCTCGGGGAGCACCCGCTGAAAAGGGTTGTCCCACAGCCCGCCGAACGCGAGCTGCACGGTGAATGCGAGGTGCTCTTTGAAGAAGTACGCGAAGTCTGTCGCGAGCAGTCCAGAGAAACCGGCCGCGTTCGCCTTCGGGTCTCGCATCGCGCGGTAGCCGGCGAGCAGCGAGAAGCGCCAGGTGAGGCCCACGTGCGTCTCGTCGCGCCAGTCGTTGAAGAGGTAGCGAATGCCGCCGCGCACGTACCAGCCAAAGCGATCGGTGAGGCCGCTGATTCCGCCCTGCAGATCGACCCAGGGGATGGCGTGCACCGTCACCTGCGCCCCGAGGAGATCGGGGAACGAGGTCATCGGCATGAGGTGCACCGACGCGATCAGGTGCGGCTGCTCGATCTCCGCGGCCGCCAACGTCACGGCCAGCGCCAGCGACATCACTTGATGAGGCCGATCTCGCGCAGGCGCTGCTTCAGGAAGTCGTCAGCGGTGATGTCGGGGTAGCGCTTCGGGTTCTCCGCCGTCACGCACTGGTCGAAGATCTTCAACCTGCAGTCGGGGTACGGGTGCACGAAGAAGGGCATCGAGTAGCGCACCACGTCGTCCTTCGTGCTCGACGGGTTCACGACGCGGTGGGTGGTCGAGGGGATGACCTCGTTGGTGATGCGAGAGAGCATGTCACCCGAGTCGACGACGATCTGCCCCTTGAGCGCGTCGACCGCGAGCCAGTCTCCCTGCCGCGTGAGGATCTCGAGGCCCGAGCTCGTCGACTCACAGAGCAGGGTGATGAGGTTGATGTCTTCGTGCTCGGCCGCCCGCACCGCGCCGGGCACGAACTGATCCTTCAGCGGCGGGTAGTGGATGATGCGGAGAATGGAGTTCCCGTCGTGCGCCATGTCGGCAAACGTGTTGCTCGGCATGCGGAAGTAGTCGGCGAGCGCGCGCAGCATCACCGCGGCGGCCACGTCGAGCGCCTCGAAGAGCCCGAGTGAGTTCGCCTTGAACTGCGGCAGCTCGGTGGGGAACTGGTTGTCGCCAAACGCCGAGCGCTTCGGCGAGTTGGCGGGGAGATCGCGGCCGACGTGCCAGAACTCCTTCAGGTCACCGACCTTGCGGTTCTTCGCGTGTTCCTTGCCGAAGCTCGTGTAGCCGCGCTGGCCACCGCCGCCGGGCACCTCGTACTTCTGCTTCACGTCGGTCGGCAGCGCGAAGAGGCGCGCCGCGTCGTCGTAGGTCTTCGCGATGATGTCGGGGTCGACGCCGTGGTTGACGAGCGAGACGAAGCCGAACTCCTTGAGGCCGTCACCCCACGCCTTCACGAAGGTGTCGCGTTCTTGAGGCGTGCCGTGGGTGTAGTGAGACAGATCGAGCAGCGGAATACGTCGAGACATGGCCGGTGAAGCTTAACGCCCTCACGCACCGCGTCGACTTCGTGCTCAGCGCGTCACGGCTCTCCGGGGCGGGGCGTCGTCTCTTTCTGCCGGCCCAGACCCCGTGCGGCCAACGCGAAGGCGAGCCACCCGCCAAGAAAGGCCGCACCGCCGAACGGCGTCACCACGCCGAGCCCCCGCGCGCCGGTGAGCGTCATCACGTAGAGGCTCCCTGAAAAGAGAAGTGTGCCGCTGGTGAAGGCGAGCGCTGCGTACCAGGGGAAGCGGCTGGTGACGTTGGCGCCCAGCACTGCCGTGAGCCCGACGGCGAGCGCGTGAATCAGGTGGTACCGCGCACCCGTGTCCCACCACGCGAGGCGTTGCGCTGCGTCGGGCAGACCTTCGACGAACCCCTTCGCGCCATGTGCGCCGAAGGCCCCGAAGGCGACACCGGTGAAGCCGAGCAACGCGGCGAAGAGTGTGAGTCGTCGATCCATGGCCACTCCGTAGCATTCCTGATGGCGGCCTCTGGGAGCTCAGGTGCCAGACGCCACGGGAAGACGGTCGCGCCCGCACTCGAGGCGAGGCTGAAGGCGAAGTATCCGAACGAGCTCGCGCGCGGGTACGCGCTGGGGGAGTTCCGCGGCGTCTTCTGGGCCGAAGTGAAGAAGTGACCGAATCGGCGCGGGCGTGGTGAGGTGAAGGTCGTCAGGTGTCGCGCCTTCTTCGAGATCATGTCGACCCCGTCTGCTTTGATTCAAAAGAGGTTGCTCGATACCCCGCGTCGGCACGGCGAAATCGAGCTCGAGTGGTGAGCTCTACCTCGCGAGCTTCTTGAGCAGCTCGACGGCTTCCTCAGCGCGACCACTCGGCACGAAGAGGTAGTCGCGGTGGTAGGCCGAGACGATGTTGATGCTCATCGCCGCCTTCGCCAGCACCTCGCTCACCGCAGCGAGAAAGCCGACGGCGTAGAGCGAGCTGTTCACGTTGAGCGAGATGCCGCGGCAGAAGAAGGCGTGGGGCAGGCCGCTCTTCGCGAGGTCTTGCTCGCTGAGCAGCATCGAGAGCCCTTCGGGTTCCCGGCACGTCGAGAGCGGGTTCAAGCCCGGTGGTACCGGCTTGCCGTTCGGAATCGTGACGTACGCCCAGGTGCCCTCGAGCAGCGCCGGCTGCATGGTCTTGAGCAGCTGTCGCAGGTCCTTCACTCCGCCGCCGAGGGAAGCCATGGCCCAACGTACCACGCTGGTTTCGGCGCACACGCGACCTCCGTTCGCTGGACGGAACTCGTTGAGCGGCGCGTGATTTTCTGCGACTGCCAGCGCATGCCGATTCGCCGTGGTTCCGTTCACCTCTCGCGCTTCAAGCTCGACGGAGAGATCCCCAAAGACGTGAAGCGCTGGCTCCAGCGAGGGCTGGGCAAGGTCGCCTTCGAGCCCATCGACGTGAAGAGCGAAGACGAGCGCGCGGTCGGCTTCGTCGAGCTCGAAGACAACGACAAGACCGAGTTCAACGCGGGCGCGCTCTTTCACGGCATGCACGCCTTGTTCGCGTGGCGCATCGACAAGCTCAAGGTGCCCGCCAACGCCGTGCGCGCCGGCATGCAGCAGTGGGCCACCGCGTTCACCGACAAGAACGGTCGGGCACCGGGCCGCCGCGAGAAGACCGAGCAGAAAGACGTGCTCAAGAAGACGCTGCGCGCGCGCCAGACGCCCGTGAGCAAGGTGTTCGAGGTGAGCGTCGATACGGTGTCGAAGGACGTCTTCGTGTGGGCGACGTCACGCAACGTGGTCGACGAGGTACAGACCTCGCTCGAGTCACAGCTCGAGGTGAAGCTCGTGCCGCGCGTGCCCGCGGCGATGATCAACCCGTCGCTCATTGACGAGCTCAAGCCCACCCCTGAACTCTTTGTGGAACCGAGCTGACCCATGGCGAACAAACGAGAAGAAGCCGCCTTCATGCGCGGTGACGTCGGCGTCGATGGTGGCGCAACGGAAGAGAAGAAGGACGCGGCCGAGGTCGAAGCCGACAAGGCCCGCGAGGCGCTCTTGCGCGGCCGCACGTGGATGGGGCGCGAGTGCCTCACGTGGCTGTTGTGGAAGAGCAACTCCACCGACGCGGTGCTCACCCACGACGGCAAGCCGCTCACCATCGTCTTCAACGGCAAGTTGAACGTGCGCGCTGGTGCGGGTGACGTGACCGAGGCGAGCGTAAAGGGCGTCACCTCGCCCTATTCGAAGCTGGTGAAGCACGCGCTCAACAAGGGCCTTCTGGTGCACACCGCGAAGATCCAGCTCACGTGGGGCGAGCAGGTGTTCGACGTCACCACCGACGCCGAGTTCTTCGATCTGCGCTCGGTGAAGCTGCCGACGCTGATGACCGAAGGAGAGGACGAGCAGCTCACCGAGCGGCTCGAGCTGTCGACCCAGGCTTCGGCCCTGATGGACGCCCTCGTCGCCGCCTTCGTGAAGGAACGCACATCGAAGACCTGGGCCACGAAGACCGTGCCGGCCTTGAAGGAATGGATGCAGGAGAAGTGAGTTTTCTGATCCACCGCCCGGCGCTCAGCGGCGTTCTGGATCAGCGGGCGAAAGCGGTAAGGCGCCTTGACGACTGAGCGCACATGGCTTATGCGACGCGTCCTTTCCAGTTGCCACTGCGGTAACTGTGAACGATTCTTGAACGATACCGCGAGGTTATAACGATGTACGCCGTCATCCGAACAGGTGGCAAGCAGTACCGGGTTGCCGAGGGAGATGTTCTCCGCATCGAGAAGGTGAAGGGAGACTCGGGCGCCGAGGTGAAGTTTGACGAAGTGCTCATGATCGGTGGCAACGAGGCTCCGAAGGTCGGCAAGCCGACCGTTTCGGGCGCCAAGGTGGTGGGGAAGATTCTCCGCCAGGCCAAGGCACGCCGCGTTCTGCACTTCCGGAAGGAAAAGGAAGGCTGGACCCGTCTGCGTGGTCACCGCCAGCCCTTCACCGAGGTGAAGATCACCTCGATCTCGGCCTGAAAAGGAATTCGCATCCATGGCACACAAAAAAGGACAAGGCTCTTCTCGCAACGGTCGTGACTCGAATTCGCAGCGTCGAGGCACGAAGGTGTACGGCGGCCAGGAAATCACCGCAGGCACCATCATCGTTCGCCAGCTCGGCACCAAGATTCACGCGGGCACCAACGTGCGCGTGGGTCGTGACTTCACGCTGTTCTCGCTCATCGACGGCGTCGTGAAGTTCGAGCGCTACGATCGCAACCGCAAGAAGGTGTCGGTGTACCCGGCGCCCGCTCCTGCGGCGAGCTGATCGCAGCTTCCATCACTTGCAGAACCTCAGGCGCTGCCAGCTCGCACTTCGCGAGTCGGCGCGCCTGAGTCGTTTCCAGGCACCTCATGAAATTCGTCGATCAGGTTCGCATCTACGTGAAGGCCGGTGACGGCGGGAATGGCGCGGTCGCGTTTCGCCGCGAGAAGTACGTCGACAAGGGCGGCCCTTCCGGTGGTGACGGCGGCAACGGTGGCTCGATCATCTTCGAAGCCGACCCGCAGCTGACCACGCTGCTCGACTTCCGCTTTCAGCAGCACCACCGCGCGCCCTTTGGCCAGCACGGCATGGGCAGCGACATGAACGGCCGCGCTGGCGAAGACCTGGTGCTCAAGGCGCCGCTGGGCACGCTGGTCAAGGACGAGGCGACTGGCGAGCTGCTCAAAGATTTGTCCACCGCCGGCGAGCGCTGGGTCGCGGCCGCAGGCGGTCGCGGTGGTTGGGGAAACATCAACTTCGCCACCTCAACGCGTCAGACGCCGCGCTTCGCGCACGACGGCACGCCAGGCGAAGAGAAGACGCTGCTGCTCGAGCTGAAGCTGCTCGCCGACGTGGGGCTGCTCGGCTTCCCCAACGCGGGCAAGAGCACGTTCATCTCGCGCATCTCTCGCGCGCGGCCGAAGGTGGCCGACTACCCGTTCACCACGCTGGTGCCGAACCTCGGCGTCGTCGAGTACCGCGAGCGCAAGAGCTTCGTGGTCGCCGACATTCCCGGGCTCATTGAAGGTGCGAGCGAAGGCCACGGCCTGGGTCACCAGTTCTTGCGGCACGTCGAGCGCTGCCGCGTGCTGGTGCACCTCGTCGACCTGTCGGCCGGTGACGAGGGCCGCACGCCGGTGAAGGACTTCGACACCATCAACCGCGAGCTGAAGAAGTACTCCGCGAAGCTGGGCGCGATGCCGCAGATCGTCGTCGCCAACAAGCTCGACCTGCCGCACGCGCGCGAGGCGCTGCCGGCCTTCCGCGAGGCGATGGAAAAGCGCGGCGCGAAGGTGTTCGAGCTGTCGGGCGCGACGGGTGAAGGCGCGCAGGCCGTGCTCGACGCGTGCGCGCGCGTGTTGTTCGCCACCGCCGAGAAGAAGGTGCGCCTCAAGGCGCGTCACGTGACCGAAGAGGTCATCACCGCCAACGAGGCGCTCGCGAAGCCGAAGAAGACGCCGGCCCCGAAGCCTGCAGCGAAGAAGCCGCCCACGAAGCCCGCCGGCAAGAAGGCGACGAAGAGGAAGAAGTGATGGGCGGCGGAGGACCGAAATACGAAGCGGCTGACGGCAAGCCGCTCCCGGCCGACCTGCTGTTGCCGCAGCGCAAGGAGCGCATCGACCAGGTCGTCGCCCACCGCACCCGCACCGTGACGGTGGTGCTCGATCGCCTCGAAGACTCGTTCAACATGGCTGCGGTGCTGCGCACCTGCGAGGGCATGGGCCTGCAGGACGTGCACGTCATTCGCAACCCCGACGCGCCGTTCTCGCCGAACTCGCGCGTGACGCAGGGCTGCGACAAGTGGCTCGACCTCTACGTGCACGAAGACTTCGAGCACTGCGCGAAGCACCTGCGTGAGCGCGGCTACCGCATCTACGCTTCGGCGATTCGGCCCGGCGCGACCAGCCTGTTCGAGCTCACCTTCGACACGAAGATCGCGCTGGTGCTGGGCAACGAGCGGTTTGGCGTCTCGCAAGACGTGCTCGATCACGTCGACGGCACGTTCTGGATCCCCATGCGCGGCTTCTCGCAGAGCATGAACATCTCGGCGGCCGCGTCGGCCATCATCACGCGCGCGATGTCGTGGAGGCTCGATCGCTACGGCCCCCAGGGCGATCTCACCCCCGACGAGCGCACCGCGCTGACCGAGCAGTTCCACTTCCTCTCCGTGAAGCAGCGTGGGCGGCTGTACCGGGTGCCGGGCGGCAGTGCGTCGAAGCCGGCGCCTCCGAAGAGCTCGGCTGCGAACTCGCGTAAACCCATGAAGTCAGAGCCTTGAAGGCCTGACTCCCACCTCCGTCGAACGGTCACCATGTTCCTGAGCCGAGTCCTCTACGCGTTGTGGATGTCGCAGGTCGCTGCTGCCGATGCGGGTGCCGTTGCGGCGAAGGCCGACGCCGGAGTGGTGCTCGCGGCCGACGCAGGAAGCGTCTCAACGAAGGCCGATGCTGGCGTGGCGAAGGTGCCGCTCGCGCCCGACGTGAAGGCCCTCGTCGATCGCGTGCAGGCCTTCTACGAGAAGACCCAGGACTTCACCGCCGACTTCAAGCAGGACTACACGTACAAGGCGTTCAAGCGCACGCAGAGCTCGAGCGGGAAGGTGACGTTCAAGAAGCCGGCGCTGATGCGGTGGGAATACGAGAAGCCGTCACCGAAGACCTTCGTGCTCGCCGGCGATCGCGTGTTCGCGCACGACCCCGAGGCGAAGCTCATCACCCGCGCGGCCATCAACAGCAACCAGCTCTCGGCGTCGGTCACCTTTCTCTTCGGTGTGGGCAAGCTCGAGAACGAGTTCGCCATCGTCAAGAAGGCCTGCGCGAAGTGCACCGGCACGCAGCTCGAGATGACGCCGCTGGTGCCCGACCCGCGCTTCAAGAAGATCTACCTCGAGGTCGACGAGGCGAGCGCGATGGTCATCAAGAGCACCGTGGTCGACCCCGATGGCAGCGAGAACGCCATCAGCTTCCTCGCGCTGAAGACCAACGTCGGCATCGACGAGAACCACTTCAAGATCTCGCCGCCGCCGGGCACCCAGGTGCAGGACTTTCTGAGCGGCACGAAGATGACGGTGCCCGGCAAAGACGCAGGGCCGTGACGGCTTCGGTGAACGTCTTCGTCGGCCCCACGCGCACCGTCGTGGTGCGCAGCTTTCAGGGGACGATGGTCGATCAGACCGCCGTGCTCGACGGCGTTCCCTCTGCGTCCCAGCTGGGCGAGGCCATCGTCGGTCTCGTCGAGCGACCTCTGCCTCGACCGTTTCCGCACGACGACGTGATCCGCGACGCTGTGTTTGCCGCAGCGCGGGTCCGCAGCTGGAAGGCGCTCGATACGAAGTACGCCCTGGTCACCGTCGGCTGGACTGACCGTGAGGCGCTTTTTCGCCGGTACCAGCCCGCTCCTCCTCGGGGCCAAATCTGCACCACCGAAGAGCGTGGCGAGCCGACGCCGTTGAACATGGGGACCCGGGTTCTCGCGCTCGCCGGGTAACGCACGCGACGCTCAGGGCGGCGGTCGCAGTGACTCGTTCGCGGTGTCGATGAGCAGCTCCTTCACGAGCAGTTCACCCTCGGCGCTCTTCTGAGCGATGGCGGGGCGCGCCAGGAAGTCCCACACCATCTCGACGCGCGCGACGAGCGCTGGGTCTTCTCGCGCAGGGCGGGATCCTTCACGACCTTCTCAGCGGCGCAGTCGGAGTGGCGCGTGAGCGCGATGACCTTCACGCCGTTGGCGACCGCGAGATCGAGCATCTCCTCTTCTTCGGCGGCCATCACCGAGCCCGCCGTGCGCACCTGCGCCGCGTGTCGCCCGAGAGCTCGGCGGTGTCGATGCGCGCGTCCATGCAGACGAGCATCGCGACGACAGGGTGCCGTGTGCCGCGGGGAAACGTGTCGCGCACTGCAGACGCGAGCTGGTTCTGCCGCTGGAACTCGTCCCACACCTCGGTGGGGTGATGTGCTCGTGGTGCTTGAAGTCGGAGGCCTCGAGGTGGTCCTGAAAGCGGTAGCCCGCATTCACCATCGCGCCCCCGAGCCGAATCGAGAGTTGCGGCACGGCGACAGCGGCGACCACTGCGCCGACCGCGAGGCCTCCAGCGAAGTACTTCGCGCGTGGCATGGTGGTCCTCCTCTCGCGAGTGTCACGCGAATGGGGCGTGACGCACCGTGGAGAAATTCCCCCGCGCAAACGTTGCGTGGTCAGCGCCCGTATTGCTCGAAGCCGAACAGCGCGACGCCGGCGAAGAGCACCGCGACGCCCAGCGCCTGCCGCGGGGTGAGGCGCTCGCCCAGCCACAGCGCGAAGAGCAACGCGAAGCCGACCGAGGCGTTGCGCACGCCGAGAATGCGCCCCGACTCGGCGAAGGTGAGCGCCTCGAGCATGAGCAGAAACGACGCCGCGCAGAGCACGCCTGCGGCGATCATCCTGGGTTCACGGACCAGTGAGGGGATCTGCGCGCGCACCTCACGCCCGACGGCGACGAGCAGCACCGGCACCGCGATGGAGATGGCGCCGATGAACGCCAGTGGCTGCGTCGCGCCGCCCGCAACCGCGCCTTTGTACCCCGTGTGGTAGACGGCCACCGACGCGCCGGTGAGCAACGTCCACCCGAGGTGCCAGGTCGGCGCGCTGCCCGTCTTCTTTCTGGTGAGCAGAATGCCGAGGCACACCAGCGTGGTGGCACCGATCGCGAGCCACGAGGGCACCGTCGAGAACGCGATGAACGAGAGTGGCCAGATGAAGACGAGGGCCGTGGCACGCGAGACCGTGTACGTGAGCGCGAGATCTCCGCGCGCGTAGGCCATGCCCAGCGCGAAGACGTACGACGCTTCGCCGAGCCCGGCCATCGCCACCCACGGCAGGTGCTTCAACTCGAGCGTCGTGCCCGACAGGAACAACCAGCGCACGAGGGCCGCGAGCAACGAGAGGATGAGCGCGGTGAGGGTGGCCGCGCGCTCCTTGCCGGGTGATTTGGCGAGCGTGTTCCACGAGGCGTGGGCGAAGCCTGAGATGAGGGCGAGCCAGAAGGGTGACTGCATCGGTCAGGGCGTCGGCGGCGGGCGCGAGACCTCTTCCATCTGTCGCACGCGGACGGAGATGCGCTTGTGGAGCGCATCGCCTGCAAGGTCGTCGTTCTCGTTGGGCAGCACCGCGACGCCGAAGAAGCGGTTCGCCGGGTCTTCTTTGCCGCGCATGAAGCCGAAGGTCGACAGGCTGTCCTTCGCGTAGGCGGCGAAGGCGTTGGTGGTGGTGAGCTTCTCCATGTCGTTGCGATCGCCGAAGCCCGTGCCGAACACGATGCAGGGGTGCTCGCTGCAGTCGACGCTGCTCACCTGACCCGGGAAGCCCGCTTCTTTCAGCGCCGCGTTGAAGGTGGCGACGAGCTGCTTCTCGTCACGAAAGCGCGGGGCGATGCCGGCGGGCACCTCGATGGGGGCGCCTTCGGTCGCGCGGCGCCCCTTGAGTTCGTTCTCGAGGGCCGACTCCAGCTGGGCAATTCTGCTCTGCAACTGCACCACGTCAGGTGCCAGCGGCGCCAACGCGGGGGTCGGGGCACTCGGGGCCGCTTGTGGTGCGGCGGGCGTCGCGGGCGGCGGCGACTCGTTCTTCTCGAGGACACGCACCTGCGGCGGCGCCGCTCGCTCGACGATCTGCACCGCGCCCGGCGTCTCGACCGTCTGCATCACCGGGTCGGAATGAAAAGCGAGCCAGCCCAGCCCGAGGCCGACGAGCAGGCTGAGCATGGCCGTGGCGGCGAGCTTCATGAGGGAGACATACCGTCAGCCTGAGTAAAGAGGGGTGGTGACCTCTTCTCTGCGCGTCTGGCCCGTCTTGCTGCTCTGCCTGCTGGCGTGTCACCGCGAGCGTCGGGGCGATGAGGTCGAGTCGTTGGTGGGTCACACGATGCCGCTCGTTGCGTCGCCCGCGCTGCGCCTGGTGATGGCGGGCGCGCTCGATGGCCGCCCGGTCGAGGTGACGCTCGACCCCGCATCGCCGGTGAGCTTCATCACGTCAGAATGCCTGCCCCGCCCCAGCATTCGGGCGCACGTCAAGGTGCTCGACCCGTTTGGGCCCGACGAGAGGTACCCCATCGCGCGCGTCGAAGACTTCACGCTCGGGGCGCTGCGCCACGCGCCCTTCGAGGCGGCGCTCGCCGAAGGCCAGCGCTGCGTGCTGGTGCTCGGCTCACCGGAGCTGAAGGGCACCGCCATCGAGCTCGACCCCGCCCGCCGGGAAGTGACGTTCCGCGCCTCGCAGCCGAAGGAGAAGTGGGTCGCCGAGGCCGAGGCGAGCGGTGACGACGCGCAGGTCTTGATGGTGACGCGCGACCCGCTCAACGACTGGCCGCTGTTGCCGGTGCGGCTGAGGCAGGGCCCGAACACGTTCGAGGGGGTGATGTTGCTGTCGCTGCGTGACTCGCGCAGCCGCATCTACGACGAGTCGGCACGCGCGGCGGGGCTGCGGCCGGGGCTCGAGCTCCTCGAGGGGCTTCCCCTGCCCGAGGGCGTGACGCTGCCGCCCGAGCTCAAGCAGCTGCGCGGCTACGCGTGGGACGCCTTCGAGTTCGCGCCGGGCTTCGGGCTGAACGAGGGGTCTATTGAGATTGAGCAGGGGGCTCCCGCGCACGCGCCGCTGGGCATGCTGGGGGCCGATCTCTGGGGGCGGTTTCACGTCGTCTATGACGTGGGCACCGGTGCGCTCACCCTGCGGCGACCGCGGGTGTTCAGCTCGGGCACGCGCGCGAAGTGCGTGCGCGGCGGCGAGACGTCGGAAGAGGCGTGCTTCGAGCTGCACAGCACCAGCGTCGATGGCGGCGTCGAGGTGACGGCCACGGTGTGGAGCCCGCTCCCCAACGGGGCGCAGCTCTCGCTCGATCTCGCGGGGAGCACCGGCTCGTGTCGCATCGGCATCACCTTCGCGCGCGGAGACCGGGGGCGGAGCACGCACCACCGCTTCCCGTGGGAGAAGTTGAGTCAGAGCGTGCCGGGGTGCGCGGACGGGTTCGTGGGAGTGACCGCGGTGACTCCGGGTCTCCTCGAGGAAGGGACGCTGCGACAGTGTCCGGGCGTCTGTGCATGGGCGCGCGACGCGGTGAGCCAGCGCATGAGCTGTGAGTGTCAGCCCGGCGCGCGCAACGCCGATGGGGAAGCCGAGCAGCGGCTGCTCGAGCTGTTCAAGAAGGCCCTCGAGCAGATGGTGCCCGCCCAACAGCCCGAGCCGAAAGATCCCGAGTAGGGCGGCGCGCAGCGCCCGGTGAGGGGCTTGCTGCGCTGAGAAGGGCCCCTCTCGCCGCTCTCGCACGGAGAGGGAGGACTTCAGTCTTCGCTGCGGCTGTTCTTGAACGAGTCGAGCACCGCCTGCGACGCGCGAGAGAGGTACTTGCCCTTGCGCACCAGGATGCCGATGGGCCGCGTGAAGCCGGGCTCGAGGAACTGCTTGGTGACCAGCGAGCCGGAGTTGAGTTCCTGCTGCACGCACGGCAGCGGCAGAATCGAGACGCCCAGCCCCAGCTCGACCGCGCGCTTGATGGTCTCGACGTTGTCCATTTCCATCGTGGCGTTGAGCTCGAGGTTCTTGTCGCGGAACAGCTTGTCGATGCCCTTGCGCGACGGGGCCTCGCGATCGAACGCGATGAAGGGCAGCCCGGTGATGGCGCTCATCGCCACCTTGCCCTTGCCCGAGAGCGCGTGACCCGGCGGCACGACGAGCGCCAGCTTGTCTTCACGGAAGGGGATGAGGTCGACGCCCGCGCGCGGCTGCGGGTAGGCGACGAGCCCGATGTCGGCCGCGCCGAGAATCACGTCGTCGTACACCTGGTCGCTGCGGCGGTAGTTGAGGCGCAGGTTCACCTTGGGGTGCGTGCGCAGCAGCTCTTTTTGGATGCTGTGCAGCTCGTGCAGGCCCACCGTGTAGATGCACGACACGTTGCACGTGCCGGAGATCTCCGTCGCCTGCTCGCGAATCTCCTGCTCCACCTCGTTGAAGCGCGAGAGCACTTCCTTGCAGCCGCGAAAGAGGCGCTCACCGGCCGGCGTGGGCGTCACCTGCCGCGCGCTGCGCGAGAGCAAGCGCTGGTCGTACCGGGTCTCGAGCGCGCGGATCTGCTGACTGACGGCCGATTGCGTCACGTGGTTGAGCTGCGCCGCTCGTGAAAACGAGCCCGTCTCCACGACGTCGACGAACATCTTGAGCGATTCGAGCTGCATGTGAGCGGGTCTCCTTGAAGAGGTCCTCTGGAGTAGCGACGCTCAACTATCAGCGCAAGTGATTCACCCGTGCGAAGCCATTATGGGGAACCCCGGCTGCCTCGAGGTGTCGAGACGGCCATGCACGCACTGCTGCTGATGCTCCTCGCGGCCCCGCCGGGCCAGGCGCGACTGCCCCTCAAGACGTTGGTGCTCTACGAGAACGGGGTCGGGTACTTCGAGCGGCGAGGCAACGTGCCGACGGGCTCGGTCGCCGAGATTCCGCTCGAGCCGGGGCAGCTCGACGACGCGCTCAAGTCGCTGGTGGTGATGTCGGCGCAGGGCGTGGCGTCGGTCGAGTTTGCACCGCCGCTCTCGGCAGAAGCGGCGCGGGCGATGGCCGGGCTGCCTGAGCGCGATCAGCAGGCGTCGCTGACCAACCTCTGCCGCAGTCTCACGGGCGTCGAGGTCGAGGTGCGTCGCGCTGGGGGCGCGGCGGTGAAGGGGCGCGTCATCGAGGTCGCCGAAGAAGCGCTCGAGCGCGTCGACAAAGAAGGCCACCCCGTGACCGAGCCGACGTTGCTGGTGTTCGGTGACGCGGGTCTCGCCAAAGTGCCGCTGCGCCTCGTGGACTCGGTGCGCCCGGTAGGCAGCCAGGTCTCTCTCGCGTGGAGTCGCGCCGTGGGTGCGCGCGCGCTGCAGCCCGAGCGGGAGCGCCTCTTGGTGCGCGGCGCGTCAGGCGGCGGCCCGGTCGCGGTTGGCTACACGACGGAAGCGCCGGTGTGGCGCACCACCTACCGCCTGGTGATGGGCAAGAAGACGCAGCGGTTGCAGGGCTTCGCGCTGGTGCACAACGACAGCGACGAAGCGTGGGACGGGGTGAAGGTCACGCTCGCCTCTGGCCACCCGACCTCGTTCCTCTTTCCCCTCGCCGGGCCGCGGTATGGGCGCCGCGAGATGCTCACGCCGCAAGACGGGCTCGACACCGCGCCACAGCTGGCGACGCGAGAAGCGCGGGAGCACCTGCGCGGTGAAGGCGAGTGGGTCGGCATCTCGGGCGGCATGCTGGGGGTGAGCGGGAGCGGTTCCGGTGGCGGCTCGTTCGGCGTCGGTGGCATCGGCGCGCGCGGCCAGGGCATGGCCACCGGCAGCGGCATCAGCTCGGTGGTACTCGAAGATGGGCCGACCCCGCTCGAGCCCGCGGCGGTGAGCGAGGCGGGCGACCTCTTTCTGTACGGCGTGAAGGAACCGGTGGTGCTCGGCGCCCGCAAGAGCGCGCTGTTGCCCATCGTCGACGGCGCCACGAAGGCCGAGCGCGTCACCTTGCTCGACGGGGAAGGGCGCGTCTTCACCGCGGTGCGGCTCGAGAACACCACGCAGCTCACGCTCGAAGGCGGCACCTTGTCGGTCTTCACCGACGGCGCGTACACCGGGGAAACGCAGATCGATCGCGTGAAGCCGGGCGAGGTGCGGGTGCTCAAGCACGGCGAAGATCTCGATCTCGAAGTGGCCCGCTCGACCCGTCGCGAAGAGGGCGACCCGCGCAAGGCGCGCGTGGTCGGCGTGAACGGCGCGCGTGTGCTCGAGCTGACGCGGGTCGATCGCCTCGTGCACACCGTCAACTTCACCTCGCGCACCGACGTGCCGCGCGTGGTGCTGGTCGAGCTGACCGAGCAGCGGTACCGCGTGGTGTCGGGCGGCGACGAAGACATCCGCTCACCGGGGCAGCCGCGCTACGGCCGGGTGAGCATCGCGCCGAAGGCGTCTGAGACCATCGACCTCGTCGAAGAGGGCGCCGTGGTCGAGCGCATCACCGCCGATCAGCTCAACTCGGCGCGGCTCTCTTCGCTGCTGACCCGCAAGATGCCCGACGACGCCAGGGCGCTCCTCTCGCGGTTGAACAACGAGATCCTCCGATCCGAGAACGCGAGCGCGAAGGTGGCGACGCTCGAACGCACCATTCGCGAGCTCGAGATCGACATCGCGCGTACACGAGAGAATCTGGCCGCGGTGGGCAAGGCGAGCGCCGCCGAAGCCGCGAAGCTGCTGGGCGCGAAGCTGCTCTCGCTCGAAGACGCGCTCGCCGCCGCGAAGAAGGAACGCGACACGACCGCTCAGCTCGCCGTCGACCTCCGCAAGCAGCTGCTCACCGGGGAAGCGACGAAGGTGAGCGCCCGCTGATCAGATGGCCCACTCGAGGCGCGCGGTGGCGGTGATGTACTGATCGGCCGCGGTGCGCGCGAAGAAGGTCGACTCGTCGCCGGCGTTGAGGGTGATGAAGTAGCGCTGCCACTCGGCCCCCGCGCGCAGCCGCAGATGCGAGGCGATCTCGAGCGAGAGGCCGCCACCTGCGTCGACCGCGAAGGCCGTGGCAGCGGGGAAGTAGCGCGCGCTGCCGAGCTCGCCCTTTCCGGCGACGGTCTGAAAGCCACCCAGCGCGTCGACCTCGAACGTGCCGACGATGCGAACGCGAAGGCCGAGGCCCGCGCGGAACCCGTTGAACAGCACGTCGGGGATGTTGGGGCGCGCGCTGCCGTCATTCACGGCGTTGAGCGAAGTGGTCAGCTCCTGTCGCGCGTAGCCGAGGTGAGCGAAGGCCGAGAAGCGATCGCCCAGCGAGAGCCGCACGAGCGCACCGAACCGCAGCCGTGAGGCCGAATGGGCGAAGCGCGATTCCTGCACGCGGGACACCATTCCCACGCCAAAGTCACCGGTCGCATAGAGCCCGAGGCCCGAGAGGAAGTTCGAGGTGAAGTGCGCCCCCGGGTACCAGCTCGCGTCAAAGCTGATGTCGCCCGAGAACGGTTGGTTCGCCG
Organism: Archangium sp.; assembly: GCA_044371205.1. GTDB lineage: Bacteria > Myxococcota > Myxococcia > Myxococcales > Myxococcaceae > Archangium_A. Next base: position 58,539 of record JBILUC010000036.1, read on the forward strand.
TGGCCAACGACGGGCTGGGGTTGCCCGCCCACGCGAAGCTGCGGTTGAACCCACCGACGCCCACACCGACGCGCAGCGCGGTGTATTTGCCGCCTTCGCTGCTGCTGCCAATCGACGTCGAGAGGGTCGACGCAGGCTCGTCTTTCTTCTCTTCAGTCGGCGGGGGCGGCTCGTCCTTCTTCGGGTCGGTCTTCTTCGCGACCTCGACCTTCTTCGGCTCGTCTTTCTTTGGTTCGTCCTTCTTCACCACCACGGGCTCGGGGGGCTTCTTCGCGTCTTTGCCCGGCGCCTTGCCCGAGCCGATGGCGAAGATGAGCGCGGCGAGCTCGGACCTGGGCATGGTCTTCGGCAGCTTCTTGAGGGTGCCCTTCACGGTGACGGTGTCGAGCGGGGTGCCGTCGTGGCCCGACAAGACCTGCATGGTGATGAAGGCGCCGGCGGCCTGACACAGCACGAGCGCCACGGCGCCGTTGGGGGCGGTGACGTCGCGCACTTCCTTCGCGGTGGGCATGGCCGACACCGGGCCGCTGGTCTTCACGACGTATTTCTTCGAGAGCTCATTCGTCAGGAACTTCGTCACCGGAGCGGGGCCGGTGACCACCACGGTCGGTTTGGCGAGCCCAGACGAGGCGAGGAGGCACATCGTCACGGCGAAGGGGGCCCACGAACGAGCACGCACGAACATGTGGATCATTCTGACATCAGAGGAGCCACGTGCGGCAAGTTTGGGCTCACACCAACGCGTGCATCTCCGGGAAGCGCTCGCGAATGGCGGTCTCGGTCAGGCCACCGCTCGCTGGGCCCCACAGCACCTCGGCGCCCAGCAGTGTGCTGGCGTCGACCTGCAGGCGGTCGGCGAGCAGCTCGTGTACCTGCGCCCGGGTGTCGAGGCGGTCGACCCCCAGCCGTCGGCCCCGGGTGCACAAGATGACCGTCAGCACCGCGAGCACGCCGCCGTCGTCGGGCCGTGAAGTGCGGGTTCTGAAGTCGGCCACCGCGTTGGAGAAGCTCTGCTGTGCGCCGACGGGGTCGTTGAGGTCCTTCTCTCCGTAGCCGAAGTGCCGCCACTGGGGCTCGACGCCGAGCAGCCCCTTCACCGCGCGCTGCACCAGCTCGACGCGCGCGCCGACGGGGTCGAACGACGTGGGTGGCGCAGCGAGCAGCTGCTCGACCTGCGCGCGGAAGTAGCCGTCGAAGGCGAGCGCGATCACCGAGAGGTGAAATTCCCCGGCCGGGGGTGGCGCCTGCACGACAGGTGGTGGCGGCCTGAAGCCCTGCTGCTCAGGCGGGCTCGTCGTGCTGCGTGAGCGGAGGAGCCACACCAGCACCGCGATGAAGCCCGCGCCCGAGACCAGCAGACAGCACACGCTCACCAGCGCCACAGCCAACAGCTCGTCGGGTCCGGCTTGCTGTTCCATGTCAGGTGCCCTCGAGCAGCGCGACCGCTGCGTCGGTGAGAATGCCGAACAGCCGCTCGCCCTCTTCGCGCGTCGCGTCGGCCGGTGCGCCGAAGTACGCGTCGTGGCCGCCGCACTGCAGGAAGTCCTTTGCGCCCTGCTTGATGGCGCCGGGGAGATCGACCTCCAGCGTCGGCAACGCCCGTCGCGCGACCTCATCGACGAGGTGCGGCGCGGCGGCCAGCATCAAGGAGGTCTCGTAGCGACCGGCGTGACTCCCGCCGTGCATGAACTCGTGGCCCAGCAGCGGGCCGGTCGGCGCCCGGCGGTGATCGACCACCAGCAGGCGCGTCTGGGGCAGAGCAGCCTGCACGGCCTTCCCCGCATCGTGCACCACGCGGAAGTGCGCAGGCTCGAGGTGGTGGTTGATGACCGCGACCGTTTGAAACCCGCTCTGCGCGACGCCGGTGAAGATGCCGGTCAGCATCTGGCGCGCGACGTCGGCGTTGAGGGTGACCGTGCCGGCGAAGGGCGCGGCGAAGTCGGTGAGCGCGTAGGTCACCGCAGGGAACATCACGCAGTCTCGTTTCACGCGGGCTGCGACGCGGCGACAGACTTCTTCCGCGATGACCACGTCGACCGAGAGCGGGAGATGCGGGCCGTGCGCCTCCGTGCTCCCGATGGGGATGAGGGCCACCGCGCCCGCCTGGGCGAGCGACTTCGTGCGGGGCCAGGTCAGCGTGCGCGCGTCGTGCAGCATCAGGCCCTCAGCTCGGTCTTGAGCACCTTGCCGCGATCGCTGCGTGGCAACGCGTCGAGGAACTTCACCTGCCGCGGTGCCTTGTACGGCTCGAGCACGGTGCGCACGTGCGCCTTGATGCTCTCGGCCAGTTCGTCGCTCGCGGCGTGCCCGGTGTTCAACGCGACGAAGGCGCGCGGCTTGTCGAGACCGTCGGCGTCCTTGAAGGCCACCACGGCCGCCTCTTTGACCGCAGGGTGCTGGAGGAGCGCGTTCTCGACCTCGACCGGCGACAGCCACTTGCCGCTCACCTTGAGCATGTCGTCGCCGCGGCCGCAGAAATAGAAGTAGCCCTCTTCGTTCTGCTGAAACTTATCGGCCGAGACGCACCAGTCGCCGCGGAAGGTGCTCTTCGATTGGTCGTGCTGCTGCCAGTACTCGAGCGCCATCGAGTCCCCGCGCACCCAGAGCGTGCCCACATCACCGCGCAGCAGCTCACGGCCCTGATCGTCGCACACCTTCGCCTCGTAGCCCTCGACCACGCGGCCCAGGGAGCCGAGCTTCACGTCGTTCAAGCGGTTGGTGATGAAGATATGGAACATCTCGGCGCTGCCGATGCCGTCGAGGATCTCGACGCCCGTGCGCTGCTTCCACCGTTGGTAGAGCTCGGCGGGCAACGCCTCGCCCGCGCTGATGCAGACGCGCAGGCTCGAGAAGTCGACGTCCTGGATGCCGGGGTTGGACAGGATGTTGTTGAGCGCCGTCGGCACCGCAGTGAGCACCGTGGGGCGGTGCTTCTTCATCATCTCGAAGAGCTTCTCGGGGGTCGGCTTGTCCTTGAAGAGCGCCGTGGCGCCGCCGGCGAGCAGCGGGAAGAGCAGGTTGCTGCCCAGCGCGTAGCCAAACGCCAACCTCGGCACCGACACGCCGATGTCCTTCTCGGAGTACTGCAGCACCGGCAGGCCATAGGTGTACGCGTTGAACACGAAGTCGTGCTGCTTGTGCACCGCGCCCTTGGGGAAGCCGGTCGAGCCCGAGGTGTAGAGCCACACGCAGGTGTCGTCTTTGTGGGTGTCGGCGATCTCACGATCGGGCTTCACCTTCGTCAGCTCGAGATCGAAGTCGAGGTGGCGGCCTGCGTTGCCCCCCGCGACGAGCACGTGTTTGAGGTGCGGGCACGAGGCGCGCACCGCGTCGATGCCGGCGGCGGTCACGGAGTCGGTGACCACCACCTTCGCGCGCGTGTAGTTCAGGTACCAGGTGAGCTCGTCGGGCTTGAGGCCTGGGTTGACCGCGCTGACGACGGCGCCGATCTGCACCGTGGCGAACCACGCAGAGGCGAACTGCGGCACGTCGGGCAACATCAAGAGCACGCGCTGTTCCCATTCCACCCCCAGGCCCTTGAAGACCGCGGCCGCCCGGTGCGTGGCGTCGGCGAGCTGGCCATAGGTGATGCGCTGGTCTTCGAAGTACAGCGCGACGCGCTCGGGGTGCTGCTCGGCGCGCTCGTGGAGGAAGACCTTCGCGAGGTTGAGCCGCTCGGGGACCTGATGGGGATTCATCGGCGCGCAGCGTCGAAAGTCAGCGGCGCCGATGCAAGGCAATTCACTTCAGCTGACGTCGCGCGACCAGAAACAGCCCGGCGCCGACCAGCGCGAGGCCGACGGCGCCGTACGCCTGGAGGCGGGCCATGTCGGCGTGCATCGACATTTCCCACATGCACTCTTCGGTGTCGGGGAACTCGCAGGTGCGCGACGCGCTCTGCAGGCCCAGCCCTCCGAGCAGCAGCGCGCCGCCAAAGAGGCCGATGACGACGCCCCACACCAGACCCTTCGAGATGGACGACGGTGGCTGCGGCATGGCGGGCAGGACACTACCGTTTTCGCCGTGGCCTGGTTCGGCACTTCACGTTGAGACCGCTTGGGCCAACTGCATTCGTCGTGTCGAGTTGGCGCGCCAGGCACTACCGTTCGCAGCATGCGAATCCTCTACGGAGTCGTCGGCGAAGGCATGGGCCATGCGACGCGGTCGCGGGTCGTCCTCGAGCACCTCACGAAGCACCACGACGTGCACATCGTCGTCAGCGGGCGCGCGCGTGACTACCTCGCGAAGCGCTTCGAGAACGTGCACAACATCTGGGGCTTCACCATTCAGTACGAAGGCAACTCGGTGAAGAAGTGGCAGACGGTGCTCGAGAACCTGAAGGGCGCCGTCACCGGCTGGCCGCAGAACGTGAAGAAGTACTTCGAGATCGCCGACGAGTTTCAGCCCGACGTGGTGATCAGCGACTTCGAGTCGTTCAGCTACCTCTTCGCGCGCAACCACTTCCTGCCCTGCATCAGCATCGACAACATGCAGATCATCAACCGGTGCAAGCACGACCCCGCGTTGATCGGCCCGCATGAAGATCAGTTTCAGCTCACCAAGGGCATCGTGAAGTCGAAGGCGCCCGGGTGCTTTCACTACCTCGTCACCACGTTCTTCTACCCGCCGGTGCGGAAGGAACGCACCACGCTGCTCCCCTCGATTCTGCGCCCCGAGATTTTGCAGGCGAAGTCGGAGCCGGGCGAACACCTGCTCGTGTACCAGACGATGACCAGCAATACGGCGCTCATCGAAGAGCTGCGCCGCTCGGGCATCGAGTGCCGCATCTACGGCTTCCGCCGCGACATCACGAGCGACGTGCGCGAGGGGAACTTGATCTTCAAGCCCTTCAGCGAAGCGGGCTTCATCGACGACTTGCGCACCGCGCGCGGGGTGGTCGGTGGCGGCGGCTACACCTTGATGAGCGAGGCGGTGTACCTGCGCAAGCCGATGCTCTCGGTGCCCATCGGCGGCCAGTTCGAGCAGGTGATGAACGCGCTCTACCTGCAGCAGCTCAACTACGGCATGCACGCCACCGCGCTCGACGGCCAGGTGCTGGGCGAGTTCCTCGAGAAGGTCGACGGCTGCGCGAAGTCACTGCGGGGCTACTCGCAAGACGGCAACCGGCTGTTGCTCGAGAAGCTCGACGCGGTGCTCACCGAGGCGAAAGAGAAGAAGGGCACGTGGGACGAGGTCACCGTCAGCTGATCAGCCGCCAGGCGGGGACGGAACCAATTTCCGCCTCGGCCACCCACACGCGCGGACGTTGAGTGAGCAGCAGCATGCCAGTCTCGGCTGACGCCTGGACGAATTGCGGGGGCTCCACCGACTTCAGCTCGAGCAGGGGCCCGTGGCGCTGGAGCCATTTGAGCAACACGGACTTGAGGTCCTTCGTGCGGAGCCGCGAGAGCTCCAACTCGACGCGCGCGTCACGACCCACCCGCGCAGGGACTCCACGCGCAACGGGTCGACGGCTTCGAGGTGTGCGCAGAGGTGGGCGAAGACCCCTGCACGGCGTCTTCCTGCTCGAACGGGCTCTGGAAGTGCTGAACGGCCATGCGTCTGACCCTGGGCAAAGAAGCCCGCTCGAGTGCCTCGACGGCGGCGGCGTCACGCTGACGCAGCGCCCGGACGAACGTCGTGTCGGGCGAGAGCACCTGGTGAAACGACGGAAGCGGGGCATGGGAAGGAGAAGAATGGTGGGGTGTGGACGGGCGACGAAGGGAGCAAGCGCCGGTCGGCTCTTGCGTAGAGTGCGGCGACCCATGGCGGAGGCGTTGAGCGTCACCCGACTCGTAAAGGACTACCGCGGCCTCTGGGGCCCGGCGCATCGCGCGCTGCGCGGGTTGACCCTGTCGATCCCGAAGGGCGTGGCGTTCGGGCTCATCGGCCCCAACGGCGCGGGCAAGACCACGTTCATCAAGGTGCTGCTGGGGGTCGTGCGCCCCACGGAAGGCGACGTCACCGTGCTCGGCGGCGACCCTCAGGATCTCGAGGTGCGCGCGCGCATCGGCTACCTGCCTGAGCGCATGCACCTCCCGGCGGCGTTGAGCGGCCGCCATTTCCTGCGCTCGGTGGCCACGCTCAAGAGCTTCTCGCCCTCTGACGTCGAGCTGGCGCGGTTGCTCGAACGGGTGGGCCTCAAAGACTCGCCGCAGCGCATCGGCACCTTCAGCAAGGGCATGCGGCAACGCCTCGGGCTGGCCGCGGCGATGCTCGGCAGCCCGGAACTGCTGATCCTCGACGAGCCCACCGACGGCATCGACCCCGTGGGCCGCGTCGAAGTGCGCAAGCTGCTGCTCGAGGAAAAGCAGCGCGGTGCGACGTTGTTGCTCAACTCGCACCTGCTCTCGGAGACCGAACGGGTGTGCGACCGCATCGGCGTGCTGCAGCAGGGCGAGCTCAAGCTCGAGGGCACGCTCGACGAGATCCGCCGCGCCTCGAGCCGGTGGACCATCACCTTCGTGGGTGAAGTGCCGCGCGGGGTGGTCGAAGGCTGTGGCCTCGTGTCGAGCGAAAAGGGTGCTGAGTTCGAAGGAGACGTCACGGGCCTCAACCAGGCGCTCGACGCGGCGCGCGCCCGGGGCCTGCAGGTGACGGCGGTGGTCCCGCAGACGCGCGACCTCGAGGCGGTGCTCACCGAATTGGAGCGCGCGTCGTGAGGCAGCTCTTTCGCGTCGCGCTCGACCTGCTGCTCGAGGCCGCCCGGCGAAAGTGGTTCCTCGGGTTGTTCGGCGCCATCACGCTGGTGCTGTTGATTCTCGGGTTCTCGCTGCAGCTCGACGTGGTCGATGGGGCCATCGCGGGCTCGAAGCTCTTCGGCGCGGTGTTCTCGAAAGAGATCGTCACCGCCAACCGGGTGATGAGCGCGCTGTTCACGGCGACGGCGTACGTCAGCTTCTACGGGGGCGCGTTCTTCCTCGCGATCGCCTGCAGCGACTTTGCGCCCGAGCTGCTGGCGCCGGGCCGCATCGAGCACCTGCTCTCGCTGCCGGTGGCGCGGTGGCAGTTGTTGTTCGGCACCTTTCTCGGGGTGGTGACGCTCGCGGCGCTCGGCACGTTCTACGGCGCGGGCGGGCTCACGGTGTTGTTGGGTGTGAAGACGGGCATCTGGAACCCGCGGCTGTTGCTCGGCAGCGCCGTGGGGTGGATCGGGTTCTGTTCGCTCTACGCGGTGATGCTCACCGCCAACTTCTTCGTGCGCAGCGCGGCGCTCTCGGGCGCGCTGGGCATCGTGACGTTGATCCTCGGCATCTTCGCGAGCTTCCGCGAGTCGATCGCGGTGACCATGACCGAGGGCGTGGGGCGCACCCTGTTCTCGTGGGCGATGCTGCCCATTCCCCGGCTCGGTACGCTCGCGACCGTCTCAGCGCACCTCGCGGCGTCAGACCCCGTCGAGGGCGAGATGGTGGTGCGTCTGCTCGCCGGCTGTCTCATCTTCAGCGTCGCGTTGCTCTCGGTCGCCGCCTGGCGTTTCGAGCGAAAGGACTTCTGACCCATGGCGCCTGCTCGCAAAGGTCGCTCCCCGCTGGTGTGGCTGGTGCTCGCCGCGGTGTTGCTCGGGGTGGGGGCGTGGTTGATGCGCGGCGCGGAGCCTCCTGAGCGCGAGAAGCACGGCCCGGTGAATCTGCCCAACCGCATGACGCGCACGGAAGAGCGCAAGAACGCCGAGCGGCGCACGCTGTTGGTGCCGACGGTGGAAGACGCGGGGCTGGTTCAGGAACCGTCGCGCCCGAAGGATCCCGTGCTCGCGTTGATGCCGAGCTCGGTGAAGCGGGGCGCGGTGGTGGGCGAGTACAACGCGATCATCAACAGCGAGCTGGGGCCAAAGCTGACCCAGTGCCTGTTTGGTGATGGCGACGACAAGTTCCTGCGAGACCTCCGCGATGCGGGCGTCGACCCGGTCAACGGCATCGATCGCGTGGCGATGATCGACGACAACGTGGTCATCACCGGCGACTTCAAGAACGTGAAGTGGAAGGAATTGGTGCGACCCGACACCGTGAAGGACTACGGGCCGCACGCGCAGCTGTTCGAGACCACGAAGTGGGACGGCGGCACCGAGACGCTCGGCGTGTGGAACGGGCAGATGTTCATCGCGGGTGGTGATGAAGCGTCGATCAAGGCCACGCTCGATCGGCTCGAGGGGCGGGGCATCACCGGGCCGCCGGTGCTCGACGACTCGATGGCGTACGGCGAGGTGTACGGCGTGATGAACGCGGCGCCCGTCGCGGCGATGTTGCGCAAGAGCGAGCCGAAGCTGGCCGACTTGATCCTCCAGTCGGCGAAGTCGATGCAGGTGCACATGGACGTGGGGCACGACGTGGGCATGGTGGCCGACGTCACGCCTGGCGACCCGGCGATGAGCGAGGAGCTGCGCCGAACCCTGGGTGGGGCGCTCTCGTTGGCGCGCATGCAGGCCGCGGCGAAGGGTGACAACGACACGGCGGGCATTCTCGATCTCGCGCGGGTGCAGGCTGCCGGTGGCGCGGGAGCGTTCCGGCTCGAGGCGGGGTTGCCCCATGACTTCATGAAGAAGGCGCTCGACGAGTGCATCGCAGAGCGGCGCCGCGGGTTTCCGCGTGCCGACGCGGGTCCTTGATCTCCCTCTCCTCCCGCGGAGGAGAGGGTCGGGGAGAGGAGGTACCCGATCTGCGCTGCTGAACGACGCGCACCCCTCTCCCCAACCCTCTCCCCCGGAAGGGGAGAGGGAGAGAGTTCGGTCGTCTTCCGTGAGAACCTCCGACCCATGAGTGCCGAAGAAGAAGACGTGTTGCTGAAGCACGGTGAGCTGAAGCCGGGCGTGGGGTTGATGTCGGGCGCGGTCGCCCTCTCGCTGTCGGTGCTGTCAGTGCTCGCGGTGATCGGCTTCCGCTTCCCTCAGTGGATGTCGACGCCCGAGCTGCGCAAGCACTACGACGTGACGACGCTCCGCTACATCCTCTTCGGGGCGATGGTGCTCGCGGGTGCGCTCGCGATTCGCAACCTGCTGCTCGGTCGCTACCGCAAGCTCTCCGCTGCCGCGTTCGGCTGGGTGGTGCTCGCGCAGGTGATGGGGGGCCCGGCCACGCCCATCGGCGACTTCCCCGACTCCTCGCCCTACATCGGGCTCGACTTCTTCATCCTCGACTTGCTCGGCTCGTCGCTGATCTTCATCTTCATCGAGAAGTTCAGGCCGCTGCGCAAAGAGCAGCCCGTCTTCCGCCCCGAGTGGCAGACCGATCTCATTCACTTCTTCGTGAACCACCTCGTGGTCGGCCTCACGCTGCTCATCACCAACCGCGTGGTCAGCACGCTCGGCTGGTTCGCGAGCGACCGGGTGCGCGACTTCATCCACGCGCTGCCGTTTCTCGTCTCGCTCTTCCTCGTCTTCTTGTGCGCCGATCTCGTGCAGTACTGGGCGCACCGCGCGTACCACGAGGTGCCGTGGCTCTGGCGCTTCCACGCGGTGCACCACAGCGCCAAGGCGATGGACTGGCTGGCGGGCTCGCGTCAGTCGCTGTTCGAGCTCATCGGCACGCGCATCGCGGTCATCACGCCGATCTTCATCCTCGGGTTCCCTCGGGAAGTGATCGACGTGTACATCATCATGGTCGGCTTTCAGGCCGTGTTCGATCACGCCAACGTGAGCGCGGGTCTGGGGCCGCTCAAGTACGTTTTCGTCACGCCGAACTTCCACCACTGGCACCACTCTCGCGACGACGAGGCGATCGACAAGAACTACGCCGCGCACTTCGCGTTCCTCGACTACCTCTTTGGTACCGCAGCGAAGGCCGATCGCCCGTGGCCCGATCGCTACGGAGTCGTCGGCGACTACATCCCCGAGGGGTTCGTGAAGCAGCAGCTCTTCCCGTTCATCGGCTCGACCGAGGATCAAGAGAACAAGGAAAAGGGCGACCACCACACCGCAGCCGGAAAGCGGGCCGGTTTAAGCCAATGAGGATCGAACTCAGAACGCCTCTGCTCTTGCTCCTCCTTTATTGCGGCATGAGCTGCAGCAGAGCCTGGCGGCGGGGCGAACCGGTCCCCCCCCTCGTCGGTGCCGTGGTGCCTCGGGGCGCCGATCGAGGTGGCAGCTCCTGAGTATTCGTCGCCGAGCGGAGTGAAGGGGCCGCTTCCTGTCATCGACGCCCTCATTCTGAAGTGCGGTCGAGCGACAGCCGTCGAAGACGATACGAGCACCACCATTCTCGGGTTGACGACGAACGAGTTTTCGATCGCGACTGAAGTCTGCCTGCATGGGACCAGTCTGGCGCCGGATCATCAGTTCTTGAGGTGTTTGGCGGATGGAGTCCTCAGGCAGGGCGCCCTGATTGCCCCGAACCTGAGTCAGTCGAAGTACACCATTCACTACCTGCTCGACTGAGTCTGGACGTGTTGAGGAGGACGCGTTGTTCAGTTTTTCACGGCCAGCGCCTGATCAACCGGCACCCACTCGATCTGACACGCGTCGAAGCGCACGCCGCACGCGCGATCGAGATCGATGCGCGTCTCGCACCCGGGCACGTCGGCCTCGCAGCTCTCGGGCAGGTAGGCCCAGACGATCTGCAGCACGTTCTTTCTCTCTTCCGGCAGCGCGGCGAGGAAGTCGTCGCTGTGGCGGAGGAAGAGCTCGCTCAACTTGACCTGCTTCCCCTCGAGCGAGAAGTGGTCCTTCCTCCGCACGAAGCGGCGCATCGCGTCGTCGAGCTGCAGGTTGATCGACTCGGGGTCGAACGGCGCGCCATCGAGCACCCCGCGACCCTTCTCACCGGTCGCGATCGACAACAGCACCCGCGCGTCTCCTGACTGGCTGAGCACGTTGCGGAAGATCGAGAACCGCGTCACCCGCTTGCCCCCGATGGCGTGAAAGCGAAACAGCTCGTCCGTCGGGTGAGACTCGAGGCCGCGCGCGTCCATCAATTCGGACAGCACGGCTGCGTGGTACGCGTTCAACCAGAAGGCGAGCCGCGCCTCGACGGTGGGGAAGTCGTCGGGCCGTGTGTCGGGCGAGACCGCGGTCATCGCGTTCAAGTACCGCTCGAGCGATGCGTGCCGCTTCTTGAGCTCGGCGAGATCGACGGTGCCCTTCGAGTCGACGCTCCGCAACGCGTCGGCGAGATCACTCAGCGAGTACTCGGCCGCTTCGATGCCGATGGGCGCGGGCAGGTGGCCGTCGACGGCGAGCACACCGGCAGCGAAGAGCACCATCACCGCCGCCATCGCGTAGACGAGCTTCCTCACGAGCGAGGCGATTGTGCATGAAAGAACGCCGGGCCACCTCGTGAAAGGCGACCCGGCGCGTGGTGACGACCTTCGGTGCGACGTCGTCAGCGTTTGCCGCCCGACCGGCGACCCTGCGCGCTGGGCGCGGGGCCTGCGGTCGACGGGGCGTCATCGGCCTTCTTCTTGAGCGCCGCCGTGGTCGGGCCGCTCACCGTGACGAAGCGCTTGAGCTTCTCGAGCTTCTTCGGCCCGAAGCCCTTCACCTTCGAGAGGTCTTCGACCTTCGCGAACGGCGTCTTCGTGCGGTGCTCGATGATGCGCTTGGCCGCCTTCGCCCCGACGCCCGGCAGCAGATCGAGCTGCGCCGCCGTCGCGGTGTTCAGGTTCACCACGCCCGTCAGTTCCTTCTTCGCTGCGGGCTTCGCCATCGCAGCGCCCGACATGATCAGGATCGCCACGGCCACCAACCCCTTCACCTTCGTTCCCGTCATCTTCATTTCAGTGTCCTCCCATCGAATCGGCCATCTCGGCCTGGTTGTTCATCGACGAACCATTCGTCGACGTGTTGCGGTTGTTGTTGCTGGTGTTCGCGCGCGCCTCGACGATCGCTTCGCGCACGTGCAGCTTCCCGTCGAGCGGCAGCACGTCGAGGTACACGTTCATCGAGCCGTCGCGGTTGATCCAGGCCGAGCCTGCCTTCACCCAGATCTTCTTCTTCTCGTTCTCTTCCACGATCTCTTTGATCGAGAAGACCTGCAGTCGTTTGTTCTGCTCCATCCACTGCCCCCTGTTCACGTTCGGCGTGATTGCCGTTCGCGAACACAGGCAGAGCAGCGCGTGTGCCAACGCGTTTCCCTCGGGGGAGGGCGGTCGAGATGTTCGCGAAATGGGACGCGGCGTAGACGCTCCAAAAGCGTCTCTCGCGCGAGGAGAATTCCAGCGACGGTCAGTCGAGCAGGAACGTGTACGTGAAGATCAGCGTGGTGCCGACCGCTTCGCCGCCCTTGGTGGCCGGACGGAACTTGTACTTCCGCAGCGCGTCGCGCGCGGCTTCGTTGAGCCCGTAGCCGGGGCCGCTGATGACCGAGACGTCGGTGACGGTGCCGGTCTCGTCGACGACGACCTTCAAGCGCACCGAGCCCTCGATCTCGTTCTTCTTCGCCTCGTCGGGGTACGGCACCTTGATCTCACCCATCAGCACGGGCTCGGTGTCGGCGCCCCCGGGCGGCACGTACTTCGGCGCCTGGTAGGCCTTCACTTGAGAAGGGTCGACGGCCTTGTCAGACGCTTTGCCGTAGGTGGTGTTGCCGACCTGTACCGCGAAGCCACCAGCGGCCGTGGTCGACGACATCGAGATGCCGACCACGATGGGCACCGGTTTGGTCGGCGCTTCGGGCGGCGGCGGCTCGTTCGGCGGGGGCGGCGCTTCTTCCTTCGGCGGGGGCGCCTCAGCCACCTTCACGGGCGGAGGCTTGATCTTCACCTTGGGCGGCTCGGGCTTGGGCGGCTCAGGCTCTTCCACCTTGGGCGGCGGAGGAGGTGGGGGCTCGTAGAACTCCATCTCGACGCGCTGAGACTTCTCGAGCATCCGGCTCCGCTCGGGCATCACCAGAATGCCCGCCACGTGCGCGATGGCTGAGAGCGCAAACATGCCAACGAAGAGCAGCAAGCTCCGGTTGTCGTCATTGCGCTGGATGCTGCCCGTGGTCATCGTGAGTGCCGTCACGTCACGAAGTCGGACACCGGGGCCGACCTCGCGAGTTCCTTGTCAGGGCGCCGGAGCGGCCGCCTTCGCTTCTTTCTGAATGTTCAACGCGAACTTGGAAATGCCCGCTTCCTTCACCTGATCGATGAGGGTCATCACCTTGCCGTAGTTGAGCGTCTGGTCGGCGCTGATGATGGCGCGCACTTCTTTGTCTTTCGCGACCGCGTCTTTCATCTTCGCCATCAGCGCGTCGCTGGCGACCTCGACGCCGTCGAAGAAGATCTTCGCGTCCTTGTCCATCGTGATCATCACGGGGCCTTGAATCGTCTTGCCCCCATTGGCCGCGCTCGGCAGGTCGACCTCGACCGTCTCGCGCACGATGAAGTTCGCCGTCACCATGAAGATGATGAGCAGCACGAGCACGATGTCGACCAGCGGGGTGACGTTGATGCCCGTGATTTCGTCGTCGCTGTCTTGAGCTCCGCCGGCCATCGCTTACTTCCCCGACCGGAGGTGACCGACGAGCGCGTGGCCCAGCGCGTTGGAGCGCGCCACGGTGTTCTTCACCGCGCGCTGCAGCACGTTGTACCCAATGACCGCGGGGATCGCGACGGCGAGGCCGACGGCGGTGGCGACGAGCGCCTCGGAGATGCCGGCCATGACCGTCGACTGCACCTCGGCGCCCTTCGCACCGGAGACACCGAGATCCTTGAACGCCTTGATGATGCCGAGCACGGTGCCGAAGAGGCCGATGAACGGCGTGTTGCTGCCGAGCGTGCCGAGAATGGAGAGGAACCGCTCGTAGCGGGGCCGCTCGCGCGCCAGCGTCGCGTCGATGACTTCCTGCACGGCGTCGGCGCCGCGCTCAGACCAGTCGAGCCCTTCGCGCAGCACCGCGGCTTCCATGCCCTGGCGGTTGGCGATCGACGTCTTCACCGCCGCGAGGTCGCCCTTGGCGATCTTCAGAAGCACGTCGTCGCTGTTCGGCAGCGAGCGGGTCGAGAAGTAGATCGCGCGCTCGAACATCACGGCGATGGAGATGACGGAGAAGAACGCGAGCAGCCAGAGCACCCATTCCGCGTTGCCGGTGAACACGGCGAGGAGGCGGCTCGTGAGCCACCCTTGGTGTTGTTCTGCTTGGGCCAGCATCAAAAACGGAGTCATGGAACCTGGAAGGGAAAGGGCCGAAACGACGAGTGATCTCGTGCCCGGGGTGCCGAATGTCAACGGAAACGACGGAATGACGCGCGTCGGGTTTCAACCGCCCCGCGCCACAGCCTTCAACGCGTTGGCGGCGTCTCTGATTTCACGCAGTCGTTCGAGCGAGAAGGCAGGGGCGGGCGTGTCGTGGTGGCCCGTGACGTCTCCAAGCCCCGAGTCTTTCTGGTGTTTCAGCATGCCGAGGATGAGCTGGCGCACTTCATCGGCTTGCTCGAGCCCGACGAGGGTGACGAGGTGGGAGTTCTCGGCGCCCGGCGTGGTGTCGGCGCCAGCCGTCGAGATGGTGAGCGACTTGAAGCCGAAGAGCCGTTCGAGGGGGCCCTGGGTGACCTCGATGTTCTGCACGTTGGCGTAGCTGAGGGTCACTTCTTCCCGGGTCCAGGCGCCCTGAGCCACGCGCAGGGAGCGGTCTCCGACGAGGTAGTGGCGCAGCTCGAAGTCGACCCGGGTGGTGACGAGCGCGAAGGCGATGCCGACGAGCTCGAGCACGAAGGCCAGCAGGGCGAGCGCGAAGCCCCAGCCTTTCATCTTGCCGACCAGCGGCACCAGCGCGATGCCAGTGAAGATGAACGGCTGCAGAAACCGCACGAGCGTCTGCAGGTATTTGTACGCGAGCCACTTCTCGGTGGGCTTGAGCGAGCGCACCAGTGAGCTGCCTTCGGGGAGGTGTGGCGTCGCGAAGTCGATCTTCAGCAGCGGCAGGAAGAGCGGCTTCAAGAGGCGCAGGAGGAAGTCCACGTCACGCCTCCTTCTGTTTCGCGAGCGCGGTCGCCGTGTCTTTCAGCGCGTCGCGGATCTCGACGAGCAGCGCGTCGGTCGAATCGGCAGCCTCAGGCGTGGCGTGCTCGAGGCGAATGCCGCGCATCTTCGCGTACAGGTAGTCACGGATGGCCTCGAAGTCGCGCACGCCCACGATGGACAGGTTGCCGCCCGCGCCCGAGCCGGCGGTCTGCACGGTGACGGTGCCGATGCCCAGCCACCGCTCGAGGATGTTCTGCGAGAGGTGAATGTCCTGCATGCGGGCGTAGGTGAGCTGCAGCTCGCGGCGAAACAGAATGCCGTAGCCCATGCTCACGCCCGTCGCGTCGAAGCGGTACCAGAGCGTGTGGTAGCGGAAGAAGAGCGGCACCAGCGCGATGGGCGCGGCGCAGAGCAGCGCGGCCGCGGTGAGGATGTAGAGCCAGAGCAGCGCGGGCTCAGGGCGGGTGATGGCGTGAACGCGCTCTTCGAGAACGGCGAGATCGTCGGGAGTCACGGTCGCGCACCGTACCCTTCTCCCCCTGCCTGCGAGAGCGGGGAGAGGGATCTCAGAAGGGCCGCCTCTTTTTCACGGCACGGGAGATCGAGGCACTGGTTGAGGTAGGTCTGCCGACATGCCGCTTCGCACGACCGTCACGCGCGCTCCCGGAACCAGCTACGACTTCGTGGTCATCGACGATCGACCGTTCGATCTGCGCGACATCTCACACGCCGTGCTGTCGCTCTCGTGGTCGCAGACGCTGGGGCTGCTGTCCTTCCTCTATCTCCTGCTCAACGCGCTCTTCGGGCTGGCGTTCATGTGGGCAGGTGGCGTCGCCAACCTCGAGCCGGGCCGGTTCGCCGAGGCGTTCTTCTTCAGCGTGCAGACCATGGCCACCATTGGCTACGGCGCGATGTACCCGCAGAGCACGGCCGCGCACCTGCTGGTGGTGTTCGAGTCGCTGGTGGGCCTGGTCTTCACCGCGCTCGCGACCGGGCTGGTCTTCGTGCGCTTCAGCCGCGTGCGGGGACGCGTGGTGTTCGCGAACAAGGTCTGCATCGGTCGCACCGCGGGCGACACGCACCTCGTGGTTCGCGTGGGCAACGGGCGCTCGAACCAGATCTTCGACGCCCAGTTCCGGCTGGCCCTGATTCAGACGGTGCGCCCCGAGGGCGAGCCCGTCATGTACCGCTCGGAGGACCTGAAGCTCGTTCGCGACAACGCCCCGAACCTGCGGCGCGCGTGGAACCTGATGCACCGCATCGACGAGAAGAGCCCGCTGTTCGGGTTGACGCTCGAGCAGCTCCAGGCACGTGAGGCCGAGCTGCACATCGCGATGACCGGCACCGACGAGACGACGCTGCAGGTGGTGCACGGCCGGCGCGTGTGGGAGGCGAACGAGATCGCGTTCGGCGCGCGCCCGGCCGACATCATCTCGGAGGTCGAGGGAAAGGTCGTGATCGACCTGCGCCGATTCCACGACGTCACGGTCGTGCCCTGACGCGCGGAGGCTCACGAGATGTCAGGGCAACAGCTCATCGACCTGCTCAACGAAGCGAAGCACGCCACGCGCTACGACCCGGGGCCGCGTCAGCGTGCGCTGCTCGATGAGCTGCAGAACCGCCTCGAGTCGGTCGACCTCGTGATGCAGCGCGCGACGGTGGGCACGATGGGGTTGCTTGCGGCGGCTCGTGGTGAGCTGAGCGCTGCCCGGGCGTTGCTCGAGAGCCAGTGGTGGCTTCCGAGGGCCGCGCTCGAAGGCACCGAGCTCGAGCACGGCTTTCACTGGCTGCTCGTCGATGCGGCAGCCGAGGGGAAGTGGAAGCGCGTCGATTGGCTCGTGTCGCAAGCGGGGCGCGACGTGCTCGTTGCGCACAGCTCGTCGTGGGCGGTGCAGCGCGTGCTGCTCGTGCCTCGTACGCCGCAGGTGAGCTTCTTTCGCGAGCTCGCCTGGCGGGTGGTGCGGAGCGGGGCGTCGCCGGGCATCGACTCCGATACCCGGGTGCGGTTGCCGCACGCAGCGCTGGCGTTCGAGCGAACGTTCTCCGGGGTCGCGCCGCCGGTACCGGCCTCTCAGGCGCTGGTGACCGATGACGGGCCGCTGGCGGAGCTCTACCGCTCGGCGCTTGCTCTCGCGGCGCGCCCACCTGACAAGCGGCTCGCGAAGGTCGCAGAGCTGGTCGAGTCCGAGCTCAGCTCGCGCGGGTTGCGTGACGAGCTCTTCGAGCGGGCGACGCTGGTGGGCGGCGCCGACCCCGATGAGGCGGTGGCGGAGGTGCGAGAGTTGCTCGAGCACGAACTCGGCACGCGCATCTCGAGTGCGCGTTATCTCGAGCATCCACTGCTGGTGCGCGCCGCAGCGAGTGAGCGGCGCACTGCGCTCGACGCGTGTGAGGCCCGACTGGGGCAGGTGGTCGCGCAGCTCGAAGAAGACCGCGCGCCCCCGACGACCGAGTTGTGGCGGGAGTTCGTCGCCATTCGCGCGCTCTACGCCCGCGCGGTGGACCTCAGCGTGCCCGGCGAACGGGGGTGGCCGCACCAGGTGCTGGTGCGTCACTTTCGCTACGTCGGCACGTGGCTGCGACTGAACGGAGAGCCGTTCTTCGCGCGCGCGATCTTCGACTTTCTCATGGTCGAAGCGCATCGCGCTGGGGACGAGGCCGCGCGTCAGCTGGCGATCAACGCCGCAGAGCTTTGCGCAACGGGCTGAACGCTCGTCTACCGGCGTGCGACCTCATCGACCTGAGTCGTCCGGGCAACCTTCTTCTGCACCACGAAAACGCATGGTGCTCACGGAACCGTGTAGGTGAGCCCCGTGTCGGAGTCGCTGCAGTTCTGGCCGCGAACGCGCACGGGGTACGTCCCCGGACCGAGCTCGGGCGGCAGGAGCCCGACGAAGCCTCCCTGGCCCGAGCTGAACGAGCCGTTGACCAGCGCGAAGTCGCCGATGACGACGTCGGTCGCACGCTGCAGATCATCGCCCCGCACCACCACAGGGTCGGCCGCGCTCGCGGGCGCCGTCACGCTGCGCACCACCGGCGTCGCCAGCGCCTCGTCGCACACGAAGTAGCGGAACTGCTCGAACGCCTGCGCCCCGCGGTTGTCGCGCACCACCAGCCACAGCTGGCCGCTGCGGCGCTCGGGCACGGGGTCTTCGGGGAAGTCCATAGAGCCGGGCGCGGTGAACACCGTCGGCGCCGCGTCGGTGACGTCGAAGCGCTCTTTGCTGAAGCGCCCACCGCTCGAGTACCAGGCGCCCACCACCACCTCGCGCTTCTCGACCGGCCCGGCAGGCTGCTGCTCGACGTAGGTCTCGCGAGACGCGTCGGGCACCTCGACGCCGAGCTCGACCTTCTGCCCCGGCCGCACCTGCAGCTGCGCGCCGATGGGCAGCTTCGCGCCGTCGAAGCGCAGGGTGGTGATTTCCGGGTTGGTGTTGCGCGCCCCGGTCTTCTCGCTGACCACGATGCGGGTGAGCGCGATGGCCGTCGGCAGTTCCTTGTTCTCGATGCGCTCGAAGACCTTCGTCAGCTCGTCATTCATCAAGTTCACCGAGACCTCCTCGGCGATGACGACCACGATGACCTGGCCGATGCTGCCGTTCTGGCGAATGAGATTGTCGGGCGCGAGCACGTCGAACACGCCGGGCGTCGCTGCGTACGACGCGGTGCGGTTGAAGCCGAGCAGCTTGAGCCCTTCGGGGTACGAGGTGATGGTCGAGGGCTTGATGAGCAGCGACGCGTCGTTGCAGGCGTTGCGGTTGCGGTCGAGCGGGTCGGGCTCGCAGCCCACCCAGATGACCGTCGAGGGTTTGCCCACACGCGTGGGGTCACC
This sequence comes from Archangium sp., assembly GCA_044371205.1. GTDB lineage: Bacteria > Myxococcota > Myxococcia > Myxococcales > Myxococcaceae > Archangium_A. The sequence continues at coordinate 77,243 of JBILUC010000036.1, forward strand.
GAAGAGCACCGACAGCGACGACGTCTCGCCGGGGCGCACCTCAGGCGGGTTCGACGTCACCGACATGATGCGCAGCGAGTCGATGAGGGTCTCGGGTGAGAACTGCACGCCGCACGCCGAGCACAGCAACAGCAGGGGCAGGACCTGACGCATCACCACTCTCCTCTCACGCCGAGTGTCGGGAGAATCGGGATGCCCGTCACGTTGGCCGACTGCGAATAGTTGTAGTTGTAGAAGAGCGCTTCGGGGTTCGCCTGGTTCGTCACGTTCTGCACGTCGAGGTAGACGACCAGCGTCCAGGCATCGAAGACGAAGCGCTTGTCGAGCCGCGCGTCGAGCTGGAAGAAGTCGGGCAGGCGCTGGCTCCAGGGCAGGCCGGGCAGGGGCACGGCGTAGTTGCCGCTCGCGTCGAACAACGAGCCGATGACGGGCGTGACGAGCGGGCCCGACGCGTAGCGGAAGCGAACGCCGAGGTTGAGATCCCACGGGAGCTTCGCGCTGCCGACGATGATCAGGTTGTGCGGTTGATCGAGCGGGCCGGGCGCGAACTGCACCCCACCGAAGTAGTCGCGCTCGAAGCGGCTCAATGTGTACGCGACCCAGCCGGTGAAGTAGCGCGTGGGCCGCAACCGCAGCAGCACCTCGCCGCCGTACGCGCGCCCGTAGCCCTTGCTCGTGTACCGCAGCTCGTTGCCGGCGATGTTGATGTCGCTGCCCGCGCCGCTCGCGAGCGTCTGCCGCGCCTGGTTGAAGAGCGGCTTGTAGTAGCCCTGCACGTCGAGCTCGAAGAGGTCGAAGAGCTTCGCCTCGAGGCCCGCCATGAAGTGCCACGCCCCCTCGGGCAACAGCTTCGGGTTGCCGAACACCGGCGAGAGCTGACCGGTGCGGTAGTCGGGGGGCTGCTCGTACATCGCCGCGCCCGCCTTTACCGCGAGCTGGGGAATGATCGACCACCTCGCCGAGAGCCGTGGGTTGACCCACACCTTCTGCATGGTCGTCACTTCACCGTCGAAGCGAACGCCGCCGCGAATCTGCAGGGTCTCGAGCGGCGTCCACGTCGCGTCGACGAAGAGACCCGGCTCGACGTACGCGCGCAGCTCGGTCTGCGCGATGAGCCTCCGCGTCACGTACGGGTCGGGCAGCTGGTTGGCGCTGAAGGGCGGCGGCTGCTGCGCGTCGAGGAACGCCGGCGTGATGAGCGCGTCGAGCCCCGTGCCGAGCACCAGCTTCGCCTCGGGGATGTCGATGCGGAACCGCTCTCGCAGCTGAATGGGCACCTGGGTGGCGCGGAAGAAGATCTCCGTCGTGGTGCCCTGCTGCTCGGTGATGTCGAAGCCCACCGAGTTGCGAGAGATGAAGGTGACGCGATCGCTCAGGCGTTGATCGATGCCGACCACCAGCCGGTTGTAGAGCTGCGAATTGCTCGCGGCGCCCGCGTTGCCCTCGACGTCGCTGTCGAGAAAGCGGTTGGGCGTCACGAAGGCCCACGAGTCAGACGAGCCGAACACGGCCACGAAGACGCGGTTCTTGCTGTTGGGCAGGCGGTGCTCGGCGCGCACCTGGTAGTCCCAGAACTGCGGCGCGCGCGCGAAGCCGAGCTGGTTCTGCAGGTTCTGCGGCACGAAGGTCTTGATGGCGAAAGGCACCGTCAGTTGCGCGAGCCCGAAGCGACCGGCGGCGCTCACCGACCAGTTGTCGCTGATGGGCAATTCGACGTTGGCCGACACGTCGAAGAAGTTCACGTCGATGGCGCCGTGCACGCCTTTCTTCGAGGGCGTCTTCACCTCGGCCTGAATGAGCCCGCCGATGCTGCGGCCGTAGTCGACACCGAAGTTGCCGGGCATGAACGAGATGCTCTCGAGGGTCGCTGAGTTGAACGTCGCGTTGAGCCCCGCGAAGTGGAAGAGCTGGGGAATCTGAATCTCGTCGACGTAGATGCGCGAGTCCCACGACTTGCTGCCGCGCACCACGAGCGCGGCGCCGCCGAAGGGTGAGCGCGCCACGCCGGGCAGGTTCTGCACCACCTTGAACGCGTCGTTGCGCGCGCCGGCGACCATGCGGAATTCCTGCTGCGTGAGCTTCACCTGCGCGACCTCGCGGCGATCTTTCGTGCCGCGCACCACGGTGACGTTCGGGTCGCCCGTCGAGCGCAGCACGTAGCGAACCTCGGTGCGCTCACCGGCCTTGAGCTCTTCGGTCTCGGTGAACGGCTCGTGGCCCTGCGCCGAGACCTTCACCTCGACGGGCCCGAGCGGGAGATCGAAGAACTCGAACTTGCCGTCGGCGTTCGACTCGGTGGTCTGACCTGCGGCGCTGATGCTGGCCGCGACGATGGGCTCGCGCGTGCCGGCGGTGAGCAGCACGCCGCTCAGGTTGACGCGCGGGGTGCCCGCGTCAGGCGGGGCTTCGATGACCTGTTCCTGCACCACGAAGTTGCTGGCGTACTGAATGCGCACCGGTGTGGGCTTGCCGTCGAACTCTGCGGGGGTGAACTCGAGCTGCTTCGCGGCGGTGACGGCGGCCTCGTCGAACTCGGGACCGCCGCTCGAGATGACCTTCACCTCCATCACCTTGCCGTCGACGCCGATGTCGATCTCCATCACCACCGTGGCGCCAACACCCCCGTCCTGCCTCGAGGCGGGGAAGACTGGGTCGACCTGCTTCACGAGCGTGGGCATCCTGGGCTCGGTCTGCGCGAGGGAAGCCGATGCGGCGAGCGTCACGATCAGGGCAAGAACGCGGAGCACGAGCGCGGTCTACCGCACTCCTTTCGGCGGGGCTTCAGTCCTTCGCGGGGAAGTCCAGTCGAGCCACCTCGCGTCTGGGAGGGAGCGATGGGCCGAGAATGCCTCCCCAGAGAGTGGCAAGGTGCGAGCCATGGTGCGTCGTGAAGACTCAGAGCCGACGGGCGGGCAACCGGCCGAGCAGGAGGCGGGGTCACGCTGCACTTCACCAGCGGGTGAGAGTCCCGCGCGGGTAATCGCCGGAGAGCCCGTT
>JBILUC010000136.1:0-6859 GCA_044371205.1 Archangium sp.
GCCCCGCGCGCCTCAGCACAACCGGCGGCCCTCGACCTTCGTCATCCCACCTTCCCCTCTCCATCGGCGAGCGTCGGGCACCGCACCCGGCTCCCGGTTCGGCGGTTTGAAACTCTTGTTCTTCGTCGACGACGGCCTTTCGGGCGGCAAGGTCTTCCGGAGTCATTGCGGGCGCGAAGGTATTCCGAGTGAGGTCGTTTCAGGTGCTCTGAGGAAAGTTCTTCGCACCCCGCGCAGACCTCGCCGCCCAACCCATCACCACAGGTAACGCAGGAGGTGGGGTCAGAAGCGGCGACGCTTCCACGCGTCGGCGCTGCCCTGCAGGTCGGCGGCGGTCAAGGCCTGCGCGCCGTTTGCGACGAGCATCTCGTTGGTGAGGCGCAGCACCTGATCTCGCTCGCACGCGGTGATGCACGCGTCGAGTTGCTGACGGAAGAGCACTGACTGCGTGCGGCCCTTCGTCGGGCGGAAGTCGGCGGTCCAATCGACGCCGTCGTGCGACACGAGCGTGTACGTACCGCCCTTCGTCGTAGCGGAGCGCAGGCGGGGGCCGCCCTGCTTCCAGACGAGCGGCGCGGGCCCGGCGACCGTCTTCTTCTTCTTCGGGGCGGTCCGGGCGCGTGCAGAGGAGCGGGGCGCTTTCGTCTTCTTCGTCTTGCGGGCGGGTTTGGCGCGAGTCACGGTCGCGCACGCTAGGTCACGCGTGGAGTGCGTCCAGAAACCGCTTCGCTGTGGGGCCGCTTGGATGGTGGTGAGCTGTGTTCGCTGGTCGCGTCGCGCCACGTGGGGCTCGTTCCAGGTCGCTCTACGCCCCCAACGCCAACCTCCGCCCTCATCCCCAGGCGCTCCCGCAGCGGCGACGAGCACCTCGAAGACATGTTGAAGCGGATGCGCATGATGGCCAGGGCCGGCTCTCTCAGTCCGGGTCAAAGTGGCACGAGCGACTCGAGCGGAGGGTAAGGAAGAAACGCCCGTGCGACCGCCGAGAGCAGCACACGCGCCGCTTCATCAGAAAGCCCACCGGTTCTGCGCAGAATGTGGAGTGTTTCGAGGACCGCGCCAAGGTCGGCGTCTCGATTGAAGACGCTCTGGGCCGCAAACGACGCGGCGGTCGGAGCGGGCGCCATGACCTTCGTCCCATGGTCATCGAAGTCGCGGCGCCCTGCGGCCCTCCATGCCTCTTCGGCTGCACTGCGGACCGCCTCGATGGGCGCCGCACCAAAGACCCAGGCCTCGGCCGTCTCGAGTGCCATCAACGGGCGCAGCTCGCCGGCCGGCACGTAGATCATGACGAGCCGCGCGATGGCGCACGCCGCCTGGACCAAACGCAGACGGTCGCCCGTCAGCGCGTACACCCGAAACACGCGAAGGGGTCCTGACACCCGGCCCATACCGCGCGAAACCCTTCCTCGCCCAAGTCGACAGGAATCCGGCCGTCGCGCTTGATGGCATCAATGAGCGTTTTGAGCGCGTCTTCCAAGGCCACGAGCGTAGCAGCGGAGCCACAGCCAGATCGTCGCGTTCCCCGCACTCTCGAGAGGTGCTCGAATGGACCGGGCGACTTCGACGGTGCTGTCTTGTCGCCAAGCATCGCCCCCTGTCAGGCTCGCCCTGATGGTGACCGTGCGCGTGCATTCGGGCTCGGAGCGGAGACGGGCGCGGCTGGTGAACTCGCTCGTCTTCGGGCGAGGCCAGTCGTGCGACGTGATTCTCAACAGCGGGAAGGTCTCTCGTGAGCACCTGCGGCTGCAGCTCGAGGGCGGCGTGGTGCACTTCACCGACCTCGGCAGTGCCAATGGAACCTTTCTCAACGGCGCGCGCGCTCAGAAGGGCGAGCTCGCGTCGGGCGCAGTCCTGCGCATCGGCGATGCCGACCTCTCCCTCGAGCCCCCGCTTCATTTCGGCGAAGAGGAGCGCTCGATGCAGCAAGGCGTTCAGGACGATGTCCCCGGCACCCGCGAGGTCTATGCCGACTGGCTCGAGGCGCGCGGCCGCGAGGATGAGGCCCGGTACCTTCGCCTCGAGCTGAGCCTGCGCGAAGCACCGGCGCAGGCCTTCGCGACGCAGTTCCTCGAGTTCCGCGAACTCAGTGACCGCGTCGCCCTGGAGTTCCGCGCCGTCGTGTCCCGCCCCATGGTCGAGGGCTGCGAGCCCCGCGACCACCACCGGTTTGTTTTCAAATGCCCCCGGCGGTGGTCCGCGCTCGCGCTCACCGACGACCCGCGCGTGCGCCACTGCGATGCCTGCAGCAAGCCCGTGTACTTCAGCGCCAACGTCGATGAGGCGATGGACCACGCGCGCCGCGGCGAGTGCGTGGCGGTGGACGTCAGCCAGGTCCGCCGCGAGTCGCTCGACGAACAGCTGCGCCACGAACTCGAGGGAAGCGAACTCGAGCCCGACATGGGCGAGCCGCTGATTGATGAGGAGTAGGTGCAGCGAAGACTGAGTCGAAGTTCGTCTTCGCGCGACGCCAGGCGACTGAGTTGCGATCGATGATCAGGCCCGCGGACCACGGCTTCACGCCTGGGGGGCCAGACGCATGAGGGCCGCTACGACGAGGAGCGCCACGGCCCCCAGCGCGACGTACGAGAGCCAGAATTGAACGGGGTCGAGCTTCTGCTTCGTGTCGTACAGGACGCGGTGCGTCCCGACGACCAGGCCCCCGAGGCCCAGGGCCATCACCACAGGGTGGTATCGCCCCGACGTCACGAGGAAGAGTGCCTCGACCGTCGCCAGACCCGCGCCGAGGAGGAGAGGCGCTTTCCACCCATTCCAATCCACGAGCGGCCTTTCAATGCGCCAGCAGCGCGCACGTGACGCTGTACTCTTCCCACCCCGCGCAGACCTCGGCTTCACCGAGCCCCGCATCGAGCGCCGTCGCGAGGCTCAAGTCGAAGTTGGTCTTCGCGCGACGCCAGGCGACGGAGCCCTTGTCGATGATCAGGCCCGAGGGCCCTGCGTCGCGGGAACTTCCCGCAGCCAGCAGCGCCTGCACGAAGGCCATGTTGGAACGGATGCGCATGATGGCCAGCTCGTCTTTCAGCTCGGTCGCCGCGATGAGCGCCTCGTTGTACGCCCGGTCGGCGTTGTCGAAGTCGCCGAGGTTCAGGTACGAGACGCCGAGGTTGTTCGCGCTGCGTCGCACGCCCACCAGGTCCCGCGCGTTCCACCGCGCGCGCACCGCGAGGCTGAACCAGTTGACGCGGTCGATCTCCTCGCAGCTCAGGCCCAGAATCCCGATGTCGTTGGCCAACAGGCCCACCCCGGCCTGATCACGCAGTTGCTCGAACAACTTGAGCGCGCGGAGAAAGAGCGCCGCGCTCTCAGCGCACCGCCCGAGGTCTTGCGCGAGGTTCCCGCGGTTGCGCAGCGCGAAGGCTTCTGCCCGGCGATCATTCGAGCGCTCGGCGCGCTTCACCTCGTCATCGAGCAGCGTGATGGCCAGCGTGAGGCCTCCGTCGGCGGCGAGCGCTCGCGCCTGCTCCATCATCGGCACGTATTGAGCGAACGTCGCGCCTCCATCGACGCCTTCGCTGGCGGGCTGGGCACCGCCCCCGACCAGCGCCTCGAGGCCCGCTGACGGAAGCGGGGGCGCCACCTCGCGCCGGGCCCACGTCGCTCCGACTGCGACGACGCCGGCCAGCACGAGGGCCGCAGCCAGCCACCGCGCACGCCCCCGACGAGGCGGAGGGTCCGTCACGGTCGCTGCTTCTGGGCCGGTCGGCGTCAGGCTCGACGGACGCGCAGGACGCGTCGGTGCGTCGCGCGAGGGCGTCGCTGTCTTGAGGGCCGCCGGCGCTGGAGCGCTCACGTGCCGGGCCGCGAGCTCGAACAACTCCGTCGTCTCGGGCGGCGCGAGCTGCAGCAAACGCTCTCGCAGCTGCAGCGCAGAGCCGGGCCGCTGTACGGGCTCCTTCGACAGGAGCTGGTCGACGAGCGCGGCGAGGTCTGAAGCGAGGTCGGGGCAGGCGAGGGCCACCGGGCGATGCGGCTTCGAGAGCACCTGCGCCACCATGGCGAAGTCGCTGTCGGCTTCGAACGGCGGGCGACCGACCAGCAGCGAATAGAGCACCGCGCCCATCGAATAGAGGTCTGCGGACGGGCCCACGGTTCTGCCGTCGAGCAGCTGCTCGGGCGACATGTACGCGGGCGTACCGAGGGTGGTGCCCGTCTGGGTCACGCCTTCCCCGCCGAGGCTGAACTTCGAGATGCCGAAGTCGAGAATGCGAACGCTCGGCGTGGGCTGCAGGCTGAGGAAGAGGTTGGCGGGCTTGAGGTCGCGGTGCACCACCCCCGCGTCGTGCGCGGCGGCGAGCGCTTCGAGGGCCGGCGCGATGATGGCCGTCGCGAGCCCTGCGCGCAGCGGGCCCACGGCGCGTTGCAGCGCGCGAACGGTGAGGCCCTGCAGGTGCTCCATCACGATGTAGGGAGAGCCGTCGGCGTCGCGACCGAAGTCGAGCACGTCGACGATGCCCGGGTGGTTGATCAACGCCGCGGCGCGCGCCTCGAGCTCGAAGCGGCGGCCAAACTCAGGGTTGTCGGCGAGGTTGGCGTTGAGCAGCTTGACGGCCACGCGCTTGCCGACGGCGTCGTTGACGGCCTCGTAGACGCTGCCCATGCCTCCCTGTCCGAGCGTGCCGACGATGCGGTACTTGCCGGCAATGAGGTCGCCCAGCGAACGGTCGTAGGCCGCCATCGTTCAGTCGCCCCGGTTTCGCAGCAGCACTGCCGCATCGTGACCGCCGGTGAGCGGTCTTCGCAAGAACTCAGGCTCCTCGCGGGCGCGTGGTGCAAGCCGCTGAGACCACGACGACTCAACGCACCGTCGTCGCCTGAACCGCCTTCCACCACTGAACCCCGTCGACCACGTCGTCGCGAGACCTTCGCGGCCCCTCGAGCGCGAAGATCACGGGCATCACGGTCACGCGCGCCAAAGCTGGGCAGCGCGCGATCTTTCCGCGCAGTTCCGCCAGCGCGCGATCGAGCTCACCCTCAGCCAGCTTCAGCTTCACCTCGCCGACCAGCACTCGCCTGGAGTCAGCCACTGAGGGTGCGACCACATCGAGTTCGACTTGCGTCCCATCCGTGCCACGTCCCCACCAGCGGTCGCCGCTCGCCCACTTCTCGCCGGCCACCATCTGCGACGAGAGGGTCGAACGAACGAGCTCTTCCCACGTCTCGCCGAGGTGTTGAGGCCAGCGCTCGGCGACGATCCGCTGAACGAAGTCGAAGTCGCCGCGCTCGAGTCGGCTCCGGTTCGGCTCGACGAAGCGGAACCAGGCCCTCAGGAACGGGTCGGCGACGCGGTAGAGACTCCGCTTCGTGTCACGCGGGCTTTCCCCCCACGGCACCTCCCGCGCGACGAACCCGAGATCGAGAAGCCTGGCGAGCGGGCGCGCCAGGGTCGTGATGGGGAGGCCGATGCGCGCGGCGATCTCGCTCGCGCGGGTCGCGCCTCCGGCAACCAGCCCGAGCACCGACGACGCACGCGCGGCATCTTCGAGCTCATCGAACAACAGCCGCTGCGGCTCGTCGTGGAGCACACCCAGTGGATCGAGCACGAGCGAAGAGAACGCGGCCTTCAAGCTCTCGAACTCGCCCGCCAGTTCCCAATAGCGGGGAACGCCGCCGAACATGGACCAGGCCTCGAGCGCTGCGCGCGGCGTTCGCACCCCAAGCCCCTTCTTGAGCCAGCCGATGGGGAGAGGCGTGACCTTGAGCAGTTCCTGCGCGCGCCCGTAGAGCGGGGCGGCGCCGTCGAGCACCAGGCCATGCATCATTCGCTGTGAAGAGCCCGCCAGCACGACGGGGGTGCGCCGGTTTCGCCCATCGAGCAACTTCTGCAACACGCTGGGGAGTTCCGGTGCTGCGCGCACGAGAGAGGGCAGTTCGTCGATCGCCAGCACGGCCCCCACCGGAGCTTCACGAAAGTACCGCTCGAACAGTGAAGTCCAATCGGGGTACCGGACGTCAGCGAAGCCCTCGATCACGGCCGCAATTTCTCGCGCCGCCGCCTCACGCTGAAGCGCCGAGTCGCCTTCGTCACCGACGAAGTAGACGGCTTGATGGCCGTCGAGCGCCTCCTGAATCAGGCGCGATTTCCCCAGGCGACGGCGGCCATAGAGGACGGCGAGGCTGGGCGAGCGAGCGTTGAGCACCTTCCGGAGGCGAGCCAGTTCCGCGTGTCGATCGAGAAAGGGGAAGCGCACGCATCGACTATGCGTTCGACACAGTATGCTGTCAATGCATATACACTCACACGACCTGAACGATGAGCGGCGTTCGCGCGTGGACCACCTCCCGAAGGCGCTCGAGCTTCTCTTCGAGCCACGGAGGACTGCGGTAGTCCTCTTCGGTGATCGCGGCGGCCAGCGCCTTGCGTCGCTGGTCGACGGCGTCGCGTGGGACCGTGGCGAGGACGGCGGCGATGCGGTCGACGACCGGCGACGAGAACATCGCGAGCGGCGCGCCGGTAGCACCTGTCTGGCCCGTGGCGTCTTCGTCGCTGGTCGCGGTCAGCAGTCGCGTGACGATGCCCTCCGGATCCCACGGGGCGACGACCACACGAAGGGCCCGCCACGCGCTGTCGATGTCGAGCTTGCCCACGATCTTCGGGCCCGTCTCGGGGTCGATCGAGAAGTCGATGCTGGGGAAGCCAGCCGGGCGCGCAGTCGCGGCCAGACGTTCCCACGCTGGCTTGCTTCGACAGCTCGTAGCGCGTCGCGCTTGATGGGGCGGTGTCAGTGTCCGCGCGTTGGAAGAAGGCGAGTGGGGCCAGGTTCTCAAGCGCTCGCCCCGCCCCGCCCGAGGAATGTCAGAGGTGGGCGGTAGACGAAGCGGGTGGGCGAGGGCGTGGAGG
>JBILUC010000137.1:0-6817 GCA_044371205.1 Archangium sp.
TCGCTCTCAAGGGGAAAGAAAGTGAGCCAGTCTCCGACGAGAGCAGTTGACACGGTGATAGGTACCCGCACAGCCGCTGCAGCCCCACCCTGTCGAAGGCGTGCACGGCCGTGTCCGGCGCTACCCAGGCACCTGCCCATCGACGCGCCAACCTCAAGCCCGACGAGTGCGCGCACTGTGGCAGCACGGCCCTCGACGCTGCCGACGTCGTCGAGGAGGAGAAGTTGGACGTCGTCAAAGAGCACCAACGCCGCCGCGTGGTGAAGCGTACCACGTGCCGCTGTCGTGACTGCGGAGAGAGGACGACGCCGCGCTCGCTGCCCGCACCGTACGACCGCTCGAAGGTGACATGCGACTGGCTTGCCTGGCTGGTGATGACGAAGTTCGCGCTGCTGACGCCGCTCGACAGAACGCGCCGCGACCTGAAGGACCGCGGCGTACCGATGGCGATGGGGACCCTCGTGTCCTTCATCGAACGGGCGGCTGACCTGCTCGCGGCCATCGACGGCCTGCACTGGCAGCAACTCCTGACCTCTGCGTAGATGGCGACTGACGGCACTGGACTCAAGGTGCTCATCCCCGGGCTGCCCGCCGCGCACAACGGCTACATCGAGCTCTACCGAAACTTGAGCTGCGCGGTGTTCCAGTACGAGGCCGACAAGGCCAGCGAGCACCTCGCCGGGAAGCTGAAGCAGTTCTGCGGAACGCTGACTGCCGACGCGGAACATCGTCTCAACGTCGGCTACACCTCGGGTCGTGTCCTTGAGGCGGGCTGCAACGCTCATGGAGTAAGGAAATCGACGACGCTGAGGCAACGCAGCCAACACTGGCTGCTGAGGGCCGACGCTTTCTCTCGGCCATGTACGTCCACGAAGCGCGCGCTCACGAGCTCGGCCTCTTCGGCGACGCGCTCGTCGAGCACCGCCGCCGCCTCATCGGGCCGCTCGCAGAGCAGCTCAAGAAGTGGTGCGCCGCCGTCGCGCCGACGCTGCTTCCTTCTGAGCCGCTGATGGCCGCGGTCCGCTATTACCAGCGGCACCACGAAGCCCTTTTCCGCTTCATCGATGACGCCAACGTCCCCATCGACAACTCGGCCACCGAGCGCGAGTTCCAGAACGTCGCCAAGCTCAGACTCAACGTCTTGTTCGCCGGCAGCACCGAGGGCGCCCACCGCGCGTGCGTACTGCTCGGCATCGTCGCGACCTGCCGCGCCCTCGCCGTGCCTGTGCAGGCCTACCTCACCTGGGCCTTCGAGCGCCTCGGCACTCATCGCGACGTCTTCGCTCTGCCTCTCGAGGCGATGACTCCCGCTGCCTTCAAGAAGACCCTTGGCTGACACGCGTCGCGGCCAACGAATCACGCCGCGCCGCGGCCTTCATCCCGGCGTCGCTGATCGCTCACTCCGCGCAGCGCCCAGAGCCGCGGTGCTCCGGCCAACCGTTCGATGGAGACCCGTGGTTTGTTCACCCTTCGCTTCACTGCTTCGCCCGTCGTATTCTTCTACCTCATCTCAGTCGACCCTCTGAGCGGAGCCTGTGAATATGCTCGTCGAATGCATCGCGCTCGTGGCCCTGGCCGTTGCCCCTCAAACCCGAGATGCCGTCGTACCGGGCGTCGAAGACACGGAGCTTCGAGGACGCGTTGAGGCGACCGCGCTCGACGGCGGGGTGCTGGCCTACAAAGTTCGAGACAGCCCTTCCCGTGGGGCAGTGACCATCGACGCGGCGACGGGAGAGTTCGTGTATCGCCCGGCAAGCGACAAGAACGGCGACGACGCGTTCACAGTCGACATCATGCAAGGCAAGGAGAGCGCCCGCGCAAGGCTCACCGTGCGCGTCGCCGCTGTGAATGACGCACCCCTCGCCAGGCCAATGTCGCTGACGACGCTGGAAGACGCCGTGGTGAAGGGGCAGCTCGTCGCCAGCGACGTCGATGCCGACACGCTCACCTACTCTGTGAAGAGCGCTGCCGCGCATGGCACCGCGACGGTCGACGCCAGGAGCGGCTCTGTCACCTACAAGCCCGACGCCGACTTCAACGGCGCCGATGTGTTCTCGGTCGACGTGTCTGACGGCCAACTTTCCGCAGAGGCGGCGGTCCGCATCACGGTCACCGCCGTCAATGACGCTCCGGTCGCGAGCCCGGCGACGTTCAGCACCGACGAAGACACGGCCCTCGACGAGAACGTGGAGGGGCGCGACGTCGATGGCCCCAGCCTCTCGTATTCCCTCGTGGGGAAACCGAAGCACGGCGAGGCGACCATTGACCCAACCTCGGGGAAGTTTCACTACGCGCCGGCGAAGGACTCCACCGGAGATGACTCGTTTGGCTTCGCGGTCAGCGACGGAAAGCTGCGCGCAACGTCGACGGTGACCGTTCACGTCAGGCCGGTGAATGATGCGCCAGTGGCCAGGCCGCTCGCTTTGACTGCGGCGGAAGACACCGTCGTGAAGGGGCGGCTCGTCGCGAACGACATCGACAGCCCAGCGCTGAGCTACACGGTCAAGAAACCAGGGGCGCATGGCGAGGCGTCCGTCGACGCAAAGACGGGCATCGTGAGGTTCAAGCCGAACGCGGACTTCAACGGCGTCGACGCCTTCATCGTCGAGGTCGCTGACGGTCAGCTCACCGCCACTTCAGAGGTGAGCGTCACCATCACTCCAGTCAACGACGGTCCCGTGGCGAGCGCGGGTACCTTCAGCACCGACGAGGACACCGCCATCGACGCGCACGTCGACGCGAAGGACTTCGATGGCGACACGCTGTCGTATTCTCTGGCGGAGAAGCCGAAGCACGGAGACGCAACCATCGAGCCGTCATCGGCCACGGTTCACTACGTGCCGACGAAAGACTACGCGGGCGACGACTCGTTCGGCTTCGCGGTGAGCGACGGAAAGCTGCGAGCCACCTCTCAGGTCACCGTTCAAGTGAAGCCGATCAACGACGCGCCGGTGGCCAAGCCGCTCTCTTTGACGACGGAGGAAGACGCGCCGGCCAAAGGCCAAATCAGCGCGACCGACGTCGATGGCCCCTCGCTCGCCTATCGCATCAAGAGCGCCGCAGGGCATGGCGAAGTCACCGTCGACGCGAAGTCGGGAGCCGTGCGCTACACACCAGCGCAGAATTTCAACGGGACCGACTCCTTGAGCGTTGAAGTGTCTGACGGCCAGCTCGCTGCAGTCGCCGATGTGAGCGTGACCGTGGCCCCCGTGAACGACGCGCCCGTCGCGAGCGCGGGCACGTTCAGCACCGATGAAGACACGCCACTCGACGCGCAACTCGACGCGAACGACGTAGACGGCGACACCCTCACGTTCTCGCTCGGTGAGAAGCCGAAGCACGGCCAGGTCAGCGTCGACGGCCCGTCAGGCAGGTTTCACTACGCGCCTGCGAAAGACTTCTTCGGAGACGATTCGTTCGGTTTCGGCGTGAGCGACGGGCAGTTGAGCGCGAGCGCGACCATCACCCTGCACGTGAAGCCCGTGAACGACGCTCCGGTGGTGAAGCCCCTGGCCGTGAGGACCGCCGAAGACCTGTCCGTCAGCGCCCAGTTGCTGGCGACCGACGTCGATGGACCTGCGCTCACGTACCGGGTGAAGAGCCCGGCCGCCCACGGGGACGCGACGGTGGATGCGAAGCGTGGAGCCGTGACCTACAAGCCCACCGCCGACTTCAACGGGTCCGACGTCTTCGCGGTCGAGGTCTCCGATGGGCAACTTTCCGCGGCCGCCGACGTGAGCGTGACGGTCTCTCCGGTGAACGACGCGCCGGTCGCCAGCGCCGCGACCTTCAGCACCGACGAAGATGCCGCGCTCGACGAACACCTCGAGGCGCGCGACGTCGAAGCAGACACGCTGACCTACGCGCTCGGCGACAAGCCCAGGCATGGAGAGGCCACCGTCGACGCAGCGTCAGGCAGGTTTCACTACGTGCCTTCGAAGAACTTCGAAGGAGACGACGCGTTCGGCTTCGTGGTGAGCGACGGCAAGCTGAGCGCGGCGGCCAGCATCACGCTGCACATCAAGCCCGTCGACGACGCACCGGTCGCCAGGCCCCTGAGTCTGACCACGTTGGAAGACAGCGCGACGAAGGGGCAAATCGTCGCCAGCGACCTCGACGGCCCAGCGCTGAGCTACCGGGTTCAGACACCGCCTCTGCACGGCACTGCGACGGTCAACGCTGAGACGGGCTCGGTCAGCTACAAGCCCGCGCCCGACTTCAACGGCAGCGACCCGTTCGTCGTCGAGGTCTCTGACGGCCAGCTCACGGCGAACGCGAACGTCACCGTCACCGTGACTCCGGTCAACGACCAGCCCCGCACGCAGACCACCGCCATCGAGGTGAATGAAGACACGCCCATCGAGGCGAAGCTGCCGGGCTACGACGTCGATGGAGACACGCTCACGTTTCACATTCTCTCTGCGCCCAGGCTCGGGACGGCGGTGCTCACCAACGCCAGGTCCGGAGCGTTCACCTTCACGCCTGGAAAAGATCTCAACGGCGAAGACGCTTTCGACTTCGATGTGTCTGACCGCACGGCGACGGTGAAGGGCGTGGCGAAGGTCGCCATCGTGAGCGTGAACGATGCGCCGACAGTGGCCAACCTCTGGCTCAAGACGCTCGAAGACACGACGGTCGAAGGCCAGGTCGTCGGAGCGGACGTCGACCACGATGCGCTCACCTACGCCGTCGCCTCCGGGCCCGGGTTCGGCACGGCGAAGATGGTCGACGCGCAGAAGGGCGTGGTGCGCTTCACGCCTCCGCGCGATCAAGGCGGCGACATGTCGTTCACGGTGACTGCGTCTGACGGCAAGGTGACCTCCGCGCCAGTGACGGTCGACGTGCACGTCGAGCCACAGAACGACCCACCCACGGCCACCAGCGCCACGTACACCACCGATGAAGACGTCGAGGTGCGGGGCACGCTGGTGGCCACCGACATCGACAGAGACCTGCTCACGTTCGCGATCCACCGCGCTCCGCTTCATGGTTCGGCACAGGTGCTCGAGTCGGCGAAGGGCACTTTTCGCTACCTCCCGGGCGAGAACTTCAGCGGCTCCGATGCCTTCGCGTTCAGCGTCAAGGACCCCTCGGGCGCGATGGCGACCTCGGTCGTCAACATCACCATTCACCCGGTGGACGACGCACCCACCGCAGTGAGCGGCAGCATTTCGTGCCCGTTTCGCGGCAGCGCAACCGGGCGGCTGCAGGGGTTCGACCCCGAGCGGAAGCCAGTCACCTTCCGGATCGTTGAGCCGCCCTCGGCGGGCAAGGTGCGACTGACCGACAATCAGACGGGTGACTTCACGTTCACCACCGACGGCACGTATTCCGGCAACCTGTCGTTCACGTTCGAGGTGTCTGACGGGTCTCTGACGTCGCCGCCCACCAAAGAGTCTGTGGGCGTCATGAGCCGCTGACGCGGCTGTCGTTGAAGCGAAGTCCAGGTCGCGCGACTGCGCTCCGACTCGCCGACGGCACTTTGGGGGTGCTGCGTCGGCCGACGCAGGCGACGGCCCGACAGAAGCCGCGTTGCCGCTTCCTACCAGTCGCGCCACATGTCGGCCCACGAGTTGGGCAACTTCGGAAGCCCCATTCCCCGTGCGAAAGCATCAACCCTTCTGCACAGCATTTCGCGTGAGACGGTATCGATGACGCCGTGCTGCTCATCGAGAATGTTGAGCCACTCGACGTGCGCCGCAACACTCCCAGTCGGTCGGGGTCGTGAGACCCAGACTCCAACGACAGCGATTCGAGGGTCGCACGTCGGGTCGCGAGCTTCAGCGGGAGCCAGACCAACCACGAGTGAAGGAAACCAGTGTCCAGCATTCCCCGGTAGAGCTTGGCGCCTGCCAGTCGGATGACTGCGGCGTCGTACAGTCGCCCGCCGTTCGCCAGAGGGTCCTCACAGGGGGGCTCTCACTGGGTACCACGACTCGATAGGGCGCAAAGCAGCGCATGCCCGCGGCCGACGAGTTGAGCCCCAGCCAGAAGTCATCGGAACGGCGAGTCTTCTGATGGCGGTCGAGGTGGGCATGATCAGCGGCATCGTCTTGCCGGCGCTCTCGCTCGAGTGGAGTCACGCGAACGCGATTGAAGCATCAATGCCCAGCTTCTCGTTCGGAGCGGCGCCGACGTCGGGTGGCGGGATGGTTGCTGGCACGATGCGCTTCTGAGACTTTGCACGCGCCTCCGACACCGAGTTGTCAGTCTGGTTGCCGTTGACGCCGGAAGCGCTGCTGTCCTCAGAAGGAGCTCCGACGGCAAGCGTGCTGCCGTCCCCGCTCAGGGCCAGGCTCCTGCCGAACTGGTCGTCGGCCCCGGCGTTGGAGGCCTTGAGGTAGGCCTGCTGGGCCCAGGTCGTGGCGGTGCGGGTGAAGACGTAGACGGCTCCAGAGTTGGCTGCTGAGCTGTCAGCTTGGTTGCCGTTGACGCCGGTGGCGCTGCTGTCCTCCGCACTCGCCCCGACGACGAGGGTGCTGCCGTTGGCACTCAGGGCCACCCTCGGGCCGAACCTGTCGTCGGCTCCGGTGTGAGAGGCCTTGAGGTAGGCCTGCTGGGCCCAGGTCGTGGCGGTGCGGGTGAAGACGTAGACGGCTCCAGAGTTGGCTGCTGAGTTGTCAGCTTGGTTGCCATTGATGCCGGTGGCGCTGCTGTCTTCCGCAAGAGCACTGACGGCCAGCGTGCTGCTGTTCCGAGGCGCACTGTTCAGTGGGTTCGGCGCGATGATCGCGCTGGCTGGTTGCTGGGCAGGCAAGTTGCAGCGGCTCGCGCACCCATCACCGAGCTGGTTTCTGGCACGTCACGCTGCGTGAAG
>JBILUC010000138.1:0-6793 GCA_044371205.1 Archangium sp.
GCGGCTGATGTCGATGCCGGCCTTCTTGAGCATCGTCACCATCAGGCCCGAGCAGTCGTAGCCGACGACGCCCTTCGGCGAGACGTACGCCCGCTGGCCATCCATCTGGTACGTGTTGCCGTCGCCCGGCTTGCCGAAGCGGAAGGGGCTCGCGCCACCGACGTACGGCGCGCCGACCTGGGTGAGACCGAAGTCGATGGCCGCCTGAATGTTCGCCGGAGCACCAGTGGGCGCGCTCGGCGTGATGGGAATCGCTCCCTTTGGTGCGCCCTGGGCCTGCACGCCATTGACGAAGCGCTTGAAGGCCTCCGGGTCTTCCCTGGCGAGGCGGAAGAAGTTCTGCAGGTCCTGCCGCTCCTTCGGGTTCATGCGCGCGACCTTCACGCCAAATTCCTGGAGGTCGCTCAGCTGCTTCTTCAACTGCGCGCGCACGTCGGCCTGCTCGGCCTGCGCGCGGCTGCGCGGCGTGACGTTGGCCCAGGTGGCCGGGTTCTCGTTGGCCGCCAACTTCGCCTCGACGTCGGCGACGGCCTTCTGCACGCCGCTCCGGTCGCGCAGCACCGCGGCGAGCTCTTCTTTCGCGCCCGGCACGCCGTTGGCCACCGCGAGCTTGAGCGCCGCAATCTTGCTCTCGAAGGCGCGGAGGAAGTCTTTGCCCGTCGCGACGCCAGTCCCAACCGCGCGCTGTGCGGCGCTGCGGTGCGCCCGGCCCTTGCCCAGAGACATCTCGTCACGGCCGAAGCTGGCGCGCGCCTTTGCGGCCTTCGCGGCGGTCGTCTTCGCAGGGGTGCGCGGGGTGGCGGCGGCGGTGCGGCCCTTGGCAATCTTGGCGGTCATGCCTCGATTCTCCGCCCGGACCGCCCGGCAAAGCGACCCTCTTCTGTAAGCGCGGTTGGCAGAATCAGGCTATTTCGCGCGCATGTCTCGCTGGGACGAAGTCACCTCGCACTTTGAGCACCGCGTCACGTTCTCGGAAACCGATGGCCTGGGCTACGTGCACCACCGGTGCGCCGCCGTGTGGTTCGAGCAGGCGCGCGAGACCTTCTTTCGCCGCTTCGGGGTGCCGGCCGTCGAGCTCTACAAGAAGGGCTGGTACCTCGCGCTGCGGCAGCTCAACGTCCGCTACGACAGCTTCATCGGGTACGATGACCACCTCAGCATTCGCGGCGGGCTGACGAAGCTGGGCCGCGTGGCCATCGACTTTCACTACCGCATCGACAACCTGACGACGGGCAAGCTCGCGGTGCGCGGCCACACCAACATGGTGGCGGTCGAGGCGACGACGCCGGGCGCGCTGCCGTCGTTGGGGCGCATCAAGTTCGACCGCGAGCCATTTCAGAAGCTGCTGGTCGACGCCGACGAGTTCTACGACGCGCCGCAGGGTGCATGGAAACCGCCTCGCTGGGAACCGGAGTGACGGCGATGACGTGGTCGCTGCTGGGACTGCTGTTGAGCGCTGCGCCGTGCACCTCCACGAACGCAAAGCCGTGCACCGCGAGCTGCAAGGCCGGTGACGCGACGGCCTGCCTGACCCTGGGCGACGCGCTGCTCGCGGGCACCGGAGGGCTCAAGGCCGATGGCCGCGCCGCCGTCGTGGCGTGGGACACGGGCTGCAGCGCAGGGTCCGGTGCGTCGTGCGCCGCTGCCGCGCGCGTCATGTTCGGCAAGGTGGGCAACGGCGCAAAGCCCGACGTCGAGCGCGCGTTGGCGTGGAACCTCAAGGGCTGCGCGCTGGGCTTCGCGGACAGCTGCACCGAGGCAGGCAATTCGATGTTGTTCAGCGACCTCGTCGCGCGGAACGAGGCCGAGGGCGTCGTGCTCATCACCCGGGCCTGCGAGCTGAAGGAAACCTTCGCCTGCAACGCGCTGGCCTCCTTCTTCGAAGACGGCTCGTTCGGCGTCGCGAAGAACGCGGCGAAGGCGCTCTCGTTGCGCGTCAAGGCCTGCGAGGCCGGCGGCGCAGAGGCGTGTCTGGCGATGGGCTTGATGTACGACAAGGGCCAGGGCGCCGAGGTGAACAAGCCGCGCGCCCACGCGCTCTACGAGAAGGCGTGCGCCGCCGGGTCAGGCGAAGCCTGTCTCTACGTGTCCATCGACAAGCGTACGGGAGAGGGCACCCCCATCGACCTGCCGGGCGCGCTGGCGCCGCTGGAGAAGGCGTGCAACCTGAAGGTCGCTCCTGCGTGTCATGACCTGTCGATTGCGCACTACACCGGCGACGGCGCGAAGAAGGACCTCAAGCGCGCGTTCGCGCTGGCGAGCGAGGCGTGTCGCCTCTTCCCCGTCACGATGGACGCGTGCGTCAACGCCGGCATCATGCTGCGCGACGGCCAGGGGACGCGCAAAGACGCGAAGGCGGCCCTCGAGAAGTTCGACCACGCGTGCCTCAACGAGAACGAGCGCGGCTGCGCGTTGGCCGCCGAGCTGCGCGGGAAGAAGCCGTAGCGCCTCAGCTTTCTGAGGTCCGTTGGCCGGAAAGCGCCGGAATCAGCACCTTCGCCCCCGGCACAGTTGCTGCTCACCGTCACCGCGCATGCGTCCCGTCTTCGGAATCCTGATGGCCGTGGCGTGCCTCGGCTGCGGCCAGCCGCCCCCGCGCGCCGAGCTGTCAGCGGTCGACGCGGGCCGTGACCCGTCGACGTCGGCCTGCGCGCTCGACACCGACTGCCCGGCCGGCATGCTCTGCGAGGGCTGTGGCGACGGCTTCTTCACCTGCGTGCCCGGCTGTCGCACCGACGCGCAGTGCGGCGCGAACATGATCTGCTCGCAGCAGGTGCAGTGCCTCACCTGCCCCTGCCCCTCGGGCTACTGCGACCTCGACCCGTGTCGCGACCTCGATGGTGACGGCTTCGCGGCGACCGACACCGGCAGCTGCCCCGGCAAGCAACTGGGCGACTGCAACGACGCGCAGGCCAGCGTGCGCCCCGGAGGCACCGAGCGCTGCATCAACGGCCTCGACGACGACTGCGACGGCAAGCGCGACGCGAACGACGACGAGTGCCGCGACTCGTGTCCGGGCTCCCAGTTCTGCAACTCGTCGCTCAACTGCGGCGTCCCCGGCGCCAGGTTCTGCGACCGCGGGTGCTGCGAGGCGTGCCCGGCGGTGGCGCAACCGCAGTGCAGCGTGGGGGAATGTCTGCTGCCCGGCGGCCTCGACGAGAAGAGCTGCGAGCGCGCGGGCGTCTGCGTGGTGTGCATGAGCTGCAGCACCGTCTCCCAGCCCGTGTGTGGGAAGAACTTCTCGACCTACGACAACGCGTGCCTCGCGCAGCTCGCAGGCACGACGGTGCTCCACGACGGTGACTGCGACCGCGGGGAAGGCGCCACCTGCCTCGGCCCCGAAGACTGTCAGTACAATCAGTTCTGCCGCGCGTTCGGCACCTCGCAGCAGTGCGCTCGCGTGGGCACGTGCAGCACCGACGCCGACTGCGACTTCGTCACCTCGGTCGTGTCGTGCGGAGACGCCGGCGTCGCCGACTGGGTGTGCCGCAACGAGCGCTGCACCGCGAGCTGCCCGTGAAGACGACCAGCGTCTGCGCCAGCCTCTTCTTCCTCGTCGCCTGTGGTGGCGAGCCGGGCTCGACGCTCGACGTCGAGAGGGCCTCGGGGCCGCAGTTCCGCCTCGAGGGTGATTGTGGGCCGAGCGCGCGCTCGACCGCGTTGCCGGTGCGGTTGAGCAGCACCCGGTGCCTGGTGGCCACGCAGCCGCCGACGCTGGTCGAGACCGCCGAGGACTTGAGGCGCCTGGCCACCCCAGGCTGCACAGAAGGCCTCGAGGTCGACTTCGCCACCTCGAAGGTGCTGGTCGTCTCGGCGCGCGGGGCGAGCGAGTGGTTCACCTTCATCAACTTCGTGCAGGCCCGCGCCGACGCGCTCGAGGTGGGCCTCGTCATTCGACCGCAGGGCGCGCTGCCGCCCGACACACTGGTGGTGCTCGACCGCGCCGCGCCGCCGCTCGAGCTGCGCTGGTGTCGCAGCGTCTGCATCGCGAACTGCGACCAGGCCCTGCCGTGAATTGAATCGCGCCACGTCGTGATTCAGTTCGCTCCTGGCTGGAGCCCCTTCCACGAATTCCGGGGGACTGCGTGCTGGCGAATGGCTTGCAAACCTCGCTCGGCACGGAGGTCGTCATGTTCATGCACAGTTCAGCAGCACGTTTTCCGATGACGCGCGGGGCGATGGTGAAGTTCGCGACGGCGTTGACCACTCTCATCCTGCTGGTGGTGTTGCCGCTGCAGTTCGCGGTCATGGTGCGCGTGCCGGTGCCGGAGGTGCGCGCGCTGGCGCTCACGGTACTGGTCGTCGTCGGGCTGGGGCTGGTGTTCACGGTGATGCTCGCGCCGAACGCGGTGCGCATCGAAGGCGGGCGGCTCGTCGTCGAGCGCTGGTTGTGGAGCGACTTCTCGGTGCCGCTGCGGCAGCTCGAGAGCGCGGAGCCGGGGCCGGAGCTGAGGCTGTTCGGCGACGTTCGTCGCGTGGCGGGCAACGGCGGGTTGATGGGCTTCACCGGGCTGTTTCACGTGAAGAACGTGGGCACGGTGCGGTGCTGGGCAACGCAGCTGGGCACGCCGACGGTGCTGGTGCGCCGGGTGTCGGGGCGGCCGTTGCTGCTCGGGGTCGATGACGCTCCGGCGTTGCTGGCGGCGCTGCATCACGCGGGCGTTCGCTGAAGCGCGCGGCTGCATCCCCGCTTCCGCACGGAGAAAAAATGTCGACCCTCATGTGGCTTCGGTTCCGGTGTCACGGGCCATGTGGCACCGGCGTTGCCGCCAAACGCTGCTCGAGCCCTACGTCAGGGTCAGCGCCCGCGAGTGACTCGCTCTGGCACCGTGCGTGCCCGTTCTGCCATTGCCGTGCTCTGCCGCCGCAGCTACGGGGCGACGGGGAACACCACCCCCGCGAAGGCCTCGACGCCCACCACGGGCGTCACCGCGAGGCGCTGGTCGAGCCCGACCCCCAGCACCCCGAGCCGCGCCTGCGCGCCCAGCGCAAACCAGCGACCCACGCGGCGCTGCCACCCCACCAGCCCGCTCGCCGTGGGCGAGCCGACGGCCTGCACCGAGCGGAAATCCCGGGTCGCCGCGTTGCGCACCAGCACCAACCACCCCAACTCGGCGCCGAAGAGCAGCCCGAGGCGAGGCCAGGGCGACCAGCTGAGGCCGGCGGTCAGGCCCAGCACGTGTGACCGAAAGGGCACTCCTTCACCCAGCCCCACGAGCGTGCCGGCGCCCGTCAGCTCGCTGGCCGTCACCGACACCGCGAGATTGCCGAAGTGCCGTTGCACCGCGAGCCGCGCGCCGCCCGAGAAGGGAATCGCCTCGCGCACCACCTGCGGGTCGAGGGCGAACCACACGCCCGGCAGCAACGACACCACCCACGCGGGCGGCGGCGGCAACGCGTCGCTCAGGTCGACCCGCGCTCCCGGTTCGAGCACCAGCTGCGTCGACGCGAGCACCGCGCCCGTGCGCGATTCCTCGATGCGCACCTCGCGGGCGCCCGGCTCGAGCGAGAAGCCCCCCGGAAACGTCCCCTTCACGGTGCCGTCGACGCGCAGGCGCAGCCCCTCTGCCGCAGCGGCGTAGCTGTAGAGCACCGGCGCCGAGCTGCGCACCACCTCGCCCGAGAGCACCACCGGGTCGCGCCCCACGAGCTCGACTTCAGCCGTCGGGCGCTGCGCCCCTTCCGACAGAGTGAAGGTCGCCTCGCGCGCGAAGTCGTGGGCCTCGAGCGCCGTCACCGCCCCATCTCCGTCGCGGTCGCCCTGCTTGAGCGCCTGCAACAGGCCGTGCGTGTAGAGGTCGTGCCCCACCGTCTCACTCTCGCGCGCGGTCTCACCGAAGGCGCAGGCGGTGAGCACCAACATGCCCTCCGACACCTCGTGGAACGGCACTGCGGCCTTGCTGCTCGACAGCTGGCTCGTCAGCACGTCGGGCAACGCCGACTTGCCCTTGCCGGAGTGACAGAGCGCCAGCACCAGCGCCTTGCGCCGCGCCGGCATGGCCTCGAGGAGGGCCTTCACCCGCTCGACGGTCAGCCCCGTTTCACTCAAGAGGTCCTGACGGGTGTCGCGTGTGACGATGACGCGCTCGAGCTGGCCACCGGGCCGACGCGCCAGCGTGCCGTGGGTGCTGAAGTAGACCACCACCGTGTCCTGCGGGTGCGTCGCCTCACGGCCGAGCGCCTCGAGCTGCTCGAGAATCGACGCCCGTAGCGTCTCGTCGGGCGAGCTGAGCACGCGCACCGAGGCGTAGCCGGTCAACGCAGCCCCCAGGTCTCGCGCGTCGGCGCCGGCGAAGCGGAGCGAGGTGAAGCGCGCGTCGTCGAAGGCGTCGATGCCCACCAGCAACGCGAAGCGGCGCGGGGTGCCCGCCGAGTCCGTCACGCCGCGCGCCACGCGCTCGACGCCCTTCTCGGTGAAGCCCGAGGTGGCGCACGCCGAACACAGCAGCGCCACAACCAGCCACGCGCGACCGAAGCTCACAGCACCACCCCAGCAATGCGCGGCTCACGCTCACGGCGACGCCCCATCGACGTCGAGCCCACGCTCACGACGACACCACCAACGACATGGAGCCCACGCTCAGGGCGACACCACCAAGGCCGCGCCGCACACTCGCGGCGACACCACCAACGACGCGCCGTACCCTCGCGGAGACACCACCAACGACGCGCCGCGCGGTCACGGCGACACCACCAGCGTGACCGCCACCACCGCGCGCGGGCCTGCCTCGTTCAACGGCTGCGCCGACACCACCCAGCGCAGACGCGTCGCCTCGGCCCTCCACGCGAACGC
>JBILUC010000139.1:0-6689 GCA_044371205.1 Archangium sp.
GGCTCCGTTGCCGCAGTGCCTGAGTGCGGCGGTCTGGTGTGTTCGGGAAGCCTCTGCTCGCAGTGCGGCTCCGACGCCCAGTGCGGGGCGGGGTCCAAGTGCTGTCGTGGTGCCTGCTACGCGGGCATCGAGTGCTGCAGCAGCGACGACTGCGCGGGCCACCTCGCCTGCGTGTCGGGCCGCTGTAGCAGCTGCACGACCGACCAGGACTGCGGGGCTCTGGCCTGCTGCGACGCGGACGGACCGGGTGGGCAGCCAGGCCGCTGCGAGGCCTTCTGCAGCGCGACCGCGTGTTACGTGGGCGCTGCCGCGTTCAACGATGGGACGTACGCGGGCACGACCTCTGGAGCGAGCCCCGCCTTCGGAGTGTGTGCCGGGCTGTGCGCCACCTCTGCATCACCTGGCTCCTGGACGGTCACGGTCGACGGGCAGACCGCCAACGCCGCATGGCAGGCCATCGATCTCGTGTCGACACGCCCCGCCGGAACATCGGTCTGGGTTCGCGTGAAGTCTGCCAACACCGTCGCGGCTCTCGACAACACGCCCTGGTGGAATGGCCTGATGGTGGCAACGCGCTACCTGCCAGAGGTCAACGGCTCGGTGGCCCTGAACCTGCCAGTCGGGCCCTTCTGCGTGCCGCCCGGGCGCTTCCTGCGCCTCGAGGTGCTGCTCGTGCCTGCCAACGGCGCGACGCCGGTGGTGACCTCGGTGTGCCCGCGTTACGCCCCGACGGCCACCTGCCGGCCACACCCGGTGTGCGACGAAAACGCGCAAATCGACCCGGCCAGTGGCAGGTGCGTGTGCAACGAAGGTTGGGTGGGCGACGGCCTGAGCTGCTCGCCTGTTTGCGTCACCATCGCCCCAGCCAGTCCCGACACCACCGCATACAACAGCACCAGCGATCCGACCCTGTGGACCTTCGGCACCATCGGCGACAACTACTGGTGTTCGGGGTGCGGCGACTACACCCGCTCGTACTACGTCAATGTGCCCAGCAAGAGGTTGCTGCGGGAAGCCCGGCTCCTTTGGGTGGGCTTCGACGACTGGGTGACCATCTGGGTCAACGGCACTCGAGTCTGGTGCGGTCCCAACGGCCAGTGCTGGACGGGCGGGCAGCGCTGCGAGCTCAGCACCAGCTGGCAGTTTGGGACCAACGTCGACCTGAGCCCCTACCTGAACCAGGGCAACAACGAGATCAGGGTGCAGACCATCGTGGCCGGCTGCGGCGAGAGCTGGATCAACGTGCGCCTCGATTCCGGGGGCCGCTGCAACTGACCTCGCCCCTCACACTCGCCTTGCCCCACCGCAGGCCGGCCCCCGTGCGGCCGCCTTTTTCAGCCTCATCGCGCCCTGCAGGCCGTGCGGCCTCGAGCCCGGGAACGTCAAGCCACCCAGCGCGCCATCACCGCCTTGAGGGCCTTCACGTCGAGCGGCTTGAGGAGCAGGTCATCCATGCCGGCCTCGAGGCAGTGCGCGCGGTCTTCGGGGAAGGCGCTCGCGGTCAGGGCGACGATGGGCAGCCGCGGCGAGGCCCCCCGCCGGCGGAGTTCGCGCGTCGCCTCGAAGCCGTCCATCACGGGCATCTGGCAGTCCATCAGCACGAGGTCGACGCGGTTCCCGGCGAGCCAATCGACCGCCTCCTTACCGTTCTGCACGCACGTCACCTCGAAGTGCAGGCGCGCGAGCAGGAGCTCGGTGAGGCGTCGGTTGACCGGGTTGTCCTCGACCACGAGGACGTGCTTGCCGCGGCCATCGAGTGGGGGCTGCTCTTCCTTCGACGCGGCCGTGGGAGGCGCGGCCGTGGGCGCCGCGGCCACCGTGAACCAGAAGGTCGCGCCCCGGGCTGCGTTGTTGCGTACGCCCACCTCGCCCCCCATCTCCTCCGCCAGCGTGCGGGTGATGGAGAGGCCGAGCCCGCTCCCGCCCCGCTCGGAGTCGAGCTGGCTGAAGGGGCGAAAGAGCTGCCCCAGCCGGTCCGGGGTGATGCCCGGCCCCTCGTCGCTGACCTCGAAGCGCAGCCGGTCACCCTCGACCGAACCCACCACCCGGACCTCGCCGCCCTCCGAGAACTTGATGGCGTTGTTGACGAGGTTCGAGAGCATCTGCCGTACGCGGATGCCATCGAGCAGGTACGCAGTGCCGGGTGGCCCGCGCCACTCGTGGTGCAGCGGGTGGGTGCGCTCCCGCGCCGACGCCGAAAAGAGCGCGCACGTCTCGGTGATGATCTCTTCGGGCTGCGTCGGCGTTGGGGTGATGGGCAGGCGCCCACTCTCGGCGCGCGTGAGGTCGAGGACGTCGTTGAGCAGGGCCAGCAGCAGCTGTCCCGAGCGGAGGATGACCTCGGTCGCCTCACGCCGCTGCGGCTCGGGGAGGTCGTGCGCCTGGAGCAGCTGCGCCATGCCCAGCACGCCATTGAGCGGCGTGCGGATCTCGTGCGACATGGTGGCGAGGAAGCGGCTCTTGGCCGCGTTGCCCGCCTCGGCCCTCCGCCGGGCAGCGCCCAGCTCGAGCAGCGTGACGCGGAGTTCGTGTACGAGGTAGGCCGCCGGAAGCCCCACGAAGCTCGAGACGCAGACCATGCTGGACCCCGCGGTGAGCCACCAGGCCGCAGCCACGGGCTGGCCGGCGACGGTCCACACGGCCGAGTCCCGGACGAAGAACCACAGGGCCCCGAAGCTGACGACCACCCCGGCCTGGGCGAGCCAGAAGGCGCGCCGGTCGAAGAGGACACCCGCGAGGGCGGGCACGGCGCCCAGCCACACTGCCCCGAGGCTCAGCGGACCGGCATAGGCGAGCAGCACGAGGCCCGCGAGCCCGGGGAGCCCCGTGATCAGCAGGGCGCGCGCCACGTCAGGGAAGCGGCCCCTCCACGCGGCGACCAGCGTCAGCAGGGCGGCCGCGTCGAAGACGGCGATGACCGGCAGGTGGTTGCTGAGCGCGAGCCAGATACCAGCCGCGACCGGCACGACAGCCAGCAGCGTGGTCGCGGCGATGAGCCGATTGAGGATGACCGCACGGAGCCGTTCCAGCTCGCGGGCATCGTCGGCGATGGTGTCGTCTGGGCCGGGCAACATGCCTCACCAGAATACGCAGCCTCAGGCCGCAGAGGCAGGCTGTTGAGGCGGCGATCCCTCATCCGCGAGCGGCTCCAGCGCGGTCGCATCGCGACGCGGAGCTGGCTGCAGTTCTACGACGACGCGCTCGCCGCCGAGTGGGTGGGCATGTGGCCCGAGACCCCGCCGCCGCCGGTTGCCGGAGTCGCGTCGCGACATGCCCTTCTGCGCGACGCCGACCCCGCTGCCGGATGGAACCGTCAGCCGCGACTCGATCGGTGGGCACCCGTTTCTTCCCGCAGGCATGCCCACGCACGACGGCCAGCGCATGGCGCCTGAGCTCGAGGGCTTCCCGCTGGCACGTCACGGCGTACAGGAACACGAAGGCGCTTCGGCGAAGCACGCGGTGGTGCGGGTGAGCACGACGCGGTCGATCTCCACGTGACCCTGGCTGGGCGCGACGTGCACGGTGTGCTTCGCCGCGCTGAGCGTCAACGTGGTCGGCGCAGCACCTCGCGCACAGTCGAGCCGCACCCAGCGCCACGCGGTGCCGGCGACGCAGCCCACTTCGACCGCCTGCGCGCTGGCGCCGTCGGCCCACACCAGAACGCTGCCGGTGCCCTGTTGGGACCGTGCCCGCGCCCACACCGAGAAGGTGCCGGCGGTGCGTGGCTCGACGTCGAACTCGACCTGCGGCGCGGTGGGGCCCGGTGAGAAGGTCTGGCCCGCCCGCGTTGAGGCGACCGAGAAGAAGCCCGTCAGCGAGGTGAAATTTCCATTCGCGGCACCAGGCGCTTCGCTGCGGAGCACCACGTCGGCCTGCGCTGCGTCGTTGGCCTCGACGTCGAGCACGAAGTCGTCACTCCAGCGGGTGGGGTGCAGCCAGTCGTGCCACGCGTCGAGCTGCAGCACCGTGGCCGGCGTGGTGCCGAAGTTCACGAGGTAGACGCTGCCTTGCACCCGGGCCTCGAGGGTGAGCTTCCGGTCGAGCGTCAGCGGGTTGCCGTCATGATCGATGGCCACGGTGACGTTCATGCGCTGGCGCTGGTACTGCGCCGCGTCGTTGCCCGACGGCATGAGGGCGGTGGCCACCACCGCGAGCGACCCCGCCCGCACGCCCGTCGCCGGAGCCGCGGGGCTGGAGACCGGCAGTTCGCCCAACCACACCGCCGCGGGGTCGCGCAGCACCGCCTCTGCGCGGCTCACGACCCCTGCGCGTCGACCCGCGCGAGCTGCCGCTGAGCCGTCAGCAGGTAGACCGCCGGGTACACCAGCAGCTCGAGCGCGAAGCTCTCAAGATCGACCCCGAGCCCTGACTGGCGCTCGGGGGATGGAGCGAGCGAGAATGCCTCATCATGCGAGAGCTGCACCGCGCACCCGCCACCAAGGAAGATCTGAAGGCCATCCCCGAGGGGTGGGTCGGGCAGATCATCGATGGCGAGCTGTGGGCGTTGCCACGCCCCGCCTTTGGTCATGGCCGGGTGACGTCTGAGCTCGGCTTCGAACTCATCGGACCATTCGGGCGAGGGAGGGGTGGCCCTGGCGGCTGGCTGATTCTCGACGAGCCGGAGCTCCACCTTCACGAAGACGTGCTCGTCCCCGATCTCGCCGGTTGGCGTCGCGACCGCATGCCCGTCGATCCCGCGGCCGATACTCCCTTTCTGACCATCGCCCCCGACTGGGTGTGCGAGGTGCTCTCTCCTTCGACCGCGCGGCTCGACCGCGTGAAGAAGTGGCGAAGCTACCTGCGCGAGCGCGTCTCCTGGCTGTGGCTCATCGACCCCATCGCGCGCACGCTCGAGGCCTTCCGTTTCGACGGTGAGCAGTTTCAGAACGTCGGCACCTGGGAATCGGGGGAACGCGCGCGCGTGGCGCCCTTCGAGGCGATCGAGCTCGACCTCGATGCGCTGTGGGGTGCTCCGGCAGCCAACCCGTGAATCCGTATGTCCACACGACTCGAAGGCCCAACCTCGCTCGAAACAATTCGCGCCCTCACGGGGAAAATGCTCGGCCCGAGCTGTTGGCGCGAAAACGCGCGCTCCGGGCGCTCGATGATGAACTCGCCGCGGCGCTCCACGTCCTCAAGTGATCAAGTGATCAGACGAAGTGAAGGCAGCGGGTGAACGAAGCCCCGTCACGGGCGACGAAACACTCTTCAGAAGACGCCGCCATCGGGCGTGAGTCGGTAACCAAGAACGACCTCGAGGCTGTCGACCGAGAGGGTGGTGCGGGGCCCCAATGCACGGATGGCCAGGCCCAGCTGGCCGCCCATCACCAGCTCGTTGGTGGCGCGTTGCTCAACGACCTTCCAGGTCAGGGGCCCCGGGGCCGAGGCGCTGGCGGCGTTGCGGCCGTCGGTGCTCCCCCGGGGCAGCGCCCAGCCCTCGGCCGTCGCCAGTTCGAGCTGGACGCCTGTGAGTCCTCCACCATCGACCTCCGCAGAGGCTCCGGCCCGGGCTCTGACCCCGATGGTCTGCAGGGCCGCCGGCCCGGCTCGACGGTGCGAAACAAGAGACTGCCGGCTTCAGGCTCTGCACTCAGGGCGCTGCCCCCGCAGCTCTGCGCCTCGAGGGTGAACGCCGCTTCGGTCGAAGTCACGCGCAACGCCAGGTCGGCCGAAACGTCGAGCCCGAAGACCCCCCCGTTGAGCACGCCGACCTGAAGCGCGGCCGCGTCGAGCGGAAAGCTGCGGTAGGCGGCGCAGGTGCTGGGCGCGTCGTCGAGCCAGAGCTCGACCTCCACCGCCCCTGCGCCCGGCTCGAGCGCGTTGACCTCGAGAAAGATGTTCCCGGGGGCCAGCCCACGCGCCACGAGGACGGCCGCACCCGAGGTGGCCGGGGCCACGACGCAGCTGTCGGGCACGGCAGTTCGAGGGTCGTCGCAGGTGGTGCGCAGCGAGAGGGTGGGCGTGAGCGCCGAGGCCGTGGTGAGCCTGACGGCGAGGTTTCCCCCCTGGCCCAGCCGAAGGGGAATGAGCCGGGTGGCTTCACCACGCACCCCGCATGGTCCCGAGCTGAGCGCCTCGACGGGCTCCAGCGTGAGGCGCAGCGTGCTGGTGCCGGTCACCAGGGCCACCTGCTCACACCGCCCCGGGCCCGCCGGAGCGCGACACAGGCCTTCGGTGCAAGCCGTCGGGGCGCTGCAGGCCAGACACCGCTCACCCCCTGCGCCGCAGGCCGCGGCCTGGTCGCCAGGCTCGCAGCGACCCGAAACCGGTGCAGGTCGAAGGGCCGCACAGCGCGTCGACGACGCCGGGGTCGACGCAGCCGGCAGCGACGAGCAGCACCATCACGGAGCGCACGCGGTGAGCATACGCGCGCCCAGAAGCGCGCCGCATTTCGCCTCGAGCCTCGAGACAGGAAGCCGATGTGGGCGTCTGTCGTCCTGGTCTCAAGCTGCGCGGCGGCGAAGCCCGAGGCGATGGGCATCGTCATCGCGTGGCCCGCCTTCTCGCCCTTCTTGCGGCGGAAGTACTCAGCGAGCCCCGCACCGAGGCACATCATGATGCTGTTCCACGCGGGCAACACCATCGCGACGCTCTGAGCGCGCGTCTTCTTCAGGCCCGCGGGCACGCGTCCGAGCAGTCGAGGTACGTGTAGACGCACTTCATGCTGCAATCCATGCACGCTGCGAAGG
>JBILUC010000140.1:0-6679 GCA_044371205.1 Archangium sp.
CTACACCGCGAAAGACTTCGGCGTCTGGCCACCTCCGGGCGCACAGGTGATGGCGTCGACCCGCGAGGCCGTCTTCTTCTTGAAGCACCACAGCCTCAGCCTCGGCGACTGGGTACCGCGCGAGAATCTCGGAAACTTCAGCCTCGACGTGCTGCACGGCTATTCCGAAGACGGCACGCTTCACCTCGGCAATGGCGCGCACCGCCCGGCTGCAGAGGGCGGCCCCGTCGTGCACTACGTCACCGGTAGCGGCGGCAACTTCGATGAAGACGCGGGCGCCGACACGCTGGACACAGGGCCCTTCCCCTTCATCGAGGAGGGGCCACAGGGACTCTTCTTCGTCGAGAAGCAGGCGCGCGTCCGACTCCTGCCGCCCGACGGCGGCGTGCGTAC
Organism: Archangium sp.; assembly: GCA_044371205.1. Lineage (GTDB taxonomy): Bacteria > Myxococcota > Myxococcia > Myxococcales > Myxococcaceae > Archangium_A. The sequence goes on from JBILUC010000140.1 coordinate 394, forward strand.
GGTGGCAGGCGACATCAACACCGGCTTCGCGGGCGACGGCCTTGATGCGAGAACTGGCCGCTTCGACGGAGCCCGCGCCCTGACGACGGACAGGGACGGAAACCTGTACATCGCAGACACCTCCAACTTTCGAATTCGCAAGCTCGAGCGCTCGACGGGGCTCTTGTCGACTGTCGTCGGGAGCGGCACGCAGGGCTACTCGCGCGATGACACGCCGGCGCTGCAGGCGCGCCTCGATGGGCTGACTGACATCATGGTGGGCGTCGATGGGTACCTGTACTTCATGGCCGCGGACAACATGGTGGGCACCACGCTGCGGCGAGTCGAAGCCGGCGTCATCAAGACGATGGCCGGCGGCTACGCAGGCAGCGACGTGCAGTTTGAAGGTGACGCGAAGGGCATCGGCTTCCGCGGCGGAGAACACTGGTTGGCTCAAGCACCGGACGGCACGCTCTTCGTGGCCGCTACGACTCGGGCGGCGGGAAGTCAGACTACGTCGTGCGTCGCATCGAGGCCGATGGGCGCGTGCGTCTCATTGCCGGCGGCGGCTCGAGCGTCGACCCCGAAGAAACCGACGCCCGCGCGACGTGCTTCTCGGGCTTCACGGGACTGGCGGTGGGTGACGACGGAACTGTCTACGTTGGCGAGTCGGGCACCACGGGCTGCGGCTTGCGCGGCCCCGGCGTCCGCGCGGTGTACCCCGACGGCACGATGAGCCTCTTCCTCGGCGGCGTGCGCGCAGCGCCTTCCGGGAGTCGGCCCGCTGATGGCGCTGCCGCTGCAACGCTGCTCAACGGACTTGGCGAACTGACGATGCGCCGAAACGGCAAGCTGCTGGTGGTGCACCGCGGGCCCACCACCACGCGGCACGAAGTCTCGCTGCCCACCCTCAACGCGAGCCGCCTCGTGCCCAGCCCTGACGGTGAAGAGGTGTATGCGTTTGACGCACGCGGCCGTCACCTGCGCACGGTGTCGGCGCGCACGGGCCTGCTGCTGTGGCAATTCACCTGGGGGCCCAACGGCCTCGCCTCCATCACCGACGTGAACGGCGACGTCACCACGGTGGAGCGCGAAGCCTCCGGGGCGGTGCGGGCGCTGGTGGCGCAAGACGGACAGCGCACCGAGTTGACGCTCGACGCGCAAGGCCGCGTGACGCGCATCACCGACCAGGAAGGTCGTTTCGTCGAGGCTGCCTACCGAAGCGACACCGACGGACTGTTGCAGGAGTGGAAGGATGAGGACGAGCACCCGACCGTCTTCGAGTGGGATGCCAACGGCAACCTCCTGACGCACACCAACGCGCGCAACGCGAAGAAGCGCTTCGCGAAGACGAGCGTTGGTGTCGACTTCACCTCGGGCGAGCAGCGCCTCACGCAGTACCTGCAGCAGCGCCGGGATTCTCCTGTACGGAATCAGCGGCCCATCTCACTTCGGTGGGGGTCTGCAGACGGCCGCAAATGGGTCGTGGGTTGCATGTCACGTGGACCGTCCGAGCCAGAACTCATGGGAACCCGGTCTTCTCGTCGTCGTTACCCAGCCGCGGGCTTCCGGTTCAGCGTCCACTTCAACACCGGCGGCGTGATCATCGTGGTGACGATCACCATCACCACCACCGCCGAGAAGATCTGCGGGTCGACCACGCGCTCGCCCTTCACCATCAGCTGACTGCCGATGCTGGCGAAGATGAGCCCCACTTCCCCGCGCGGAATCATGCCCACGCCGATGCTGATGCGATCGAGCCCCTTGCCCAGCGCGCCCACGCCCGCGACCAGCTTGCCGATGATGGCCACCACGATGAGCGACCCCGCCAACGACAACACGCCCGGGGCCGCGAATGACTTCAAGTCCGTGCGCATGCCCATCAACACGAAGAACACCGGCACCAGGAAGTACGAGATGGGGTGCACCAGCTCCTCGAGCGTGTGCTCTTCCTTCGTCTTCAAGTCGGCGTAGTGCACGTCTTCGAGAATGAGGCCGGCGGCGAACGCACCGACGATGGGCGCCAGGCCGATGAAGTCGGCGAGCCACGCCAGCGAGAAGCAGAAGCCCAGGCCGAACGCGAGCAGCACCATGTTCGCCTTGAGCCGCGACGCGAACTTGAACAGCCGCGGTGACGCCCACACGCCGAGCACCAGCGCTCCGACGAGGAAGCCGACTGCTTTCCCAAGGGTGATGAGAATCTCACTCGTCGCCAGCTCGGAGCCCTTGTCGGCCGCGCCGATGATGCCAATCACCACCGCGAGGATGACGAGGCCCAGCACGTCGTCGATGACCGCCGCGCCCAGAATGATGCGCGCCTCGGGCGTCTGGCTCTTCTGCAGGTCTTTGAGCACGCGCGCGGTGATGCCCACGCTCGTGGCCGTCAACGTCGCCCCGATGAACATCGCCACGTAGGTGCTGTGGTCGGGCAACAACCAGCGCGTCGTGAAGTACCCGAGCACGAACGGCGTCACCACGCCCACACACGCCACCAGCAGCGCCGACACGCCCACCTTCATCATCTGCGCGACGGTGCTCTCGAGACCCACCTCGAACAGCAGGATGATCACGCCCACGCGCGAGAACATGTCGATGAAGGTGTTGGTGCTGATCGGCTCGAAGATGTTCAGCCCGAGCAACGACACGTTGCCCAACACCACGCCGACCAGCAGCTCACCCAGCACCGCCGGCTGCTTGATGCGCGTGGCGAGATCTCCACCGAACTTCGCCGCCACCAGGATGACGGCGAGCGCCAACACCACGGGCGCCGCCGGGTCTCCGTGCCCACTCTCGGTCGCGAGCGCAGGCATGGTGCTCACCGCGACCGCGAGCGCGAACAACCGCGTCACCAGCTTCGACGACACGCGCATCAGGGCAACCCCAGCTGCTTGCCGAGGAACGTGAAGGCCATCGCGTTCAACCGCGCGCGCTGCCCCGCATCGGCCGCGCCCGCATGCCCGCCCTCGGTGTTCTCGAAATAGAGCAGGTCGACGCCGTACTCGAGCAACCGCGCCACCATCTTGCGCGCGTGGCCCGGGTGCACCCGGTCGTCGCGCGTCGAGGTCGCGAAGAACGTGCGCGGGTACTTCGTGCCCGGTTTCACGTTCTGGTACGGTGAGAAGGCCGAGAGGTGCTTCCAGTCATCGGGCTTGCTCGGGTCTCCGTACTCCTCCATCCACGACGCGCCGGCGAGCAGCAGGTGGTACCGCTTCATGTCGAGCAACGGCACGAGGCACACGATGGCGCCGAACAGCTCGGGCCGCTGCGTGAGCATGACGCCGGTGAGCAGGCCGCCGTTGCTGCCTCCGAGAATCCCCAGCTTCGGTGCGCTCGTGACCTTGCGTGCGATGAGGTCTTCGGCGACGGCCGCGAAGTCGTCGTACGCCGCCTGGCGCTTCTCGCGCAGCGCCGCCTGGTGCCACGCCGGGCCGTACTCACCGCCGCCGCGAATGTTCGCCAACGCGTAGACGCCTCCCCGCTCGATCCACGCCGCGCCCGTCGCCGGGTCGTATTCCGGCGAGAGCGACACCTCGAAGCCGCCGTACCCCTCGAGCAGCGTGGGCGCGCTGCCGTCGAGCACGAGGCCCTTCTTCGCCACGAGGAAGTAGGGAACCTTCGTGCCGTCTTTGCTCGTCGCGAAGTGCTGCGTGACCTCGAGCCCGTCGGTCTTGAAGAACGAGGGCATCGACTTGAGCACCTCGCGCCTGGGCTTCGACAACGAGCCCAGCGACAGCGCGCCCGGCGACACGAAGCCGGCCTCGTAGAAGAAGTAGTCATCGCTCGAGGTGGCGTCGTACGAATCCACGCTCGCGTCGGTGAGGCCCTGCGTCTCGAGGCGCTTCTGGTCCCAGCCCTTCTTGCCGCGCGTGACGACCGTCAGCACCGTCTTCACGTCTTCGAGCGACTTGATGACCAGCGCGCTCTTCAACTCCGTCACGCTCACCAGCGCTGAGTTCGGCTTGGGCTCGAACAGCAACGTGAACTCGAACTTGCCGGCCTTCAGCGCGGCGAGCGGCTCGACCAGCAACGAGCCCGCCTTGAAGATCTTCTCGTTGATGACCCAGTCGGACCGCAGCTGCACCAGCGCTTGATCGTCCCACCCGCTCACCGTCGCGTCGTCGGGCTTGTCGATCTTCACCAATTGACCGCCCTCGACCAGCCACGTCTCGTCGGAGAAGAAGGTCTTCGCGCGCACCACCCAGTCGCGCGGCTTGCCGTGATCCCACTCGTGCACCGCAGAGATGGCCACGTCGGTGTCGTCGCCTTCCGCGAGCACCTTCGCCTCACCCAGCGGCGTGCCGCGCTTCCATTCCTTCACCAGCCGCGGGTAGCCCGAGGTGGTGAGCGAGCCGGGACCGAAGTCGGTGCCGACGAAGAGCGTGTCCTGGTCTTTCCAGGTGACGTCGGTCTTCGCGAGCGGCACCGAGAAGCCGTTCTCGACGAAGGCCTTCTTCACGGTGTCGAACTCACGCACCACCACCGCATCACCACCGCCGGGCGAGAGCTCAATCAGACACCGCTCTTCCTTCGGAGGCAGACAGTCGGCGCCCTTCCACACCCAGCTCTGCTTCTCAGCGGCGCCGAGCGCGTCGACGTCGAGCACCGTCTCCCACTTCGGCGCGGGCTTCTTGAACTCGGCGAGCGAGGTGCGGCGCCACAGGCCACGCGGGTGTGCCTCGTCCTTCCACAGGTTGTACAGCTGTCCGGCCTGCACCTCAGGCCAGGGGATGCGTTCCTTCGAGTCGTAGATGGCCTTCAGGCGATCGCGCAGCGCCGCGTACGCGGGCACGGCTTCCAGTTCCTTCGTCGAGACCGCGTTCCGCGCCTTCACCCACTCGAGCGACTTCAGCGCGTCGACCTCTTCGAGCCAGAGGTACGGGTCTTCGGGCGGAGGCGGTGGCGCAGCGACCACGGGCTTTTCGGGCGAGACGGCGAGCGGCGGCGCAGGGGTGACCGTCTGCACCGAGGTGCACGCCACGAAGCCAAGAGACGCGATGAAGAGAGCTCGCATGGCGCGCAACAGAGCAAGTCGCGCTCGGGGCGTCGATGCGATTCGCTACAGTGCCGCGCCCATGAGAGTCCCGTTCTTCGTGCTGGTGTTCGCCTTCGTCTCCGGTTGCTCCATCGTGAAGGCGTCGTTCGTTCGCGACGACTGGGCGCAGGCTGATCAGAAGGCCGTGAAGCGCCTGGCCCTCGTGGTCTCGCCCCTGCCCGACGGGAAAGAGAAGGCCGGCGAGGCGTTCGCCCGCATCGCGCGCCGCTACGTGAACCAGAAGCGCGACTTCCTCGTGAAGAAGGAAGTGAGCGCCGCCACGGCTCCGCAGCTGACCGAAGTGTGCGGCGGTGAAGACGCCATCGAGGGCGTGCTCCTCTTGAAGCCCGCGCTCACCGCGAAGGGCGACGGCTTTGAGATTGAGTTGAAGGGCTCGCTCGCCCGCTGCCCCGATGGGCGCGAAGCGTGGTCGAGCACCGCCGCCGGCAGCTTCCCCTCGAAAGACACGAACCTCGTCGAGGTCACCAACGTCTACGTGCAGGAGTTCGGCGCCGAAGTCGGCCCCTACGTGCCCCCCGCGATGAACGTGTTGCGCCCGCTGCTCGACACGCTGCCGCAGCCGGTGCTCACCGAGGCCGACGTCGACGAGAAGCTCACCCTCGACTGAGCGCGCCGGCGACGTGCGGCTTCTCCCGGCGCTCGTCGAAGAGCGTGAAGGCCCCGTCGGCGCTCAGCTCGAGCACAGGCTGCGAGGGCAAGAAGAGCGGCAGCTTGAACTGACAGGTCAACGTGCAGGGCGCCCTCGTGTCGAGCTCCGCTGCGATGCGCGCGAGCGACCACATGCCGTGCGCGATGGCGCGGGGAAACCCGAACGCCTTCGCCGTCACGTCAAAGAGATGAATCGGGTTCAGGTCACCCGCGATGCGCCCATTGCACGAGGCCGAGCAAACGCACCGGGAAGCGAGGCGACGAGAGCAGCCCCAGATGCAGCTGGCTCGCCATCACGTGCGGCCAGGTCAGCGGCACGTCGTCGCGCTTCCACCCGCAGACCTCGCGGTACTTCGCCAGGCGCTCCGCATCGAACTTCGAGAACGAGACCTCGGCTTCGAGCGGCTCGACCTTCGTTCCTTCGGGCACCAGCGCGGGCTTCTTCGAGAACAGCACCCGCCTCAGCACCGACAGTCCCGAGCTCATTGGTAGATGGTGCTTCCTTTACTGCGAGTTGAACTGCCAGTTCCGGAAGCACCACCCCCGTTCAAACCGTACGTGCGGGTTTCCCGCATACGGCTTACCGGTGGATTCTCGGACGGTCGC
>JBILUC010000141.1:0-6562 GCA_044371205.1 Archangium sp.
GGTCTGTCGTTCGCCGTTCAGGCGGCGGTGCAGGCGCTGCAGGGCGACGTCGACGGCGCTGAGGAGCCCATCGCGGAAGGGGCCCGGTTGCTGCTCGAGGTGGGTGACGCTGCCTTCCTCGATGCGCTGGACCTCTACCGCGGTCACCTCGAGCTTGCGCGCACTCTTCAGACCGGCCCCAGTCAGGCAGGCGTGCTCATGGCGCGGGTGAACAAGCGCATCGAGCACGCGGAGACGCCCGGTGGGGCCGACGAACAGCACCCCACGGGAACACCTTCCCCGGCCGACCGTTCAGAGCACGTGCGCGGTGCGCTCCGTTCACTGCGGGGCGCACTCGCCGACAACGAGCAGACCCTGGCGCTCGATCAGGTCGCCGACGACGAGGCGCAGTAGCTCACGCAGCGACCTTGAGAATCCGGTGGGCCTCGGCCGCCATCGGGTGATCCGTCGGAGCCAGCCGCAGCAGCTCACGCGCAGAACGCCGTGCCGCGCCGAGCTCGCCGAGCTTGAGGCAGGTGATCGCCAGATTGTAGTGCGTCATCACCGCGTCGGGCGTCAGCCGGAAGGTCACTGCGCGCTCCAGCAGCAGGCGCGCTTCCTTCACCGCCGAGGCAGAGCCTTCTTCGAGCAGGTTCACCGCGAGGTTGTTGAGTGGCTCCCATGCTCCGGGGTTGGCCTGGAGGGCAGCGCGGTAGTGCTTCTGGGCGACCTTCCGCAAGCGCATCGCATCAGCGATGCCGCCGAGGTGGTAGTGGGCGCGCCAGTTCGTTGGGTTGAGGCGCAACACCTGCTTCAGGGCCTTCGTCGCACCTTCGAAGTCGAGCCGCATGGTGCCGACCACCGCTTCGAACAACCAGGCCTCCTCGTCTTTGGGGGCGATGGTGGTGGTGCGCCGCGCCTCTCGGTACGCCGCGTCGAGATCCTTCATGCGCAACGCGATCGCCGCGCGACGCGAGGAGATGACCGCCTCATCGGGGATCCGCTGGGCCGCGTTGTCGAGCAGCTCGGCCGCCTTTCCAAGCGCGCCGGTCTCGACGAGCACGTCGGCCAGCGTGACGATCGCGTCGAGATCTTTCGGGTGTGCGCTGACGGTCAACGCGAGAACCTTCAGGGCCTCGCTCGTGCGGCGCGCCTTGAACAGCGCCGTGCCGAGCTGCACCTTGACCGGAGCCGAGCGCGCTCCGTGCTGAATCGCCAACTGGTAGCTCGCTGCCGCGAGGTCCCACCGGCCCAACTGTGCGTACGAGCGGCCGAGGTTGAAGTGGGCGGTCTCGAGCGTCGGGTCGACAGCGAGGGCGCGCATGTGGAAGTTGATGGCCTGCGACAGCTGGCCCCGCGCTTCCTCAGAGAGGCCCCGGTAGGTCAGCGCCTCGGCGCACTTCGGGAAACGCTTGAGCACCTCGTCGAGAATGAGGGTCGCCTCGTCGACGCGGCCCAGCAGCGCCGCGATGCGCGCGAGGCCCACGGTGGGGAGCGGCGTCGTGTCCTGGCAGGCCTCACGCGCGCGAACGAAGCACTCGGCAGCGCGGTCGAGATCTTTCAACGAGAGGTACCGCTCGGCTTCCGTCAACAGGGGGAGAAGGTTCAGGTTCATGGTCGTGTCCTCAGATCAGCGAATGGGCCTGCGATTCTTCGTGGGTCTCTTCGAAAGACTCTTCGTGCTGCGAGTCGTCGACGGTCTGCTGGATGGCGGGCGCGACCGCGTTGGCAGCGGTCTGGCCCATCGCGGGGGCCATTTTCTGAACGGTGTCGGTGATGGCCTTCGAGGCGTGCTGCCCGTTGCCCGAGCCGCCTCCGAACATGCCGGCGATGGCTCCGAAGAAGCCGCCGCCGAGGAAGCTGAGCACCTTGCTCGCGGTCTTCGCGACTTCCTTGAGATCGATCTCGACGCCGAATTTCACCTGGCCGCCGACGCCGTAGGCAATGCCGATTGCGAAATCGAGTTTGAGCTTTCCATCCTTGTCGATGCCGCCGTTGATCTCAGCCTTTGCGCCGACGCCCGCCCAGACTTCGCATTCGATGCCGTACCCGACACCAGCAACGCCGCCCTTCGCCGAGTAGCCGGCTCGGGCACCTGCGAACGCTTCGGCCTTCGCGTTCACCGCGACCTGAGGCGGAGCGAAGGTGACGCCGACCTTGCCTTTGGCCTGCGCGCCACCGCCGGCTTCGGCGCGAGCGTCGGCCTGACCCGTCACCATGCCGTTCGCCATGCTCATGTTGGTCTCGGCTTTCGCCTGCGCGAGCGCGCCCACGGCGTTCATCGCTTCGGCGCTCGCACCGTTCGGGCCAGCCTCGGCCTGGGCATCGGCGATCGCGAAGGCTTCGCCTGAGACCCGCGCCTTGCCGTTGATGGTGCCGACGTCGGTGTGCACCGAGCCTTCGGCTTCTGCCGACATGCCAGCGCGCGCTTCAGCGTGCGCGCGCGCCTTCACTGACTTTCCGTCGTTCACGGTCTCGGTGAAGGTCTTGGTGGTGGCGTGCACTTCGGCGTTCGCGCGGCCCTTTGCCTTGAAGTGCTCATCGCCAGTCTCTCCCGACCAGTTCGCTTCTTCCTTCACGCCGGCGTCTTCCCGCTGAATGACGACGTCGGGGTTCGCCTGGGAAGGGCCGCCGTTGGCTCCAGAGGCGTTCGCGGCCTGCGTGCCGGCGAAGTCGAAGATGCCGGCGAGCAAGGTGAAGAGATCGAACTGCTGCGCGTTGCCTCCCTGCTGTGCGCCGCCGAAGAGCGAGCCCAGCGCAGAGAAGAGATCGAATTGGCCGCTGTTGCTCGACGCGCTCGAGCTCGTGCGCCCGGTCGGCTCAGCGGAGTCACTGGCGAGGCGGCTGAACTCCGACATCGAGTTCGCCACGTCGTTCATGCCGTAGGACGACTGGCTGCTCCTGGTGGAGTGGGCCGGGGATTCTGGCTCGTGGGACGGCGCTTCGAGATGTGACGAATGGCTGAGGGCGTCGATGCTCATGGGGTCTCCGGTGAAGGTCGGAGCCCACTTGTGCAGCCGCGCGGCCAGTCACGCGCCCCGCGAAATCAGGGGTTTCAGTCGATGTCGTCGTCCCGGTAGGCGGACGGGGTCCTCAGCGAATCCATCCAGCCCTGGAGGATGAGGACGGCGGCGATCTGATCGACGACCTCCTTCCTCTTCTTTCTGGAGACGTCGGCCTCGAGCAGCATCCGGTGGGCGGCGACCGTGGTGAGGCGCTCGTCCCAGTAGATGACGGGCAGGGTGCTCGCGGTCTCGAGCGTCGCGCCGAACTCTCGCGTGGCTTTCGCGCGCGGGCCTTCGCTGCCGTCCATGTTGAGCGGGAGTCCGATGACGAAGCGGTCGACTGAGAGCTCAGTCGCGTGCTTGAGCAAGGCGTCGAGGTCTTTGCGTGGCCCGCGTCGCTCGAGCGTCTCGATGCCCTGGGCGGTGATGCCGAGCTCGTCGGTCACAGCGAGGCCGATGGTCTTCGTTCCCAGATCGAGGCCGAGCGCTCGCACGCGGCCACCCTACGCGTGCGGTGCCGTCTCGTGAATCGGACTGTGCAGTTCGCGAAGGGACGAGTTTCCAGGCCTAAGTGCTCGAAATCTCAGCTCGGCCCAATGGCCCGCCAGCCGCACTTGCGTCCCATTACCAACCGGCTTTCGAGCCACCACACGGAGACGCACACATGGCACCCAGAGTTGATTCCACCCGTTCGGTCGCTGACATCACCACTGCGAATGACGAGTCCGCACCAATTCGCCCGCAGCACTCGTCGCCTCGCACCGTTCACAACACCGCCGTCGGCTCGACTGATGGCTTCGCGCCGACGGCAACCGCACCTACGGACGGCGCCCGGACCGCGACGGTGGATCCCGCGCAGGCTCAGTACGACCAGGACCTGTATGACTGGCAGCAAACCAAGGCGCAGGCCGAATCCTACAAAGCTGCGAATGCGCAACTGGACAAGGATCTGGCTCCCTTGCTCGAGGCGAAGAATGCACTTTCTGTTCTTCTTCAGCGCGAAGAGTTCGACCTCGTTCTGACCCCCGACGAACTCAACGATCTCATGCGAACGGGCAGCCCTGAGATGAAGGCCGCTGCCACGTGGTTGCTCGCGCACGGGGATGTTTGGCGGGACCTGCCGAAAAAGGAGACGTTGGTTGGTGGGTTGGGCATCGACATGCGAGCTGCCCAGTCGTACCTGGCTGATCTTTCGCGCCGAGTCAGCGAGTTGGAAGGGCGTCGGCTGGAGGTTCCAGAAGTGCCCCCGAAGCCGACGGTGCCCGGGGCCGTTCCTCTAGCTGGAGCGACACCTTCTGGTGGGCCGACAGGAGCGACTCAGAGCTCTGCCTCAAACAGCGGGACCACTTCGGCCGCCGACCAGATTCCCTTGCCCGCTCCATCGACGAAACCAGGTCTCGAGGGGGCAACGGAGAACCTCGCGAATGCGGCTGACCACCTTCAAGCGCAGATGATCAAGCTGGCAGAGGAGGCCTCGAAGGACCCGACGAAGGCGACGCTCAACGCACAGAAGATCGCGATGCTGCAGACACAAATTCAGTCGCTGACGAACATGATGTCGCAGCTGCAGCAGATGATGTCGAACATGTCCAAGCTCTGGTCGGACGTGGCGATGAACTCGGTTCGAAACCTCAAGTGATCCCCATGACTACCCTCGCTCGCAAATACGGATTCACGAAATCCCAGCTCGACTCCATCGTGAACAAGGCCTTCGACCTTGTCGACGCAGGGGAAGTCGAGGGCGCCACGGTTGTGCTGGAGGGGCTGACGGTGTTGGACCCCACCAACGCCAGATTTCTCGCGGCATTCGGGGCTGTCCTCCAGCATCAAGGCAAGGTTGAAGAGGCCCGCACCGCTTACGAAAAGGCTCTGGCGATGGACAGCGGTTCGGTGCTTGCGCTCGTCAACCGGGGTGAGCTGCGGTGCCTGCGCGGTGACCTGGGTGGTCTCGACGACCTCCGCGCGGCTGCAGATCTGAAGTCGCCGGTGCGCACGAAGGCCGAGGCGCTCCTGCGGCGATTCGGTGCGGTGAGCTGAACGAAAAAAAGCGCATCAGGCACAGATCACTTTTCAGACGACCGGCATCTGACTTCCCAGGAGGCCAGATGCCGCGTCTTGTTCGCCTGATCGCTGTCATGACTGCCGTAGGGATGGCCACGCCGGCGTTGGCGCACTGCCGCAAGGGCATCGGCATTCAGCTGGGGAGCGTCTTCATCGGTGCCAGCAAGCTCCGACGAAACTGCCAGGAAGTGATGGTCGTCCCTGCGCCCGTGGTGGTGCAGGCCGCGCCGGTCGTCGAGTACTCGCAGCCCCCCATCGTCTACGCACCGCCCCCGGTCGTCGTCGCTCCACCGCCGGTCGTGCGCTACTCGAATCCTCCCCTCGTGTACGCGCAGCCGCAGGTCGTCGTGCAGGCGCCTGCACCGAAGCGTGAAGAGCGGCCTGGCTTCCTCGCCATCAAGTACATGCCGGGCGTCTCCTCGAACGTCTCCGCTCCCGGTGGCGACGTGCAGTTCAGCACTCCGAACTTTGCGCATTCACCCGGCATCGAGCTGCGACTGACCCGGTGGCTCTCGCTCCGCAGCGACCTCGAGTTCCGCATGGAAGGTCGCACGTGGGACATGCTCGGCGTGAAGCTCTCGCTGCTCCCGCGCTCGCCGGTGAAGCCCTACATCTCGGCCTCTTTTTCCGGCAATGAGAACCTGGCGAACCCCGGCAAGTACTCCTTCGGGTTCGCCGGCGCAGCGGGTCTCGACGTGATGATCGGCAAGTACTTCTTCCTCGAGGCCGAGGCGCGTTACCGCATGACTCCCGGCTCTTGCTGCTCGGAAGTGCCTGCGCTCACCGGTGTCATCGGCGGCGGCGTCGCGTTCTTCTGAATCACGGCGACGCGCTCGAGAATGGTGGGGTGGGTGACGCCCGAGAGCACGTACCAACGCGGTGGATCTGGGTCGACCTTGTTGATGCGCCCCAGCTTCACGAGGAGCGATGACAGCGAGGCGGCATCCTTCGTCAACGTGAGCGCGAAGCGATCAGCGTCGAGTTCACGTTGTCTCGTGAGCGCGGCGCTGAACGGAGCGGCGATGGTGGTCGTGAGGTCGAACGCCACCACCAGCAGCGGGAGAATCCGAACGTCTCCGCGCTCGGTGATGCCGAACCAGCCACGTCGCGTGGAACGAACGAACAAGAACTCGACGAAGCCCAGCAGCCCGAACAGCGCCAGCGGCGTCAGGATGCGGCCCGGCCAGCGCGACTCGCTCACATGCCCCGCTTCGTGGGCCACGGCTGCGACGATCTCTGACTCCGTCATCGAGGAGAGCAGCGTGTCCGTCAGCAGAATCGTGCGCGTCGGGCCCGTGCCGGCGAAGGCGGCCTGCACCCGCACCGTTTTCTCTGAGGTCTTCACCACCACGATCTCGCCGAACGGCACCTGAGCTGCGTCGAGCACCGTGACGAGTCGTGTCCGCAGCGGGCCGGCTTCGAGTGGCGCCTGGTCGAGGTAGAGCTTGCCTCGATAAGGATCCATCGCGGTCGAGATCACCAACACGCCGCTGGCCGCAATGCCGACCAGCCACCAC
>JBILUC010000078.1:0-21483 GCA_044371205.1 Archangium sp.
CCGATGGCAAGTTGTCGCTGGCCGATGGCGCGAAGCTGCCGTCCGACCTGGTGGAGGACTTCTTCTTCCTGCGCGGTCAGAAGGTGCCGTCGGTGACGACGGGCCCCATGTCGACCACCCAGCTCAAGGCCGCGCTCGAGGCGGCGACCGACGGGCTGACCCTGATGAGCGAGACCGACGCGAACCTGCGCTTCCTCTCGGCGAACAACATCGGCTCGGCGGCCATCACGCCGCACCTCCTTCGCCAGAAGCTCACGCCGGCGCACGACCGGCTCATCGACTCGGTGATGTCGGGCGGCACGCGGCTCGCGCAGCGGCAGGGCAGCGAGGTGCGCGACGCGCAGGCCTTCTTGACGCGGCTCGCGACGCCCAACGACCCGGGTGACCCGGCGTCGGTCGACCAGGCACGCCGCTTCGGTGAGCTGAAGCAGCTCCTCGAGAGCCAGCTGACGGACTTGACGGTGGTGCGCTTCGGCACCCGCAACATCTCGACCTTCATCGTCGGGCGCACGGCCTCGGGCGACCTCGCCGGTCTCCTCACGGGGCAGGTCGAGACCTGAGCCTCACTGCTGGAGCACGTCGCACGACCCTCTGAACACGTGCTGTACGAGGTCAAAGCTCGAGCAAACACCGGTGGGCCTGTGTGAGCATGCGTTGCCACCGCGTTCTTCAAGGGCAGCGTCGCGGCTGCCCTCGCGACACGAGCGCGACGAGGCACCGCGGGCCACTGCCGGAGCCACCTCACGGGGGGGCGCGCGAAGCCGGACGAGTTGTCGCTGCGTGCCGCTTAGTGTCTAATTTGACACTCATCGACCTCTGTCGACAACCGGGTCGTATTCGCCGTCCAGGTGGCTCAACCTGAAAGCAGTCAGGTCGACAGAAGCCAGGGGCTCTGAGCAGCCCTCTCGCGTGGTCGCACTCCGACTGCTCATGGCTCCAGCGGCGGCCGTTCGGCTCAAGGCCGTTCGCGGGCTCGCCCGCTGGGACAATGCACGACTGCTCTCCTTCGAGAGCGGCGCCATCGCCGCCTGTGCGCTCGTGGTGCTCACCTCGGAGGCCTGCTCACCCGGAGCTGGCCCCTTCTCCTCGCGCAGTTGGTCGGCGACGTCGTCCTCTTGCTGCTGTTCTCGAGAAGCCTGCACCGCACGTCGGCACTCGACTGATCAGCACTCGACACCTCTGCTATGTCGCCGCGCATGTCCGACGTGCGCCTGGAAGCCGTGCTCCGTGAAGTTGAAGTGCTCAAGCAGCGCCTGGCCGAGGTCGAGCGTCAGCGCCAGTTTCGGGCGCGCTGGCTCGTGGCATCGGTGCTGGTGGTCGCCTCGGTCGCGTTCGGTCAACTGACGGTCTTCAACGCCGACAGCCCCGCCGTCGCCTCGCAGGTCAACGGCAACTTCAACCAATTGCGCACCTGGCTCGAGCAGAAGGTCGGTGCCGCCGGCAGCGCGAACGTCAGCGTCACGGGCACCCTGAACGTCACCGGCACCACGACGCTGGCCGCCACGAACATCACCGGCAACACGGTGGTCGCCGGCTCGCTGCGGTCCGACTTCGGTGACACGACCCACGACGTGTGGATTCAGGGCGGCGCGGGCACCAGCGGCAACAGCCGCAACCTCGCGCTGCTCGGCACCGACGACGACTCGGGCGACACGCTCTTCGTGAACCATGCCGGCGAGTACACCGGCGGTACACGCATCGAGAGCAACGTCATCGTCACCGGCCGCGTGCAGCCCAACTACGACTCCGGGTGGACGGCGGTCGCCAGCAACAACAACTACACCTTCACCCACAACTTCGGCGCCACGCCTTCGCACATCGAGCTGCTGGCCTGCGGCGCCATCACCGGAGGTGCGCTGGGCTCGTGCATCACCCGCGTCATCTCGGCGACGTCGGGCTTCAATGACGGCAACTCGTGCATCAACCCCATCAACACGACCTCCGACAACAACACCATCTACGTGGCGCTCAGCTCCTGCAACGCCTGGGGCTTTTGGACGTCGGGCATCGGCTTTCAGTACACGGGCGACGCCGACGGCGTCCTGACCACCGCGTTCTACCGCGTGCTGGCGTGGCGCTGAGCCGCGCGCGCTGACCTTCCTGCGGCGCGAACCCGAGCGTGCCGCGCTTCCGTGCGCTCCCTCGCTCTCTCTGGCGCTGCACTGCAAGCACAACGATGATCAGTGCGACGCGGGGTCTCCCTCATCTCCCCGACCGCCTCCGGAGGAGGCGAGGGAGACAGCGTCAGCGCTGATCAGCCCCAGCAACACGCGCGCGTTGTCGCGGTCGGCGTCGGTGCGCACTTCCAGGCACGACGAGCGCTGGCCACACCCCGAGCACGGCGGAACGTCGACCGGCAGCCGGCAGTCGAGACACACCAACCATGGAGCGATGGCTGCGAGCCGCTCGCGCAGCTGATCATCCGTCCACGGGGCTGGGCGACCGGAGCCCTTGATCAACAGCCCCGTTCACCAACAGGAACACCCCAGGCGCCGCCGCGACGAGCGCAAAGACCAGCACCTTGCCGAAGTCGAGCGCCCCGCCGTTCTCGGGCAGCGGCAAGGCGCCCTGCACCACCCACCCCGCGACGCACAGCGCGGCCACGCCGAGGAGGAGCAGCACCACCCCACCCACCCGGCCGAACCGCTTCATCAACGAGAGGAACTCGGAAAGCACGGCCCCATTGTGACCGGTTCGCCGAGCGCGCAGACAGACGTCACGCGTTCTGGAGCGGTCGCCGAACGCCCTCCCCTTCTGGAACGCGGCGCTGGCTGTTCCACCGGGGAGCACACAGCCCATCACGCGGCAGCACGCGAGCCGCCTATGGTGCACGGCCGATGCCCGCCCGCCGTGTCCTGGTGTTGCTCGCGCACCCGATGCTCGAGCGTTCTCGCGTCAACCGCGTGCTCGCCACCACGGCCGAGAAGGTGCCCGGCGTCTTCGTGCACGACCTCTACGAGGCGTACCCCTCGATGGACCTCGACGTGAAGCGCGAGCAGCAGCTGCTCACCGAGCACGACGTCGTCGTCTTTCAGCACCCGTTCTATTGGTACTCCACGCCCGCCATCCTCAAGGAGTGGCAGGACCTCGTGCTCGAGCACAACTGGGCCTACGGCTCGAAGGGCCACCACCTCGAGGGCAAAATCACGCTCAACGTGGTGAGCACCGGCGGGCCCGAGCAGGTGTACCAGACGGGCGGCTACAACCTGTACACCGTGAAGCAGTTGCTCGCGCCGTACGAGCTGACCGCGCGGCTCTGCAAGATGCAGTTCCTCGCGCCCTTCGTGGTGCACTCGGCCTTCAAGTACGAGCGCCCCGACGAGCTCGCGCACCACATCGACGAGTACAAGCTGCTGCTCGAGGCGCTGCGCGACGACACGCTCGACCTCGAGAAGGCGGCCTCGGTGACGCGGCTCAACGCCGAGCTGAAGTCGCTGACGAAGAAGAAAGGAGGCGACGCGTGAGCAACTCGATTCTCTTCCAGGCCCTCATCTACCTCGTGGCCGCGGTGCTCTGCGTGCCCGTCGCCCGCCGCCTGGGCCTCGGGAGCGTGCTCGGCTACCTCATCGCCGGCGTGCTCATCGGCCCCCACGTGCTCGGCCTCGTCGGCGAAGGCGCGCACGTGATGCACTTCGCCGAGTTCGGCGTGGTGATGATGCTCTTCCTCGTCGGCCTCGAGCTGCGGCCCTCGCTCTTGTGGCAGCTGCGCAAACCCATCTTCGGGCTGGGTGGCATGCAGGTGGTGGGCACGGCGGCGCTGGTGACGGGCGTGGGCGTGGTGCTCGGCGTCGACTGGAGGCTCGCGCTCGCGGTCGGCCTCGTCTTCGCCATGTCGTCGACGGCCATCGTGCTCTCGAGCCTCGCCGAGAAGGGGCTCCTCAAGACGGCAGGCGGGCAGGCGACGTTCTCGGTGCTGCTGTTTCAAGACGTCTCCGTCATCCCCATTCTTGCGGTGTTCCCGCTGCTCGCCATCGGCGGCGTCACCGCGCCCACCAGCGACGAAGCGACGCGCCCCGGCTGGCTGCAGGCGCTCTTCATCTTCGGCGCGGTGGCGCTCATCGTCTTCGCGGGCCGCTTCGTGATCCGCCCCGCCTTCCGGCTGCTGGCCGAGACGCGGGTGCGCGAGGTCTTCACTGCCTTTGCGCTGCTGCTGGTGGTGGCCATCGCGTGGCTGATGCAGGCGGTGGGGCTGTCCCCGGCCCTGGGCACCTTCCTCGCCGGCGTGGTGCTGGCCGACAGCGAGTACCGGCATGAGTTGGAGAGCGACATCGAGCCCTTCAAGGGCCTCCTGCTCGGCCTCTTCTTCATCTCGGTGGGGGCGGAGATTGATTTTCACCTCCTCGTCGAGCGGCCGCTGCTCATCGCGGGGCTGCTCGTCGGCGTGATGGTGCTCAAGGCCGCAGCGATGGGGCTGTTCGCGAAGCTCTTCAAGCTCGACACGAGCGCGAGCTGGCTGGTGGCGGTGGCGCTCGCGCAGGTGGGGGAGTTCGCCTTCGTACTCATCTCGTTCGGCGAGCAGAACAAGGTGTGGGGCAGCGACGTGTCGAAGCCGCTGGTGGCGGTGACGGCGCTCTCGATGCTCGCCACTCCGGCGCTCTTCATTCTGCTCGAGCGCGTGATTCTGCCGCGCATGGCGCAGAAGAAGGCCGAGCGCGCGCACGACGCGGTGGAGCACGACGGCGCCGAGGTGGTGATGGCCGGCTTCGGGCGCGTCGGCCAGGTGGTGGGCCGCATGTTGCGCATGTCGGGGCACGGCGTGACGGTGCTCGACCTCGACCCGGAGATGGTCGACCTGCTGCGCCGCCTCGGCCAGAAGGTGCACTACGGCGACGCGTCGCGGCTCGACCTGCTGGTGGCGGCGGGCTGCGCGAAGGCAAAGCTCTTCGTGCTGGCGGTCGACGAGGTCGAGAAGTCGGTCGAGATTGCCGAGTTGGTGCGCCGCAACTTCCCGAACTTGCCCATCGTGGCGCGCGCGCGAAACCGGCAGCACTTCTACAAGCTGCGCAAGCTGGGCATCACCGGCATCTTCCGCGAGACGATGGGCACCTCGCTCGAGATGGGGCAGGCGGCGCTGCGGCAGGTCGGCGTGCGCGCCCACACCGCGCACCGCATCTCGACGCGGTGGCGGCAGCACGACGAGGCCGCGCTCGAGCTGATGCTGCAGTTCCAGGGCAAGGGCGACGACGTGTGGCTCAGCGAGGCGAAGAAGGCGCTCGAGAACTTCGAGAAGTCGATGCGTGATGAAATCGACGCCACCGCGCATGGGCGCGACCCGGGGTGGGACAACTCGAGCCTGCGCGATGAGGTGCTGGCGCGGTTTCAGAACACGGCGCCGGCCGACGCCACGTCTCCCGGAGGCGAGGGGACGCGCTGATCAGACGCCACCGCGCGACCGCTGCGTCGATTCGCCACGCTGAATTCCTTGATGAAGGTGGGGCGCACCTGGGTGGCGTGCGTGCTCGTCGCGCGCGTGCCCCTCCACCTCGCGCGTCGCTCATTCTCTCCATGACGGTCGACTTGTGCATCGCCCCACGGTGCTCAAGTCGGCCGATATGGGGCTTTCGAGACGTGAACACCTCACCTCGAGGTCCAGGGGCTGCAGCGGACGAGCACGGCGCCATCACCACGCACCCAGTGCCTTCCCCAGGGCTGTTGGTGCGCGCGGGCTGATCAGAAACGACCCGTGAGGCCCACACCCACCGAGTCCTGGCGCACGATGGGAATCACCGTCACGCTCGGCTTCGCCGCAGGCTTCACCTCGACATCGCGCTCGAGCCACTGCTGCTGGCTCGTCGAGCCGACCACCACCAGCACCAGCCCGGCGACCTGAGCGGCGAACTCGGTGACGGTGAGGCACGTGTAGAAGAACGCCGCGATGCCCCGGCCGATTCCGTCCCAGCCGCCGCGGTCGCCCGCCCATTCCCACGCGTTGATGGTCTGCATCACCGCGCCAGCGACCGGCACGAAGCCGCTGAAGTCGTTGGTGACGCCAGCGAACGCCATCGACGCGCCGTAGCCGCCCAGGAACGCCAGCGTGCCGGCGCCAATCAACCCCCAGCGCGGCGACGAGACGAGGTGGTACCCGTTCGGAATCAACTTCCCCTGCAGCTTGAAGCGCTCGACCCCATCCGCGCGGTCGATGAGCACGGGCGCCACCTCGACCAGCGGGGGCGCACTCTCGACCTGAGCTGCGGCGAGGGTGGAGGTGAGAACGGTCAGCAGAGCGATGGTGCGCATGCAGACCCGTTCTGCATGACGTGGACCATGGTCCTTCCGGGCGAGGGAATCGCGAGCGTGTGCAGAGACCTGCACACCGTGGGCAACGGGGGTTACTCCTCTCCCCCTCGGAGGGAGAGGGCGCTGGAGTGCGCCCGTCGCGAGGTCAGCTGCGTCGGACGATTCACTCGAGGGTCGTGACCAGCAGGTTCTTCACCGCGCCGTTCGCTGGCGCGTCGCAGCCTTCCTGATTCGAGAACACCGAGGTGGGCAGGTTGACGGTGACGCCCGTCTCGCCGGCCGGCACCTTCGCGCACGAAGGGCCGACCATCACGCCGCCGTTGGTGCAGGTGATGTGCAAGTCCCCAGCAGGCCTTGAAGGCACCAGTGCCGGCGGTGCGCTCGACGTCACAATCGACGCCCGTGGGCCCCGGGGTTCCACAGTCGACGCGGGCGGCGTTGTCGTCGGGTGGCATCAACGCGCCCACCACCATCAGCCTGCCGCAGCACATCGTCGGCACGAGACAGCCGGGCGCGGCGAGCCACTTCCAATTCTTCGAGAGCCAGCCCTTTTCCTGCGGCGGCATCGGTTGCGCGTGCGGCGTCATGGGAGGCGCCACGTGTAGCCGGGGTCGGGCGTGCAGGTGGCTGCGAGCTTCACCAGCTCCCAGGGGCCTTCGTGCGCGATGACCTGCGCCCCCGTGCCGGGCCGGGTGATGACGTAGTTGAAGTGCCCACTCTGGTGCGGCGTGCCCGGCATGTAGAGCGGTGCGTTCGCGTGGAGGTACGTGCTGCCCCCCGTCCACGCGAGGTGCGCGGCGTCGATGCGCAGGCCGCACACGTCGCTCTGTCGGCTCGCCGCGAGCAACAGGCGGTTCACCACGCCGAAGTCGTCCCACGCGCTGGAATCGGCGCGCTCCGGGTAGCTGCCCACCTCGCCCATGGTGAGCGTGGGGTGGTTCCACGCCGAGACCACCACGCACACGCCCGCGACGACGACCGCCACCCGAGAGAGGCGCGCGAGCAGCAGCGAGGCCGCCACCCCGAACAACGCGCACGCCAGCGGCATCACCGGCACGATGAAGCGCAGCTCCTTGTGCGCGACGAAGAGGTGCAACGCGAGGAAGAGCGCCAGCACCAGCACCACCCCCCACGCGCGCTTCGCGGCGACGACGAGCGAGGCCAACAGCACCAGCGCGACGCCCGGCATGGTGGAGGAGAGGTGCTTGAAGAAGTACGTCCACGGGGCGGTGCCCCAGCCGGCGCCGCGGTTCTCGACGATGTTGAAGCGGTAGTAGACGACGGCCGAGTGGAAGAAGCCGCCCGCCTTCGCGCTCGGGAGCTGGTGCCACGCCACCGCGTCCCACACACCGAACACCAGCGCCCAGCCCATGAGCGCCAGCAGCACCGGCAGGACTTCCTGCTTTCGTTCGGCGACGGTCTTGCCCGCCTTGAGCGCCAGCGCGACGAGCACCGCCACGCACACCACGCCGACCTGAAGGCGCGCGATGGTGGCGAGGCCGAGCAGACTGGCGCCGATGACGCGCGAGCGGGTGATGGAGCACTCTTCGAGCACCAGCGCCACGCCCCACACCACGAAGGGCGCCGAGAGGTTCTCGGCCATCGCGCGCGGAGAGAAGTAGAGGCTCAGCGCGCACAGGCTCCAGAGCGCCGACGCGGTGGCCGACTCGAGTTCCCTTCCGCCGAAGCCGCGGGCGAGCCGGTAGACGCCGAGTGACGCGAGCGCCGAGAGCGCGACGAAGACCAGCTTCACCACCGCGATGTAGGTGGCAGGGCTGTCGGCGCCGAGCAGCTTGCAGAGCCACAGCCACACCGCGACGAAGCCGGGCACCGCCCAGGTGCGCGCGCCCTCGAGAAATTCCCACGCCACGAGGCCATGGCCGAAGACGAGGCGGTGGGCGGGTTCGAACGACTGGTAAATCTCGTCGGGCCAGTTGATGCCGTCATCGGTGAAGACGAGGCGTGTCTTGAGCAGCACGCCGAGCATCAACGAGCCCCACAACACCGCCCGCGCGGGCACTTCCTTCGGCAGCCACGCGAGCAGGGGGTGAGCAGACACGGCCGCGCGTCCTACACCACCGACGAACGCAGCGACCTGCAAAGCACCGTGGCCGCGGTGTTGGCCGCGGCCACGGTCACGACCTCGAGCTGGAGGGTGATCAGAACTTCAGGCCGCTGAACTTGAAGGTCACCTTCGCAATCGCAGTCGAACCATCTTCTTCAATCTCGCGCGTACCGACGAGATCGAACGTCGCGTAGTTGGGGAGAACCTCAGCCGAGCCCTGCTCGAGGGCCAGCTGGTAGCGGTAGTCAGGTGAGGTGCTGGCACGGTTCTCGGTCGGTCCCTCCGCCGACTCGTAGTTCGACAACAGCGGGTTGATGATCCACTGGTTGGGTTGCGAGCCACGGTCAAAGACCGCTGAACCTGCGAAGAGACCATCGACGACCAGCGCGGTGCCCGACGCAAAGACCGTCACGCCAGTTTTCGACTCGGTGACGACCAGGTCGGTGTACCCACGCGCCTGGTAGGTGCGCGTGAGGTCGCCGACATAGTGGGTCGCCTGACCGCTGCAGGGAGCGAAAGCGCGACAACAGACAGGAACAGAATCGAGGTCTTCATGGAGGTCTCCGGTGGGTGGGTGATGCAGGTGACTCCGCCCTGTGCAGCCGGGAGACCACGCCAAACCATCGAACTCCCTGGGCTTTAAGGGCGCACTCAGTCCGCGCTTCCGGACCGCCGATGTTTTTCGCCCTCCGGGGGCTGTGGTCTGATGCCCTGCCCGATTCCGGGCGGGGGTCCTCATGCGTTGGCTGGTCTGTTGTCTGCTCTTCCCGCTCGGCGCTCAGGCCGCGTCGGTGCTGCTCGTTCCCGAAGACGAAAAGGCCCGCGCGCTCGCCGGCGAGCTCGTCGATGGCTTCAGCGACGCGCAGCTCACCGTGAAGACGGCGCCCGCCGGTTCTCCCGCCGTGGCCTGTCTCCAGGACAAGGCGCAGCGCACCGCGTGCCTCGCCGCTGTCGGCGAGAAGTCGAAATCCATCGGCGTCTTCGTGGTGAGTGGCGCGATGAAGGGCAACAAGGGCACCCTCACCCTCGAGCTCATCGTCAACGGCGCGGTCACCAAACGCGAAACGACTTGGGTGCTGAGGGGCCGCGTGAAGACGCAGATGAAGGGGCCGCTTGCGAACTTCATCAAGCTGCTCCCGATGGGAACGGGTACGGCCACGGCGGCTCCGGAGCCCGCGAAGGTGACCGTCACCGACGCTCCCCCGAAGGAAGAGCCGGTGGCCGAAGAGGTGACGCCCGCACCTGCCGTCGTTGCCGATGCGCCGAAGAAGACCGAGCGCGCGCCGAGCCTCACGCCCAACCCGCGCGCTGAAGACCAACTGGACCTGCGCACTGAGGTGAAGCCTGCGGGCAAGCCGAAGGTCGCCGCATGGGTCGTCACCGGGCTCACGGTCGTCGCTGCCGGCGTGTCCATCACCACCGCGGCGCTCGGGGCCTCTGACAAGGGCCGCCTCGAGACGCTCAACACCGACGGCACCTCGGCGCTCTCGTACCAACAGGCACTCGCGCTGCAGAACAGCGCCAACGGCAACTTCACCGTCGCGCTCGGAGCAGGCATCGGCGCAGGCGTCGGCGCCGTCGTCAGCGGCATTCTCTGGGGGATGGAATGAGCCGGTTCTCGCTCTGGTCGAGCCTCGCGCTGTTGCTCTTCGTCTCGGGGTGCACCTGCGCGCAACTGCCCGACGCGGTCTTCCAGTGTGAGCCCGATGGCACCTGCGCCCAGCCTGGCTTCATGTGCGGCGACGACGGCCTCTGCCGCTCGACGAACGTCACCACCGATGGAGGCCGTCCTGACTCAGGCACGGCCGATGCGGGCGAGGTAGACGCGGGAGAAGTCGACGCAGGTGAGGTCGACGCGGGCAACGTGGACGCAGGCGAGACGGACGCAGGCGAGACGGATGCGGGCGAAGCGGATGGGGGTGAACTGGATGCAGGAGACCCCGACTCCGGTACGCCTGACGCCGGCATGCCTGACGCCGGGACGCCCGACTCCGGCACGCCCGACTCCGGCACGCCCGACGCCGGCACGCCCGACGCCGGTACGCCCGACGCCGGTACGCCCGACGCAGGCTGCATTCCCGGACTGGGCGTCGATGAGCCCGACCGCAACGGCATCGATTTGAACTGCGACGGCTTCGACGGAGACCTCTCGCGCGCGGTGTTCGTCGATTTCACCAACGGGCTCGATACGAACAGCGGGCTGACGCGCAGTGCACCGAAGAAGACGCTCGGCAGCGCCCTCGCGACGGGGCGTACGCAGGTCTACCTCGCGACAGGCGCGGCGCACCCCGCGTCTGACCTCAGCGAGGCTTTTGCGCTCTACGGTGGCTACACCGCCAGTGGCGCCTGGCCCCGCACCAGCATGCACTCCGCCATCACCGGGGCGATGGTCGCGCAACCTCTCGACGGCGGCCGCATCGTCCTCGACCTCGTCGACGTCACCACGGGCGACTCGGCGGCGGGCGCACCTTCCATCGCGCTGACGCTCATCGGCTCAGCGGGTGCGGTGCTCCAGGACGTGAGACTGACGGCGGGCAGAGGCGGCGCAGGCACCTCGGGCGCGTCGGCTCCGCCCGTGGCCGACGGGAATGCAGGGGGCGCGGGCGCGGCCGGGGACCTGGGCGGTGTCGGCGGCAACGGCGGGGTGGCGGCCAGCTGTGACGACGCAGGCGTCTCTGCGGAGGGCTTCATCGGCGGGCATGGCGCCTTCGACTCGACGGGCGTCGGCACCAACGGCAGTGACACCACCTTCGGCGGTCCCGGGGGCGAGGTGCTCTTCTGCGACGGCGGCTGTGTCGGCTTCGACGGCGGCGAAGGGACAGCGGCCTCCGATGGCGCGATGTCAGCGGCACGCCCGGCAGACCCGCCGTCGACCTTCCTCGGCTCCATCGTGGCCAACACCTGGCTCGGCGCGCAGCTCGGCACGTGGACGCCTGCGGGCGCGGGCCGTGCGGGCGGCGGAGGAGGAGGCGGCGGCGGCATCGTCGACGAGCTGCTCACCCTCATCGCGCGCGGCGGTGGTGCAGGTGGCGGCGGCAGCGGCGGGTGTGGTGGTCGCAGCGGCGGCGCGGGTGGGCCCGGCGGCGCGTCCATCGCGCTGTTGCTCATCGACAGCTCTCCGACGCTGCGCAACGTGACGCTCACCACGCTTTCCGGTGGCGCCGGCGGTCCGGGAGGCGCAGCCTCGAGCGGAGGCATGGGCGGTGCGGGCGGCCCGGGCGCGGTGGGTGAGACGACGGCTGCGGGGACCGCCGGCAGCGGCGCGCCTGGCGGACGGGGTGGGCAGGGCGGGCCAGGCCGACAGGGCCCTGGTGGCTGGGGCGGCCCGGTCATCGGCCTGTTCTGCTCGGGAGCCTCGGCGCCGACCCTCGATGCCACCACCACGTGGATTCAGATGGGCTCACCCGGTGCGGCAGGGACCGGTGACCCTGCAGGCCGCGCCGGTGGTACGCCTCCGACGGGGTTCTCCACTGGTTGTCCGTGAGGTCGTGATGCGTTCGGGGTGGTTGCTGCTGGTGCTGGTGCTGGTGGGGTGTTCCGCGCCGAAGCGACGCGTTCGCCCCGAGGGACCCGCGACGCGCGCGCAGATGGGGCTCCCGGGCCCCGACGCGCCGGTGCCTTCGCGGTTGCGCATGCACGTCATCGACATCGGCCAGGGCTCGGCGACGTTGTTCGAGTTTCCCTGCGCGGCGGTGCTCATCGACACCGGCGGCGAGAGCACCGCGCACTTCGATTCGGTCAAACACCTGCGCGAGTACCTCGACCGCTTCTTCGCGCGACGCACCGACTTGAACCGCACGCTGGCGAGCGTCTTCATCACCCACCCGCACATCGACCACACCCGCGGGCTGACGATGGTGCTGCAGAACTTCACCGTCGAGCACCTCGTCACCAACGGCCAGCCGCGCGGCATCGACGGAGCGGTCTTCGAATCGGGCGGCGAGCCGCAGGAACTGGCCGAGCTGGCGATGAAGAAGAAGAACGCCCTGCGCACCGTCGCGCGCGCTGAAATCGAGGGCGGCGTGGGCGTCACCGACGGACACATCGACGCCGTGAAGTGTGAGGGCGTCGACCCCGAGTTGCGCGTCTTCTGGGGCGGCCTCAAGCAGAACAACGAGGGCTGGGAATCGAAGGTGTTTGCGAACGCGAACAACCACAGCCTCGTGATTCGCATCACCGTCGACGGCCACCCGGTGCTGGTGACGGGTGACCTCGAGACCGAGGCGATTGACTCGTTGCTCAACGCGCATGGCACGGCGCTCAACAGCGACGTGCTCCTCGTCGGACACCACGGCTCGTACAACGGCACCACGATGGGCCTCGTGAAGACGGTGACGCCGTGCATGGCGGTCATCTCGATGGGCTCGGCCGACCGCCAGGAAGACTGGACGGCGTGGGCCTACGGGCACCCTCGCAAGATGGCGGTGCAGACGGTGGCCACCAGCCTCGGGTGCTCACGGCCTGCGCGCGACGTGCAGGTGGGTGTCGGCGTGAAGCGCTTCGAGGGCTTCACGGTGAACACCGCGCTCTTTGGCACCGGGTGGGAAGGCTCGGTGGTGCTCGAGCAGGGTGAACGAGGCACGTGGAAGGCCGTGACGGAACGGTAAGCTCACCCGCCCTATGGCCAACATCATCGAAGAGTCGAAGTCGAACCGCGCCACGTGCCGCACGTGCCGGCAGAAAATCGAGAAGGGCGTGCTGCGCTTCGGGGAAGAGGCGCCCAACCAGTTCGACGAGGGCACGGCGAGCTACTTCTGGCACCACCTGCTGTGTGCTGCGGGGAAGAAGCCCGCGCTGGTGAAGGAAGCGCTCAACGCCTTCGTGGGCACGGTGCCGAACCGGGCCGAAATCGACGCCGCGCTGGCGGGGGCGAAGACGAAGCCCGCGGCGGGCGAGAGGCCGTACCCGTACGCCGAGCGCGCTGCGACGGGCCGCAGCCGGTGTCTGCAGTGTGACGAGGCCATCGAGAAGGGCGCGCTGCGCATCGCCATCGAGCGCGAGGTCGACACGGGGAGCTTCGTGCGCAAGGGGCCGGGCTACCTCCACGTCGGGTGCGCGGTGGAGAACACCAGCGACGAGGCGCTGTTCGAGAAGGTGAAGAAAAACTGCCCCGAGCTGACCGCGGAAGACCTGGCGGCGCTCGAGGCAGAATGAAGTGGAAAGGCTCAACCAGAAACTCCCTCTCCCTGCTGGCGGGGAGAGGGTTGGGGTGAGGGGCTGTTACTGAACGCGCAACGTGTAGCTGCCACCGTTGCGGCGCAGCTCGGCGTTCATGTCATCGCGGAAGCGGCGCAGCGTGGCGGCGTCACCGACGACACCGATGCAGCCCGCGGTGCCGGTGCCACCACCATCGGGGTGAATGCGGAGCGCAGTGCGGTCACGGCCAGCGCGCGGGTCGTAGAAGCGATCAGAGCCAGGGCGGCGGGGGTCTTCCATGCGGAAGCTGAAGCCGACGCCGTTGCGCACGAAGCCCGCGTCGGAGCGGTTGTTGCGATGCGCGGTGACGCGGAACTCACCCGTCGGGGTCGAGTACCGGTTCCCCGCGCCGGAGTTGAACTGGTAGGTGTTGCCGTTCACCGTGATGGTGCCCGTGCTCATGCCGGGGCCGCGGTTGACGCGGTTCATCTGCGCCACGCCGTTGGTGCCATTCCCCGAGCGCGTGGGGCCGTTGGTGCGGCCCGCATCGAAGCCGTCACCGTTGCGCGAGCCGACGCCGCTCGAGTTCAACGCGCCGAAGGTGCGACGACCGACGACGCCGTCGGCGCGCAGACCCTGCGAGCGCTGGAAGTCACGCACGGCGCGCTCGGTGCGGGGGCCGAACTTGCCGTCGGCGGCGCCCACGTCGAAGCCCGAGGCCGAAAGGCGTTCCTGCAGGCGACGCACGGTCTCGTTGTTCTGCCCGCGGCGCAGCGTGCCGGTGCTCGAGCCCGGGCTGCGGCGTTCGAGAGTCTGGGTGGACGCGGTGGTGCGACCACGAGCACGGAAGCTGGCGACGTCGGCGGTGCGGTCTGCCGTGGCGGTGCGACCGTTCGCGAAGGTCGAGCGGCTCGAGTGACCCACCGCAGTGCGGCTGTTCGCCAGCGTACGCGAGCCCGCCGACGGGGAACGGGGCTGGCTGCGGACGGAAGTCTGACGGCGGGTGCTCGAGACGGGCATGGGAACCTCGGTGTTTTGGAAAGTGGCGCTCGGGGAGTGAGCGACCGGACACTTTCATTCTCTGAGAGTGTGGGGCGAAGGTTGCCTGTGTCGCACTCGCCGACGCTCGAATCCGAGGTGGGGAATCAGGCGCACACACCTCACCTTAAGGGTTCACGCGATCGTGACGATGAGGGCTGCGCATGGATTTGGCCTCGGCCCTGGCGGAGCGGGTGAAGCACGGCGCACTGCGCGTGTCGGCAGCTCCAGTGGTAGCGCTCGGCGTGCTGCAGTCGACGAGCGACGAGCGGGCGGCCCATGCGGCGCTGCGGCTCCTGCTCGAGCGCAGGCCGGCGATGGCCGAGCTGGTGGTGCGGCTGGCCAACTCGCCACGGTTTCGGTGGGGCCCCGACGTGAAGGCAGCGCAGCAGGCGGTGGTGGTGGTGGGCCGCCGGGCGCTGCGAGAGCTGTGTGTCGCGGCAGAGCTGCACCAGTGGGTGTTCTCGGGGGCGCACCGGTCGGGGCTCCCGCTGCGCCGCCGCGCGTGGAGAGAGGCGCTGTGCAGCGCGTCCATCGCGAGCTGGTTGGCGCTGCGCTTCGAGCAGAGCGCCGAAGAGGCGTTCCAGACGGCGCTCTTTCACGACCTCGGGCGCGTGGCGGTCATCGGCGCGCTGGAGCGGCTGCTCGACGCGCACGGCCACCCGGTGCCCCTCGACGAGCAGTGGGCGCTGGTCGAAGCGCACCAGGTCGAGCTCGGGCTGCGGCTGGCGAAACTGTGGTCATTGCCGTCGTCGCTCACGGCAGCCATCACGCGCTCAGGCTCGGAGTTGCTCTCGCTCGCTGATCAACTCGTCACCCAGCTCGAGACGAGCCCGCTGGTGACGGGCACCCGGGTGCTCTCGTCGCAGGTCGTGCCCCAGGTGGCGCAGCTGGCGGCGACGTTGAGCGCGTTCCGCGAACCTGTGTTCGATGAGACCGACGACGACGACGTGCTGGTGGTCAACGAGCCCATTCCCGGTCGCGGGGTGGTGCTGAGCATCGACGACGTGGTGACCGAGGCGGTGGTGCAATCAGCCAACCCGCACGGGCTGGTCGTCGACGCCGTGCTGGAGCTCGAGCGGCTGGTGCTGGTGTGCGCGGGCGAGGCGCGGTTTCACGCCGTGGTGCGCGGCCATGAAGGGGGCGGCTCGCGATTGGTGCCATGGGCGCTGAACGAGCTGCAGGCCGAGCAGTGGCGGCTGTTCGTCGAGTCGGGCTTCGAAGACCTCTACGCGATGGCGCTTGGGGCGTGACGGTCGTGCGGCAGTCGTTCTGCGCGCGGTCGAACCACCGGCGCGCGTCGGCCACTCAGTGGCCCCGCGCGTTCACCACGAGGCGAATGGTACCAAGGCGGTTGGCGAGCTCTTCGGGGTCTTTCGCGGGGAGGAAGCGCGACTCGGCGCCCTCGCGCGGCACCTCGAGGAACGTGGTCGACAGAAACGCGGTCAGCTCGCCCACCAGGCGCTCGAACTGAATCGCCGTCGCGCCTTCGACCTTCTTCTCGACCTTGTAGAATGGCAACGCGAAGTCCCGGTCGATGGCCGCCGCGTCCATCACGAAGGTGTTGGTGTTGAAGACGGGGATGGAATCCTGGTCGAACTCAGCGGGGAAGCGGAAGCCCTCGATGATTTGCGGCACTCCGTCGAGCCGCGCGGGCGCGCCCCCCTTGTCACCCTTCACCTTGCGCACCACCTCGGCCGAGAGCGCTTTGCCGCTGTCGAGGTGCGCGCCGATGACCGCCGGGTCGAGGGTGGCGCCGAGGTTGTCGACGTTCGACATGAAGAGCAGCGTGCCGCCGTGGGCGCGGAACGTCGCAAGGTGGCCGCTGCGACGAAACGCGAAGGTGAGGTCGCCGTGACCGGTGGCGTAGGGAGAGACGTCTCCATCGGCCTCGCGGAACACCGTGCCTTCAGGCGTGAGGCGCAGCGACACGAACTGCGGGAACACGAAGGTGTTCGTCGCGCCCAATTCCTTCACGTGTTGCTCGAGGCGCTCGTGGGTGGTGAAGCTGCTCATCACATACACGGGAGCGGTGGTGCTCACGGCGCGCACGTCGTCGAGCTTGAGCTTCAAGAAGGTGCGCTCTTCGAGCACGGGGACGACGGCCTTCACGACACCGCCGAAGCGCGTCGCCATGCCGCCGGCGAGGATGATGACCCCGACTTCCCCGCGATCGAGCGCTGCCTTGCCCAGCGCCGAGAGCCGCGCGTGTTCGGGGGAGCCGGGGGCGCCCAGCGGGCGCACGTCTTCCTTCGCAGGGACCGCCAACGCGCCCTTCACGGCGTTCGAATGGGTGGGCTGGGCGCAGCGCGCGATGAAGGCGTCGAACTGCACGGGGTCGAAGCCCCACGGGCTGAGGCGGGAAAGAAGAGTCGGGTCGAGCGACATGCGGCGGAGCATGCCCGAGTTGTGAGGGAAATCGTGTCCACCGCGTCGACGTTCTCGAACGCGGCGCCAACACTCGAGTACTCAGTGAGGTCTGTGAGCAGCACCTCTTCGAGCTTCGGGTCTCTCTGTTCGAGCGGCGGCCGGCCCACCGAGACGACCTTCGTGACGTCGGCGCGCTTCAAGGTCTCGAGCAAGGCGCCCTGCCCAATCATTCCCGACGCGCCGAAGAGGATGACTTTCATGTGCACGAAGGTGGCGCGCCTGCGCGCGGGTCACCACGAAGAAGTGTGAAGCGGGAATCTTGACCCTTCGCGCGGAGAGGATTTTCTGGCGCCCGCGATGCAGCTGCCAGAGCCGGGTGACGTGTTGACGTACGAAGTGAGCCCGGGCCGATGCGTGCTCCTTCGCGTGGTGGCCAGGGTCGACGACGCCCGCTGTGTGGTGCTCACGAGGTGGCAAGGCAAGGCGCCGAAGAAGGTGCCGACCGCGAAGTCGGTGAAGGAAGTGCAGCCGCTCGAGCACCACCAGTGGAAGCGCCCGATGGTGGGGGGCTGGGTGCGCGAGCCGCTGCCCGACGAAGTGGTGCGGCTTGGGAAGCTCGCGGTCACCAGGACCGAGCGCGCGCGCGTGATGCACCCGCGCGATTGGGTGAACGCGACGACGAAGACGCCCCACCTGGGGCAGAAGGTGTTGCCGATGAGCGGGTGGGCGGGGCTCCTGCGCGACGCGAAGGCCCAGTGGCGGTGGGACCACGACCGTGACGCGGTGCTCGCCGAAGAAGCCGCGGTGCAGGCGGCGAAGCTCGAGGCCTTCAACCGCGCGGTGCTCGAGGAGCGGGAACGGAAGACCGCCCTGCTCGCGCGCGACGTGAAGTCGTTCCGCGAAGAGCGCTTCTTCGCCACGTGGGAGCACGCACCGAAGGCGCTGGTGACGGCGCTCGAGGGTGCGATGCAGGCGGCCGTACAGGCGCTCGAGGGGAAGAGGGGCGACGTTGCGGTGCCTTCGCTGATGCGGCTGGTCGAGGCCTTCAACTCGCTCGACGGCGCGCACGGGCACGAGTTCGACACCGCCGACGCAGAAGAGTTGATGGAGGCTGCGTTCACGCTCGCGCTCGTCACGCGCGTGTCGGAAGAGACGTTCGAGGCGCGCGTGGCGACGCTGCAGGAGTTCTGATCAGCCTCGTGCGCGAAGACGGCAGGTGGTTTCACCAGGTGTGGCTCGGCGAGTCGTGGAACGACGTGTGCGAGTTCACGCTGGAGGAGATGCCACCCATCGACCGCGAGGTGGCCAACTGGTTCACCAGCGCGCACCCGCAGTCGCACTTTCGCAATCGACTGCTCGCGGCGCGGGCGCTCGACGACGGCGGGCGGGTGACCCTGCTCAACCGCGACCTCACGGTGCGCACACGCGCGGGGGTCACGCAGCGCGTGGTGCAGAGCCCCGACGAGCTGCTGCACGTGCTCGAGGACCACTTCTCGCTGCGGTTCCCCGCGGGGACCCGGTTCGAGTGCGAAGCGCTGAGCTGGTGAAAATCCCTCGCCCTGCGACGGGGGGAGAGGGTGGCGCGAAGCGCCGGGTGAGGGGCTGTCGGCGCTCGAGTCGGGCCCCTTACCCCGACCCTCTCCCCCCTGAACGCAGGGAGAGGGAGAGAAGTCTCAGCCGTACCGCACTTGAACGGTCTCGACGAGCGCGAGGAGCGCCTGCCGCACGCCCTCGGTCGTCGCGTGCTTCACCAGCGCGATGCCTTCGCCCTCGTAGCCGGGCCCGCGCGTCTGCCCGACCTTCGGCGCGCGGAACTCGACGAGCGAAGCGCCACACTTCGCCTTCGCCTCTTCGACGCCGGTGACCTCGACCACGCGGTCGCCCCCGCCCTGCCCGCGGAAGAACGCGGCGCCCGCGGCCCACTTGCGCTGTGGCGGGGTGAAGGTGTCGAAGCTGATCAACTTCGCCCACTCGCTGATCATGTCGACCTCGTGGGTGAGGCTCATCAGCGGCATGATCTGCACGCCCGGCGGCCGCGCACCGACCTCGCTCACGTACATCTTCCCTTCACCGGCGAGGAACCATTCCATGTGGGTGATGGCAGTGCCCGTCACCTGCGGGTTCGGCCCGAAGAGCGCCTGCAGCGCCGCCTCGTTGTGGGGGGCAAACTCCGCCCACGGTGACTCGACCTCGCGCGGGAGCAGCACGCAGTACTGCATCCACGGCGTCTCCAGCACCTCGAGCGGTGTGGGGAAGTAGCGCGTGCCCGAGCGCCACACCGTCTTGCCGTGAATGCTCACCGTCTCGCAGGTGAACTCGCGCGCACGAATGAACTGCTCGGCCTGCAGCGGTTGATTCGCAGAGGGCGCGAGGCCCAGCTTCCCGAGTGCATCGAGGTCATCGCGTGACTCGACGCGGTGCGTGCCGCGCGAGCCGACGCCCGCCTGCGGCTTCACGATGATGGGGTAGCCCACGCGGTCGATGAAGGCGTACAGCTCGGCCGTGGAAGTGACCAGCTGGCTCGCCGCGACGGGCACGCCGTGCGCACGCAGCACGTCCTTCATCACGTCTTTGTCGCGAAAGCGGCGCGCGATGTCGGGCTTCATGCCGGGCACGTCAGCCAGCGTGCGCGCCTCGGCCAGCGGCAACTGCAGTTGCTCGAGCGCGCCGGTGAGCCGGTCGACGGGGCCGAGCCCGCGCTTGAGCCCTTCGAGCGCCCGCGCGAGGTGCGTGGGGTCGCCCACGTTCTTCACCTGGTAGTGCCCCGCGAGGCGCTGCTGCAGGGCTCGGGGCAGCGCGCGCTCCGGGTCCTGGCTGATGACCGAGAGCCTGACGCCCTCGAGCTGCGCGAAGGCGCTCACGTACCGGTTGGTATTCTCGAGGAAATGCGGCGCGACCAACGCGACGTGCACCATGCGCGGGAGTGTAGCTGTCGCTAGAAGCGCGTGGTGGTCCTTCCGCGCACCTACACCGTCGCCCGCGTCACGCCCGACCAGCGGCTGCCGCTGGTTGCGCAGCACGTGCACCGTCTCGGCGATGCCGCCCGCCCGGCCCTGCGCGCCTTTGCCGCCGCGGCCGAGCCCGGGGTGTACCGGCTCTGGTGGAATGGCGCGGAGCTGGAGGCCCTGAAGTTGCCGGGCAGCGCGTTGCGAGAAGGCATGCCGACACGGTTCGCGGTGTCTCCGTTTGCGGGGCAGCGGGGGCGCTTCGCGAAGCCGGCGCCTCCGTCTGCGTACGACGGGGTGCGGCTCGAGGGCGTGGCGACCCTGCTCACCGACCCACGCGGGGAAACGCTCTACGAGTCGTGCCGCGCAGCGCTGCTCGCGTGGAATGGGGAGGCGCTCGTTCTTCCTCCTGAAGACGCGCCCGCAGTGCGCTCGGTCGCAGAGGCGGCCGTACTCGCTTCATTCACGGTGCGCCACGCGGCGTTGCTCGTCTCGAGTGGGTGGCCGCTGCTGTTGCTCAACGCAGTCGAGGGCACCTGCGGCATCACGGTCGAGGGCCGTGCGCCCTTCCCGACCGGGGTCCGCGCCCAGCTCGATGCGGTGTTGCGCGGCGATGGCTGACCGCGCGTCCTCTCGCCTCTGCACTCCGCTCGCGTTGGCTGAAACCTGGCGTGTTGGTCGTTCGCGCTCCAGCCCGATGGCGGCGCGCCGGTGGGTGGCGCGTGGGAACTGCAGGAGGAATGACGGTCGATGGGGAGAGCTGTGTCATCGTCTGCGCCCGCAGCGGCCGTGGTGGTCGCGCCCCCGGAGACGCACCCCGATGACGCTCGTCCTCATCCCCTTGATGGTGTTGCCGTGGTCCCCCGCCCGCGAGTCGACCGACGTCATCAGCGGCAGGCTTCGGGTCGAGTGCACGGCTCCGCAGCGCAGCGGGGACGACGCGGTCACCAGGCGCAAGCGCAAGTGCAACTCGCAGTGCGAGGGCGCGAACGACAAATCGCAGTGCGTCGCGGAAGGTCGCCGCGCTTGCGAGAGGTGAAACGACCGTCGAGCGAACTGACACCTTGCCGCCCACGATGGACCAGTTGCTGCGCCGGCACGCCGAACGTTCGGCGCCGAACGAGTGTGTGGGCGCCCTGCTGGGTCACGGTGACGACCTGGTGGAGGCGCTCGAGTTGCTGAACGCGTCACCGACGCCACGTACGTCTTTCGAGTTGAGCGCATCGGAATACCTGCGGGCCGAGCGTCACGCCGCGTCACGCGGCCTGCAGGTGCTTGGGTTCTACCACTCGCACGTCGACGCACCGGCCGTGCCGTCGGCACGCGACCTCGAACACGCAGCGTCGTTCGCGCGGTTGCTCATCCTCTCCGTGCGCGCAGGCAAGGCCGAAGCCCCGGTGGAATGGCCGACGCACACGTGACCGTCGGCGCTCACCTCACGCACGGAACGCGCCTGAGCCGACGCGAGGGGCCGTTGGACTGCGCGTCCACGCTCAGGGCGAGAGGAGGTCGCGGGGGCGCTTGATGGTCGCAGCGCGCGTGAGGAACTCGGTGAGCTGCTTCGTCGAAGTGGTGCTCGCGAGCTTCCTCGAAATCTCGGGCGCGACCTTCTTGAAGCGGCTCCGAAGCACCTGCTCGACCGCCTCACGCAGGGTCAGCAACCTGCCTTCCTCTCTGCCTGCTTCGAGGCCT
>JBILUC010000079.1:0-21457 GCA_044371205.1 Archangium sp.
GACAACACATCATCGACCTCCGAGCACTCGCCCTCAGCGATCGCTTTGACGACGCGATGGAACTCACTCTCGCGCCCCTCGTTCGTCACGTCAGGCGGGCCGCTTGATCAACATGGGAGGCACACCCCCTTGGACTGTGTCGCATGCCGACACGAGGCAACACAGCCCGAACAGGAACCTTCGCAGCATGAGACCCCCTCGAATCGGTCTGGGACCGACGCTTTGAGTTCACATGAAGTCTGCAGAACGCTGAGACTTCCTGCAAGCCCCAAAGCGACGTGCGACCTGTCATCAGAACGTGACCTGCCTATTTGCGAACCCAGTACCTCACTTGCTCGATCGTCTGGCCGCGGGCGTCGCGGAGCTCAAGCACGTGACGCCCTTGAGTGGCTGGAACGCGACCGGTGTACGGCGGGCGCAGCTCCAGGGTCTTCGCGCCGTCGATGAAGACCGCGAGCGGACCGAGTGAGGGCGACGCGCGCACGCGCACGGGGATGGCCTGATCTGCCAGCGGAAGATCGGAGATGAGGAGGAACTCGCCGCCATCCACCGGGTGCAGCACGGCGGTGTTCGTGGGCGCGTCTTTTGATTTGCCGAGGCAGGCGGCGGCCAGCCACGGTTCGCGCGAGAGGCCTTCGTTCTTCGCCCAGTCGTAGAAGTCGAGGCCGAGATCCGACAGGCGGCCCTCGGCGGCGGCGAGGCGCAGGCACTGGCGCTTCAGGTCCTCGGGGAGATCGGTCGCGAGGTCTCCGTGCATCTCGCAGCGGTGCTTCGGCGCGGTGCCGGGCACGAAGAGCTCTTCCATCGCCGCGGGGCAGGTCGGACCTGCGAGGCCTCCGGAGAGCGGGCAGATGCTCGCCGCGTCGAGGCCGGTGCGATCGATGAGCGGCTCGGGGCGCACGTCTCGCATTGCGCGTGACATGACGCGGCGGAAGACGGGGCCCGCTCCGGTGATGCCGCTCACCTGAATCATCGGCGTGCCGTCGAAGTTGCCGGCCCACGCGGCGACCGTGCGCTCCTTCGTGAAGCCCACTGCCCAGTTGTCGGAGTACCCCTTCGAGGTGCCCGTCTTCGCCGCCGCCGGAAATGGCAGGCGCAACGCATTGTCGAGGCCGAACGCCCGCGCGCGGGCCGCGTTGTCACTGAGGATGTGCGTGACGAGCGAGACGGCGTTCTGATCAGCGAAGCGGCGCGACTTGAGCTCGCGCTTCAGCGGCAGCTCGCGACCGTCGGCCGTCCAGGCGCGGCGAATCGGAATGAGCGCGCGCACCACACCCCCTCGGGAGAGACCGGAGTAGGCGCGGGCTGCTTCCCACAACGAGACCTCTCCGTTGCCGAGCGCGAGCCCGAGGCCGTAGTGCTCGGCCGACGACGGCAGCTCGAAGCCCGCGCGGTGCAGCACCTCGAGTGAGCGCTCGAGGCCCACGTCGTCGGCCACACGTACGGCGGGCACGTTGTACGAGTTGGCGAGCGCTTCCCGCGCGCGCACCGGGCCGTGCAGGCGACGGTCGTAGTTCTTCGGCGAGTAGCTGCCCTTCGGTGCGTTGAACGCCGTGTCGAGGTCGGGGATGACGGTCGCCGGCGTGTACCCGCTCTGAAACGCCTCGGCGTAGATGAACGGCTTGAGCGCCGAGCCGGGCTGGCGGCGCATCTGGATGCCGTCGTTCTGGCCTCCGATGTTCACGTTGAAGAAGTCGGCCGAGCCGGCGTACGCGAGCACCTCGCCCGTCGCGTTGTCGACCACCAGCGCGGCTCCGGAGCTGACGCGGCGATCGGTGAGGCGGCCGATCTCCTGGGCGAGTTGATCTTCGACGTCGGCCTGCACGTCGAGATCGAGCGAGGTCTCTATGAGCGCCGCTTCGTCGAGGCCCCACTCGTGGAGGTGCGCTGACACGAACTCGGTGAAGTGCGGCGCGCGGAAGGTGCCGGTGAAGGGAGTGAGATCGAGCGGCTCGGCGCGAGCGAGCGTGACTGCGTCTTTCGTGGCGAGACCGGTCGCGGCGAGGCGGCTGAGCACCCACTCGCGCCGTTCGAGCGCACGGGCGGATTGGCGAAGCGGGTCGTATGCCGTGGGGCCGCGGGGGATCGACGCGAGCAGCGCGGCCTGGCCGAGCGAGAGGTGGGCGGTCTTCTTGCCGAAGTAGAGCTGCGAGGCCGCCTCGAGGCCGAAGGTGTTGTTCCCGAAGGAGATGCGGTTCAGGTACTGCGTGAAGAGCTCGTCCTTCGAGGCGTGCGCTTCGAGGCGCAGGGCCCAGAGCGCTTCCTGCAGCTTGCCGGTGAAGGTGCGCTCTCGCGGCATGAGCGTGCGGGAGAGCTGCTGCGTGATCGTGCTCCCGCCGGCGACGACGTGGCCCGCGGCGAGGTTCTGCTTCGTCGCGCGGAGGATGGCGGTGAGGGAGACGCCGGGGTGGGTGAAGAAGCGGTGGTCTTCGGCGGCGAGGAAGGCGGCGCGTACGTGCGCGGGGATCTCGTCGGTGCGCAGCGGCGTCGAGCGGCCGTCGGCGGTTGAGCGGAGCTCGCGGAGGAGCGCTCCGTTGCGGTCGGTGAGCTTGACCGAGCTGATGGGCCGGTAGTCGAGGAAGTGCTCGGGCAGCGGCGAGGCGATGAAGACGATGAACGGAAGGGCGATGAGGAGGATCGCCAGGATCTTCCCACTCCCTGCGCGAGCCTGGAGAGGGTGGCGCGGAGCGCCGGGTGAGGGGCTCGAGCTGGGCCCCTCACCCCGGCCCTCTCCCCGCTTCGCAGGGAGAGGGAGGTTCATTTCTGGGTCACCGCCGTCGGCAACTCGACGACGAAGCTGCCGCCCTCGCTGCGACCCCAGACCTCGGGCTCGTACATGAGTTCACCGCGCGCCGGCTTGAGGATGTACGTCCCCGGCGTCGTGGCGCGCGCGACGAAGCTCGCCACGTGCACGCCCGGTGGCAGGTGATCCCCAAACATCACCACCCGGTTGTCGCGCATCTCGACGTGGTTGAACGGGCTCCAGAACCGATACAGCCACGGGTTGACCGGGCCCTCCTCGGCGTCACCTCCGTACTGATCTTCTTCCCCTTCCCCGTCGTAGCCGACGCCGCGCGCCTCTTCGTCAGGCGAGCGCGTCAGCTTCGCGGTGGTCGCGAGCGACGTGTCGACCGGCTCGAGCCCCGCCGGCAACGGCACCTCGAACGCCGCCCAGTGCCGTTCCTGGTTGCTCGCCACGCGCACCCGAATGCGCACCAGATCGCCCGCGAAGAACTTCAGCGACTGACCACCACCCGCATACGGCTCGAACCAGCGCTGCACGAAGAGCCCATTGTCGAGCGACTTGGTGGGCATCTCCTTCGGCGCGTATTTGAGGATCGCCGAGTAATACAGAACACCCGCCCCTTCCTTCTTGAAGGTCAGCTTTTGGTCGGCCCCGCCCGCCTTCGCGAGCAGCTCCTTCATGGGGATGGTCTTCGTCTCGGTCTTCATCGACCGCCCCTTGAACGCCTGGCTCATCAGCTCACCCGCGCCCATCACCAGCGACGCCTTGAAGTCGGGCGTGTCCTTCTCCTTGGTGCGGAGCACCTGCGTGAGCCCCATCAACGACCACGCCGCTTCTTGCGTGGTGCGCCAGTCGCCGTCGCCCTGCCGCACGCCGGTGAGGTACTTCGCCATCTTCCCGACGTACGGGTGATCAGGCTGGATGTCGGTGAGCGCCTGCAGCACCACGCCCGTCGTGCGCGTGTCGCTGTTGAAGAGCGTCGCGTACGTGTCGCTCTGCACCTCGGCGATCATCACGCCCTTCGGTGATTCCTTCGCGTTGTTGAGCAGTTCCTGCAGCAGCGCGTTGGCCTGCTTGCGATCGCCGCCGCCGACGTACATCGCGTTGGCCAGCAGCGCCTTGCCGAAGCCCGAGAGCTTGTTCCGGTTCGCGTAGAACTCGCCGTACGACGACGCCTTCGGCTTCTTCATGCGCGCCAGCACGTAGGCCGCGAACACGCGCGTCTCTTCGCCGCAGTACAGCGGCGACCAGCAGCTGCCGCAGTTCCCGCCGACGACGTTGCCGAGGTACTTCTCGGCGCGCGTGAGACGGTCTGCGGGCACGTCGAAGCCGACCTCCTTCGCGCGCGCGAGCGCCAGCGTGGCGTACGTCGACGACCACGGGTCGCTGCACGTCGAGCTGGGCCAGTACTTGAAGCTGCCGTCGTATTCCTGCAGCGCGAGGATGCTGCGCACCGTGGCGTTGATGACCTCGTCAGGATCTTTCTTCGCCGACACGTCGAGCGTGGGGAAGAGATACGTGTTGATCAACGCGTTCATCTCGTCGTTCGCCGCCGCCTTCTTCGGGTCACGCGAAGGCCAGGGCACGCCGAACTGACCGGCGATCTCGCGCAGCGCGATGAAGGGCACGAGCCGCGAGCTCTGCTGCTCGAGGCAGCCGTACGGGTACTCGATCAACTGCTGGAAGCCGCGATCGAAGCCACCGAGCGAGGTCGACGACATCGACACCGTCATGCCGCCGAGGTCGTCCCACACGTCCTTCGGGGGCGAGATGCCTTCGACGCGTTGATCTGTCGTGTCTCCGTAGGTCGCGACTGCATCAACCTCGACCGGCAGCTCGACGGGGATCTTCTCTTCCACCGCGTCGGTCGCACCGCCCGCGTTCACTTTGAACACAAACTTCGCCTGGCCCGGCCGCACGCCCTTGAACTTGAAGCGCACTTCCTTCGGAGAGCCCTCGGCCACGACGATCTTCTGTTCAGCCGCACCGTCGAGCTCGCAGCCACCCTGCACGCTCGCCGTCACCGTCGCCTCGCCGCCCTGCAGACCGTGCGCGTGCACCACCACGCCCGCCTCGAAGAGATCGCCGACCCGCGCAAAGCGAGGCAGCGACGGCAGCGCCATCACCGGTTTGTTCACCTGCAGGCTCGTCTCACCCGAACCGAAACGATCGCTCTGGGTGATCACCACCGCCATCACGCGGAAGGCCGTGAGGTTGTCAGGCAGCTGGAAGCTCGTGGTCGCGACGCCGTCTTTGAGCTCCAGCGTCGGGTTGAAGAGCACCGTGGTCTTGAACTGGTTGCGAATGCCGCCGCCCGAGCCGTCACCACCGCCGCCGCCGATTTCTTCGCCCTTCTCACCGTACGAGCGCATGCGCACGAGGTGGATCAACGGCTCACCGAGCCGCGTGGACAGCGGGCGCTCGGGGAAAATCGACGCGATGGGGTCCGGCACCTGGTAGTTCGTCAGCCGCAGCACGGCCTCGTCGACGACGTAGAGCGTGACTTCGCCGCTCGCCGGCTTCCCGCTCGAGTCCTTCGCGTCGATGCTGAGGTTCACCGTCTCGCGCGGCTGGTAGTCCTTCTTGTCGGCCTTCACCGTCACCGCGAGCCGCTTCGATTTGCGCTCGACGTTCAGCTTCACGAGGCCGACGCGCGCGTTGGGCCGACCGGGGTCGTCACCGGTCTCGAGGCCACCTTCCTTCACGCGCGGGTGCATGATCAACACGCCGGCGAAGACGTTGGGCACCATGTCTTCGGTGATCGGCACGTCGACCGTCATCACCGAGCCCTTCAGATCGACCAGCTTGCGCGACAGCACGCCCTCGCGCTCGATGGTGAACATCGCCTTCGCCTCGGGGTACGGCGACTTGATCAACACCTTCGCCACGTCGCCCACGTCGTAGGTGGTCTTGTCGGTGACGAGATCGATGCGATCGGTGTCGTTGCGCTGCCACGCCACCCAGTCGCTGCCCGTCGCGTACACGCCCATCGAGGCGCTGTGCTGACGGCCCTGATCGTCCTTCACCACGCCACGCACGATGAAGAAGCCCGCGCTGGCCGGCTTGAACTTGCACGGCACCGCGCCCTCGACGCTCTCGAGCGCGCACTTCGCGACCTCGGTCTCGACCGGCTCGGAGATGGTCGTGAAGCCGCCCGACGCGTCCTTCTGCTTCACCGACTTCCACGTGCGGCTGGTGACGGTGACGTCGAGCTTGCGGCCCTTCGCGCGCTTGCCCTCGGTGTCGAGCACCATCGCCTCCATGCCGTATTCGGTGCCGACGGTGAGGAAGTACGAGGGAGACCGGAGCCCCACGTAGAAGTTCGCCGGGTGCACCATCACCTCGACGCGACCGGCGACCGACTGGCGGTTGACGTCGGTCACCTCAGCCTCGAGCGTGTACGTGTACGGCTTCTCGCCGGGCGCCTCGGTGACACCGGCCTTCACGGCGAGCTCACCCTTCGTGTCGGCCTTGCCCTCGCCTGACGCGAAGAAGCTGTTCGAGTCGTGCGGCCGGTTGTCGTCCCACCACCAGGTCTCCTGGCTGAAGGTGAAGCCCGCGCCCGCCTCGGCCGAGAAGGTGGTCTCGTTGCGCTGGCTGCTCCACTTCACCTGCACGTCGTTCATCGCGCCGCCGAAGAGGTAACGCGCGAAGATCGAGGCCTCGAGCGAGTCACCCGCGACGAGCGACTTCTTCTTCGTCTCGACGTCGACGCGGAACTGCGGCGCCCGGTATTCCTCGACGCGGAAGTTGCCGTACGTCTCGACGCTGCCGCCCGCGGCGCTGCCCCGCGCGTTGATGGAGTAGCCGCCCGTCGGCGCGTCCTTCGGGATCGTCACCTTGTACGAGAACGTTCCGTACTTCGTGACCTTGAGGTTCTCGGTCTTGAGATCGTTGCCCTTCGAGTCCGACACCTTGAGCGTGACGAGGCTGTTCTCTGCGGGCGCGCGCAGCTGGCCGAGCACGCGGTAGCGCACCACGCCCTTGATGAAGACCTCGTCGCCCGGCTTGTAGATGCCGCGATCGGTGAAGACGAAGCCGGTGTTCTGCGGCTGCTCCCCTTCCCAGCCGCTGGAGAGCCCGAACTCGTAGGGCTCGACGCCGCTCGACCAGGTGTTCGCGGTAGCCGAGACGTCTCCGTCTTTCTGCGCGACGACGAGGGCGAAGGGGTGTTCCCACTCGTAGCGGGCCGACTGCAGCTTGAGCGCGATGGCGCCCGGCACGTCAGCGAAGCCGTCGGCGTTGGTCTTGCCAGACCACTTCTGCGTGCCCGTCGCGTCGAACACCGAGACGTCGGCGTCGGCGACCGGCTTGCCGTCGGACAGCCGAGTCACCCACGCCAGCGATGACTTCGGCGCGATCTTGATGTGCGCGGCGAGGTCGGTGACCTGCACAGTCTGCAGGTAGCCATCGCGCGGGCGGTACTCGAGCTGGGGCGAGTTGAGGCGCACCAGCGCGATGCCGGTCTTCATCTCAGCGCCGAACACCGGAGCCAGCGGGACGCCATGCACCCGCGCCTGATTCCACGTGTACGAGAGCGACGTTCTTTCGTCGAAGTCGGGCGCACGACCGAGCGTCTTGAGATCGTCGCCGTCGGTGCCGAGCAGCTTCGCGAGCTCGGGCACGGTGAGCTTCCACAGGCTCACCTCGAGGGTCT
Organism: Archangium sp.; assembly: GCA_044371205.1. Classification (GTDB taxonomy): domain Bacteria; phylum Myxococcota; class Myxococcia; order Myxococcales; family Myxococcaceae; genus Archangium_A. The sequence continues at coordinate 7,404 of JBILUC010000079.1, forward strand.
TCAAGTTCGACACCTCGACGGGGAGCACAGGCGCCTTCGCCGTCGCCTCGACCAGCGCGAGCGAGCCGCCCGTGATGAGCGCTGCTGCGAGATCGTCGGTCTTCACGGTGCTGTTCAGCGTGTCGGCCGAGGCCTGCTTGAACACGTCTCCGACGCCGGTGGAGATCGCGATGGTGTACTGCGTGCCGGGCCGGAACTTGCCGGGGATGCGCGTGCTCGGGCCGCCATTGGCGATCTGGTACTCGGTCTTCGGGGTGAAGCTGCTCGCCGCGTCCCAATCGATCTCGACGGCCGGGGTGATCTTCAGCCTCGACTTGAGCGTCTCGAGGTCGAGCTCGTTCGAGGTGTAGAGCTGCAGCGGGCCATAGGGGCAACGGTAGTCGCCGCTGCAGAGCCGCACGCTCTCGAGCTTCAACTTGCCGTACGACTCCCACACCACGTCAGTCGCAGCGGTCATCGGCAGTGCGCCGTCTTTGCCGTGCAGCGCAGGATCGATGGTGAGGATGAAGGAGGTCGCGATCGGCAGCGGTTCCTTCGGCTTGAAGGTGTAGCGGGTCTGGCGGTTGCTGTAGCCGCGCTCCTCGTCGCCCATCGCTTCGTAGTCGGGCTCGCGGTTCCCGGCGGCCTTGAGCAGCGCGCGGCGCTCTTCGGCGACGTTCACTTCCTTCTCGATGGCGAGCGGCACGGAGGCCCCCGCGCTCGTCTTGAGCGTCACTGCCTTGAGCAGGTCAGCCGCGTTGACCGGCTGATTGAAGAGCAGCGCGAAGGTCGAGTCGGGCTTGAGCCACTTGAAGCCACGCGCGGGCTCCACGTCCTGCAGCTCGAGGCGCGGGGTGGTGAAGGAGAACGTGTAGTCCTCCTTCAGCTTCGCGCCATCGAGGGCCATCGCGCCGGCGGGCACGGTGACCGTGAAGCTCGTGGAGTACGGCACGAGCCCTTTGGGCACGAACTCGACCGAGGCGCTGCCCAGCCACCGCCACTCGCCGGGGATTGCCGGGGAGATGGTCGCGATCGGCTTCTCGGCGTCGCCCGCGCGCTGGGCCTCGACGACTTCGAGCATCTTCACGGGGCGAGAGAAGGTGATCGTGGGTCGAACTTCACCGAATTGTTCACCCTGGGGTCGCGCGGCCACCACCGCGAGCTCGTCTCCGGCGCCCGGCAGCTGCTCTTGTGGCACGTTGAGCGACGGTGGCGTCGGGAGTGGGTTCAGCTGGCGGGTTCCCTCTTCACCCACCGGCTTCATCGGATCCGTCGGAGTGCTTCCGCGATCTCCACAGGTGCAACCCACGACAACGGCAAGCGACAGCGGCAGCAGGCGAATGAGGCGCATGGTTCCCCCTCGGGAAACGACGAGACGCACGCGTTGTAGCTGATACCCGCCGACAGGTCGTCGATGACTCGATCGTGGCCATTCACCCACGCGGCGATCGGCGAGGCCTGCCGGGCACGGGCGTTGCTGACCAGGGCGATGTCCCCGCAGTCCCCGGTGTCCCCATGAAACGCGCCTTCGTCTTCCTGTCGCTCTTCGCGCTCGGTTGTGGTTTCGAGCCGAGACTCCCCGCCGTTGACTTTCACCTGAAAGGCCTGACGCTCGAAGCGCCCGGCACGAGCTTCCCTGTCGAGTCTGCGCTGCAGCTCAAGGCGTGGGCCCACTACAGCGATGGCACGCGTGTCGACGTCACCGCGGACACGGGGTGGACGAGCTCGCAGCCGTCGGTTGGCGTGATCGGCCCGACGGGCATCGTCACCTTCAACGGCAGCGGCGCCACGAAGTTCGAGGGCAGCTACCAGGGCAAGCGGGTCGCCATCACCCTCTTTGCGACCGCAGCCACGCTCACTTCGGTGACGTTGAGCAGCGTCGCCTCGGGCGAGCTGGCGAAGGGCGACGCGCGAGAATTCGCCGCGTGGGCCACCTACTCCGACGGCTCGCGCCTCGAGGTGACCGAGCGGGCGTCGTGGAGCGTCGATGGCAACGTGCTGACTCTCGGCGATCGACGCGGCCGGGTGCTCGGCGCGCAGCAGGGCACGGGCTCGGTGCACGTGAACTTCCACGGGGTCGAGGGAGGCGAATTCGTCGTGGTGGCCGCCCCCCGCGCCACGCAGCTGGGCCTCACGGTCTCCAACGCGATCTTCCGCCCGGGTGAGTCGCAGCAGCTCGCGGCGCTCGCGACGTTCTCCGACGGTTCGACCCGCGACGTCAGTGGTGAAGCGACCTGGACGAGCTCCGACGCAGCGCGGGTGGGCTTCGGTGCGCAGTCTGGCTCCATCGTCGCGCTGGCGGTCGGCTCGTCGCACGTCACGGCGCGGTGGAACGGGCTGCAGAGCTCGGCGCTCCTGTCGGTACAGGCGCGCCGTCTCACCGCGCTGGCGTTCAGCGAAGTCGCGCTCACGCTCGCTCATGGTTTGTCAGGGCGCGTGGCGCTGATGGGCACCTTCGACGACGGGACGCGTGAAGACGTGAGCGAGCTCGCGTTGTGGTCGAGCTCGGCGCCCGCCGTGGCGAGCGTGATTCAGGGCACTGTGGAGTCGGGCACGGTCCTCACCCACGACGAAGGCGGCGCGACCGTCACCGCGGCGCTCGACAACCAGGTGGCGCAGCTGCAGGTCTCGGTTACCGCCCCCGTGCTGGTCGGGCTCGACGCGACCTTGCATTCCGGTCGCCTCGCGCCGGGCCAGGAGGCGAGCTTCATGGTCGTCGGGCGTTGGTCTGACGGCGCGGTGCTGAACCTCTCGACCGAGGTCACTCTGCAACATGGCGATGAGCTGGCGACCTCGCTGCGCGGCAACTGGATCTACGCGCGCGGTGCAGAGCTCGGCGCGGCGCAGCTGGTGTTCGAGTACGCGGGCTTCCGCGGTCTGGTCGACCTCGAGGTCACCCCCCATCACGTCGTGGAGTTCCGCGTGACGCAGCGCTCGGGTCAGCCGTGGGGCTCTGATGTGGCGGGGCTCCGCCTCGTCGCGTACGCGCGCTACGCCGACGGCATCGAGCTCGAGGTGACGGAGCTGTCGAGCTGGTACCTCGCCGACGCGTCGGTCGCGAGGGTGTCGGACGAGCCGGGCAGCCGCGGTCGCTTGACGCTGACCACCGGGGGCACCACCGAGCTGAACGCGGCGCTCAACCAGTGGCTGGTCACGCGAACGATGAACTTCGCGCCCGCGCAGTGATCATGGCACCCTCAACAACTGAGGGATGTTCTCGAAGTCGCGGTCGTGGGTGAACAGCGTGGCGCCATGTTGGAGCGCCAACGCTGCAATCCACACGTCGTTGAGCGGGATCGGGGTGCCGGCGCGCTTGAGCTGGAGCTTGAGCGCGGCGAACCCCCCGCAGCGGTCTCTTCGTCGCAGTGCAAGACGTCGACGCGCTCGGCCGTGAGGAAGCGCTTCAGGGTCGCCTCGTTTTGCCGGCCTCGACGGCTGCATCGCGAACCCAGCTCCCCGCGAAGCCGTCGAGGTCGCGACGCTCAGGCGCTTCAGCGCTCAGCCCTGCCTCGCCCTCGAGGGCCTTGAGCACCAGCGCATTCAAGCTCACCCCGCGTGCACTGGCCTTCTTCGTGAGTGCACGGTGGAGGGCGGCGGGCACGTTCCGAATGGTGTACTGATGCGCCTTCTTCATGTGCCTGCATGCCGTCAGAGCCATGCAGGCACTTTCAACCCGAGTCAGGGGCAGTTGGTGCGAGCCGCGGCGGGGCTGATGATGGCGCCGCCGTTGATGGAGCACGCCGTGCCGCTGTCGTAGTGCTTGAGGAAGATGCGGCCCGCGGCCCCACCCGCCCCGCCGCCGCCGCGACCGGCCGTCGTGCCGTTGACCGGGTTGGTCGCTCCAGCGCCGCCCGCGCCGCCTGCTCCGCCGCCGTTGTCGCCAGTGCCACCAGCCGCGACGGTCGCCGTGGCGTTCGCACCGTCGGTGCCGCCGCCGCCCGTCCCATCACGCGCGCCGCCGCCGCCGCCGCCGCCGTTGGAGGTCACCCGCGCCGCGGCAGTGAAGAGGACGCGATTGGCCTGCACGTTGATCGCGCCGCCGGAGCCACCACCGCCACCGCCGGGATCACCGCCGCCCGTCGCACCGGTACCACCCGCGCCGCTGGCCGTCAGGATGGCGTTGAGCGTCAGCGTTCCAGCGACCGAGAGCTGAAGCGCGCCACCGCCGCGCCCGCCCGCCGTGGTGCCGGTGTCGGTGCTGCCCGTGCCGCCAGGGCAACCGGCGAACAGCGGGGCGTCGCCGTTCATCGCGAGCTGACCTGCGCTGCCGCCCGACGAGCCGGTGTTGTTGCCACCGCCTCCCAGTCCACCGTTGCTGAAGTACCCGGCGCCGCCGCCACCACCACCGCGGCCACCACTCGCCGTACCCGCCCCCCCGCTCCGTGTGCCGCAGGTCAGCGGAGCCGCAGCGCCGGGACCGACGCGCGTCGCCGTGCGGCTCGAGTTCGCGAGCACCTGACCGCTGACGTTGGCGTCGCCCCTCACGAGGAAGACCACCGGACGTGAGCCCGTGATGGTCAGCGAGCCGGCATCGGTGATGTGGAGGCTGGTCACCGAGACCACGGCGAGCTCACCCGCTGCGCCTCCATCGGCGATGGTGATGGTGGGGTTCGGGCTGCCGGGGCACGCCGTCCCGAACGCTGCTGAAGGTCCCGTGGTGAGCGTCTGGGCGCAGTTGACGACGAACGCGCCGGTCGCCGGGTGGTTTGCCAGCACCACGTTGTCCGGCGTGAAGGGGAAGGTGCCCGCGTCGATCGGCGCGCCCGCGTCAAACCCGGCATCGACCCCGGCGTCGAAGCCAGCGTCGAGACCTGCATCAACGCCAGCGTCGACACCCGCGTCGATCACCGTCGCGATGCACGCGCCGCTGCTGTTGCAGAGGCCCCCGTCACACGGCGTCGAGGCAGTCGCATTCGAGAACTGGCAGGCACCGCCCAAGTCACACGCGCCGGTGAAGGTCCGACACTCCGGCGGCGTGCACACGGACGGGGTCCCCGCGGAACAGCCGCCATCGGGTGAGCAGGTGTCTCCCACGGTGCAGTTGTTGCCGTCGTTGCACGTCGCGCCCGTCATCACCGTGAAGGCGCAGCTGCCGCCGAGCGAGGCCTGGCAGGTGCCCATCGAGAAACACTGCGACGGGGGCGCCGCGCACATCACCGCCTGGCCCGCGCAGGCGCCCGAACCGTTGCAAACGTCTCCGCTGGTACAGGCGTCGCCGTCGGTGCAGGGGTCGTTCGGTGCGAGGGGCGCGTACATGCAGGTGCCGCTGCTCGGCTCGCAGGTACCGCTCGCCGTGTAGCAATTGCCCGGCGGCGTGTTGCACGTCGTGGCGGTGCCGCCCGTGCAGTTCGCCGCCGCACAGGTCTCACCGGTCGTGCACGCATTCATGTCGTTGCACGCGCGCGTGTTGCAGTCGGGGTCGGCGCAATCGACGAGGGTGTCGCCGTCGTTGTCGGCGGAGTCGGTGCAGACCGTCTCGTTTGGCTCGAGGCAGCGCGAGGGGCCGCCGTCGGCGTTGGCGGTACAGACACCGCCCGTTCCACACGTCGCGCCCGCACAGTCGGAGTCGGCGCAGTCGCCCTGTCCATCGAGGTCGTCGTCGTTGCCGTTGGTGCACAGCGTCTCGGTGCATCGGCCGGTGGCACAGATGGCGCCTGCTCCGCCGCAGTTCTTTCCGTCGCAGTCACTGTCGGCGCAGTCGACGCTGTCGTCGCGGTCGCCATCGACGCGATCGTTGCAGGAGGTCTCGGTGCAGCGGGCGTTCATGCAGAGAGCGCCGCTGCCACAGGTACCCAGATCGCACGACGAGTCGGCGCAATCGAGCGTGCCATCACAGTCGTTGTCGAGCGCGTCGCTGCACGTTTCGGCCGCACCCGGGTTCACCCGGGCGTTGTCGTCATTGCAGTCTTCGGGGGGCGAATAGCCGTCTTGATCGCCGTCGGCCGCAGAGGCCTTCGTCATCACCAGCGTGATGCTCGCGGGCGGAGTCGAGAAGCCCGCGCGCACGGCACCCGACTCTTCTGCAGGTGCGGTGATGGCGGAGCAGTCGCTGTCGTGGCCCACCGCCTTCATCGCGACGGCGGTCGGCAGCTCGCCTTTGGGCACGCTGATCTTCACGCTCCCTTCCGCGCCGTCGATGGGCGTGCCCGTCGTCTCCTTCGTGACGCCGTTACCCGTGGTGACCACCTTCACGCAGCGCGACGCGAGGCCCGCCGGGTACTGCACCGTCACGTCCATCGTGGTGTCGCCCGTGTTCTGGGGGCAGCCGACGAGGACCGCGAGCGACGTCGCGAGGCACAACCGGAGGAGCAGGCGCATGGGAAGCGCAGTATGAGGTCCGCTCTTTCCGACACCAACGTCCACCCCCCGCGCACATGAGCCCACAACGAGAGGTGATTGCGGGTGACGGCGTGGCGTGGCTGCGCGGCGCGACGCTGGGGCGTGAGGCGTCGATCGTCACCAGCCTGCCCGACAGCTCCGAGGTGCCGGGCATGGGTTTCGACGGCTGGCGGAGGTGGTTCGTCGAGACCTCGGCGCTGATCTGCTCGCGGCTGCACGACGACGGAGTGGCCGTTTTCTACCAGACCGACGTGAAGCTCCACGGCACGTGGGTCGACAAGGGCTTCCTCGTGTCGTGGGGCGCGGAGCAGGCCGGCAGTGCGTGCCTCTGGCACAAGGTGACGTGTCGTGCGCCGGCGGGCACGGTGACGTTCGGGCGCCCGGCGTACGCGCACCTGTTGTGCTTCTCGCGCAAGCTGCGACTCGAGAAGGCGCAGTCGTTCGCCGACGTGTTGCCGCGGTTGGGTGAGATGACGTGGGCGCGCGCGATGGGGCTCGAAGCGTGTGAGGCGATCGCCCGCTTTCTGGTGAAGCACACGCCGACGAAGCGGGTGATCGACCCGTTCTGCGGCGTGGGCACCATGCTCGCCGTGGCCAACGAGAACGGCTTCGACGCGCTCGGTGTGGAGCTTTCAGCGAAGCGGGCCGAGAAGGCGCGCACGCTCGAGTTGAAGCCTCGCGTCAGGTCCTGAAGAGACGCCCCGTCGACCCGGCAGATGATCGCGTCCGGGACGTCGCTCAAGGGCAGAGCACCCGCCTGATAAGCGGGAGATGGTGGTTCGATCCCACCCGTTCCGACTTCTGCGCGGGCTGACCGCTGGAGCGGAGCTGGAGCTTGCACCTCTGGTTTCCCAGGTTCGATTCCTGGTCGGTCCACTCACCTCGGGGGCATGGCACGAGATCCTTCCCTCGAAGCGAAGTTGCTCGTGAACCCTTCCGCCGGGGGCGTTGCTCGAGGAGCTGCAGATCGACATCAACATGCTCGACGACGGCGCGTACTTCTCGTCGATGCGTCAGGCATCGCCGCGCTGCTGACCATCCCTCACCCTGAGCAAGCGAAGATCGGTATGTTCTCTTTCTGAATGAGTGACGACCACGTGGTGTTCGCGAGCGCAGTCGAGGCGATGGGGAAGCTTCTTGCCGCCTCGCCTGCGACGTACGAGGCCGCCACGAAGCTGGGCTTCAACTTCAAGAAGCCCGAGAGCGCGTATCAGCGCAAGACCTGGGAACAGTTGCTCCCCCTCGCGTCGCAGGGGCTCTTCCCGAAAGTCTCACGCGCTGAAGCGTTGCGGAGCCTCGGCCGCCTCACCGTCGAGCACTACGGCACCGGTCTCGTGGGCACCGCGCTCTTCGCGCTGCTCAAGCTGATCGGCCCGATGCGCGCCATCCACCGCACGCGCCGCAACTTCCGTACGAGCAACAACTACACCGAGTGCCGCATCACCGAGCGCAGCCCGCGCGAAGTGCTGCTGTGGATGAACGAGATCGAGTTCTCCGACTACACGGCCGGCGTGCTGGAAGCGGGCATCGCGGCGGCCGGCGCGAAGAATGTGCGTATCGCGCTGCAAGGCGTCGAAGGCGACGGCACCAACTTCCTCGTCACGTGGGACTGAGCCCGGCGAATCGGGGAGTCGGCGCGCCAACAGCCTTGACCTGAACACCCGTTCCGGCCAAGTGAGTCGAGCGCCACCGTCCCCCGGGCGCTACTTCCGAGACCGACCATGGCCGAACCGGAGTTCCTCACCATTCGCGGTGCCCGCGAGCACAACCTCAAAGGCATCACTCTCGAGATCCCCAAGAAGAAGTTGGTGGTCTTCACCGGCGTGTCGGGCTCGGGCAAGAGCTCGCTGGCGTTCGATACGCTCTACGCGGAAGGCCAGCGTCGGTACGTCGAGTCGCTCTCGGCCTACGCGCGGCAGTTCCTCGGGCAGATGGAAAAGCCCCGCTACGACACGATCCGCGGGCTGTCCCCGACGATCTCCATCGAGCAGAAGGCGGCTTCGAACAACCCGCGCTCCACGGTGGGCACGGTGACCGAGGTGCACGACTATCTCCGCGTGCTCTACGCGAACATCGGCGTGCAGCACTGCCCGACCTGCGGGCGCAAGGTGGGCAAGCAGTCGGCGCAGCAGATCGTCGACGAGATCATGAAGATGCCGATGGGCAGCAAGCTGCAGCTGCTCGCGCCGATCATCGTCAGCCGCAAGGGCGAGCACAAAGACGTGATGCAGGACGCGGTGAAGCGCGGCTTCAGCCGGGCGCGCGTCGACGGCAAGGTACGCTCGCTCGAAGACAAGTTCGAGCTCGAGAAGAAGACCAAGCACGACATCGAGCTGATCGTCGATCGCCTGGTGCTCAAGGCCGATCTCCGACCCCGGTTGACGGACTCGGTCGAGCAGGCGCTCAAAGAGGGCAAAGGCGTGCTGATCGTCACCGACGAGAACGGCACGAAGAGCGCCGATCGCACGATGAGCGAGTTGAACGCGTGCCATCACTGTGGCCTCTCGTTCCCCGATCTCACGCCGGCGTCGTTCTCGTTCAACAACCCGCTGGGCATGTGCACCGAGTGCAGCGGGCTCGGCACGCGCGCCGAGATGGATCCCGATCTCATCGTGCCGGATCATTCCCGCTCGATTCGCGAAGGCGCGGTCGAGGTGTGGGCCAGCGGCGTGACCCGCGGCGAGGGGTGGACGGCCGATCTCGTCGACACGCTCTCGCGCGCGTTCGGCATCGATCTCGACACCCCGTGGAAGGATCTGCCGAAGAAGCAGACCGACGCGGTGCTCTACGGCTCTTCCGGCAAAGAGCTCTCGATGAAGTGGGGCGAGGCGCGCTGGAAGATGGAGTGGGAGGGCCTCGTCAACAAGCTGTGGCGCAGCTTCAACTCGACGACCTCGGAGTCGATGAAGCAGTACTACATGAAATTTCTGAGCGACAAGCCGTGCCCCACCTGCCTCGGCGAGCGGCTCAAGCCTGAGTCGCGCGCGGTGAAGGTGCACGGGAAGTCGATCGTCGATCTGTCGAAGATGACCATTCGTCAGGCGCTCGACTTCATCGGCGACCTGCCGCTCACGAAGAACGAGCAGACCATCGCGGCCGAGCTGTTGAAGGAGATCCGCTCGCGGCTCTCGTTCCTCGCTGACGTGGGCCTCACGTACCTCTCGCTCGATCGCGCGGCGTCGACGTTGAGCGGCGGCGAGAGCCAGCGCATTCGGCTCGCCTCGCAGATGGGCAGCGAGCTGACCGGCGTGATCTACATTCTCGACGAGCCGTCGATCGGCCTGCACCAGCGCGACAACGGGCGGTTGATCAGCACGCTCAAGAAGCTGCGCGATCTCGGCAACTCGGTGCTGGTGGTCGAGCACGACGAAGAGACGATGGAAGAGTCGGACTGGATCGTCGACTTCGGCCCCGGCGCAGGTGAGCTGGGGGGCGAGGTGATCGCCGAGGGCACTCCGAAGCAGGTGATGGCGAACGAGAAGAGCGTCACCGGCGGCTACCTCTCGGGCCGCGTGGAGATCGGCATTCCGCTCATTCGTCGCCCGCTCGGGAAGCAGCGGCTGACCATCAAGGGCGCGAAGGAAAACAACCTGAAGGATTTGAACGTCGACATTCCGCTCGGGGTCTTCGTGGCGGTGACCGGCGTGTCGGGCGCGGGCAAGTCGACGCTGATCAACGAGATCCTCTACCCGGCGCTCGCTCGGCACATCTACCAGACGCGAGAAGTGCCCGGCCGGCACCAGGCGATCCTCGGCATGGAGTTCCTCGACAAGGTGATCGACATCGACCAGCGGCCCATCGGTCGCACGCCGCGCTCGAACCCGTCGACGTACACCAAGGTGTTCGACCCGATCCGCGAGGTGCTGGCGCAGACGCCCGAGGCGCGCGCGTATGGGTACACGCCGGGCCGCTTCTCGTTCAACGTGAAGGGCGGGCGGTGTGAGTCGTGCGAGGGCGATGGCGTGAAGAAGGTCGAGATGCACTTCCTCGCCGACGTGTACGTGCCCTGCGAGGTGTGCGGCGGGAAGCGCTTCAACGACGCGACGCTGCGCGTTCGGTACAAGGGCAAGAACGTCGCCGAGATCCTCGACATGTCGGTGCGCGAGGCGATGGCGCACTTCGAGCTGCACCGCGACATCTCGCGGCACCTGCGCACGCTCGAAGACGTGGGGCTCGGCTACATCAAGCTCGGGCAGCCCTCGACCACGCTCTCGGGCGGTGAGGCGCAGCGCATCAAGCTCTCGCGCGAGCTGGCCAAGGTGGCGACGGGCCGCACGCTCTACATCCTCGATGAGCCGACGACGGGTCTGCACTTCGAAGACATTCGCAAGCTGCTCAACGTGCTCAACCGGCTCGTGGAGTCGGGGAACACCGTCCTGGTGATCGAGCACAACCTCGACGTCATCAAGTCGGCTGACTGGGTGATCGATCTCGGGCCGGAAGGGGGCGCGGGCGGCGGGTTGCTGCTGGCACAGGGCACTCCGGAGCAGGTGGCGGAGGCGAAGGCCAGCTACACCGGGAAGTACCTGAAGCACGTGCTCGAGAAGCACCGCAAGCAGCGGGTCGGCGCGCGCGTCGCGATCTAGGCTCTCCCTTCGATGTGGGACCGACTGAAGCTCTTCGCGCCGCTGATCGCGATCGTCGTCGTCGCGGTCGCGACGGGTCGCGTGGCACCGACGTTCTCGCTCATCGTGGCCGGGTTGGGGATCCCCGGCTGGTTGTTCATCGTCTCGCGGCGTTCGCAGCGTGGCGCGGTGGTCAACAACAGGGGGCTCACCCTGATGAGCGAGGGGCGGCTGGTGGAGGCGATCGCGGCGCTCGAGGAGGCAAAGGGGCTCCTCGTGTCGCCGCTGCCGACCTTCAACATCGGCATGGCGTCGCTCTGGCTGTGGCGGCTCGACGAAGCGCGCACGCAGCTCGAGAAGTCGACCAGCACCCGCGCCGGTCGGCCCCTGCGCGTCATCGCGACCCCTGCCCTGTTCTTCGTCGCGAACGTCCAGAACGATGCGGCGCGCACGACCACCTACGAAGCTGAGTTGAAGACGCTCGGTGCTGAGCGCTCATCGGTCGTGCACATCGGGCGGGCGGTGCGCTTCGCGCGTGACCGAAACTGGCGCGAGGTGCTCAACGCGCTCTCGCTGAGCAACACCCGGCCGTTGGGTGGACCCGCGCGCGCCGTCGCTGACGCGCTTCGGGCATGGGCGACCGTCGAGCTGGGAGGCACGTGCCCTCCGATCGATCACGTCGGCGTGTTTGGCGAAACGGGGCCCGCGGCCGTGCGGGTGTGGTGGCCCGAGTTCGCAGACTTCCTCGAACGGACGGCCGGCGCCCGGGCGACGTGACCTCGCTGAAGAGGCGAATGTCCCTTCAAGGCGCGGTGGAGCGTCACAGTTTCACCATGCGAACACTGCTGCTGCTGATCACGCTGCTCGGAACCGCTGCCTTCGCTGAAGCGGGGTTTCCCTCGTTCGACCTCTGCACCACGCCGCCGTGCGCGTGCGGGGTGAACTCGTGTGGCTGCGGAGAGATCTGCGCCTCGGGGCAATGCCGGTCGGTGCAGATGGGCTTCTGTGGCTCAGATTCGCAGTGCGGGAGCGGCTCGTGCGGCACGTTCGTGTGCAACTTCAACGTGTGCGTTGCGAGTGACGGCGGCGCAGCAGGTGGTGGCGCAGCAACCGGCGGCGGCTCAGCGACCGGCGGCGGGTTCGCGATGGGGGGGGCGGAGTCGCAAGCGGTGGTGGCGCCGAAGTCGGTGGTGGCTCCGCGACGGGCGGCGGTTCCTCAGGCGGCGCTGGCGCTGGCGGAACTCCAGCGGGAGGCGGTGGCGGGGCCGGAGGCGTGGGCTGCACGACGACGCCAGATGCGATGGTGGTCCTCTTCGCGATGCTCGCACTGCGCAGGAAGCGCTTCAGTCGCTGAGCGGACCGGAGCGATTGGCGTGCCTGGCGAGGTGGCGGTCCGCAGGCCACGGGGAGGCGCGGTAGAAGACCTGGTTGATGGTGAAGGCCACGCCCGCGGTGTCACGGAGCGGCCGCTTCACAAGCCGGTAGCGTCCGGCGACATTCGGGTCTGTCGCCATCGCGAGTTCGTGGGGTGTGCCGCGTGTCTCACCGCCGACGCGGAGTTCGTGCAAGCACGAACGGATCGCAGCAGAACACCTCGCGAAGTTGGCTCGCGGAGAGGCAACCCGCGCTCCCTTCGGCCCGCTGCAGCGCTCACCCAGGCTTCGCCCTGAAGACAGGCGTTCGGCGCCGCGGTCTCCGCCAGCGAGGCATGCGTGTGCGCGGTCACGTAGAACTCCGCCATGCGCGTCTCTCTGGCCTGCCTGTGCCTCGTGCTCGTCGGCTGTTCTGGAACCGTCGGCGACCTCGACGCGGACGATCTCGACGCAGGGACGACGACCGATGCGGGCTCGACCAACGACGCTGGCGCGACGAGCGACGCGGGCTCGCCGACTGACGCAGGCTCGCCGACTGACGCAGGCTCGCCGACCGACGCCGGGCCAGCAGGTGCGGTTGGTCGAGGCAGTGGGTCCGTTGATCTTCGTGGTCTCGGAGTTCGTCTTTTTCTGCGTGCCGACGGGGCAGCCCCACCCTTGCCCGCGAACGCGGCGCCCAGCGAGTTCATCGCATCGTGGTTCCACGAGCGCACACCCGTCGCGGGGTTGAAGGCGTTCACGTAGTACGCGCGCCGAAGTCGATTGATGCCGCTGGCGCTCACGTACTTCTGGTCGCCGTAGAGGTCGAAGTACACGAGCCGCGACCCGATGGAGTTGAACGGATCATTTCCCGTGTCGAGCTGCTGCAACAACTCGTCGGCCACGAACGAGCCGCTCGAGTGCCCGGCAACCAGCACGAAGCCCAGCTGCGGCCCATCGAGCGAGCGCAACGTCGTGACGATGCGGCTGTTGGCGATCTCCAGCGCGTTGTACCCGGGGTCGGCTGGCCCCTGCACCGCGATGACGTAGCGCACGCCGAGCTGGTGGAGCCGCTCATCGGTGAGCGCGCCGACCCAGCCCTGCGCTTGCCCGAGGTTGATGTTGTACCCGGCGTACCCGATGAAGACGTTCGCGCCGAGCGGGTTGCCGGTGTCGAGCATCGTCACGCCAGTGCCGAGGCTCTGCCAGGTGCCCGACAACGCGCTGCGCTCGGCGGATGACGGTTCAGACTCGCCGCCGGGGCCACACGCCGCCAGGACCACCACGAGAATACTCAGCGCGCCTCGCATGCCCCTGATGGTGAACGGCCGTGCAAGACGCCAGTGACGTCAGTCGGACTGAGTCACGGCGGTGACACTGTGCACTGGAGTGAACAGCCGAACCCGTGCCTCGCTCCTGCCACCCCTGCCACCCGACGGAAGTGTGAGACGATTGCGGCGATGTGCGAAGTAAGGCTGTCACCAGCCAGCGGGTGCGGAAGCGTCGCGACGACGCGTTCAAGTCCCGTCCGCGGAAACAGAGCCACCGGAGGAGCGGCTTTCAGCTGCGACTCACGAGCGCTCTCGCGGTACCGAGTCTTGCGTGCAGCGCCACTGCGAGGTGGTCCACGAAGCGTAGACAGGGAGTGTGCAGGCCGTAATGCGAAGTTCAGCGTGAAGTGTTGCGAGGCGCGCTTGTTGAGGGCCGAATGATCCGGCTGGTTGATGGCCCTCACGCAGTGCGGTGCGATGCGTACCAACGCCGTGAGGGCCATCGTCGAGGGTGGCGAGCAGGTGCCACCCTCGACGCGGGCGTCAGA
>JBILUC010000142.1:0-6350 GCA_044371205.1 Archangium sp.
CCGGGGAGACGGCGGGCGGGGCGCGAGGGACGGAGGCCGCATCGGTGCCGTCGGGGCCGCGGGCGTGGTGGTGGGCACCTGCCTCGGCGTCAGGACGAGGGGCCGCAGCGTCGAGTTGGGGGCGCAGACGCCCTGGAAGCTGGTGAGGTGCTGAGGGGCAGCGGTGGGTGGAGGCAGGAGGCGAGAAGTGAGGGCGACGCAAAACTCACGGAGGCGGGCCCTTCCCGTCAGCTCTCGTTTGCCCGGTTTGTTCTTCCTTCACCTTCGGTGGCGCTGGGCGGGCGTCACCGGCAGGCCCCGGCGCGAGCGCGCGTCCTCAGGGCAGTTTCATGATGAAGGCCAGCGCGTAGTAGGGCGGACGATTCTCTTGGGCCTGGCCTCCCCCCGTGAGGCCGGTGCTGCCGCCATGGTCGTGGGCGCCATTGGCGGTGGTCACGGTAGCCACGTCGAGGCTGGCGGAGATTGCGGTTGGGGTGGCCGTGAAAGAAAACCCTGAAACAGAACCTCCGATGTTGAAGTCGTAAGCCAGGGCATGGTTGTGATCACCGCCGTCCGGGATCGAGTGAGAGTGGGCTGGCATCTGGGCTGTCGTCAGGGTCACCGTGGCCGTGCCGCCGTCGGCATGAATTTGGTATTGCCCGCCGCTGCCGACGATGAAGCGGTCGCGCAGGTCGGGGGTTCCGGCAGCGCCGTTGCACAGCGCCCAGCCGGGAGGAACCATTTGTCCGCTCCACATGATGATGCCCCCCGCGGGGACCGTGAAGTTAGCGCGCGCGGCGAGCGCGGCGAAGTTCGCGTTCACCTGATCGGCGATGGCCGGAGTGTTGGGCGCGAAGACGTGCGGCAAGACGAAGCCGCCGTCGGCCCCTTGAGCGGCGGCGACTGAGGCCGTCAGCGACAGCAGCAACAGCAGCGCGCGGTGAGGCCCCCTGGTCCGTCGTGCACGGCGGGGGTTCACTGTCGCTCGCTTCTCCAGTGGAGCCCCTCGGGTCGTCAGATCATTCATTGGCGGTAGCCTCGGTGAGCAGCGAGTTGGGTTCCAAGCGGGAGCGGTGCACCAGGACGTCGTGGACAGGCAGTACACACTACCAGCGGAGAGGCGTGCAGTAACCCCAACGGAGTTCGAAGAGGAAGTGAAGGTAAAAAGTGAGTGTGACCCTATCTCGTGGACAGTGTTGATGAGTCGAATCACACTGTCGTCGTTGTGGTCGTCAGGGTACTCGCATCAGCCTCCTCGTGCTGTGTGTTGACGACGTTCGCCGAAGCGAGCGAAGGCCCCCCGTCCTGCCCCGGTTCGTCACTCCAGCGGCAGCCTTGAGCGCGTTCCGCTCGAACTCGGCCGGCGACGCGCAGTCGATCGACGAGTGCATACGCGCCTGATCATAGAAGACCTCGAGGTAGTCGAAGAGCTTCGCCTTTGCGTCGCCCCGGTCGAGGAAGCGCTCGCCCAGCTCGCTCTTCGGCGTGCTGTTCGAGCTCTCCATCGCCGCGTTGTCGTAGCAGTTACCCCGGCGGCTCATGCTGCAGGTGATCCCGTGCTCGTCCAGGACCTGCTGGTAGTCCTCACTCGCGTAGGTCGACCCCTGGTTGGAGTGGTGCAGCAGCCCGGCGCCGGGGCATCGACGACGCAGCGCCAGGTCGAGTGCCCCGATGGTGAGGTGCCGATCGTTGACCGCTCTCAGCGCCCAGCCCACGACGAAGCGGGACAACAGGTCGATGATCACCGCTACCCTCACGGACGGAGCTGACGACGCTCGATGAGCCTCGCCAGGGTCTGGATCTTCGTGGAGGTCCGCTCCATGAAGCCGAAATAGAGCGTGAGGTTCCGGCTCTGCATGCCGGCGAGCGGTCCGTCGAGGCTGACGATGGTGGCGAGCTTCCCAGAGGGCCGCACGCAGGCGATGCTGCGCGCGACCGCGTCGCCGCCGACGGTGTCGCATGCCGCGTCGACACCGACGCCTCCCGTGAGTCGGTTGACGTCGTCCTCGAACCGCACCGTCCGGTAGTCGATCACCTCGTCGGCGCCAAGCGCCTTGATGAAGGCTTCGTTCTCGCGTCTGCCGGTCGCGAGCACGCGCGCACCCGCGGCCTTCGCGAGCTGCACTGCGAAGCATCCAACGCCACCGGCGCCTGCGTGCACGAGGACGGTGTCCCCTGGTCGCGTGGCGAAGAAGGTCACGATGCTGTCCCATGCGGTGATCGCCGCGAGCGGCATCGACGCGGCTTCATCGAACGACAGGTGGGCCGGCTTGCGCGCGACGATGTCCGCATCGACGACGTGCAGCTCAGCGTAGGTTCCCTGCCGGCCGAAGATGTGCGGCGTGTAGAACACCTCGTCGCCGACCTGCAGCGACGTCACGCCGGCGCCGACCTCCTCGACAACGCCAGCGGCGTCGTAGCCCAGAATCGCGGGCATCGGCACGCGCGCCCAAGCGCCCGCGCGCCTGCCCAACTCGACCGTGCCCTCGCTGCCGGCGTCGGCACGCATGTGGTGCTCGCAGATGCTGGTGCAGTGGTCTGCAGGGGAGCAGAACCCGACGAAGTACTGGCTGTCCTCGCTCTCAGGAGAAGAAGTTCAAACCGGGAAAAAGAAGAGGAATTTCAAAGCGGGAAACCGGCGGCCGGGGAGGGAAGCGGGACGCCATCCTGAAGGGTGTGCACCTCACGGCGGGGGGGCGGAGCAGGTGCCGGAGCCATCAGGAAGCGGCCGCCGCAGGGGCACTGAAGGACGTCCTCGCCGAAGGAGCGCTGCAGCAGCCTCGCCCAGTCCAGCCGCGGAGGCGGCGACCGGGGAGACGGCGGGCGGGGCGCGAGGGACGGAGGCCGCATCGGTGCCGTCGGGGCCGCGGGCGTGGTGGTGGGCACCTGCCTCGGCGTCAGGACGAGGGGCCGCAGCGTCGAGTTGGGGGCGTAGACGCCCTGGAAGCTGGTGAGGTGCCCTCGGGCGGGAGGCGTCAGCCTTCGGAATCCGCGTCACCCTGAAGCAGCAGCGGTGTTCCAGACTGATGACGCAGGAGTCAGAAGCGGCGACGCTTCCACGCGTCGGCGCTGCCCTGCAGGTCGGCGGCGGTCAAGGCCTGCGCGCCGTTTGCGACCAGCATCTCGTTGGTGAAGCGCAGCACCTGATCTCGCTCGCACGCGGTGATGCACGCGTCGAGCTGCTGGCGGAAGAGCACCGACTGCGCGCGGCCCTTCGTCGGGCGGAAGTCGGCGGTCCAATCGACACCGTCATGCGACACGAGCGTGTACGTGCCGCCCTTCGTCGTGGCGGAGCGTAGGCGTGGGCCGCCCTGCTTCCAGACGAGCGGCGCGGGCCCGGGGGCCCTCTTCTTCGGGGCGGTCCTGGCGCGTGCAGAGGAGCGAGGCGCTCTGGTCTTCTTCGTCTTACGGGTGGGTTTGGCGCGGGTCACGGTCGCGCACGCTAGGTCGCGTGTGGAGTGCGTCCAGAAACCGCATCGTACAGCTCGAGGAAGCGGAATCACTTCGGGAGTTCCACGACGCGCTGGATCAACGGAACCAGTTCACGCGATCGACCTCGTCGCAGCCCAGGCCCAGAATCCCGAGGTCGTTGGCCAAGCTCTCAGCGCACCGCCATCGCCCGGGTCAGCCCGGCGCCAGCGGGGGGCCGCCCGAACGCCCCCGGCTCGGGTAGGCTTCCGCCACGTGCGGCCTCTTCTCGTCCCCCTCCTCGCGGCTCTCTTCGTCACGTGCGCCTCGGCTGGGGACGAAGCGCCGCCCGTCGCGCAGGCGCGGGACGCCTTCAGCATCGACGCGCAAGGGTCCAATCAAGAGCGCTACGGGGCGGTGCTCGCGCCTTGCCAGGACGGATACGTCGCGGCGGCCGGGGCGTCTGCGCGCGTCAACCTCGCGGGCAGCAACTTCTTTCCGCCCACTCCCATACCGACAGCCCCGTTCGTCGCGCAGGGCGTGGCGTGCGACAAGGTCGGACTTCTCCTTCGCGTCCTGGCGGTGGGCTCGAACGGCCTGGCGTCCTGGACCGCGGATGCCGGATGGCAGTCGCAGTACAGCGCAGCAACTTTCTCGGCAGAAGCGACGTCCGCTGGCGCTCGTCCTGCCGCCTCGACACCACCCATCCCGCCTCGGGCGGCGGGCCTGGCGTCCGGTTCTCCGGGTTCTTCTTCTTGTTCTTGCATCGAGCTCGACGAGTCGGAGAACAGGCGCAAGCTCAAGCTGACCAACAAGAAGACCGGCGACTCGCTCACCTTCGACGCCGAGGACAACACCGTCACTCTCGAGGCCACGACCGCGCTCACGTTGAAGGCCGTGGGCGCCATCTCCATCGAGGCCCCCCTCGTCACCATCGCGGGCCGGGTCGTGCGACCTAGCGCGGACCCTCTGTGACGAAACCTATCCTCCGAGCGGTTCGTCGCCGTCGCTATTGGTAATGGTGAGTTGTGCGCGTTGAACCTCCTCGAGCGCGCTGTGAGCCAGGTCGCCGAGCGTGGCGCCACCGCTCCGTCGAGACGAGCGCCGGAGAAGCTGAATGGCAACATGACTGGTCTCAGCGACTGAGCTACTCGTCGGGCATGTCACCAGCGATGACCGTTGTCTGGCGCACCGCAACAGAACAAGGCTTTGAGCTCGATCTCGACCACGAAGGCGTGATCCTGGTGGTTCGGCAGCTCAAGCCCGTCTTCAAGACATCGTTCAAAGGTACGTTCACTTTGTCCGCTCCCGTCCGACCCGCCAGCGCATTCGTGGCAAAAGCCGCTGCGGCGCTCGGCGTCTCGGCTGGTACCTCGAATCCGAACCCCGAACCACCCGGTGTGGTTCACGAGAGCATTCTGCTCCACGAGTACAAGCAGGGCTCTGGGCTGAGGTCGTATCTCGCGATCGCCAGCCCACGCGCTGATGAAAGTGCCGAACGCGCCGAGGTCTGCTTCAATGTTGGCCCCCGCAAAGGGGCTACGCTTTCGAAGCTCGCCGCAAAGCAAACCCCGCTCGTCGTCGATTTCCTCGCACGCGGGCTTCGCGATGGGCCCGCCTGGGATGCTGGCATCAAAGCTGCCGCTAGTCCTCGCGTGGCTCTCGAGACTTTCGAGCAGTTCTTCGCAGCACTCGTGGGCAGCGATGCTGAAGATGCTGAAGCCTGTGTGTTGTTCGAGCAACTCAGGACCGAACCGGAACGCTTCATGGCGTTCGTCGAGCCTCTCCTCCGGGAGCTCGCCGCGGTTCGAAAGACGCGGCAGTCGCTCCGCCGCTGCGGGGTTCTCGACCTCGGCCGACGAGCCCTCGAAGAGCTCGCTCCTCCTGCGGCATGTGCCGAATTCGCGCTCCAGCTCGACGACGCCGACAAGAAGGTTCGCCACGACGCCGTCTTGGGCATTCACCTCGGCGTCATTCTCGTCAAGCCCTTCTTCTCGAGGCCCGAAGTCGTGCCTGCGCTGACCTTGGCGCTCGACACCTTCGTGGCGAAATTCCTGGTTCACGACAGCAAGCAAACGTTGGAGCTGGCCATCGAAGCGCGCAGGCGACTCGAGCCGCGTTGAGACGTCGTGAAGCCCTGGTCGATCTCATGCGAACACCAGGTCGAAGCCGGCAATCTCTTTCAGGCGTTCACGCTCGAGGCCCACGTTGCGGTCGAGCCCGGCCCTCAGATCGTTCATTTCAATGCAGGTATCGCCTGCTCCAGGTTTGCCTGCCTCCCAAAGAACGAGAATCCAAGTTCATCGGTCGCCTCGCGCTTCCAACAGCGCCCACGTCTCTGCAACCGTCCGTCGGGTCATTCGGCGAAGATTAGCCGTTCGCTGATGGACCCCGAACAAGCTGGAGACGGTGCTTTGTGTATTGCGTGGCCCTCCCTCAGCTCATTCGCCTGCCTGCTCTGCCGGACCCGCTCTCGATGACTCGGTGGTGCGCAACGCCACGAGGCCAGATTCGTGATGGGGCATGTTGCCGCGCATAGCACTGCCGCCGCTGCATTCGACACTCCAGAGCGGCGACTTCGCGGGGGGCGAAGACGGGGCTCGAGACCTTCGTGAAGGTGCGCCGCCACGGTTCAGGGGCACGGGACGCGATCGATGCAGCTCAGAAGACGTCCGCAGAGTCTACGGCTGCGTCTCGACGCTCGCTGCGGCGGGCGTCAGCCAGGCGTGCACCGCCTCGCGTTCGACATGCACCAGCAGCGCGATCACGTCGCCAGGCCGCGACTCGCGCAGCGCGGCCTCGAGCCCTTCGACTTCGTTCGCCACGTCGGTGATGTTCGGCAAGCCGCGCTCGGTCAGCGCCTTCCGAAAGAGGGCCTGCTCAGGCGCAGGCGCAGGCCGGGCGCCAGCGCGCTCGCAGGAGATGTCAGGGGTGGGCAGTAGACGGGGCTGGTGGGCGAGGCG
>JBILUC010000037.1:0-72777 GCA_044371205.1 Archangium sp.
CCATCGGAGAGCCTCCGCCTGTCGGATCTCCGCCACCTGTCGCTGCGCCACCGCCTGTCGCTGCGCCACCGCCTGTCGCTGCGCCGCCGCCCGTCCCGCCGCCGCCCGTCCCGCCGCCGCCCGTCCCGCCGCCGCCCGTCCCGCCGCCGCCCGTCCCGCCGCCGCCCGTCCCGCCGCCGCCCGTCCCGCCGCCGACCTGCGCGGAGCCATCGGGCGTGAACACGCAGATGTTGTTCTGGGTGTCGCACCGACCGCCGCCATTGCAGTCGGCGTCGGTGAGACAGGTGCGCACCTCGAGACAACCACTGGACAGGAGCGCCACAGCGCACAGCGTGAGCAGACGGTTCATTTAGAACGTGCCATCGACGGCGAAGAGCGCGCCGTCATTCGTGGGAGCGACACGTGCGGTGACGGGTGCGTTGGGCGCGAGCGCAAACATCAACGTGCCCGTGAGCGTGAGGGCAACGCCGGCGGTGAGCGCCCCGAGCGCCCCGCCCTGCTTCTCGCGAATCTCGCGCACCTTGCCCACCTCGGAGTCGGCGATGTTGCCGAATGCGTCTTTCGTGACGGTGCCCGCAGTGGCGAACAGCACGACGCCGACGACGGTGGTGGCGATGCCCCCCGCCCCGATGATGCCGCCTGCGATGCGCAGCGGCGTGCCGGGGTTGGGTGGCTCCATCGGCACGAACACCAGCGGCGGGGCGATGGGTGACTCGGCGTTGGGGGTGAGAGGTGTCGCGGCCACGGGGAGCGGCGGCAGGCTCACTACCAGCACACCGTTGAGCGCGTCGAAGAAGCGCGTCGCAGCGCGGGTCAGCGCCTCGAGCACCGGCTCACCGTTGCGCGGCACGGACACCATCGCCGACTTGAGCAGCCTGCCCTCGGCCGAGACGACGCGGCCCTCGAGCAGCAGATCGCCGCTCTGGGTGATGCGCAGGGCGAACGCGCCGGCGTTCTTCGCAGAGGCCAGCGTGGCCACCTTCGCGAGCTGGGCGTCGCTCGAGAGGTCTGTCGCGTTGGCCTTCGCGAGCGCCGCGTCGACCTCCGAGCGGAGCGCGAGGTTGTAGCCAGACTTCTCGCGCGCCACGGCGAGGAACTTCTTCTGCAGCGCCTCGGGCGCGTCGGTGAGGGCCGGGTGGGGCTCGAGGGTGAGCGGGCAGAACGCGGCCGACTCTGGCGTGGCCGCCATCGACAGCGACGCGAAGAGGATGATCAGACTCGGGAAACGCAGCACGCCGCCTCCTTCAATTCTTCAGGTCCCGCATCTTCGCCAGCACGGCGTCGGGTTTGCGACAGTCGCCGCTCTCCATTGCACCGAACAGCTCAGACTCGAGAGCTTCGACGTCGGGGTTGGTCTTGAGCAGCGCGTTGTATTCCGCGAGAATCGTGTCGAGCCGCGCCTGGTCGATGACGCACGCCACCAGGGGCTTGCCTGCTGTCTTCGGTTTGCGTGGCGTCTTCACCGGGGTCAGCGCCGCGGGCTCCTCGTCCTCCGCTGCTCGGGGCGCGATGCCTGCGTCCACCGAGGGTTCGTTCGCGACCGGCGAAGGCAGCTCGGGCAGGTGAGCCGCCGTTGGCTCAGGCTGCGGTGGAGGCTGCGGGGGCGCGGCGACTGTCGTCGGAGGAGAGGGCTTCGGCGGTTCGACGAACGCCACGGCAAGACCGAGCCCCAGCACCACCACGGCGAGGGCGAAGGCCACCCAGTTGGTCTTCGGGCGAGGGGTGATGGCAGGGTCGGTGATGCGCTCGGGAGACTCGTGCTTCGGCCGTGCGAGCGCTGGCATGCGTCGCGCCGTGGGGCTCGCATCGACCACTCCCAGGTCGAGCGTGGTGGAGCTGGTGTCAGACCCGCCGCCGACCTGAACGAGGTGCTGTGGTGTGGCCTGGCCCGTGTGCACCACCTGGTCGGTGGAATGCGACAGCACGCCGGTGCGAGCGCGGACGGTGCGCACGGCCGCGAGCTCGGGCCCCGAGCTGGCCGTGGCGAGGCCACCGACGAAGGTGCCCGCCTCGGCGAAGCTGCTCTCGAACTTCTGGAGGCGCCGCGCGACCTCCGACGCCGAAGGGCGCTGATGGACCTGCCTGGCGAGCATCTGCTGCAGCAGCTCATCGAGGTCTTCGAACAGGGCAGTGGTGCGAGGGTCGAGCCTCGGTGCATCGGGCCGATTGGCCAGCGTGGTGAGGAGCGAGGGCAGGGGCGCAGTGGCTTTCTGCGAGGGCAATTCCTCGAACGTGCCCGTGAAGGGAAACGTACCGGTCAACATGAGGAACAGCGTGACGCCGAGCGCGTACACGTCGTTGCCGGGGTGTGCGGGGCTCTGCGCGGAGAACTGTTCGGGGCCGCAGTACTCGGCGGTGCCGAGGAGCACAGGAGGCGTCTTGCCGGCCTTCAGCGCGAGGCCAAAGTCGATGAGCTTGAGCCAGTCGACGAGGCGGCCGCCGATCGGGTTGAGCGAGAGCATCACGTTCTCGGGCTTGATGTCGCGGTGCACGAGGCCGCGGCGGTGCACGGCGGCGAGCGCGTCGGCGATGGCCATCGCGATGCGAATCGAGTTGATGCGGTCGATGCCCTTCTCGACGAGGGAGCTGAGGTTCGAGCCGTCGAGGAACTCCATCACGATGCAGTCGAGGCGGGGGTCGTGGGCGAAGACGGTGACGACGTTGGGGTGCTGGAGGTTGGCGAGCATCTGCGCCTCTTCCTGGCCCCCGCCGGTCTGCGCGCCGCGCATCATCTTCACCACCACCTGCTGCGCGAGGGTCACGTTGTCGGCGAGGTACACCGTCCCCATGCCACCGGCGCCCAGTCGCTGGGACACGCGGTAGTTGTGAGCGATGAGCGTTCCCGGCTCGAGGGGGCCGTCAAGCGCCGTGGTCAACGTGCGGGGTGGCGTCGGTGAGAATGGCACTCGCACAAGCCGCCGATTCTGCCCCGCTTCCCATGCGACTGCCATCGACCCGGCGGCCATTCAAATTCAAGGTGAGGTACCGTTGACACCATGGCATCGCTCCCTCGGGGGACCCCTTCAGCGCCGACGTTGCGCCCACCCGCACTGCGGGGCAAGCCCGTCAACCCGCCCGTCGAGACGAAGACCGACCTGACGATGGAAGAGCCCCTGCCCCCTCGAAACCGTCGTTCCTGATCAGCGCGTGCTCAGCTCGAGGCTGCCGCACGCAGCCCTCTCCATGACCGAGACCGAGTGCATCGAGCAGCTGCGAGACGCGCCGGGCGACGAGGCCCGCTGGGCCGTCTACGCCGATCTGCTGCAGGCCCGGGGCGACCTGCGCGGTGAGCTCATCGCCCTCTCGCTGCGGCGCAAGACGCGGGCAGAGCGGTTGTTTCGCAAGAAGCACCACGCGGCGTTGGGGCTGGCCACCTTGCTCGAGCTCGTGGAGAGCAAGCAGGTCGAGCTGGAATGGGAGCACGGCCACCTCGCGTCGATGACGTTGCAGGGCGGCCGACACCGGCGCGGCGGCGAAGGGTCGTGGGCGCAGGTGCTGCGCGCGGTGATGAGCCACCCGCTCGCGGTGACGTTGCGGCGCGTGCGCCTGGCAAGCGGCTACCTGAGTGAAGACGAGGCGAGCGCGATGGTGGCGTTGCTCGTCGAATACGGCGCCGGGTTGAACGAGGTCTCGTTGCTGCCGGAGATGGGCCACGCGCAGCTCCGCGCAGGGCCGCTGCTCGGGTTGCCGCGGCTGGTGACCTTGTCGGTCGCCAACGTGGCGTCGATCGCCAGCGGTGCGGCGCCCCGGCTGCGGGAACTCAACCTCCTCGGGCTCGAGGGACAGGTGGTGACGTTCGAAGAGCTCAGCCGCCCCGCTTTGCATCTGCCTGGTCCGCGCACCGTCTCGGAGTTGGGGACGCTCGAGCTGCCGCAGCTGCGCTCGTTGATGGTGCGCGCGTGGGCCGACACGCAGCCGGCGTTGTCGCGCTGGTTTCGCGAAGGGTGTCGCGCACCGCAGCTCAGGCGGCTGGCGCTCGAGGTGCGCTTCACGTCGCAGATCATCGACGCGGTGGCCGACGCGCCGTTCGCGAAGACGCTCGAGACGCTCTCGGTGATGACGATGGACGAGTCGTCGGCCGAGGTGCTGCTGCGCAGGAAAGCCGACCTGCCGCGCCTCACGTCGGTGGTGGCGCACCACCAGCGCGTGCCGCTCGCGACCGAGCAGCGGCTCCGCGCGGAGTTTCCCGGCTGAACCGTCGCAGTTCAGGGTGAAATGCAGTCACGGGAACCCGCGTGGGCGCCGTGCTGGTGGTGCGCGAGTCACGATCAACGAGTCGAAGCCCCCGGCTCCGAACCATCGGCCTCGCTTCGCGAGTTCGTCGCTCAGGTTGAACGGCTGCGCTGACGGTCAGTGGTAGTCGACCTGGTATTCCATCATCGGGAAGGTCTTCTCGCGGCCGAGCATCACCTCGCGCGTGAAGCCCGAGAGGCCGGGCACCTTCTTGAACAGCGGCCGGAAGCCCGACGCCTCGACGGTCTGCTTGAGCAGCGTGCTCGCGACGCTCGACGCTTCTTCCTCGTCGTCGTTCTGCTGCATCAGCTCTTCGAAGAACGTCTTCTTCTTTTCGAACAGCTTCAGCCCGATGGCCTCATCTGCAGGGAGTGACGCCTTGGTGCGGCCCAGCTCGATGGCCACCTTGAAGCCGCCCAGCTCGTCGACGAGGCCGTTCTCTTTCGCCTGCACGCCGTACCAGGTGCGACCCTGAGCGAGCTCCTGCATCTTCTCGACGTCCATCTTGCGGCCGGCGGCGGCGAGCGAGACGAAGCGGTTGTACGAGGCGAACAGGTCGGTGTCCCACCGCTTTGCTTCTTCGTCGGTGAAGCGGCGCGCGCCGATGAGCGCGTCGGCGTGTTCGCCCACCTTGAAGGTCTCGTTGTTGAGGCCGAGCTTCTCGTAGAAGCCGCCGAGGTTGGGCACGAGCGTGTAGATGCCGATGCTGCCGGTGGCGGTGCTGGGCTGCGCGACGATGGCGGTCGCGTCCATCGAGACCCAGTAGCCACCTGACGCGGCGACGTCGCTCATCGAGACGATGACGGGCTTCTTGTCGCGCGCCCTGGCGATCTCGCGGCGCACGTAGTCGCAGCCCAGGCCCGCGCCGCCGGGTGAATCGACGCGGAAGATGATGGCCTTGATCTCAGGGTCTTCGACCGCGCGACGCAGCGCCTTGATCAACGGCTCGCTGCCCTGGTTCGAGTCGCCCCCGAACGGATCATCGCTGCCCTTGCCCGAGACGATGAGGCCCGACGAATAGATGAGCGCGAAGGTGTGCTTCGCCTCGGGCAACCCGGCTTCCGACGGTGACACGTTGCGGTAGCGCGCAGCCGGCACGAAGTGCAGCTTGTCTTTCGCCTCGAGCGAGAGCTTGCCCCTGAGCAGCGCCTCGACCTCGTCCCAGTACCCGAGCTGATCAATCAGCTTCTTCTCGGCGGCCCAGTCGCTCTTGGTGCGGCCCTCTTCGACGAGCTTCTTCACCTCATCGACCTCGAGCTTGCGCGCGGTGGCGACCTGCGTGACGAAGGTGGTGAAGACCACGTTCAGGTTCTCGCGGATCATCTCCTTCACGGGCTCGGTGAATTCTTTGCGGCCGCTCTGCTCGCCGCTCACCGACTTGTACTTGCCGTAGCGGAAGTACTGCACCTCGACGCCGAGCTTCTCGAGCAGACCGGGGTAGTGGCTGATGTCGGTGGCCAGGCCGTTGAACTCGAACCACGAGTCCTGCGGCATGACGATGGTGTCTGACGCGAGCGCGAGCGCATATTCCTTCTCGGACATGAACTCGCTGAAGGTGACGACGAACTTGCCGGTCTTCTTGAACTCGGTGAGCGCGTCGCGCAGCTCTTCAATCTTCGCCCAGCCGGTGCCCTCGAGCGGGGAGAGCTCGAGCAACACGCCCTTGATGCGGTCGTCTTTCGCGGCCTTCTCGAGGTTGAAGACGTGCTGGCGCACGGTGACGGCCGAGCCCCCGAAGAGCTCGTCGAAGCCGGTCGAGCGCACGTACTCGGGCGTGGCGCCGCCGAGCTTCATGCGGAGGATGGACTTGTCTTCGATGCTGCCGGCGCTCTGGTTGCCCCCGTCACCACCGAGCGCAGCGAGCAGCACGATGCCGGCGAAGCCGAGCGCCATGAAGCCGAAGCAGCCCAGCGCGAGAATGAGGCCGGCCCCCATGCCGCCCCGCTTCGGCGGCGGCTGCGGCGGCGTGTAGGGCGTGGGGGGCGGAGGCATCGGCGGCTGCTGCGACGAAGTCGGATCCATTGCGCGGAGGCGTAACAGAGGAGCGCCCGCGATTCTCTCAATCCGACTCGCGACGGCGCGCGCTGCCCGGTCAGGTGGTGATGGTGGTGCCTCCGTCGACGACCAGCACCTGACCGGTGACGTACGAAGAGGCCTGCGACGCGAGGAACACCGCAGCGCCGGCGATTTCATCGGGCTGCGCGTGGCGGGCCAGCGCCGTCTTGTCGACCACGTGCTTGCGCAGGCCCTCGTCACCCACGATGGCCCCGGCGAACTTCGTCTCCACGAGCCCGGGCGCGATGGCGTTGACGCGAATGTTCGAGGCGCCCAGTTCCTGCGCGAGCGTCTGGGTCATCGAGATGACCGCGGCCTTGGTCATGCCATACACGCCCTGGAACGGAGCGGCCCGCACACCCGCAATGCTCGCCACGTTGATCAACGAGCCGGGCGCGTTGCGGGCCTGCAGGTGGTTGGCGACCTCTCGCATCATCATGAAGTAGCCCTTCACGTTGACCTCGAAGGTCTTGTCCCAGGCGCTGGCTTCGACCCCGAGCATGGGCCCGAAGTACGGGTTGGCGGCGGCGTTGTTGACGAGCACGTCGACCTTGCCGAAGTGCGCAATGGCCTGCGCCACCACCGACTTCACGTCGTCGGGCTTGCCGGTGTGGCCTGCGAGGGCGAGCGCGCGACCACCCGCGGCGACAATCTTCTCTGCCACGGCATGGAGTGCGTCGGGCTTTCGCGCGACCAGCACCACGGCTGCGCCGTGCTCCGCGAGGCGAAGCGCGATGGCCTCACCGATGCCGCGGCTGGCCCCGGTGACGAGGGCGACCTGATCCTTCAACGAGAAGAGGTTCATGACTGGGGAATCCGACCTGCGAGGTGACCACCGTCCAACGGGAGCACGATGCCGCTGATGAAGCTCGCCTCGTCCGACGCGAGGAAGGTGGCCGCCGCGGCCACGTCTTCAGCCTTGCCCAGGCGCCCGAGCGGAATGTCGGCCACCAGGCGCTTCACGCCTTCTTCTTCACCTGTGCGCAGGCCCTTCACGAAGCTGTCGACCATGGGCGACGCGGTCCACACCGGCGCCAGCGCGTTCGCCCGAATGTTGAAGCGGGCGCCCTCGAGGGCGAGCGTCTGGGTGAGCTGCACCGTGGCGGCCTTCGAGGGGCCGTAGCCGCCGAGCATCATCGTGCCCTGCAGGCCGGCCACCGACGCCATGGTGAGAATCGTGCCCCCGCCGCGCTTCTGCATCGCGCGGAAGGCGTGCTTCGCGCACAAGAAGACCCCGGTGAGGTTCACGGCCACCACGCGCTCGAAGTCGGCCTGACTGAGGGACGCGATGAAGCCGGGCGCGCCGATGCCGGCGTTGGCGACCATCACGTCGAGGCCACCGTATTCGGTCACCGCGAGTGCGACGGCCGCTTCACAGTCGGCTTCCTTCGTGACGTCGAGCCGCACGAACTTCGCGCGCGCGCCCGCGGGCAAGAGCGAGAGCGTCTCGGCGCCGCCTGCTTCGTTGATGTCGCCCAGCACCACCGCCGCACCTTCCTGCGCAAAGCGAATGGCGATGGCGCGGCCCAGGCCCGAGCTGGCACCGGTAATGACCGCGACCTTGTTCCTGAGTCTTTCCATGAGTGGGGATTGGCGCATCGGCGCGTGAATCACCAGCGCTTCAGCCCAGCGCCTCGCGAAGGAGCCGCTCTGCCGCATTCAGCGTCGAGAGCACGGCGTCGGTGTTCAACGACATCGGCAGACACCGCACCTCGAGGGTCTTCTGGCGCGGGTGGGGCTCGATGACGCCCAGGAGGTTGAGGTCGCACGCCTTGTTCGCACCCGCGAGGTGCAGGGCCGCGGCGAAGGTGGGGAAGGGCACGCGACCGGGCTGCTGCGCGACGCGCACCACGTCGGCGGGGAAGGGCGCCAGCTTGAGGCAGCCCGGGTTGGGCGAGAGCGCGGCCCACCAGGCGTCCCGGTGTGCGGCGTGGTTCACCACGAGGTGCGAGAGCCGCTTCACGTCGCGCCAGGGAGCGGCGTCGTAGTGGGCGTGGAGCGCCGCGCTCGCAGGGATGGTGCACCCCAGCTCGTTCGCAGTGGCCAACACAGCGTCGACGACCGCGCGTCGCTCGCGAGCGCCCACCAGCGGTCGCGTCACCACCTCACACACGCGGTGCCACGCGCGCGGCTCGATGAGGGGAATGACGAGCGCATTGCCGAACGCGTCGTGCAGCACGCCGTTCTCGAAGAAGCCGTCGAACAGCTGCTTGAGGGCGCGGAGGCGGGTCGAATCCGAGGGGCTCCACGAGAGGCGCTCGGCGAGGAGCGCGAGCCGCAGCTCATCGGTCGCGAACAGCGTCTTCGCAGCGGGCGTCTCGGCGAGCCCGGCGCGGATGGTGTTGTCATCGACGAGCGTGACGAGCACCTGCCCACTGCGCTCGACGACGCGCGCCGCCGACGAGAGCCGACACAGCGGGCGGCCGTCAGGCAGCGTGCCTTCGGAGAAGTATTTGAAGCCGAACTCGACCCGGCCCTTCACGCGGCGCGCGAGGGCGCGGGCAAACGACACGCGGGAGTGGTGCCTCGGCGTCAACAGCTCGAGCTCGAGGCCCACCCTGCGAAACATGAAGCGGGCTTACGCGCCCCAGCCTCTGGTGGCGCCGATGTTCTTCAAGAAGTCCTTCGCGAAGCCGTAGCCGTCTTTCGCGTTGAGCACCTTGAGGCCGAGGTACTGCTTGATTTCCTTCTCGCTCGAGCCGCTGAGGAAGTCGTACTTCGCCTTCGCGTCGGCGACGTGGCGCGCGCCCATGCCGCTGCCCTTGAACGCGTCGAGCTGCTCGTGCGCGTCGTACTTGCTCTCGGTGATGCCGGCCTGCGCGAGCATCTCGACGCCGCCCTTGTAGCCGGCCTCGACGTTCCGCAGCTTGAGGCCGAGGTACCCCTTCACCTGGTTGTCCGACGCGCCCTTGAGGAAGTCGAACGACTTGCGGGCCTGCTTGACGTCAGACTCGGTGAAGCCCGAACGCTTGAAGCGCGTGAGGCAGTCCTGGTCGTCGTAGTTCGCGCGCGTCACGCCGAGCTTGCCGAGGTCGGCTTCCTTCTTGGTGAGCACCGCAGCGCCGATGAATTCCTTGGCGGCGTCGAGCGTGGGCAGGCCCTTCTTCTGCTTCACGACCTGCGCGTCGGCGTTGGTGTACGGCGAGTGCCAGAAGGCCTTGCGCTCGTTCGACATCGCGGGTGCGGTACGGGGAGCAACGGACTGGGCGGCGGTAGCGCGGTTGGGCATGACGGTTCCTTCGGGTGAAGAGGAACCGGGAACAAAAACATGCGACCCCGCGCCTCGCAACAAGGTGCTCCGAAACCCGAGGCCCTCAGTCGGCGGTGAGGTGCTCGAGCAGAATCTTGAGGCCGAGGCCGATGAGCACCAGCCCGCCGACGAGGTCGAGGCGTTTGCCGAGCACCGCGCCGAAGCGCCGGCCGGCGAACAACGCGAGGGCGCTGAGCACCGCAGTGGTGACGCCGATGGTGACGACCGAGAGCAGGAGCGGGGCGCCGAGCATCGGCAGGGTGATGCCCACCGCGAGCGCGTCGATGCTGGTGGCGATGGCGAGCACCACCATCACCTTGAGCCCGTAGAGGTCTTTCGGGGCTTGCTCTTCTTCGTCCTTCTTCGTGGTCTCCCAGATCATCTTTCCGCCGATGCCCGCGAGGAGCACGAAGGCAATCCAGTGGTCCCACGCTTGAATAAGCGGGCCGATGCGGCTGCCGAGCAGCCAGCCGAGCAGCGGCATGAGCCCCTGAAAGCCCCCGAAGAACCCGGCGACGAGCAGCACGTGCTTCGGCAAGAGCTTCGGCGTGGCGAGCCCGCGCGCGGCTGACACGGCGGCCGCGTCCATCGACAGCCCCAGCGCGAGGAGGAAGATGGACCCGAAGGTCATGACGCCACGTCGCGCGGGGTGAGCCAGGTGAAGAGCGCGAGGGCGAGCGCGAGGCCGAGTGCTTCACCGAGGAAGTAGCCAGGCGCGTCGACGAGGCGAATGCCTGCGGGCGTGTTGGTGAAGACGCGCGAGAAGGTGACGGCGGGGTTGGCGAAGCAGCCCGACTTCGTGAACCAGTAGCCCGCCATCACGTAGCCCCCGACGGCGAACGAGACGAGCTCGGGCCGCGCGAGCTTGCCGCAGCCCTTCACGACCGCGAGCAGGCCGAAGGTGGCGACGGCTTCGCTGAGCACCATCGCGGCGCCGCTGCGTTCCTGCGTGGCGAGGGTGAAGGCCGGGAGCTCGTACATGAGGTGCGCGAGCAGAATGCCGAGCAGGGCGCCGACCACCTGCGCGACGACGTAGACGGGCGCGTCCTTCCACGGGAGGCCGCCGTCGCGCGCGACGAGCACGGTGACGAGCGGGTTGAAGTGGGCGCCCGACAGCGGGCTGAACGCGAGGATGAGGGCGACGAGAGCGCCGCCGGTGCAGAGGCTGTTGATGAGCAGCGCGAGGCCGGTGTTGCCGCCGCTGAGCCGCTCCGCGAGCGTGGCCGACCCGACGACGGTGGCGAGCAGAAAGGCCGTGCCGATGACTTCACTGGCTGCGCGGCGCGAGAGCGAGACAGTCACGCGCGCCTGAGTACCAGAGGACTGCTTCGGGTTCGCGGCTCGAAACCTCCTTTCGAAGCAGCCAGGGTCCCGCCATCATGGGGCGCATGCGTTGGTTGCTGGTGCTGGTCGCAGTGGGAAGCGCCGGGTGTGCACACCGGTTCGAATGCACGGCGCACGGTGGCACGCAGGTCCTCGGCCTTCAGTCAGAACACTTCGAGGTCACTGGTGAGCTGCGCGAGCCGGAGCTGCGCCTCGAGGTCGCCCGTCTCGAGCGATTGCGAGACTCGTTCGCGTTATTCCTCGGCGTCGAGCCTCGCCCGTCTGCCCGAATTCCCGTAGTGGTCATGGCGCCGGGCGGGCCGGCCGAGTTCGTCGAAGACACGTCGGGTTGGGTGGCCGGTGACATCTCGCCGGTGCTGGTCACGAGCGCCGAATTCATGGAATCGAGCACCGGCCTGCACACGGCCAGCTCGACCGCGCACGAGCTGTCGCACCTGCTCGTGCGCAGCTGGATTCCACGGCTCCCTCGGTGGCTCGACGAGGGCCTCGCCGAGTACGTCGGCGACGCGAACTTCAAGCGTGACGACGTGGTTCGCTTCGGGCGGTGGCAGTGGACGAACGACTTCAGCGTCGCGTCACTCGAGACGATGTGGGCGTGGCGCGCGCCCATCACCGCCCCCGGCGAGGCAGGGCGGCTCTATCAATCGGCGTGGGCGTGGGTGCACTACTTCGCCAACCGCGACGAGAAGCGGCTGACGCGGCTGTGGGCCGAGCTGTGAGCGAACCCGTCGACGGAGGAGGCCTTCGCCGCCGTGTTCCCCCGAGAGGAATGGGAGCCGCTGCGCGTGAAGGTAGAGGCCTACGTCGCCGAGGCCCGGTTCGCCGGCTGGGAGTCGCGCTCTTTGGTGACGCCCCGGTTGGGCCCCACGCGCGTCCTCACGCCGTGGGAGGTGCACCTCGTTCGTCGTCGCCTCGCGTTGACGCTGCGCGAGTGGTCTGTCGCAACGGCCGAGGGCCAGCTCGCGCTGGCGGTCGCGCCCACCCCGACGCCCCCGGAGGTGCTCATCGCGCGCGCGGTCGACACGTTGATGGGCCCCGCGCTGACCGATGCGCTGGCTCCGTGGGCCGACGGCGCCGCCGCGCTCGAGTACGCGCAGGGCACCGACCTGGCGCCCGACCAGGCGTGGGCGCGATTGACCCCGCTCGCTGCGGGAGATGACGCGCCGCCGCTCGCCGTCCTGCGGCTGGCCCAATGGGCGGTGAGGTTGCGACGCGGCGACGCGACGACCCTTGCGGCGCGCGCGGTGGTCGTCGCCCCCATCTCGCTCGAGGCGCGCGTCAACCTCGTCAGCGCTCACGCGTTCGCCGGGGAGTGCGAGTCGGCCGCGCAGGCCCTCGCCGACGCGCAGGGCCTCGAGAGCGCTGGCCGCTCGAAGGCGGTGCTGGAGCGGGCTCAGAAGGTGACGAAATCGTGCTGGGAGAAGCGATGACGCGCGGGCTCGTGCTGGCCCTCGTGGTGGGCGTGGTGTCGTGTCGCGTGATGCCTGCCCCGCGCACGCACAGCGAGTGGCAGGCGGCCGCCAACGCTTGTGGGCGGTACGACGAGACGCGCGCGTGCGTGTACCTCGTATTGAATGAGCTGAGGACGGGGCATGCGGCGGAGGCCAGAGCGCGCCTGGAGCGTGCCTGCGCGGACGGTGATGCGCTGGGGTGCGCGACCCTTGCCGATGCCCTCGTCGAAGGGCTGGGGGGACCCGTCGATTCAGTTCGCGCGGTGGCGCTGGCGGATCAGGCGTGCGCGCAGGGCATCGCGCGGGCCTGCCACTCGGTCGGCGTGGCGGCCTACCGGGGTCGAGGGACGCGTAAGGACCTCGTTCGGAGCACGCAGCTCTACCAGCAGGCGTGTGACGGCGGTGTGATGGAGGCGTGCCGGGATCTCGCCAACGCGCTCGATCAAGGTCGCGCGGGGCCTCGCGACACGGCTCGGGCACGCGACCTGTGGGCGATGTCGTGCGCCGAGACGCCTGTGGCCTGCAACCTGCTTTCGTGGAGCTACAAGCGCGAGGGTCGAATGCCTGAAGCCATCGAGGCGGCGAAGCGCGGGTGCTCACTGGGGTTCCCGGAAGCCTGTGCGCACGCGGGAGAGCTCATCTCGGACGACGCGACCTCGCTGCGCTACCTGCGCACCGGCTGCGCGTTCGGCGACGAGTCGGCATGCGTGAACGTGATCAACGTCAGCAGCTCTCCTGAAGAGCTCAAGGTCTATTCCCGCGAGCTGTGCGCGCGGGGGAATGCCGAGGGCTGCGTGGCGGAGACCACCTGGAACGAGGCCGACGCGGGGCCGACGCCCGCTCAGCTGAAGCACTACGACGTCGCGTGCGCCGAGGGTGTGGGGAGAGCGTGCGCGAGGCTGTGTCGCCTGGCGAACAGGGACCCGTCGCACCCCGACTGTGTGCGCGCCTGCCCGCACCGCAGCTGGGCGTGCGCTGCAGACGCAGGCGTCGACGCCGGGCTCTAGCGGGCCAGAGCTCAGCGCCTCGAACTGGCGAGCTCGCTGGCCATCGCGTCGCGCCGGGTGCCCTCGGGGAAGGTGCCGGTGGTGATGACCTCCGCGGTCGCCGATGCGAGCAGCGTCACCAACGGCCCCACGCGAGGGGGCGCTTGCTGTTTCATGCCCCCTATGACCTCAGGGGCGAGAAAGGCGTGCCTCGGATTCCCGGACATCGCGCCAAGCGGTCGCTGTTGCTGGGGAATCAGAGCGACTTGGTGCGTCCGTGGATGTCGAGAGGCCAATCGAGCCGCAATTTCGAATCAGAACACCACGGCGAGGTTGCCGTTGTTCGTGACGGTGAGCCCGAGGGGCCCGCTGGCGAGGTTGCCGATGCCGACGAACAGAATCGGCAGCCCGATGACGCCGAGCAGAATTCCGAGGCCGGTGAACGTCCACCCGATGACGGTGAGGGGGATGGGGTTCTGCTGCGTGGGGGCCCCGATGAGCGCCGCCACGCCACCGCTGGCCGACGCGAGGCCGAGCACGACGAGAATCGAGCCCGCGACGATGTTGCCGATGCCGCGCCCGATGGGGCCGCGCGGGGGGCGAAGACCGGCCGCCTCGGGCAACAACACCCCGGCTGGAGTGTGCAGCGACGACTGGTAGAGGTCGGGCTGAAGCGGGCGGGAGGTGACAGGACTCGAAGCGATGAGCAGCGCCAGGAACGCGTGGGGCATGCGGCGCAGCCTAACAGGCCGATGAAGAACGCCGTCGCGCGCTTCGGTGCGTCACGCCTGCGTCGGTGCACCCACCAGGTCTGCGTCAGCCGGCACCGGCACCACGCGCAGCATCCCCACCTTCTGCGCAGCGAGACAGAGCCCGTAGCCGAGGTCGAGCTCCCCCGCGCGCATCGCGAAGTTGGCCGACCGCGGCGAGTGGTGGTGGTTGTTCTGGTAGCCCTCTCCGAAGACGAGCCACGCCACCGCCGCGTTGTTGCGCGAATCGTCAGGCGTCTCGAAGTTGCGCGAGCCGTACTTGTGCGCGAACGCGTTCACCAGCCAGCCCTGCACCGGGTGCGTCATCATGCCCAGCCAGTACGCCGCGCCCAGCAACCAGAAGCCGCCGAAGACGCCCAGCGCCAGCGCGAGGCCCGCGTGGAGCAGGTACGGCAACGCCCACAGCCCACGCCGGTTGAGCCAGCTCACCTCGAAGTCGAGGTCGCGCACGCTCTTCGTCGCCTCGGCCTCGCCGGTGATCAGCCGCTTCAACATGCCGTTGTACGAGCTCAACTGCACCAGCATCAGCGCCCACACGCTGTGGTGCCGCGGGCTATGCGGGTCGCGCTCGGTGTCGGAATAACGGTGGTGCTCGCGGTGCATCGCCGACCAGCCCTTCGGGTCGAGTCCGGTCACCCAGTTACCGGTGTGCACCACCAGCCAGCGAGTGAACGGGTGTAGCTCGACCGCCCCGTGGGTCAGGCCGCGGTGGTACAGCACCGTGACGTAGAAGATGTTGAGCAGATACGTTGAGAGGAACACTCCGAGGCAGAGCAGCGCGTAGGTCATGTAGATGAGTTAACGACTGTAGACTGAGTGGGCAAGCGAGACGTGCGCGGCCGTGATAGAGCCATGACCATGAAGAACCGGCTGGAACAGAAGGAACAGACCCGGCGGCGGCTCATCGACGCGGCGCTGCACCTGAGCGCCGAGCACGGCTTCTCGTCGTTGAGCCTGCGTGAAATCGCCAAGGAGTCAGGCATCACGCCGGCGGGCTTCTACCGGCACTTTCGCGACCTCGATGAGCTGGGGCTGGTGCTGGTCGACGAGATTGCGCTGACGTTGCGGCAGTTGATTCGCGAGGCGCGCAGCCGGTTCAAGGAACGGCGAGGGCGCACCCGGGCGTCGATCGAGGCGTTCATCGACTACGCGCACCAGAAGCCGCACCACTTCCGGCTGTTGCTGGGCGAGCGGCTCGGCGGGTCACGTGCGTTTCGCGAAGCGCTGCGGAAAGAGATCGACCGCTTCGTCGCCGAGTTGAGCGACGAGCTGGAACTGCAGGCGAAGAGTGAAGGCCGCGCCAGCGCTGACATTCCGCTCGCGGCCGAGGCCATCGTGGCCATCGTCTTCAGCGTGGGCGCCGAGGCGCTCGACCTGCCTCGCCATCGTCACTCGGGGCTGGCCGACCGGCTCATTCGCGAGGTGCACCTCGTGCTCGCAGGCGCGGCGTTCTTCGCGGCGAGCGAGAAGAGAAAGAAGTGAGTTCCCCTCTCCCTGGGCGCGGGGAGAGGGTGGCACGCAGCGCCGGGTGAGGGGCTGGTGCGTGGGGTCCTTCGCCATGCGCGCGTTGATCACCTCCATGCTGGTGATCATCGAGTTCGCGACAGAGGTGAAGACGTTCTGGCGGCTCATTCTCCCGGCAGCATGACCGACGTGCGGCGCCTGGCCAGCCGCGCCCGAATGCGGCTCAGCGCGACGGGCGTGATGCCGATGTACGAGGCCACCTGGTGCTGCGGAATGTGGCTCAGGTGCTCGGGCCGCTCGGCGCAGAACTGGGCGTAGCGTTGCTCGGCGCTCAGCTGCAGGAACTCGTATTCACGTTGTTCCTTCCCCACGAAGTGCAATTCGACGAAGCGGCGCGCGAGGCGTTGCAGCTCCAGCGAGTCGGCGGCGAGCGCCTCGAAGCCCTCGACCTCGAACGCCAGCAGCCGCGTCGGGGCGAGCGCCTGAATGAAGGTGCGCGAGGGCCTGCGGAGGATGATCTCGGCATACGGCGCCGAGAACTCACCTGGCCCGCGGAAGGCCTTCACCGACTCGCGCCCCTTCGCGTCGACGTAGAAGTGGCGCACCAGGCCCTCGAGCACGATTCCGAAGTGGGTGACGGGTCTGCCGGGTTGCGACCAGAACTCCTGTTTCTCGAGGGTGCGCTCTTCGGCGAACTGCAGCAGCCGCTCGAACGTCTTCGGCTGCATGGGCCCGAAGGCGGTCAGCTTCGCGTACAGAACCTTCGCTTCGGGGGAACGCGCGTTCATCGGGCTCGTCGTTCTTATCCCGGGTTAACGCACCGACGTGGGCTGGGGTGAGACGGTGTCGCCCATGGACATCAACGTCTACGCCGTCGTGACGCCGTTCGTGCTGCTGCTCATCCTCGCGGAGATCGGCTGGTGCGTGTGGAAGAAGAACGGGTACTACGAGTTCCAGGACTCCATCGCGAGCCTCGGCACGGCCATCATCAACCAGTGCGTGAACGTGCTGGTCTCGTTCCTGTGGTTGCCGGTGTTGGCGTGGCTGTACGCGCACCGCCTGCTCGAGATTGAGAACAGCCCGCTGGCCGCCGTGGCGCTCTTCCTCGGCGTCGACTTTCTCTTCTATTGGTTTCACCGCTTCGGCCACCGCACCAACATCGGCTGGGCGGCGCACATGCCGCACCACTCGACCGAAGAGCTCAACTACGCGGTGGCGTTGCGCGCCTCGGTGACGCAGCGGTTCTTCTCGTTCTTCTTCTACTGGCCGCTCGCGCTCGTCGGCTTCGCCCCGGAGTACGTGGTGGCGATGGTCGCCTTCCACCTCGTGCTGCAGCTCATCCCGCACACGCGCGTGGTGCCGAAGCTGCCGCGCTTCATCGAGTCGTGGATGAACACGCCCAGCCACCACCGCGTGCACCACGCGCGCAACGACCGGTACCTCGACAAGAACTACGGCGGCTTTCTCATCATCTGGGACAAGCTGTTCGGCAGCTTCGAGGAAGAGACCGAGACCGCGAGCTACGGCGTGACCTCGCCTCCGAACACGTGGGACCCGACGTTCATCAACTTCCAGGTGTGGCGTGTGGTGGCGCGTGACGCGTGGGAAGCGCCGAAGTTCGTCGACAAGCTTCGCGTGTGGTTCATGCCGACCGGCTGGCGACCCGAGGGCGCGCGGCCGCTGCCGAAGGGCGAGTGGAAGCGCGACGGCAAGGAGATCAAGTTCCAGTCGCAGATGCTCTCGGGCGCGAAGCCGTACCTCGTGCTTCAGGTGGCGCTGGGCTTCCCCATCATGTTGCTGGTGACGCGGCCCGACTCGCCGTTGAGCACGGCGCACAAGGTGGTGCTGTCGCTGATTCTCTGGGCCACCGCCACGTCGTGGAGCGCGATTCTCGAGAGCAAGAAGTGGGCGACCTGGCTCGAGGGGGCGCGGTTGCTGGCGATGGGCGTGTTCTTCGGCGTGCTCGGCGCAGCGGCGGTGCTGCCGCTGCCGTGGGCGGCTGCGGGCGCGGCGGTGTCAGCGGTCAGCATGGCGTGGGTCGCGACGCTCGGCCGCACCACGCAGAGTTCCTCGTTCGCCACCGAGTAACCTGTTGGCGCTCGCGAGCGGCTGGCCCCGCCGACCGAAGTCGCACGAGGCGCACCCTCCGCTACAATCGGTCTCCACTCACGACCCTGGAGACGCAGCCCATGGCGACGAAGAAGGCGAAGTCTGTTGCGAAGACTGGTCTCACGTCTGTGCCGAGCCGCGCGCTCGAACATGGCGCGAAGGCCTTCGGCGCGAAGTACCTCCGGCCCGGCTTCGCGTTGAAGCAGGAGCTCGACCTCGCCTTCGCGCTCGGTGAAGGCTCCGCGGTCGGTCCGGTGACCCTGCTGCCCGACCTCCCGCCGGGGAAGAAGGTGGTCCTCGATTTTCAGGAGGTGCCCCGGAACGTGGCGCTCGCCGAGCTTCGCAACACCAACGACGTCTACGGCGCGCCTCTGGTGTTCGAAGAGAACCCTGCTCCGCTGGGGGTCGAAGAGGCTCAGGAGTTGCTGCGCAAGCGCATGCCGAAGCTCCCGTTTCTTCGGCCGGCGGTCTTCCGTTCCATCGAGGCGATGGTGGGGCCGTCGGTCGCGCTGGCAGCCGCGGTCGAGGGCCTCGAGCAGATGCCGACGCAGTCGTGGGACAACGGCGGCGTCGGTCCGCTCTTCTTCGTGGTGCATGGGCTGCTGTTGCGCGCGTTGCCCGACGAGTCGAAGGCCGCGCGGCGGCGGCTCGAGGAGCTCTTCAAGCAACAGCCGAAGTCGTATGGCACCGCCCCGCTCGACATCATGCTCCACGGTCGAGAAGGCATTGCCCGCAGTGGCTACAAGTACTCGACGAAGTTCCGGAGCTACCAGCGCAACGACTCGAGCGACCCGTCGAACGTGGTCGACCTGTGCGTCTGCGACGACGACGGCGAGTTCGTCGCCCAGCAGTTCGCCGCGCTGTGGGAGGCGTTCCAGTACAAGGTGCAGGACCGCATGAACGGGCCCTCGCCCGCACGGCTGTTCTTCCTGGGCGGTGAGGCCGCGCTCGAGACCGAGCTGAAGGTCGTCGAGAAGTACCCGGGTACGAAGCACGCCGAGGCCTTCGAGAGCTACCGGCACCTCGCCTCGCCGCTCGCGGTGAAGTTGATCGAGAAGCTCGCTGGGCCGAAGTCGAAGGTGAAGACGAAGGCCGAGGCCTGGCTCGCTGAGCACGCATGAGCTGCGAGTGCTC
Organism: Archangium sp.; assembly: GCA_044371205.1. Taxonomy (GTDB): domain Bacteria; phylum Myxococcota; class Myxococcia; order Myxococcales; family Myxococcaceae; genus Archangium_A. The sequence goes on from JBILUC010000037.1 coordinate 18,797, forward strand.
GGCCGAACGCACGCTCTTCAGGGAAGGCCGCAGGGGTGCCGGACTGCACGCGCCTCCTTCAAATGTGTGACGGCGTGAAGTGCGTGCGCGTGCACCCCGGCCGGTGGAAACTGTCAGGCCGGCACACGCAGGCCTGCGACTGCTCTGAGCGGGAGCGCGTTGACTGCCAGTTTCGGATGTCCCACGCGCGTTGACTGACGTGTCGAAGCACGCTCTACGACGCGGCCCGCATGTCATCTCAGGGAACCCTCACGCCAGGCTGGCACGTCCCCGTGGACGAGGGCCGGTTGGCGCGCCTCGGGCCCGCCCTGCCGTGGCTGGGGCTGCTGACGATGAGCTTCATCTCGGTGGCCAGCGCGGCGCGGCTGGTGCTCTGGCGGGTCGCGCTCACGCCCTTCGTCGCGCGCAACGAGCTCGGCGCAGAACATCGCGCCGGGCTCGTGCTCTGCGCGCTGGTGCCGGTGCTGATCGCCGGCCTCGCGGTCGTGATGTTGTTCGCGCTGCGCACCCCGAAGGTGTGGAAGGAACGCCTCGAGTGGGCCGCACGGCTGACAGCACCCCTGGCGCTGGCGTTGCCCGCGCTCTTCCTCTCGGTGGGCGCCCACTGGGTCGATCACGCGCTCGAGTTTCTGCTGCTGCTGCTGGTGGCCACGCTCGCCGCAGAGCGGCTGTTTCGGCTGGCCTTCCCGCTGGTGCCTGCGGTGCTGGCCCCGCTCGAACCGACGCTGGCCACGCTGCGCGCCAACCGCTTCGCGCGCGCCCTGCCGCTGGTGCTCGTGATCGCCGCCGCGATTGCCTACGCCGTCTTTCTCGGCGTGTTCTCGATTCAGCAACACCACCGCTTCCTCACCGGCGGCTACGACCTCGGGCACTACGAAATCCTGATGTACAACGCCCTGCACGGGAGCTTCTTTCGCTCGCCGATTTTGTGGGGCATCGACGGCGGCAACAACCTCGCGAACCACGCTGAGCTGGCGATGCTGCTCTTCGTACCGTTCTACGCCATTCATCCTGGCCCCGAGGCGATGCTCGTCATCCAGGCGGTGATGATGGGCGGCTCGGTCATCCCGCTCTATCTGCTGTGCCGCAGCGCGCTGTCAGCGCTGACGTCGCTCTCGCTGTGCTTCGCGTACCTCATCGCCGCGTCGTTCAGCTCACCGCTGTTCTACGACTTCCACTGGCTGCCGCTCGCCATCCCGTTCCAATTTCTCTTGATGTACGCGCTCAACACGCGCCGGTGGAAGTTGGCGGCGGTGGCGTTGCTGCTCGCGCTGCTGGTGCGTGAAGACGTGGCGCTGACGCTCGCGGTCGCGTCGACGTACTTCGTCACCAGCAAGCGCAACGTGAAGCTCGGCGTGGCGTTGTGCGCCGTCTGCCTGACGTGGTTCGTGGGCATGAAGTTCGGCGTGATGCGCGTCGCCGGCAACTTCGACTTCGGGTGGATCTACCAGGACCTGATCATCGAGGGCGAGAAGGGCGTCGGCAGCGTGGTGAAGACCGGCCTCACCAACCCGCTGTACGTGCTCGGCACGCTGTTCACCAAACCCAAGCTCGTCTTCATGTTGCACCTGCTGGTGCCGCTGGCGTTCCTGCCGTGGAGAAACTGGCGCTGGGCGCTCTTCTCGGCGGGCGGCGCGGTCGTCACCCTGCTCACCACCAACACCAACGACGCCTTCCTCTCGATTCGTTTTCACTACCTCGCGCACTGGACCCCCTTCCTCTTCGCGGGCGTCGTCGTCGCGCTCGCGACGCTCGGTCGCTCGGGGCCCGACGGGGTGGTGCTGCGCCGCTCGGCGCTCGGCGCGCTGCTCTTCGCCAGCGTGCTGCACTCGCTGGTCTTCGGCGCCATCTTCGATCGCAGCCGCTTCGTCGGCGGCTTCAACCGCATCCCCTTCGAGATGAGCCAGGCCGAGGTCGAGAAGGCCGCCGTCTTCGAGCGCGCGAAGGCGTCCATTCCCCCCGACGCGACCGTCGCGGCGACCGACTACGAGGTCGCGCAGCTCTGCACGCGCATGACGGCCTACAGCGGGAAGGTCACTTTCGGCACGGCAGACTACGTGCTGCTCGATCGCACCCACCTCGACAAGCTGCAGATTGAGAAGCTGAGCAAGCTGTTCACGACCGAGCCGTACGGCGTCGTCTTCGATCAACACCCGTACCTGGTCTTCAAGCGGGGCGCGCGCACCCCGGCCACCGAGCAGGCCGCGCGGTCCATCGGCGTCTCCTGGGTGAACGTGCCATGAGTGAACTCGCTGCCGTCCCCGTCGCGCCGGTTGAATGGAAGTCGAGCGACGCCGCGTCGCTCGCGAGGGGCCGGGGGTTGCTCCGCTACGCCGACGCGGTGCTGTACTCGGTCGACGAGCCCGTCGAAGGGGGCCGGCTTGCGGCCGCGGCGCTCCTGCTTCGCGCGGCCATCGACGCGCTGACGAAGTCGGTCGAGCCGACCTTCAGTGGCCCGGCGCCCGACCATGGCTTCTGGGCTTCGCTCTCGCCGCAGCCGTTGCCCGGGGCGTGGCGCACCTTCGCCGCGTCGGAGCAGCCGAGCGAGCGCGACGTGGCCGACGTGCGCACGGTCGCGTGGGCGGGGCTCTCGAAGCTCGAAGCGCCCGATCGGGACCGTCAGTGGAAGTGGGCCCTGCGGGCGTTGAAGCGCGTCGGCCTCGCCGCGTTGGCGGTGGGCGTGGTGGTCGGCATCGCGGCGCTGGTGCGGGGCCGGCCTCCGCCCCCCGGGCTGCTCGCCGGCAAGGCGTTCACCACCAGCAGCAAGCTCGGGCGCGATTCGGGCAACGCGAAGCTGCTCTTCCACACCGACCTCCAGTGGCGCCCGTGGGTGGAATGGGATCTCGGTCAGCCCACGCGGCTGCACGAGGTGGTCGTCAGCAATCGCTCTGACTGCTGCGACGAGCGCGCGCTCCCCCTGGTGGTCGAGGTGAGCGACGACCGCACCCGGTGGACGGAGGTCGCCCGTCGCACCGAGGCCTTCGGCCGGAACCTGACGATTCCGTTCAACGAGACGTCGGCGCGCTACCTGCGCCTGCGCGTCGATCGCGAGAGCTTCCTGCACCTCGAGTTCGCCGAGGCGCACTGAAGCACCTCGCGCTCAGTTCTGAGCGGCGCCGGTCGTGCCCACGAAGCCGTAGCGGCCGACCACCCAGATGCGGTCCTTGTCGAGCGCGAAGCCGTTCACCAGGTCGGAGTCGGCCAGGGCTGCGACCTGGCCGCTGATGTCCACCCAGGTGAGGCCCGCGTCGCTGGTGCGCAGCAGCAGCGGCTTGCGGTTGTTGTTGCCGACCGCCCAGCCGTGCCTCTTGTCAGGCGCGAAGAAGACGGCCGCGAGCGTGATGTCGGTCGAGGTCGCGAAGCCCGCGGGCAGGGTGGCCTTCGTCCACGTCGAGTTCTTGCCCATCGACGCGTTCGTCGATTTGTAGAGGTACGTGTTGGCCTGCGACTGCGTGCCGTTGAACGCGAAGCAGGTGTCCTTGTCGAGGCAGGTCACGCCGAAGGGCCCGGGGCTGCTGACCTGGAGGTTCTCGGGCAGCTCCTTGAAGGAGAAGTGCCGGCCCTTGTCGGTCGAGATGCACAGGCCGGGCTTGATCGCGCCGAACTCGGTCTCCTTGTTGTTGAGCTCACGCCACGAGTTCTGGTTGAGCCCGTAGAATCAGCCTTTTCACGGTGCATCTCCTTGTAGGGTGGGACCTCTTCAGTTCCTCGACCCGTTCATCGGAAAGGGCAGGCCAGACCGGACATGGGGGCGGAAAAAGACGACGCGTCGCTCACCTGGCTGCTCCGCGAGGCGCGGGGCGGCGACACCTCGGCAGCCGAGCAGGCGTACGGCCTCATCTACCGGCGGCTGCACGACCAGGCGCGCTCCCAGCTGCGGCGTCAGAGCGGCCCCAACGCCACGCTCACGCCGACCGCGCTCGTCCACGAAGCGTGGATCAAGCTGTCGGCGGCTGACTTTGAGATCAACGACCGCGAGCATTACCTCGCCATGGCGAGCGCGGCGATGCGGCAGATTGTCGTCGACGCGGCGCGTGCGCGGATGAGCCAGAAACGCGGCGGGCAGGTGGTGCGGGTGACGCTCACCGACGAGCTGCCGGTCGCCGACGGGCAAGACGTCGACGTGGTGCGCCTCGAGGAAGCGCTGCAGCGACTCGAGCAGCTCGATGCGCGGCTCGCGAAGGTGGTGCAGTACCGCTACTTCGCTGGCCTCACCGAAGACGAAATCGCGCGGCTCCTCGACGTCACCGACCGCACCGTGCGGCGCGACTGGCGCAAGGCGAGGGCCTTTCTGCACCGGGAGATTCGAGGCGCGGCATGAACGGCGAGAGCACACCTCTGTCTCCCTCTCCTCCCGTGGGCTCGGAACAGACGACTGCTGCGCGGGGGAATCGCCGAAGGCCGATGCGTCAGCGGGGCCAACGCTCCTGCACCCTCACGCTCGACGAGGGCCTGCAGCGGGAAAGACGAGGGGAAGCGTGAACACCGAGCGCACCCGCCGCGCGCTCGCGCTGTTCGATGAGCTGGTCGAGCTCGACCAGAGCGCACGTGCGCCGGCGCTCGAGAAGGTGAAGGCCCAGGAGCCCGCGGTGCACGCCGAGCTGGTCGCGCTGCTCGAGGCCGACGAGGAGCAGGGCCCGCTCGAACGCCCGGCGCTCTCACTGCTCGGCGATGGATCCAAAGAAGAGATGCCCACCCGCATCGGCCCCTGGCGCATCACCGGCGTCGCGGGGCGCGGTGGCATGGGCGCGGTGTACCTGGGTGAGCGCGACGACGGCCAGTTTCAGCAGCGCGCTGCGCTCAAGCTCATCCGCCTCGGCATGGACACGCCGCAGCTGCGGGCCCGGTTTCTGCGCGAGCGCCAAATCCTCGCGGCGCTGCAGCACCCGAACGTCGCCACGCTGCTCGACGGCGGCCTCACCGACGCCGGCGCCCCCTACTTCGCCATGGAGCGCGTCGAGGGTGAGCCCATCGACGCCTGGTGCGACGCGAAGCGGGCGACCCTGCGAGAACGCGTGCAGCTCTTTCTCCAGGTCTGCGCGGCGGTGCAGCACGCCCACCAGAACCTCATCGTTCACCGCGACCTGAAGCCGGCGAACATCTTCGTCGGCGCGAACGGGCAGGTGAAGCTGCTCGACTTCGGCATCGCGCGACTGCTCGACGGGGGCGAAGGCGAAACCATCACCCGCGAGCGCCCGCACACCCCGCGCTACGCGGCCCCCGAGCAGCGCGCAGGAGGCACCATCACCACCGCCACCGACGTCTACGGGCTGGGCGTGGTGCTGCACGAGCTGTTGTGCGGCGTGTCGTCGCGCGAGGGCGATGAGCCGCCGACGCGCGCCGCAGCCCGAGCCTCGGACGACGAAGCGCGGGCGCGCGGGCTGGCGTCCAGCCGGGAGCTGGCGAAGGCCGTGCGGGGCGACGTGAGCGCGATTCTGCAGAAGTGCCTCCAGCCCGAGCCGGCGGGTCGGTACGCCTCGTCAGGTGCGCTCGCGCGAGACCTGCGCGCGTGGCTCGACGGTGCTCCGGTGACTGCTCAGCTGCCGACGCGCCGGTATCTGGCGCAGAAGTTCATCGGTCGTCACCGCTGGGGCGTCGCTGCGGCCGGGCTGCTCGCGGTGGCCATCGCGGGCGGCGTGACCGGTGTGGTGTGGCAGGCACAGAAAGCGAACAAGGCGGCCGCCGAAGCGCAGGCGCAGCTGGGCTACTTGCAGAGCCTCTTGCAGGTGCTGGCGCCGAGCACCGCCGAGGCGCGCGAGCTCGACCGGTCGCGCCTCATCGCCGAGGCCGCACGCAAGGCGCGCAGCGAGTTGGCCGATAAGCCCGAGAGCCTCGCCAGCGTGGAGTTCGCGCTCGCTCAGGTCGCGCAGAGCGTGGGAGACGTGAAGCAGGCCATCGAGCTGTGCGACAGCGCGTGGGTGAAGCGGGTGGCGCTGTTCGGTGAAGACGCGGTGGCCAGCGCCGAGGTGCTCAGCCTCGCCGGGCTGCTGCGCACGCAGCTCAGCCCGCCGCAGTTCGTCGAGGCCGAGGTTTCGGTCGACGCCGCGCTCGAGGTGCTGCGGCGGCGCGCACCTTCGAGCGCGCTCTTCATTCAGGCGCTGCAGCGTCGCGCGACCCTGGCCGGTGAGCAGGAAAAGCTCGCAGACCAGGCGCACTTCCTCGAGCAGGCCACGGCTTTGTGCGAAGGGCCGCTCGCCACCGACGCAGCCTGCGAGGAGGTGTGGGTGGTGCAGGGCGCGTCTGACAGCCGCAGCCGCCGCCCCGGGCAGGCGCTGGTGTCGCTGCGGCGGGCGTGGACGACGCGGCGCGCGCGCCTCGGGGCCGAGCACGCCTCGACGCTCAACCTCGCGAGCATGGTCGCGTGGGCGCAGGCCGAAGGCGGCGACCTCCCCGGTGGCCTCGCGCTCGCCGATGAGGTCTACCAGTCGTACCGCCGCATCTACACGCAGCCGACCGAGACGAGCCTGCGCGCGGGCTTGCGGCTCTCGCGGCTCGCCAAGCGCAGCGGGCAGTACGAGCGCGGGCTGGAGCTGATCGACGAGTACGTGCAGCAGGCGCGGCGCGTGTTCGGTGAACACAACCAGAACACCGTGCTGGGCTTTTCCGACCGCGCCAGCCTGCTCTTTGGCATGGGCCGCTTCGATGAAGCCGCCGCGCAGTTCGAGGTCGTCGCCGCGGAGTACCGGGCGCAGCGCAATGAAATCAACGCCGCCCTCACCGAGAGCTACGCGGCCGATGCACTGCGCGAGGCGGGCAAGGCAGCGCAGGCGCTGCCCATCGAGACGGCCGCGGTCGAGACGTTGCGGCGCCTGTACCCGGAGGGCGAACACGTGATGTTGGCGCGGGTGCTCACGAGCCTGGCGCTCACCGAGGGCGCGCTGGGTCACCACGCGCTGGCGCTCGAGCACCACCAGCAGGCCGTCGACATGCACACGAAGCTGCAGGAAGCGAAGTCGCCGAACGCGCCCCACGCGCGCGCGCTGCTGGGCATGACGCTCTTCCAGTTGGGCCGCGCCGAGGAAGGAGAGCAGACCCTGCGGGCGGCGCTCGTCGAGCTCGAGCCGTCGAAGAAGAACGCGCCTAACCTCTACTGGGAACCGTTCGCGCTGCTCACGCGGGTGGCGTGCGCCAGGGGCTCTAAGGACTGCGAGGCGCTGCGGCTCGAGGTGCGCGGGGCGCTCGAGCTCACGCTGGCGGCCGGCTCCTACCGTCGTTTGCGGGAAGCGCTGGCCGTACCGTGATCGGCTGACCAGCGAGCTGCTCGAATGACGGCGGGGGCACGGTGTTCGGTCGCGGTGCTCGCCTCGGGTCGGGCCCCTCTGCGGAGGCCCTCTCACGAATGTCGGTCAGAGACGCCAAGGCAGGAAAAGTCTGGCCAGCACACTTTTCCTGCCACTCGTCCCGGGCTCGTCGGTCCAACACTCCATCGGGCTGGCGGCGCGCGCGGTCGTGGACGTGCGCTGCGCTCACGCGGTCATCGCGCTGGCGGCGCGCCGTCGTGGATGTGCGCTGAGCTCGCGCGGCCATCGCGCTCGCGGCGCGCGCCGTCGTCGACGTGCGCTGGGCTCACGCGGCCATCCTGCGTCGGTCGCCCTGGGCAATGCGCTCGAGCGCGTCGACGGCGGTGCGGGTGCCGTCTTCCGCGCGCAGGCGTTCACCGAGCGCCGCAGCGCGCGCCTTCACCTCGGGCACGAGCACTTCGCGCAGGGCAGCAGTCAGGCGCTGCGGCGTGAGACGGGCCGCGGGGAACGAGGTGCCCACGCCGAGCCGCTTCACGCGATCTCCCCAGAACGGCTGGTCGGCGAAGTACGAGCAGATGACGGTCGGCACGCCCGCGTCGAGGCTGGCTGCCGTCGAGCCCGCGCCTCCGTGGTGCACCACCGCCGCGCAGCGAGGGAAGAGCCACGAGTGGTCGACGCTCTTCACGATGAACAGCTCGGCGCCGGCGAAGCGCGCGGCCACGCTCGCGTCGTTCCACCCGCCGCACAGCACGAAGCGCACCTTGAGCTCGCGGGCGATGGAGGTCAGGTCCTGCGCGAACTGCTCGAGCGTGGGCATCGGCATGCTCCCGAAGCCGACGTAGATGGGCGCTGGCCCTTCGCCCAACCACTTCACCAACTCGGGCGCGGGCGTCGCTTCGCCCAGCCGCTGCCGCACCGAGGCCTGCAGCTTCACGTAGCCGGTGGTCTGGGTGAGCGGGCCGGCGTCGTTGGGGTGGGCGAGCACCTGGGGGCTCCACAGCTGAAGCGCCGGCACGTTGAAGTCGGCGGCCAGCCCGTAGCCCGAGTCGCGCGGAGCCAGCCCGAGACTCGCGCGGAAGACTGCCAACGTCTTGCCATGCACCGGCTTGGCGGCCATTCGGTACAGGGCCCACGTCGCGCGGTTGAGCACGCCCAGCGGCAGTGGCTTGCTGGTCACGAACGGCGCCGGGTGCGCGCCCGTGGCCTCGACCGGCATGGTGTGGCCGTAGACCAGCGGCACCTTGCGGTACTCCGCCAGGGTGTTCGACATCTCTTCGGCCAGCGTGCCGCCGACGATGAGGTCGGCCCCTTCGGTGGCCTGAAGCCCGTTGGCGAAGACCTGTGCGTCGATCTTCGCCGAGATGTTCGTCACCTCTTTCATGAACGCGTTGACGTTGCCGGTGCGCAGCCAGCGCTGCCCTTCCTCGGACTCGAGGATGTCCTGCGAGTTGCCGAACAGCGGCGCGAACTCGAGGCCGGCCTTCTCGACGAAGCGCTGGTGGTTCTCGGGAGCCGCGACGCGAACGTCGAAGCCGCGCTGCTTCAGGCCCTCGGCCATCGCGACCTGCGGTTGGGTGTCACCTCGGGTGCCGTAACTGAAGAAGACGATGCGCATCAGGGCCTCAGGGTCTGCGGGGGAAGGGCGGCGGCGACGAGGTCATCGACCACGGCGCGGGTGTGCTCGAGGGAAAGCCGGCGATCTCGTCGCAGCAGCTTCCACGTGAAGACGTCGGTGGCGATCAACAACAGCGACAGCTGGTGCGCGCGCCGGGCGGGGGCGGCGGAGCAGCAGGGCCCGAAGACCCGCTCGAGCCAGGCCTCGTGGAGCTCGCGGCCCTTCGCTGCCATCTCGGTGATGACCTCGATGCGACCCTCGAGCGCGAGGATGCGCATCACCACGTCGCCGACCACCTCGTACATCTCGAGAATCATCGTGACGCCTCCGCGCACGTCGCCGGGCTGCACCGCGTTGCGCGCCTCGAGGTTCTGCTTCGCGGCCGCTTCGATGAAGACCCGCGCCAGCTCGTCACGCGTGCCGAAGCGCCGCTTGACGGTTTTGGCCGAGACCCCGGCGACCCGGGCCACGTCTTCCAGCCGCACCTCGTCGATGGCGGTCTCTGCGAAGAGCTGCGTGGCGGCGAGCACGATGCGCTGCTCGGTCTCGGCTGCCGCGTGGGCGCGCGCGACCTGCAGGTAGAGGCGTTTTCGTTTGGCCGTGGTCCGCTTCGACATTTCGTGTCCAACAGTAGGACACGAAACAGGGAACCGTCAAGCCCTGCGCCGCGGCGAGAGGTACAACCGCTCGCAGCGATGCAAACCCTGACGATGACGCGGCCCGACGACTGGCATGTGCACCTGCGTGACGGGGAGGCGTTGAAGGCGGCGTTGCCTCACACCGCGCGACAGATGGCGCGCGCCATCGTCATGCCGAACCTGAAGCCGCCCGTGCGCACCGTCGACGAAGCGGCCGCCTACCGTGAGCGCATCATCGCGGCGCTGCCGACGGGTGCGCAGTTCGAGCCGCTGATGACGCTGTACCTCACCGACCGCACTTCACCCGCAGACATCGTCGCGGCGAAGGCGTCGGGCTTCGTGAAGGCGGTGAAGTATTACCCCGCGGGCGCGACCACCAACTCGGACTCGGGCGTCACCGACCTGCGCAAGTGCGACGCGGCGATTGCGGCGATGCAGGACGTGGGGCTGCCGTTGTTGCTGCACGGCGAAGTCACCGGCGACGACGTCGACACGTTCGATCGCGAGCAGGTGTTCCTCGAGCGGCACCTCTCGGGCCTGGTGCAGCGCTTCCCTGCGTTGCGCATGGTGCTCGAACACATCACCACGCGGCAGTCGGTCGACTTCGTGCTGGCGGCGGGCGCGAACGTCGCCGCGACCATCACGCCGCAGCACCTGCTCTTCAACCGCAACGCCATCTTCAAGGGCGGTCTGCGGCCTCATTTCTACTGCCTGCCCGTCTTGAAGCGCGAAGAGCACCGCCTCGCGCTCATCGGCGCGGCGACCTCGGGCAACCCGAAGTTCTTCCTCGGCACCGACAGCGCGCCGCACACCCGAAACGCGAAGGAATCGTGCTGCGGGAGCGCCGGCTGCTTCTCGGGACTCCACGCCCTCGAGCTCTACGCGCAGGCCTTCGAGCAGGTCGACGCGCTGGGGCGGCTCGAGGCCTTCGCGAGCTTCTTCGGGCCCGACTTCTACCGGCTGCCTCGCAACGTCGGCACCGTCACGCTGCAGAAGAAGCCGTGGCGCGTGCCCGAGGAGGTGCCGTTCACCGAGTCAGGGCTGGTGCCGCTGTGCGCCGGCGAAGAACTGGCTTGGCAGCTGACGTGACGGGCCCCAAGCTCTCGGGCCCCTCGACCAGGAGACAGCGATGAGCGTGGTGATCAGGAACGGACGAATCGTGACGGCGGTCGACGACTACTTCGGTGACATCTACATCGAGAACGAGACCATCACGCAGATTGGCGCGAAGCTCGACGTGCGCGCCGACCGTGAAATCGACGCCACCGGCAAGCTCGTCTTCCCCGGGGGCATCGACCCGCACACCCACCTCGACATGCCCTTTGGTGGCACCACGTCGGCCGACGACTTCGAGAGCGGCACCATCGCCGCGGCGTTCGGTGGCACGACCACCATCATCGACTTCGCGATTCAGAGCAAAGGCGAGAGCACGCTCAAGGGGCTCGACGTGTGGCACGGCAAGGCCGATGGCAAAGCGACCATCGACTACGCGTTTCACATGATCGTCACCGACATGCCCGACACGCGCCTGCCCGAGCTGCAGCGGCTGGCCGACGCGGGGGTCACTTCCTACAAGCTCTTCATGGCGTACCCGGGCGTGCTGTACGTCGACGACGGCACGCTCTACCGCACGTTCCGTCAGGCGGGCCTCAACGGCACGCGCATCTGCATGCACGCCGAGAACGGCATCGTCATCGACGAAATCATCAAAGAGGCCATTCGCGACGGGAAGCTCACGCCCGAGTACCACGCGAAGACGCGCCCCACGCGCATGGAAGCCGAAGGTGTGCACCGCTCCATCGCCATCGCCGAGGTGGCGCAGGTGCCGCTCTACATCGTGCACCTCTCGTCGGCCGACGCGCTCGAGCAGGTCAAGATGGGCCGCATGCGGGGCGTCGACGTGCAGGCCGAGACCTGCCCGCAGTACCTCTTCCTCGACGCGTCCATCTACGCCGGCACCGACGTCGACCCCTTCGAGGGCGCGAAGTGGGTGATGACCCCGGCGCTGCGCGAGAAGTGGAACCAGGCCGTGCTGTGGCAGGGGCTCAAGCAGCACCACTTGAGCGCCGTGGCGACCGACCACTGCCCCTTCTGTTTCAACGGCTCGTGGCGACCGGGCGACCCCGCGCCCGCGCAGCCCGGCAAGGAGCTGGGGCGCAACGACTTCACGAAGATTCCCAACGGCGCCCCCGGCGTCGAGAACCGCATGGCGTTGATGTACCAGGGCGGTGTGGTCGAGGGCCGCTTGTCACTCAACCGCTTCGTCGAGCTCACCTCGACCGCGTCGGCGAAGACGTTCGGGCTCTTCCCGAAGAAGGGCACCATCGCGGTGGGGTCCGACGCGGACATCGTCATCTTCGACCCGAACCGCACCGAGACCATCTCGGTGAAGAACCCGCGTACGCATCACATGCGCGTCGACTTCAGCACCTTCGAGGGCTTCGAGGTGAAGGGCTACCCCGACACCGTGCTCTCGCGCGGGCGCGTCATCGTCGAGAACAGCACCCTCCAGACGCGCGGCGGTGGGCGCTTCGTCAAGCGGGCCCTCTGCGAGAAGTTGCTGCGGTAGCGGGCGCCGCAGTCACTTCCGCGCGAGCACCAGCACGCTGCGCCACGGCCCGGGCGTGCCGGTCAGCCGCCGCTCGTCGCCTTCCAGGGCTCCGTCGCGGAAGAGCTCGACCTCGAAGCCGGCCTTCGCCAGGTGCGCGCGCACGTCGGCCTCGCGGTACGTCTCCTTCCCCGCGCCGTAGTACCGCTCGACGGCGTTGGCGACCTGCGGCGTCTGCGCCCCCTCGGGGTAGCAGTGAATCTGGAAGAAGAGCCGCCCGCCGGGCTTCACCACGCGGCCCGCCTCGGCGAGGTAGCGCCACGTGCCGTCGCGCGCGACGTGTTGAAACACGAGGAAGGTGGCGACGAGGTCGATCGACGCGTCGGCCAGCGGGCGCAGCGAGCCGTCGCTGAGCCTCAGCGTGACGTTGCTCCGCCCCTCGAGGAAGCCCCGCGCGCGCGCCAGCATCTCGTCTGAGATGTCGAAGGCGGTGACGTGCGCCACCTTCGGCGCGAGCGCCTTTTCGATGCGCCCCATGCCGCAACCGATGGTGGCCACCTGCAACGACGTCGTCAGCGGGACCACGGCCTCGAGGGCGCGCACCGCCTCGACGCCCGACTGCTCGAACTCATCGAGTGACTTCGATTCGTTGTCGATGTGGAACACTGCGCGCTCGACGGGCCCCAACGACAGGTAGTTCCACACCTGCCGCATCTCGGCGTCGCTGCTCTGCCCTTCTTCGACCAGCACCAGCTTCTTGACGAGGTCGGCCGCCATGCCGCGCAGGGCCGCGCGCGTCGGCTCGTCGGGCACCAGGTCTTCGATGGCCGTGGGGCGACGGAAGGCGGCGATGATTTGCCCCTGCACCGCGCTGACGGGGAAGCGGAGGTCAGCGCCGTTCGACACCTCGAAGGTGCCGTCAGCGCGGGGAGAGAGCGTGACCGACGAAGCGAGAACGAAGCGCTGAGCCATGCGCCGCACCAAAGCAGACCGTTGCGCGCTGAACGAGTCCGCGTCCGCCCCCGCGACGACGCTATCGTTGGGCATGCCCGCCCCCGCGCTCCCCGTCGTGCCACGTGAGCGACCCGTTGCGGGGCGTGACCTTCCCCCGGCGCCGACGAAGGGGCTGATCAGCTGGCTGCCGGGTGTCTGGATGCTCAAGCACTACCAGCGCGCGTGGCTCGGCAAAGACATCGTCGCGGGGCTCGTGCTCACCGCGCTGCTGGTGCCTGCAGGCATGGGGTACGCGACGGCCGCCGGCATGCCCGCCATCACCGGGCTCTACGCGTCCATCGTGCCGTTGCTCGCGTACGCGGTGTTCGGGCCTTCGCGGGTGCTCGTGCTGGGGCCCGACTCGGGCTTGGTCGCGCTCATCGGCGCGGTCGTGTGGTCGATGGCCCCGGGCGACGAAGCGCGCGCCATCGCGTTGGGCTCGATGCTGGCCCTGCTGACGGGGCTCTTCTGCGTCGTGGCGGGCATCGCGAAGGTGGGCTTCGTCACCGACCTGCTCTCGAAGCCCGTGCGCGTGGGGTACATGAACGGCATCAGCCTCACGGTGCTGGTGACGCAGCTGCCCAAGCTCTGCGGCTTCTCAGTGAAGGAACCCGGCCTGCTCGCCGGCACCCTGGGCCTCGTGCGCGGGTTGGCCGAAGGGAAGCTGGAGCCTCCTGCCCTCGCCATCGGCGGCGCCTGTCTGCTGCTCATTCTGGTGCTCAAGGCGAAGGCGCCGAAGGTGCCCGGCATTCTCATCGCGGTGGTGGTGGCGACGCTGGCGGTGCTGGCGTTCGGTCTGGAGGATCAAGTCGCGCTGGTCGGAGCCGTGCCGCGCGGGGTGCCGCTGCCCTCGTGGCCCGTCGTGCAGCTGGCCGACCTGGGGCAGCTCGTGCTCGCGGCGCTGGGCATCGCGATGGTGGCCTTCGCCGACACCAGCGTGCTCTCGCGCACGTGGGCCGGGCGCAGCCGCTACCGCGTCGACCCCAACCGCGAGCTGGTCGGGCTGGGGCTCGCGAACGTCGCGGCCGGCTTCTTTCAGGGCTTCCCCGTTTCGAGCAGCGCCTCACGCACGCCGGTGGCCGACTCGGCGGGCTCGAAGACCCAGCTCACGGGCGTGGTGGGCGCCGTGGCCATTCTCGTGCTGCTCGTCGCCGCTCCGGGGCTGACCAGCCACCTCCCCTCGGCGGCGCTGGCGGCCGTCGTCATCTCGGCGGTGCTGAGCCTCTTCGACTTCGCGGCGCACAAGCGGTTCTTCGCGGTGCGTCGGTCTGACTTCGTGCTCTCGATGGTCGCCCTGCTCGGCGTCGCGGTGTTCGGCGTGCTGCCGGGCATCGCAGTGGCGGTGGGCGTCTCGGTGCTCGACGTGGTGCGCCGGGCGTGGCGGCCGCACGACGCCATCCTCGGGCGGGTGCGCGGGGTGAAGGGCTACCACGACCTCAAGCGCTACCCTGACGCGCGCGAGGTGCCGGGGCTCGTGCTCTTCCGGTGGGACGCGCCGCTCTTCTTCGCGAACGCCGACACGTTTCGCCAACGCATCCTCGACGCGGTCGACGGAGCGGCGACGCCCACGCGCTGGGTGGTGGTGGCCGCGGAGCCCATCACCGACGTCGATACGACCGCAGCCGAGATGATGGAAGAGCTCGATACCGAGCTGAAGCCGCGCGGCGTCGAGCTCGCCTTCGCCGAGATGAAAGACCCCGTGAAAGACCGGCTCAACCGCTACGGGCTGGGGCGCAAGATTGGCGACGAGTACTTCTTCCCGACGCTCGGCGTCGCGGTGAAGGAATTCCTCGAGCGCAACCAGGTCGAGTGGCGCGACTGGGAAGACGAAGACGCGCCGCAGAAGTGACGAGACCGTTGGCGCGACGCATCGAGTCGAGTTGGTGGTCGCTCCGTCGTCTTGATGGAGCAGTTCGCTTCGCAGAGCGTCGCCTCACGCGTGTCGTGCGTTGACCCCTTCGACGACGGGTACTCTGGCGCGCGGCTTCCAACCCCAGCGGCGGGCGTAGCGACCTTCCCCACCGGTGCCGACGAAGGCGAAGGCCCACGCGACGACACACAGCCCGGGGTTGGTGTCCCAGTAGCGTGTGGTGGCAATGAAGGCGACGAGCAGGTGTGGGGTGAAGACCCAACCAAGCCACGCGAGCGCGCTGAACGGCCCGGCCACGAAGAGCAGCGTGATGCGCGGGAACAGCGCCAACCCCCCCAACAAGAGGAGGGGATACGCGTGCGACGAGAAGAAGTCGGAGGGTTCCATGATGCGCCCAGGTGTTGCATCGGCCATGCCTCAGCGCCTGAGTCGAGCTTCAACCCATCGGCCTCGAGCACTCGGAGTGAGCGCTTGCGTTCAGGCGCTCGACTGAAGCACGGTGTTCGCGGTGAGCGACCCTCGGGCGGCTGGCGACATCGGCCTGGAAGACACGCTGTCCGGCGTCATGCCCGGTGGGCGCACGCGCGGCGCGTTGATCAGCCGCTACGTCGTGCTCGAACTCGTCGGCAGCGGTGCGATGGGCTCGGTGTACGCCGCGTGGGACCCTCAGCTCACCCGCCGCGTGGCGGTGAAGCTGGTGCAGGGCGACCCGGGCCGCGACGCCACCGACCGGCTGCTGACCGAGGCGCGCGCGCTGGCTCAGCTCTCGCACCCCAACGTGGTGCAGGTGTTCGACGCGGGCGAAATCGACGGCCAGGTCTTCCTCGCCATGGAGTTCGTCGAGGGCCACTCGCTGGCCGACTTTGCGCGCGAGCCCCACCCGCTGCCCGAGCGGCTCGCCGCCCTTCGCGCCGCCGGTCGAGGGCTCGCTGCGGCCCACGCCGCCGGCATCGCGCACCGCGACTTCAAGCCGGCCAACGTCATGGTGGGCCGCGATGGCCGGGTGCGCGTGGTCGACTTCGGCCTCGCGCGCGAGACGCGTGCCGTCGCGCGCCAACGCGTGGAATCGGGTGAGCTGCACGCCGCCCCGCTCTCGGCAGCGCGCCCGGTCGTCGAGACGCGGTCGGGCGGCATCGTCGGCACGCCGCGCTACATGGCGCCCGAGCAGTTCCGGGGAGAACGGGCCGACGCGCGCAGCGACCAGTTCGCCTTCTGCGTCACCGCGTGGGAGTTGCTCTTCGGCGCCTTCCCCTTCGAGGGCACCGACTTCGAGACGTTGCGCGCGGCGGTGCTCGGAGGTCGTCCACAGCGCGCGCCCGAGAACGTGGTCCCGCCTCTGTCGGTGGCTGCGCTCCAGCGTGGGCTCTCGCTCGACCCGGCGGCGCGCTTCGCGTCGATGGATGCGCTCCTCGAGGCGCTCATGCCGCCCGCACCGACCCGCCGCCTTCCGTGGGCAGTGGTGGCCGTCGGCGCGGTGGTGCTGGCGTTCGGCGTGCGGGTGGGCGCGCGGGAACTCGAGTGTCGACAGGTCGCGCAGGCTTCGCGCTCGCGCTTCTCAGACGACGACGTGCGCGCCATCGCCGCGGCGTTCGTGGCCACGAAGCTGCCCTACGCACAGGAGACCGCCGAGCGGAGCAGCGCCGCGCTCCGCAGCTGGGTCTCGCTGCTCGCCGACAGCTCGAGCGCGGCCTGTCGCGACACCTCGAGGTGGACCCCCCCCACGCCGCTCGAGCTCGACCGGCAAAGCTGCCTCGACACGTCGTCGCAGCAGCTCACGGTGCTGGTACAGGCGCTGCGCGCCGCCGACGCGAAGACCGTCGAGAACGCCTCGCGCGCGGTGGGCAACCTGCCCGACGTGGCCCGTTGTGGTGCAGGGCGACAGGCGCTCGAACAGCCCACCGATGAAGCCCAACGCACCACCGCCGCGGCCCTGCGTGCGTCGCTCGCCCAGAGCACAGTGCAGGCCGACCTCGGTCGCCTCGAGCCCGCGAAGGAGACGGTGCGCGGGGCGCTCGAACAGGCACGCGTGCTGCGCTTCGGCCCGCTGCTGGCCGCTGCCTCGTTGCAGGCCGCGAAGGTGCACTTCGAGGTGGGCGACTTCCTGGAAGCCTCGGCGCGCGCGCAGGAGGCGGTGACGGTCGGTCTCGAGGTGCGCGCCGACGAGCTCGCGCTGGAAGGGGCGGTGGTGGCATGCCGGGCTGCGACCAAGCGCGACGCCGCGGCCGATGCGAAGACGTGGCTTGCGCTCGCGCAGAGCCTCGACGTGCGCCTCGGGCGGCAGCCGGCGCTCTCCGCGCAGGTGTTGGAAGCCGAGGGCCTCGCGGCGCGCACCCAGAGCCGCTTTGAAGATGCAGTCGCCGCCATGCAGAAGGCGCGTCGGCTCGCTGACGAGGCCCACCTGCCTGCCCTGTCTCTCGCAGCAGCCGCCGGTCAGGCCGCGGCGTTGCAGCGGTTGTCGCGGTGCGCCGAGGCGGAGCCGGTGTTTCGTGAAGCGCTCCAGTCGCTCGAGCAGAGTGCGGGGCCGAACCACGTGCGGCTGTCGCCACTGCTGAACAACCTTGCGCTGTGCGTGTCGATGCGGGCGCCCGACGAGGCGCGCGCGCTGTACGAGCGGGCGTGGGCCATCACGTCGGCGGCCGCGCCGAACACGCCGCTCGCCGCTGCGCCCACCATGAACCTCGCCGAGTTCGAGCTGCGACGTGGCGATGCGCAGCGGGCCAGCGTGTGGGTCGAACGCGCGCGCGCGGCCGTCGCGCCGCTGGGCCCGAAGCACGCCATGGCGGCTTTCGCCACCGGCATCGAGGCGAAGTGGAAGTTGCTCTCAGGTGACGTGGCGGGGGCCGAGGCCGGCTTTCGTGCAGGGCTCGCGGTCATCGAGCAGACCCGCGGGGCAGGCGCCGCCGACACGGCTGACTTTCTGTTGGGCCTCGGTCTCTGCGCCGCCGCGCGGGGCGAAGACGACGAAGCGTCGCGCCAGTTGACGCTGGCCCTCTCGCGGTTCGAGCAGGCGACCGTCACGCCCTACAGCCGGGTGGAAGCGCAGCTGGCGATGGCCCGGCTCGCGCGCCGGCGCGGTGACACCGAGACCAGCGCGCGCTTCGTGCACGACGCCGAGGCCGGGCTCGTGGTGCTGGGCGCGTTGGGGGAACGGCTGCGCGCCGAGGCGTCGCGCGACTGAGGCATGACATGGTGCCGTCGTGAACAATGCTCTGGCGGTCGTGGGCGCCGCGGTTCTGGTCTACGTGGCGTTCAACGCGACCATCGGGCTGATGCGCCGCAACCTCGCTGACGTCGAAGCGCAGCTGGGCGCTTCACCCGGCACCGTCGCGGTGCGCAGCAGCGACCTGTGCACGATGCTCGCGGGCGAAGGCTGGCGTCGGCACCTGCAGTCGGCGTTCTTTCCCTGGCCGATGGCGAAGGCCAACGCGCTGCGCGCCCGGTGGCGCTTCGAAGCCGAACCCGATGACACCGGCGCCATCTGCGGCAAGTACGCCGCGCAGCACGTGCTCCGCGTGACCGCACGCGGAGTCGAACCGCGCGCGTTGGAGGTCACACCGGCGGGCCTGCGCTGACGACGTGTGCAGGTGGTTGCACATCGGTGTGCAGGCCGTTCAGCGCACGCGCGCGAAGAAGAAGTGACGTTTCGCAGGAGGGTTGCTCAGTTCAGGGAATGGACCTCCCGCTCCTCATTGCTTCGAACGGCACCGTCGACCTCGCGCTGACGCCCTCGCTCGCCAACCGCCACGGCTGCATCACCGGCGCGACCGGCACCGGCAAGACAGTGACGCTCCAGCGGCTGGCCGAGCAGTTCTCGGCGCTCGGCGTGCCTGTCTTTCTCGCCGACGTGAAGGGCGACTTGAGCGGCATCGCCGACCCCGGTGTCGCGAACGACAAGGTGCTGCAGCGGCTCGAGCAGTTGGGCCGACCGGCGCCCGCGTGGCAGGGCTGCCCGGTCACTCTGTGGGACGTCTTCGGCAAAGCGGGTCACCCGGTCCGCGCCACGGTGTCGGATCTCGGGCCGCAGCTGCTCGGGCGGCTGCTGGGCCTCAACGACACGCAGGAAGGGGTGCTGACGCTGGCCTTCAAGGTGGCCGACGACCACGGGCTGCTGCTGCTCGACCTGAAGGACCTGCGGGCCATGGTGCAGTGGTGCGGCGACCATGCGGCTGACCTGAAGACCCGGTACGGCAACGTCGCCGCGGCCTCGGTCGGTGCCATTCAGCGCGGGCTGCTGACGTTGGAACAGCAGGGCGCGACGCAGTTCTTCGGTGAGCCGATGCTCAACATCGACGATCTGCTCCAGACCGTCGATGGCCGCGGCGTGGTGAACGTGCTCGCGGCTGATCAGTTGATCAACTCGCCGCGGGTGTACTCGACCTTCCTGCTGTGGCTGCTGGCCGAGCTCTTCGAGAAGCTGCCCGAGGTCGGTGATCAGCCCCGCCCGAAGCTGGTGTTCTTCTTCGACGAAGCGCACCTGCTCTTCACCGACGCGCCCCCCGTGCTGGTCGAGAAGATCGAGCAGGTGGTGCGCCTCATCCGCTCGAAAGGCGTCGGGGTGTACTTCGTCACGCAGAACCCGGGAGATCTCCCCGACAAGGTGCTGGGTCAGCTCGGGAACCGGGTGCAGCACGCGCTGCGCGCCTTCACGCCGCGCGACCAGAAGGCGGTGCGGACCGTCGCCGAGACCATGCGGCCCAACCCGGCGTTCGACCTCACCCAGGCCATCACCGAGCTGGGTGTGGGCGAGGCGCTGGTGTCGCTGCTCGAGCCGAGCGGTGCGCCGGGCGTGACGCAGCGCGCGTGGGTGCTCCCACCGGCGTCGAAGATGGGGCCGTTGACGGCCGAGCGGCGCGCCGAGCTGCTGCAGACGTCGATCGTGAAGGGCGTGTACGAACAGGCCGTCGATCGCGAGAGCGCGTTCGAGCAGATCAACCGTCAGGCCGCTCCCCCCGCGCCCGTCGCGCCCGCGGCGCCGGCCTTCACGCCTGGCGCGGTCTCGGGCTCTGCGCGCCCGCTGGCGGGGTACACGCCGGGTGCGGTCGCTGGCGCGAGCTCACCCGGTGCGATGGCAGGGTACACACCCGGCGCCGGAGCGGGCGTAAGTGCGTTGGCAGGGTTCATCCCCGGTGCTGGTGCCGCGCCCGGTGGTTTCATGCCCGGCGTTGCGCAGCCTGCGCCCGCGCCTGCTGCGTCGTCAGGTGGCGGCATCAGCGAGTTGCTGTTCGGCTCGGTGGGCCCCCGCGGCGGCAAGCGCGACGGGCTGGTCGACCTCGTGGCGAAGAGCGCCGCGCGCTCGGTCGGGAGCTCGGTGGCGCGTGAAGTGACGCGTGGGCTGTTCGGTTCTCTTCTCGGCCGGCGGCGCTGAGTTCTTTCAACGGCGGGATCCTGCTGCCACATGCGGCCGGTCTGTTCGTCGAACACGACGCCCTCGTCACCCAATGGTCAGGTCTCGGGCCTCGACGTGGGTGGCGCGCACCAGCCGGGCGTCGTGCATCGCCTCGACAAAGACACGACGGGCTGCCTGCTCTTCGCGAAGACCGATGAGGTGATGGTCGCGTTGCAGCGCGCGTTCGACGAGAAGCGCGTGAAGAAGACGTACCTCGCGCTGGTGGTGGGCACGCCTCCTCAGACCGCGAAGCTCGATCAACCGTATGGGCGCCACCCGGAAGATCCGCGCAAGTGCACGACCCGCTGGCCGACGCCAGCCCGATCTCGGCTTTCGCGTCGAGTCACCGATCCCCACCGAACTGAGCTGACTCGCGGGTGCACGCGCCACTGTCGAAGAACTGTGCCCAGCGATTCCGAGCCAGCTCGCAGAAAACGTCGAACGACTCGCTGAAGCAGCCAGCGGGCTCCATCGACCGTGCGCGACCGTCGTGTGGTGGACGTCGCCGATCCGAAACGAGGTTCGGTTTCGATTGGAGCAGCCCGCCGCCCCTCTCGACGCGCGGAGCGTCACCCCGAGCGGGCCCCCGCTGTGCCGGGTCGAGCGCCTGTAGCCGCGCACATGAGCCTGCCCGGCCCCCTCGGCATACAGAAGACCGAGGCACCCGTGTTCCCTATTCCCTGGGGACGAACTCGAGCGGCGCTGAAACTTCCATTGCCTCGCTGGCGACCACGACAAAGGTACCCTCTGCGCGGAACTCACCGGTGTCGAGCGCGGGGGAGCCCCGGAGGTCGAACCGATAGGAGCCCGGTGGAATCGGCCCCATCAGCACGCTCGTGCCGCAATCGCTGCTCATGCTGGCGAACGCGACGCCCTCCCCATCGAGGGTCGCGATGGAGGCAGAGACGGTCGGAGGAGGCAGCTCTGTGAAGCTCCAGCTGAGCCGAACCATAAGGGCCGGTGGGCGCAGGTCCACGTCGAGCCGCAGCTCCCGCCCGTCCTCGACGAGGACGCCACCGCTGGTCGTTGCGATCTCCGCCCCCGTGATGCTCCGCGCGCGAACGACGAAGCGGTGCCAGCCAGGCGAAAGCCCCTCCGCGCGGAGCTTCAGCTTCGAGTTTCCCTCGAGAAACGCGAAGCCGTTACCGGTCGCGCTGCACCGGTAGACGCCCTCCGGCACCACTGCGGCGTACGACGCGCTGGGCTGTCGCGGCAGCGTCGCGCCGTCGATCCACACCTCGACCTCGGCGAAGCCGGCGACCGCGCAGTCGACCCCGAACGAAGCCGTCAGGGCGACTGAACCCAGCCCGGGCTCGCGGGGGGGGGGCGTCGACGGGGAACGCGACGCGCTCTGGTGTCGGCGGCTGGTCCGTCGGGGCACCACAACCGCAGGTCAACAGCAAAGCGAAAACCACGCATCGTGTGCTGCTCCAGGCGCTCATGATTGGCACTTCACGGGCGCGTCGCCGGAATATTCACGGTGACCCTCAGAGCTTCACAATCATCGGAAACCCCGCGCCAGCCTGCCGCTCGCGGCGGCGAGCCTCATCGACCAGGCCGGCTTCGTCGCGATGACCGCGACCGGAGGCGCGCAGGCCGTGCAGGTGTTGAGCGCGCGCCGAGCCGCTTCGACACCTCGCGCGAGGTGCTCGGCCGGTTGCTCGGCCCGTAACGCGTGTCACCTCTGGTTGACGGCAAAGACTGTCAGCTCGTCTTGACGCTCGTTGGGGGCACTTCTATCTTCGGCTCTTCTCCATCGAGGTCCTCATGGCCGTTGCTGCGCAGAAGCCCCTGTTTCCGCCACTCCGCATCGACCTCAACATCGCCCTTTGGATTGCCCAGGCGCTCGGAGCCATCTCGTTGGGGCGCAGCGGTGTGATGCTGTTGGAGACGCCCGCGCCGGAAGTGGCTGCAGAGCTGGGCGAATGGGTGATGGCGACGTCGCCTTCGACCATCCAGTTGGTCGGTCTTCTCCATCTGGTTGCCTCCTTCGCGCTCTGGGGACCCTCCTTGCTGCGAATCGCGCCACGCGTGTCTGTCATCACCGCAGCGGCACTCGCGCTCGTGCTGCTCGTCAGCTCCCTGGTGCATGGTCTTCAGGGCGAGCTGCGGCCGCTGGTGTTCAACTTCACGCTCGCGCCGGCCATGGCGTTCATCGCGTGGGGCCGCTTCTTCAAGTCGCCAATCCAGCCACACGCGATGCTGAAATGATGGCTCCCCCGGTTTGAAGAGCATCTTTGCGCTTCTTTCTCTCTCCCTCGTGGGTTGTGTGCACGTGGGCACGGCATCGGACCAGTGAATCACCTCGTGTCGCTGACACGGCCTTGATGAAGGCAGTCGTGCAAGGGGTCGGGCGCGGCAGTCGAGCTGATCAGCCCCTCGGCACGTCGCGGCAGTGATTTCACTTTCCCGGACTGGAGGGCCAGGTCGTCGTTTGAATCAGGGAGTACATGGCTCCAGACGCGCGCCCCCCCTGCCTCGTCGTCTCGAGAACCGAGGGCTCGCTCTCGGTGAATTGAACGCAGTTCGCCACGCAGTGAGGGGCTGCACGCGACGAGCAGGGCCTCAACCCAGTCGGCCCCTTCGCCCATCAAGGCCAGGCGTTCGTGGACGGCACTGCGCCGCTCTCTCGGCACTGCGAACGACGTCAGCCCTCGCCTGAGGAGCTGCACCCCACGTCAAAGGCTGTGAAGGAATGTTCGGTGCCTGCCATCAACTGCGGTGGGTGCTGACCGGCGACGACATCAAGCTCGTCGAGTGTTTCTCGATGCCCTGAATGGTAGACGACCGCGATGGGCCTCGACTGGGTCTTGATGCGACGCAAGCCGAAGAGAGGCGCAGCCCGCACGTTCGCGGCGCTCACCGCGCGACTGGCAAAGGCCCGCGGGCAAGCGAAGACCCGTCTCGAGAAGCAGCTCGACGCCGTCTCGACCCGCGCCGAGGAGGCCATCGGGGCCCCCCGCGTGGGCGTCGACGAGCGCGCCACGCGCTGGTGGCGCGAGCACGTCTATGCGCCCAACGCCGAGCGCGCACTCCTCGGCAGTGGCACCGCCGAGAGCATCGCCTCCTGGTCGCGCCCGCAGGCCGTGCTGCTGCGCGAGGCGAAGGGCAAGTTCGTCTGCGAGCTGGCTGAGGAGCAGGGCGGACGGCAACCGTCGGGCGGTGGGTTCTCGCTGCTGTCGGACATCGACTACGCGGGCATCGGCGTTCTCGGGGCGGCTGACTTCGACTTCCTGGGCGCGCTCTCCAGCGAGGCGTGGGTCGACCACGACGCGAAGGAAGCGGGGCGCTACGCGCAGGAGCTGCGGGCTGCGGTGACACGCGCCGTCAGCGAAGCTTCGACGCCATGCATTTGCCCCGGGTGAAGGGCGCGCCTGTCGCGGTGCGCCTCGGAGGCATCACGCTGAGCTTCGCCGGCGATGACGACCTGGTGGTCCTCGAGAGGCTCGTGAACGCCGCCTTGCAGACGCTGCGCGGGGGCGGGGGCCCGCTGGTCGGCGATGGCCGGCTGCTGCGCCGTGGCAAAGACGGGCAGTGGGCCTCGTGGCTGCCACCCCGCGAGGCGGCGACCGCGCGCGGAGCGGCGATCGAGCTCCTGCGCCTCGGGCTCGAGCAGCAGTACGATCATCACGCTCGGCTCCTCGCGCACCGCTTGCCGGACATGACCTTCGCGCCGGTGCATCGGCTCCCCGGGGGCCTGACCACCGCGCGCTGGGTCGAGGGGGAGCGCGTGGTCCTGCCCCTCACCGACGCGTACACGTTGGTTCCCACGAAGGGTGACGCGATGCTCCTCGCGGGGTCCGCCATGCTCGAGTTGGTGAAGCTCGGCTGCCTCAGCGGGATGGCCTACAACGACGAGGAACTCCTGAGTCCCATGCGGCTGGTCGCCGAGCGCTTCCCCACCACGGCTGAGCGCAAGAAGGTGCAGCCGGCGCGCTTCGTGCCCGACGCGCTCACCTGCTGGTACGGCGAGTAAGCTTCAGCGCTCGCGTGGGTGACGGGTCACGGGGGCTGCGCCGGCTTCCAACTGGCCACCGCGCCATGGCGGTCACCGGCCGCGAGCCAGCCCCCTCGCGAGGCCAGCACAGTGCTGCCTGAGAAACGGGCCGAGGGCACCCCGAAGACCGAACCGGGCTCGCTGGCGTCAGGCGTGACTGCGCCGAGCAGGGCCCCGTCGTCGCCGTCGAAGGACTGGAGCGCGCTGCCCCGACCCGTGGCGAAGACCGTCGCCCCATCGCCGGCCCAGCTGAGGTCGCCGGGGCCGTAGTCGTCCTGGTTGCGGCCCACCTGCCGCTCGCAGCGCAGCGCGCCGTCGGAGACCCGCCACAGGCGCAGCGTCTTCCAGAACGAGAGCGCCGCGAGGCGGGTGCCGTCGGGTGAGAACGCCAGCTCGCTCGCGGTGTCGTCGCCGTTCACGCGCAGCTCGCGAACCCGGGTCCAGTCGGCGGTGCGCCACAGCTCGACCGTGAGGTCGTCGCGCTCGACCGCCAGCAACGTGCCATCGGGTGAGAACAGGCCGTGGTGCCCTTCCAGGGCGTGCACCCGAGAGCCGTCGGCGACGCGCCAGACCTGGGTGCGAACGCCCCCGGTGACCACCCACTGCCCATCGCTCGAGAGGTCGATGGTCAACACGCTCAGGTATTCCGTGCCCAGCGCGCGCTCGCGGCTGCCATCGAGCCACACCAGGCGCGGTGGAGAGTTGTAGAACCCCAGCGCGAGGAAGGTGCCGTCGGGAGAGACCGCCAGGGCCCGCAGCTGATCCGCGTAGGTGAGCGCCGGCCGCGACTCGACGCCGTCGGCGAGCCGGTAGAAGCGCACCACCCCGGCGGGCTGCGTGTCGCGGTGGGAAATCGCCACCACCAGGGTGAGTCCATCGGGGTGAAGGGCGAGGCCATCGACCTGTGCGTCGTCGCCCGCCTCGACGAAGGCGCGCGCAGGCTCGAGGCGGGGAGCGCTGCGGCGCAGGGCCAGCCACGCGACGAGCGTCAGTGACAGCACCAGACCCAGCGCCAGAGCGACCTTGAGCAGACGCATCATGGTCAGCACCGCAGCACCAAGCGGTTCGCGAAGGAAACAGTTCCCTTCTCTTCGCCTGCTCCGTCTTTCTTCTTCACGGGGCACGGTTGCCGCTGATGGTCATCGAGAGAGCCTTGATGACCATGAACAAGGCCCATTGGAGCGTCGCCGCTGCGAAGGCGGAACTCTCCCGCGTGATTGAGCAGTCGTCGGTCGCCCCGCAGATCATCGAGAAGCGGGGCCAGCCCGTCGCCGTCGTGGTCTCGTTCGCTGACTACCAGTTGGCGGTGGGGGCGGGCGGCACGCTGCGGGGGTCGAAGTGGCAGGGCTTTCTCGAGAAGAGCCGCGAACTGCGCGCGCGGGGTGGTGCGGAAGGGAAAGACGCGCGATTCGGTGCGCGAGTGGTTCTCTGAGTTGCTCGCGTCTGAGCTCGGGTCGTCGCCGTCACCACCGAGATCGCGGCCATCAGCGGGCGGCTGCGAGCCCAGCGCGAGTCGGTCGGCCGCAGGGTCGCGCAAGCCGACATGCTGGTCGCGGCCTGTGCGTTGAGTGAGGGCCTGGTACTGGCCACGCGAAACGTGTCCGACTTCGAGGCGTGCGGCCTCGCGCTCTTCAACCCCTTCGAGTGAGCCCTGAAGAGGTCGAGAGAGGAAGCATCACGGCGTGATGGTGGTGGACTGCGCTCGCGCACGTGCCTGCAAAAGGCCGGGGTACGCGAAGAAATCACGTGCACGCTCTGGCTCGTCACGTCAGGTGACGTCGACGCCGTGGTTCTTGAGCATCGAGACGGCCTGCTCGAGCGTCACCGGTTGGTCGACGAAGTCCTGCGAGGTGTCGACGGGGCTCATCACGTCGTGGCACTCGAGGCGGTACGAGAGGAAGAGCGCTCCGCCGCGGCCGACGAGGGTGTAGTGATGGCTGTCTTCAGACGTCCGCGGGTCGTAGTGCCAGGCGAAGGAACCGTCGTTCGCCAGCCGTTCGACGAACGCTCGCAAGGTGGGGGTGACGTCGGGCATGCGAGATGATGCCTCGGCCTCGCAGTGCGAAGCCACACACCTCTCAACGCACGAGCGGCGTGGCACATTGCGCACAGGTTCGTCATCGGCCTGAGCGGTGTTCTCGCCGCGACGCCGGTCGACCCGATCTCCTCTGCGTTGCTCCCCGAGTGCCGACTCGAAGCGAATGACCTCCGCGGGGATCCGCTGCGGCAACGAGTCTGACGGCTGTCCTCAGGGGCCTTCGAGCTCGCGTGACTCTTCGCGGGCAGCCGCGGAGCTCAGGTTGCGTATGATCCGCCCATGGGCCGCGTCTTCGGGTTGGTGATTGGGATTCCTTCGTGCCTCATCTCGAGCGCAGCCATCGTGCTGTGCCAGAAGATGGGGTGGCAGAGCGACGGTCCGGGCCTCATGTGCCCTCTGTCCATCGGCTTCATCTTTGGGCTGATTGGCCTCTCGTCGATGTGGAGCGTGCTGACCTCAGGTGAGCCTCCGAAGAACTAAAGCGACTCGGCTCAGCTCACGACACATTGGTGCGATTCGGTCCGTCAAGACGACCATCACCCTCTGCGAGGCAGCACTCACGACGCCCGACTACCGGGCCGGATGCCCCTCCTTTGCGGCGAGGCGGTTGGAGTCTCTTCGAGCGGAACATCGGCCACCAGCGTCGGCGTCGGCGGCGTCGGAGGGGGAACCTTCCTGAGCGGGGCGCGAATCGACTCAGCCAGCGGGCCCGACAGCCGCGCCCTGGCGAGCAGACACATGCGAGCCTGCTCACGTCGCTGGGCTCCGACGCGTTGGTGCCTGTGCTCCCCCAGCTCGTCGGTGGCGAGCTCCCGGTGCGCATCGCGGTGCCCGCGTCGTTGAGCGAGCTGCCCCGCATTCGCGTGGGGTCGACGCCCTGAGGCGCTTCCTCGGCGTGCCCGGCTGAGCGTAGAGAGCGGGTATGAACTTCGTGCCCCGGCCGGCTCCGATTCCGAAGCGTGTGCTCGCAGGCGCCATCGACGCGGCGTGCATCATCGTGCTGGCCGGCATCTCGTTCGTCGCACCGCTGCTCACGAAGGGCGTCGTGCTGCCGATGTGGGGCGTGCTCGCGGTGCTCATCGGCTACTCGGTGCTGCCCATCGCGTTCTTCAAGAAGACGCTCGGCCTGTCCGTCGCCGGGCTGGAGGTGGTGGCGAAGACCGGCCACGCGCTCGACCTCGGCAACACCCTCTTTCGCGAGCTGCTCGGGCGCGGCTGGTTCCCCGCGGCGTACGTGTTCACCATTCTGGTGAGCGTCGTCGCCTCGAAGCTGGGCGTCGGGGGCAGCGTCGCGCCGGCGATGGTGGCGGGCGTGATGACCGTGGCGTGCTCGTCGGCGATGACCATCGCCTTCGTCGGGCACCTCATCGTGCTCGGGCGGCCCGACCAGCGCTCCCTCGCCGATTTGATGAGCGGCAGCTTCGTCGTCGAGGGCCCCGCGCTGCCGTTGCCGACCGATGTCGATGAATTGTTCGAGCACAAACGACACCGCATGGCCGTGCTGCGCAACGTGGCCATCGTCGAGGTGGTGCTGGTGCTCGGGGTGTACGCGTCTCCCTTCGTGCTCGCGGCAAAGGGCGGCGAGACGTCGGTGCAGAAGGGCCAGCGGCTGAAGGTCGAATCGCTGCAGGCCAAGTTCGACCGCGACCCGGGCAGTGAGTCGCTGGCGCGAGAGCTGCAGACCGAGCTGTGGCGCGCCAACCGGCTCGAAGACGCAAAGCAGGTCGCGCAGCGGCACCGCGAGGCGATGAGCTTGAAGGAAGTGAAGCGCGAAGAAGAGCTGCGCGCGCAGTTCGCGCAGGCGAAAGACCGCGCGATTGCCCAGGCGCTCATCCAGCTGCTCGAAGAGCAGGACCGCGTGCCCGAAGCGCGTGACGTGTACGCCGAGTGGCTGGGCGAGACGCCCGAAGCGTCAGAGCTCTCGGGCTTCGGTCACTGGCTCGCCACCAACGGGCTCACCGATGAAGCGGTGACGGTGCTCACGCGCGCGACCACGATGGATCCGCTCGTGCCGTTCGGCCACACGCTCCTGGGCGTCAGCCTGCAGCGCATGGGGCAGCTCGCCGGGGCGCGCGAAGAGCTCGAGCTCGCGTTGCTCGACGACCCTTCAGACGAAGACGCGAAAGACGCGCTGCGCGAGGTGGAAGAGAAGCTCGGCCCGCTGCCGGCGGCCGACAAGAAGAAGCTCGCGCAGCACTTCGCCGGGTGGAAGACCGACGCGGGCCGGTGAGGGCGCCCGTCAGACCGGGCTCTGCCACAAACCCGCGCGACGCAGTTCGACGAAGGTCCAGACGGCCGAGGCCGCCTCGAACACCGACGTCGGGAGCATGCGCCACGACGCCACGCCGGCGACCACCAGGCCCGTGAAGACGACGAGCTGCAGCGCCCTCCCGAGGACCGTGAAGCGGAAGAAGGGCACCAGTCCCGTTCGCGCGGCGAGGACGTAATAGAGCCCCAGCACCAGCAGCGCGACGCCGGCGGCCCGCGGCCACACCTCGTCGGAGTGACCCAGCCCGAGTGGCTCGAGCAGCACGTTGGGCACCGTCACGAGAACCGCCCCCTGCACCAGCATGTAGACACCAAAGACCAGAACCGACCGGGCTGCGCCGGCGCTCGACGTGGGAGACATCGGGACAACATAAGCGAGTGCTTGGGTTCTGACAGCTTGCGTTCCCGATGGACTCGTCGATGCGGGAAAAAATCCGGGGCGTGGAGACACAGAATCAGTCTCCACTTACATTTGAAGCATGCCCCGCAGACCCGACACCCGGCCCCGACGCCAGCCCTCTCAGGGGCGTGGGCGCGCCACTGTGCAGGTGCTCCTCGAGGCGACCGCGCGGGTGCTCGTTCGCGAAGGCTATGACCGGGCCAGCACCAACCGCATCGCGCAGGTGGCGGGCGTCAACATCGCCTCGCTGTACCAATACTTCCCTTCGAAGGAGGCGCTCGTCGCGCGGGTCTTCGCCGACTACCTCGAGCGGGTTCGGCTCGCGTTGAGTGAGGCGCTGCTGCGCGCCGAGACCCTGCGCTTGATGCCTGCCATCGAGCAGCTCGCGCGGGCGTTCTTCTCGGTGCACGACGAAGACCCGGCGCTCCACCGCGCGCTGCTCATTCACGTGCCCGAGCTCGACCAGGTCAACCCGATGGGGGCGCTCCGCGCGAGCGTGACGGCCCACCTGAGGCGGCTGTTTCGCGCGAGACGACGGGAGCTTCGCTCGAAGAACCCCGACCTCGCCGCCCACCTGGTGGTGACCTGCCTCGAGGCCATCAAGCAGGCCGCCGTGCTCGACGACGCGCGGGTGCTGCACGACGAGCGCTTCGTCGGTGAGGTGCTCGACTTGCTCAAGCGGTACCTCGACGCGCGCTGAGGCTTCACGTTCGCCCGGTCACCGTCGTCTCGGGCTCGTTGCGGACCAGTCGGTTGATGACCTCGACCCCCTGCATGAGCGAGTGGTCTTGATTCGACACCTCGTACTTCCACGCGCCGAACCGCCCGCGGCTGTAGACGTCTCTGGCCTCGAGGCCCGGCTGAATCGCCGCCAGCCGCGCGTCGCGATCGATGGACGGCGTCGGGTACCCGTACTCGACGCGATGCGTCCACACGGACGCGACCTCTTCGCGTGAGGTGAGCAGTCCCGTGGCGATGGCCCCCTCGATGGTCCCGGCCACCAGCGTGGCGGCGTTCACCGGCTTCCTCGGCGACTCGCTGGTCTCGGTCATCAACGACCAGAACTGCGTCGCGTCGGGCACGTGCGCAGGGCTGTAATTCGAGAACACCGTCGCGCGGTAGAAGGGCGTGTTCGCCTCTGAGAAATACAGCCAGCACTTCTTCGACATCGACGCCGGCGCGCGCCCCGACACCCCGAGCCCCACCACCGACGTGCTGGAGTGCAACAACCCGTTCGCCGCGGCCAGCGCTGCTTCATCACGTTGCGTCTCGAGCGCCAGCAACCGGTCGACCGGCATGGTCGAGATGAGCGCGTCGTACGTGTACTCGTCACCACCCCGCGCGCGGACCACCCGGTGCGCTGAGTCGACGCTGGTGACCTGGCTGCCGAAGCGGAAGTGTTCGTGCCCGATGCGTTGGGCGACCGCCTTCCACACCGAGCCGCTGCCGCCCTCCTTCGGGAACTGGAAGGTGTTGTTCGGGCCCCACGACACGTCGTCCTTCTCGAGCAGCACGTTGCTGAGCACGCGCGAGAGGTCGGTCACCGCGACGCGCTCGGAAATCCAGCTCCACGACAGCTGCTCGGGGGGGAAGGCCCAGACCTTGAAGTTGTACGGGCGCATGAAGACCTCTGCGAGGCCCTCGCCGAAGGTCGCGTCAATCCATTCCCGGAAGTCTTTGGGCGGCGGCGCGTCACGACGTTGCAGTTCCCGCACCAGCCCCTGCACGCACTTCACCAGCACCTCGCGCGGCAGGTAGCGCAGGTTGTTCTGCACCGGGTACGGCACCCACGCACCGAACAGGCGCGCCCAGGCTTCCCGCTGGTGGTGGTACCAGCCGCTCTCGCCGACCGAGGTGTTCACCACCGCGTCGAAGTACGGGTAGTGCGAGAACAACACGTGGCCCCCGATGTCCCAGGTGAAGCCGCGCTCGTCGCGAAAGCTGCGTGACAACCCGCCGGCTTCGGGGCTCGCGTCGAGCACCAGGAAGTCGCGCTCGCCCAGCTCCTTCAGTCGCCACGCGGCGCCGAGCCCGGTGGGGCCTGCTCCGACGATGAGAAACCGAACGTGCTTCACCCGTTCCTGCCCAACACCCGGCGCAGCGCTTCGGCGTGACGCCCGAGCTTCGACGGGTTGGCGCGCTTCGAGAGCACCAGGCTGTCGGGGCCAAGCTGAATCGCGTGCTCGGCCCGCCACTTCACGTGAAAGGTGAAGACCGCGCTCACCCACGCGAGGAAGACCACCAATTCCTTGAGCGGCACGATGAGCAGGTCGCCGGGCCGCGGCCATTCGCGCGCCTGCATCGCGTAGTTGGCGCCATCGATGAACACGCGCGCCAGCGTCAGCAGGCCCAGCAACCACGCGGGAATGAGCCCGAAGGCGAACAGCACCAGCAGCCACCCGAGGTGGATCTGCGGCTCGAGGAGATAGAAGGGCGGGCCCACCAGCGTCTTGCGCATCACCGCCCAGCGGCTGTGTCGGTCGAACCAGGCCTGCACCGAGAGCGCGCCGAGCACGTTGCACGTCGCGACGTGGCTGCAGCGCACCACGCCGTGCTTCGCGAACGCAGCGCCCATCATGTAGTCCTCACCGAGGTAGTTGCCGAAGGCCTGCAGGCCGCCGAGCGCCAGCATGTCGTCGCGGTGGAAGAACTCGGTCTTGCCCACCACGGCGTGCAAGTTGAACAGCAGCGCCACTTCGTGGTTCGGGTTCTGCAGACTCGAGAGGTGCATGCGCTCGAACGCGGCGCCGAGCCCTTCGCCGTGCACGCCCACCAGCGGCGCGTGCACCAGGGTCTTCACGCGGCCCTTTGCGTTGGCCACTTTCCACGTGCGCGCCAGCGCTTCCATGAAGGCCTGCGTGGTCTCGACGTTCGACTCGCTCACCCAGATGAAGGGGTTCTTCGCCGTCGACCACGCGCTGACGAGTTGGGCAATCTTCGCGTTGCCGAGGTGCGGCGCTGCTCCGCACACGACTCGAAACCGGTCGGGGTGGCGCGCGGCGAAGGCCTGCGCGAGAGGGAAGGCCGCGTCGCGTTCGCTGCCGAGGCAGAGCAGCACCTCGAACTCACGGGGGGCCTGCAGCCGCGCGAAGCTCTCGAGGTTCTCTTCGAGGCGGGGGTCGTTCCCGCTCATCGGCTTCATCACCGTGATGCGCAGGTCGGCGTCGGTGAGCTCGCAGTCGAGCGTTCTGCGGGCGCGCAGCCAGGCGAAGAACGTGCCGAACAGCGTGATGAGCGTCCCCGCGCTGAGCACCAGCCACCACCACGGCGAGTTTGAGAGCCCCATCCGGCTCGAGGTGGCTGCAAGCGACACGCCCGCTCGACTGGAGCGCGAGCGCCGGCGCCGTCATCGAAATGATGGCATCACCTGGGAGTGAACGATGGCGCCCACATCGAAGGTGAGCCGAATCAGACGCCTCGTGGCTCAGGCGGGGTGATGCGTTTCCTGCTCGTAGCGGCGGTGCTTGGCGTCGGCTGTACGGCGGAGGTTGGTGAGTTGCCGCTTGCATCAGACTCCGGAGCTTCAGGCGACGACGCGGCAGTCGCTCTTGATGCGGGCAGCGACGCCGGCTCCGAACCGGACGCTGGCGCCGAACCCGATGCTGGCACTTCACCCGACGCGGGCACCTCGCCCGACGCGGGCACCTCACCCGACGCGGGCACCTCGCCTGACGCTGGAGCCGTCTTCCACGCCGTCGTTGCTGCGGGCTGGGGCGGGCGTCGCGTGCGCTCGTGTGACGACGGCGCGACGTGGGGGGCTGACGTGCAGGTCGCTCCAGAAGCCGACGACGACTGGCACCGCTCGTACACGCCCAAGTCGCTGACCTTCGGTGCGGGCAAGTTCGTCTTTCTCACCGGCTGGGGCGCAGCGAGCACGGCGTGGGTGAGCACCAACGGCACTTCGTGGACCCCGAGCGTGCTGGCCACCACCTACGGAGGCGTCGGCTTCTCCGACGGGCGCTTCGTGCTCGTCGGCAATCGCAACATCGCCGGAACGGACGCCACGGCCAGCGGCTGGGCGGTCGACGCCTCGAGTCCGCAGTCGATGTACGACCGCGCGGCGGCGGCGTTCGATGGCATCTGGGCGGCGGGGTCCGACGGCAACGTGCAGGTCAAGCGCAGCGGGCAGGCCTGGCAGAGCGTCACGCAGTGCACGGGCACGCGTCACACCAGCATCGGCTTCAATGGCGGCTTCGTCGCGGGCAACGGTCGGCTGCTCTCGGTCGGCGACGATGGAGACGTGTGCGTCATCGACGCGCAGACGGGGAACCATCTCGGCAACTCGACGCTGGGGAGCGCAGCCGGCATGCGGCCCTTCTTCGACGGCACCCACTTCCTCGCGGCGACGAGAACGCGTCTGGTGCGCTCGACCGACGGGCTGAGCTGGACGGCGCAGTCGCTCCCGCAGGGCGTGCGGTTCGATCACGTCACGCGCTCGACCACGCAGCGGTTGATTGGCGTGTCGAGCAACGGAGACGGCGCGTGGTTCAGCGACGACGACGGCGTGACGTGGACGGCGGCCCCCTTCCCCACGGGCAACGGGCTGCTCTACCTCTCGTCAGGCGACGTCAGCGCCTGCCCGTGACGCGCCCATTCGAAGGTTGCATCTACTTGCCCATCGCGGTGCAGAGCTCGACCAGGAAGCCGTCGAGGTCGCGCACGTACGCGACGGTCTGGCCCCACGGTTTGCTCACGGGCTCGACGACGGGCAACGCACCAGCCGCCACAGCGCGAGCGAAGGCCTTCGCGACGTCCTCGACGACGAGCGCGACTTCTACGCCCGCGGCAGGACCGGTGGTGCGGTTGAGCGCGAGCACGCCCTTCGACGGCGGGAAGGTCTCGTCGGCAAAAGCGAGCGCGGTCGCGCCGGTCTCGAGCTCTCCGTACGTGCCCGACTCATGGAGGAAGCGACGCTCGAGCCCGAAGGCCTTCTCGTAGAACGCGAGCGCGGCCTCGACGCGGGGAACGTAGACGATGACGTAGGCGAGCCTGGGTGACGTGGTCATGCGCTCATGGTGCGACCGGCGCGTCTGCACGTCTTGCAGATTTCCGACAGGCCGCCGGCGTGGTGCCGATCAGGGTGCGCAGCTCACGGGTGAGATGCGGTTGGTCGGTGAAGCCGAGGCGCAGCGCAACCTCGACGACGGGCTCACCTGCAATCAACGCGAGGGCGGCGGCTCGCGCACGCTCGATGCGAAGCAACGTCTTCGGTCGCAGGCCGAGCCATTGACGCGCAGCGCGTTGCAACGACCGCGCTGAACGACCCGAGAGCGGGAGCGCGCCGTGGTGCGCTTTCGCGTGGGCCACGAAGTCGCGCACCAGGCTCGGTGGGGTGACGATTCGGCCGGCCACGAGCTCTTCGAGCGAAGAGAGCGTCAGCGCATCGCGGCGCCACAGCGAAGTCGCAGCCTGCGCGAGCGAGGTGGTCTGCGCACGGAGCGGCTCTCCGTGACCGAGCACCAGACGCACCGCAAGCACGCGCGCGCTCTCGGCCAGCGACACGGTGAAGGCGCTCACGGTCGCGGCCTCGACCTCGAGGTGGGGCACGCCTGCATTGAAGCGCACCACCACGTCGACCGCTCCGTCGGCGGGGACGAGGCTCGTCATCACGGCGCCCTCGCGCACCTCCCAGGAGGCGTCGACACCCAAAGCGCGCCCCGGGTACTCAGCGAAACGCGCGCGCTCATGCTCCGAAGAAATCATGGGAGTTCGTCGTCCAGGGTGGGCCGAGGCGCTCACCATCTCGGAGCATCATGTCGTCACTGTCGATGCTGTGCACACTGCGAAGAATGTCGCCATTGACGAGGCATTGCTCGCCTTCGATTGGGTCAGCTGCGAACGGGTCCGTCGCATCGCAGCCACTCGGTCAACGGCGGTCGACAGGTGGTTTGACGCGGAACTCGCGAGCCGGAAAATCTGGCCACCCGCTCGACGCGCAGGCCTCGTTTCGTCGCGAGCGCGACGGAGTGGGTCGGTGCGAGGTCCATGAAGAGGTCCTGAGGCGGGCACCGTGTCCAATTGAACAGGGTGCTCTCGGGTCAGTGGACGTCGATGGTCACCACTTCGGCCGGCGACTGGAGGCGCTTCCGGGCATCAGCCAGCTGGGCCTCGGTGCGCGCGATGGACGCCTCGAGGCCGGGCAGCGTGTTGCGCGCCGACTGGGTTCGGCTGGCAAGGCTGTTCTGCTCTGACTCCACCGAGAACGACAGGCGCAGGCTCAAGTTGTCGCGGGTCAACGTCAGCGAGCGGAGGGTCTTGTCGCCGAAGCGGTCGTCGGCCGCCGACAGCACCTGGTCAGCGGGCAGCGCACCGAGCGCGCGTTCCAGGGCGGCGGCGCTCTGCTCACCGGCCTGCGTGGCAGCGCTCTGCGACGACACCAGCTCCGCCTCGCGGTGCGCCAGCTCGTCGGAAGAGAGGAGGGGGAGCGGCCGCAGCTTCGCCAGCAGGTCGGCCTGCTGCGTGGCCTGCGCGCGCGCCTTGACCGCCTGGTTGTTGAGAGCGATCAGCTCCGTGGCCTGCGCGTCGGCGGCGGGCGTCCTCTGTCGCTGCAGCGCCGTCACCGCGACCATCAACCGCTCGGTCGGCGTCGCCGCATCGAAGCGGGCCTGAGCTGCAGCGCGCGCCCCCACGAGCGCGGCGTCGGTGTCCTTCAGCGCCGCCGTCAGCTCAGCCGGCTGCGCTGCGTGCTGGCCCGACCGCTGGGCGGTGGGGTTCGCGAGAAAGGCGCGCAGCTCGTCTGCCGAGGACTTCATCGAGGTCAACATCGTGCTCAGCGTCGCGATGGTCTCCTCGAGGTCGCGCACGTTCTGGGTCGTGGTGTCGCGGCTGAGCTGCTGCGGCCGGGCCTCGAGCAACACCCGCTGACCCGCAGCGCCCTCGACGGCGAAGTTCGGGCTGACCTTCCCGCCCCACGCTTCCAGGCTTGGCACGGCGTTGGGCACCGTGATGCGAACCATGCCGTTCGAGACGGTGAAGGGCAGCGGCTCGCCGGCCGTGCCTTCCCGGCGCCAGGGCATCCCGAGGCTCACTCTGGTCAACGGCCCGGCGCCCACGCCCATCTGCGAGAGGGGAATCTCGAGCTCGGCGCGCCAGCCGGTGCCCGCTGCGCCAGGCTCTTCAATCATTCGCACCGGGGCGTCGAGGGTGACCTGCCGGCGGTCGTTGAACACCGAGACCGAACGCACCAACCGGCCGTCCACAGGAGCTGCGAAGCCATCGAGCGCCGGGCGGCTCACCGGGGTCGTCACCGCTGCCGGCCGCGTGAGCGCCACGGGGGGCGTCGTGCGGATGAAGGCGTCAGAGGCGGTCTTGCGGATGGAGGTCATGCGCCTTTGTCGGCGCACGGTTCGGCAGGTTGCAGGGTCTGGATCAGGCGTTCAATTGAACGCCGCGTCGCTCACGGCCCGCCGAGCAGCGCATCGCACGTGAGCGACGTGATGCCGTCAACCTCGGGCATCTCGCGTCGGGTGACGACCCCGCCCAGCCGGTACACGGAGTTGAGGTCATCCGGGAGCATGTTCAGTTCCTCCCAGAACGGGATGGGGCCCGCCAGCGCGTCGAGTCCCTGCTCGCACATCGTGCTCTCGAGGTCGTTGAGTGAGCTCTCGCCCTCGAACAGCATGATGACGCCGCCGAGCAGCTCGACCTTGGTCGACTCGAGGTCGGCCCACGCCTCGACGCCCTCGTAGCCCGCAGCCGCGCCCGCACGCCCCGCGAGGTCGAGAATGACGAGGAGCCGATCCACCAGCGCCTTGGTGCTCTCCTCTTCTGCGGCCCCGCCTTCGGGCAACACGCCAATCACCTCACCGGTGCGCTTGTGCACGGCCCAGAAGGCGAGCGCGCTCCCGTCGGCTGGCGCGAGCACGTGGTAGTCGTTGTAGGTCGGGTACGCGAAGCCGACCCAGCTCGGGCCCAGCGCTTCGGAGCCCAGCGCGTCGAAGCGCGCGAGCGTCTTCCCCTGCAGCGCGGGCAGGGTGTTCTTCGGGAACGCCGCCTCGTACGCCGCGAGCGAAGAGGTGCGCTGCAAGGTGGTGACGAAGCCCTGCGTGCCGCTCACCGACACCGTCTCGCGCGGCGCCAGCGGCAACAGGTCGAGCCGACGAACGATGCTCGTGCCGAGCCGCGGCACCGTGGCGTGCAACGTCACCGTCAACCCGTCGACGAAGGTGAGGCTGTCTCCGTCGCCCGCGCCCGGCAGCCCGGAGGTGGCGAACACGAGCGTGGGGTTCACCCGGAAGTAGGACTTCCTCGCGGCCTGGGCGATGGCCACCGCATCTCCAGACTTCGCGGCGTCGAAGCCCGGCTCGAGCGCGAGCCGCTCCGCGAGGTGCTCGTCGAGCAGCGTCGAGAGCGAGGGTGCGCCGCCTTCGATGGCGAGCGTGTAGCGACCGAAGAGCGCGCCGGCGACCTGCTCGATGTCGGCGGCCGTGGCGCGGGGGCTGCCTGCGAGCAAGCGCGTCACCGAGCGGCCGTCGGCCTCGATGGTCAGGTACAGCGCGCTGAGCGCACTCGGCGCGACCGGCGTGCTGGGCACGGTCCATGTTGCAGACGTCGTCGCCGTGGCCGGAGCGCGCAGCGACACCGCGAGCTGCCGCGTGGAAGGACCCGTCGTCGGCGCGCGGTACACGATGCGGTAGTCGGCGGCCTGACGCGCCCGCAGCACGGTGGCGACCGCTCTGGCCAGCGTGGCGTCGGTGACGTTCTGCAGCACTTCGCCATGCGTGATGCTGGCGATGCGCGCGGCGATGGTGGCGTCGACGGTGCCCACGCCCGCCACGATGACGGGAGGCCCCCGCGTCAACCGTGCCGCAGCCTCAGGTGAGAGCGTGTCGTCGGGCACCGCGTCGCTGATGAGGACGATGCACGTCGCGCCAGACTCCGAGAAGGCGTCGAGGTTGGTCCACACCTCCGAGCCCGTGCCGCTCAACATCGCGAGCTGCGCGTCGACCTCGGTGAGCGTCTTCACCATGTTGCCCGCGAGCGTGGGACCGTTGATGTCCATCGCGGCGACCTGCACCTCGGCGTCGGGGAACTGCGAGAAGAGGGTGCTGGCCACGTCGCGGCCCACCGTCGCCGCGCCCGTGAGGAACTCGGGGGGAATCGAGGTCGAGCGGTCGAACAGCAGCACCACGCGCGGCGGCGCAGCGCGCGTGCGGCGGAGCGTGGCGAAGACCGGCGCGCCGTTCTCGCGCAGCTCCCACGCGTCGGAGGCGAGGTTCGGCACCTGCACGCCCGCATCGGTGCGCGCGCTCACCAGCAGCTCGATGTCGGGGTACGCCGCCGTGCTGATGTTCACCTCGAGCGTCGCGACCGAGGTCAACACCGCGGTCGGCGTCGGGGCCGGCGCGAGGGGCTCACCATCGACGAGCAGCCCACCGCCGTCGGACTGCTGGACGCGCGTGCCATCGCGCAGCACCGGCGTGCCCACCCGCGACAACGCGCGCGCCTGAGCGCCGTCGAGGCCATCACCCGTGACGAGGAACATCGGGATGAACGCGTTGAGCTGACCCGCTGGCGTCCTCGAGGCCTGGGCGCGCGAGAGCGGCCCGGTGAAGGCGGCGGTCACCTTGCGGCTGGCGACCTGCGAGGCGGGCCACGTGGCGTCGGCGAGCACGAAGGAGTCTCCGGGGCGCGTGCTGCGCTGGGCCGAGAGCGTCAGGCGCAACGAGCGCTCGCCGGTGGGGTCGGCCGCGGCGACGGGCGGCTGCTGGGTGCGTGACTCACCGAATGGCGCTCCGTCGAGGTTGGGGTTGGCGAAGACGTCGCCCCCGTCGAGGGTCACCTTCACCAGCGGCACTTCGGTCAACGTGAGGTCGAGCGGCACGCCGGCCGGCGCTGCGGGCAGCAGCGGCTGAAGCTGCGCGAGCACGCGGGCGCGAACGCCGCCATCGGGGTCGACGGGCTCGAACGGACTGTTTCGCGAGCCGGTCTGCGGCGGGAGCAACACGTCCCACAACGCCTGCTGCTCGGTCCCCGCGTCGTAGCGCGTCGTGTCTTGCGGGCCGTGGCCGAAGAGCGTGGTGATGGTCGAGCCGGCCACGGGCGTGCCCGTCACCACCTCGGCGGAGAAGCCTGCGCGCACGTAGAGGTCCTTGAGCAATTCAGCGCGCTCACGCGGAGTGCCGGCTCGCCCACGCAGCGTCGCCCGCGGGCCCCAGCGCACGGCCGTGCTCGCCTCGGAGAAGTCGACGTTGGTGGTGGGCACCAACGCGATGTCGTCGCGCACCAACTCGAAGAGACCGCGCACGTCTTTCTGCGCGACGAGGCGGTTGGCGCGCGCGGGCACGGCGTCGGGGCTGGTGCGGATGACTTCCTGAATCCCACGCCACGCATCGAACTCGTCGAGGCCCGCGTCGGTGCCGGCGTCAGCAGAGCCGCCGCCCGTCGCGCCACCACCGCCCGTTGCGCCACCCCCCGTGCCGCCGTCAGCCCCGGGCTGAGGCCCGCACTGACAAGCTGGAGTCACAGCGAGGACAACGAGGCTGGCGACCACGAGGCGAGCGCGCATGGGTCGCTCTTACTCGAACGGCGCCCCTGTTCTTTTCGCGCTCACGGTCTCGCTGCGCATTCCACTGTCACCACACACCCGTCACTGCGTCTTCAAGCTGCTGCGCCGCTGTTGGTCGGCGAACAGCGTGTTCCACGCGTTGGGCATCGGACCCTGACTGTTGGGCAGCGCGAACCCGTTGAGCGTGCGCGGCAGCGGGCCTGCGGCGCGTAGTCGAACGCGACGAGGCCGGTTGCGACCTGCGCGGTCGAGAGCACCACCACCTGCGAGTTCGAGTCGAGCGGCGTGTTGCCCGGCGCGGTGAGCGACCACAGCTGCACCACCTGCGTGGGGCTCGCGAGCGAAACGGCCGTCACGTTCTTCGGCGGGTTGATCGAGCCGTTGAAGATGTCGGGGAAAATCAACAACCCGTCGGCCGTGAGCACGCCTCCGTTCGGGTTCCAGCTCGTCTTGTCTTCGAAGAGCACCGCGCCCGCAGGCGAGACGATGGCCAGGCCGCGGTTGGCGTTGTTGTTGCCAATGGCGATGGCGCGCCCGGCAGCGTCGGTGAAGACGCCGTCGGTCGCCTCGACGTTCACCTCGACCGGCAACGAGCCATTGCTCGCCGTCGCGGTGTTCCACAGCGCGAGGCCCGTGAGACTTTCCGAGCGGGGCACGTAGAGCACGTCGCCGCCGGGCGCCTTGCCGATGGCCGGTCGCCCCGCCGTCGCGCCACCCCAGCTCGGCACCCCGGTGCGCCACTTCATCAGCCCGAGTCGGTTGGGCGCAGGGCCCGTTGCAGGGTCTCCGTCGGCCGCCCATGCCTCGACCGAGCCGTCGAAGCACACCACGTACACCGGATTGCTAGGTTCACCCACTGTTTCCTTTCGTGCATCTGGGACGTCCGAAGATGGTTCAAGATACAGAAGAGGTCATCGATGGTCGACGTCCCGCAGCGTGGTGCCCCTGAGCTCGAGGCAGAGCTCTCGCGGTACCTCAAGGAGCTGTCGGAAGACGAACGAACGCGCCGCGAAGGAGGGCGTGAAGCCGCCGCAGCGCACCGCTTGCTCGTCGCGCATCTCCCGCGCGCCAGGGCCGATACCGAGCGTGACTTCGTGCTCGCGCTGCACGCCGTCATCGAAGAGGCGCGCGTCGATTACCGCCGGCAGGAGCACGACCCCGAGAACTGGGGCCTCGCGTGCTTCAACCGCGCGCAGAGCATCGTCTGCGACTACGGCAAGCGACGGCACGGGCTGCACCTGTTTTATCGGCCGCGCGACTTCGACGATGACCTCTCGGGTCCCAACGACGTGCGGGGGCCTCGTGAGGCAGAGCGCCCGCTGCGGCCGTGGGTGCGGTGGGAACGACCCGAGGGCCATGAATGGATCGCCCTGAGCCTGTCCGACACCGGCCTCGAGGTCTGTTCCAACTGGGACCAGTGGTGGTTTCGGCGCAGCGACGTTTCGGGCGACCTGTGTCGTCTCTTCTGGGCGGAGTCCGAGTTCGGCATCGTTCGCCACCCCACCGACCTCCCCCTCTACCGCGGAGGCTCGGTGCGGGCGGGGGCCGACCGCTTCGTCGTGCACTTCGCCGAAGACCACCGTCACCCGCAGCTCGAGGCCGCCATCGACGCGGCGCCTGACGATGCGGGGGCCGCCGCGGTGTGGGTGGACTGGTTGCTGCTGCGCGGTGACCTGCATGGTGAAGCGCTGCGCCGGCCGGAGGTCGGCACCTCGCTCGTGGGCGTCTTGTCACCTCTGGTGCGCCGCGGAATCCTCGAGGTGAAGCGCGTGCACGGGCTGATTCGCGAGGCGACCATCGACGCGAACCGGCTGCGGGAAACGCGGTGGGGGCTCGACTCGCTGCTCATGACCGCGTCTGAGCTGCGCGCCTTCGACTGGCTGAGGGTGCTCCGCGTCAAGCTGAACGACGCAGTCGACTTCACCGCGCAGCTCGAACGCGTCTTCGAATACTGGTCACCGTTTCGGCGGCTCGAACGAATCGAGGGCCACGAGCCGGTCGCGATCCCCAGGCGCCCACCCAGGGCCACGTAGCAGGCGGTTCAACAGCCCCGCGTTTCTTGAATACCCCGCATCGGCGTTGCGCAGGAATCTGCGCGGGGGTTGACCTGTTCGAGGTGGGGATTGCGAAGTGGTTCCCCCTCACCGCACGCTCCCGTCCTCAATGCCCCGACTGACACGCCGTCGCGTCCTCGAAAGCCTCTCGATGTTGGCCCTGGCCCCGCTCTCGGCCCGCGCCGCCGCGCGCAAACAGCGCAAGATGATCGCCAACGAGTTCTTCGACGTGAACGAGGTCGAGGTGCAGTCCGTTTCGCTCGACCCGGCGCATGACGGGCTGCGCGTGGTGCAGCTGTCCGATTTGCACATCGGCTCAGGTGTGCCCGACGGGCGCATCATCTCGGCGGTGCGCGAGGTGAACGAGCTCGAGCCCGACCTCGTGGTGCTGACCGGCGACTTCGTGACCTCGAAGCGAGACCCGCTCTCGCGCGTGCCCCAGTTGCTCGAGCCGCTCGCTGCGC
This sequence comes from Archangium sp., assembly GCA_044371205.1. Taxonomy (GTDB): domain Bacteria; phylum Myxococcota; class Myxococcia; order Myxococcales; family Myxococcaceae; genus Archangium_A. Next base: position 60,816 of record JBILUC010000037.1, read on the forward strand.
CGCGCGTCGCGGTCCTGGGCAACCACGACTACTGGAGCGGCGCGCAGGAAATCCACGACGGGCTCGAGCGCATCGGCGTCAGCGTGCTGCAGAACGAGAACACCGCGGTGCGCTTGAAGGGCGTCGACTTCAACGTCATCGGGGTCGACGACAGCACCACGCAGCACGACGACGTCGACGTGGCGTATCGGGGCGCCGGCAAGGCCTCGCGGCTGGTGTTGACGCACACCCCGTCGTGCGCGGTGAAGTTGCCAGCGTGGGAAGACGCGTTGTGTCTGTCGGGGCACACGCACGGCGGCCAGTGGGACGTGCCGAAGCTCACGCAGGGCGTGTACCGGGCCGCGGGTGAGCCCTGGTACCGCGGTGCGTATCGCGTGCGCGGCAATCAGCTCTACGTGAACCGGGGGCTCGGCTTCGGCCGGGGGACGCGGCTGCCGCGCATTCACTCCGACCCCGAGGTGACGGTGCTCACCCTTCGATACCGCGAGCCCGACGCGAAGCGGTGATCAGCTGGCTCGCGCCGAGATGGCCGCGAGCACCTGCGCGAAGCCGGTGGCCATGTCGCGCTTGAGCTCTGCAAGGTCTGCCTTCACGTCGGCCATGTCCTTCTTCAACGCGGCGACGTCGAGCTTCAACACCGCCACGTCGAGTTTGAGCACCGCGACGTCGGTCGTGAGTTGAGCGACGTCTGCCTCGAGCTTCGCCAACCGCTCGCTCATCTCAGCGCGAAGGGCGACCAGGTCTTCTGCGACGTCGCCGACCTGTTGCGTCAGTTTGTGCAGGTCGTTGGCGAAGACTTCGACCCGAATGGTCAGCCGCTCGATGCGCTCGCTCAGCACATCGCGGACCTTCGTGAACTCTTCGTGAGTGACTGCCTTCGCTCCCATGATCATCTCCGAGGTTAGTGGATTGCTGCGACGGCACACCAGTGCACCCCTCGCGCCACACGGCTGCCCTGCGTCAACGCGGTGCTCGTCGTCGCACCACTTTCCAGCTCTCACCAGACGGGAAGTCTGCCGAGCGGCGCGAGCAGCAGATGATCGATGAGCAACGCCGTGAGCGCTCCCGTGAAGGTGCCGACCACGTCCCACGCGAAGTCACGCCACGAGGGGTTTCCCAGGCCCGCGAGATCGAGCAGCTCCTTCCCCGCGCCTGCGAGGATCGCGAGCGTGCAGCCGACCGCGAGCTTCACGGCCGGTGCGTCGCTGATCAACGCCGCGCCCAGCGTTCCAGCGCCCGCGATGCCCGCGCTCGCCGCGAAGTGCAGCGCCTTGTCGGGCCCCAGCCAGTCGTCGGCCTGCTGCGCGAGCGTGGTCCCCGACGAGAGCAGCAGAGCCAGCAGCAACGCGCGCGACACATCGGTGGTTCTAGAGCATCCCGAAGTCGGAGATGCTCGCCGCCATGACGAACGTCCGCCCGCTGTTCGCGCTGCTCTTCGCCGTGCTGGCCCCTCTCGTCGCACGCGCCGAAGACGAGACGTACCGCGACCCGGCGTCGAAGGAGACGCTCTTCATCGCCGGCGGCCCCAACGTCTCGTACGCGAGCTTGAAGCGCAGCTCGCTGCGGCCGCTGAAAATCGTCGAGCACGACCTCGGCAAGCGCGTCATCAAGGTGAAGTTCGACAAGAGCCCCACGGTGTGGACGCTGAGCATCGACGAGGGCCACACGAAGGTGACCTGCGAGGCCGAAGGGCAGCCGCGCCAGGTGTTCGAGCGCTTCAAGGTCGACCCGAAGGGGCTGCCGGGCACCACCGCGGGGCCTGATCAGACGATTTCCATCACGTACCCGGCCGATGAGGCGTCGATCTACGACGAGGTCACCGACTTCAAAGGCACCGTGGCCGAAGGGTGCGAACGCATCGAGGCCATGTCGCTCGACGCGAGCGGCGAGATTCAGAAGCGGCAGATGATCAAGTCGTTCAAGGCGGGCGACCGCGAGTTCACCTGGCGCGTGTCGAAGGCGTTCAAGAACATGTCGCTGGGCTCGAACCGCTTTCGCTTCATCGCCACCTTCAAAGACGGCGCGGTGGCGCTCGCCGAACGGCGCGTCTCGTTCCACGAATACGAGGGCGAGATGGCGAAGCCCGTCATCTATCTGTACCCGCGGCAGGCGACGCAGGTGTCGGTGCAGGTCACGCCGAAGGGCGGGGTCACGAAGTCGGCGCCCCCGTATCGCGAAGGGTGGAAGGTGCTCGCCACCCCGCGCGGCGAGCTGCGCACCTCCGATGGGCGACGCCACCGGTACCTGTTCTGGGAAAGTGGGCTCACCGAGAAGCCGCAGCCGCTGACCGAAGGGTTCGTCGTCTCTCGCGCCGAGCTGCAGGGCTTCCTCGTGCGCACGGCGCAGCAGCTGGGGCTCAACGCGCGCGAGACCGGGGACTTCATGGAGTTCTGGTGGCCGCGCGTGTCGGTGAACCCGTACGCCGCGATTCGCTTCGTGCCGCGCGCCGAGATTGACGCCGCCGCGCCCCTCGTCGTCTCGCCTGCGCCCGACACCGTGATTCGCGTGCTCATCGACTTCCGCGTGCTCGATGCGCCGGTCGAGCTCGCGCCGCAGGTGCTCGAGGCCGCGCCGCCTCGCCGGGGCTTCGTGGTGTCGGAGTGGGGCGGGTTGCTCTACCCGTCACGTCGGTGACCGCCCGGGCGCCGCTGGCTCGGAGAGGGCGATGGGTTCAGGATCCCGGCCGTGCCTCACCCACGCGTGCCCCTCGGCCTCGGGTGAGGGTCTTCCCCTCAGAAGCCCCATGTGGGTCGGTTTGAGCATCACCGGCGATGCTCGAGCCATCCCACATGCTCAGTGGGCTCACTCGCGGTCGAAGCCGAGAGGCACGCCTGCTTCTCGCCGCCGCCCAGGACCTGGCCTGGTTGCCTTCTCGAGGCTGCTGTTGATCAGCGCCTGTCTTCTCTCTGCCTGCACGACGACGGTCCACACCACCTATCCGGGCGACCTCCGCATGTGGGACGGTATCTTCGCGCGCGCCGAGCCCTTCCACTTCGACGTCAAGCCCATCGCCGCCGTCGCGCCGCACCACCTCATCGACGCGCACGAGCTCGCGGGCTTCTGGGCCGAGCTGATCCGCGCCACCACGCCCTCGACCCTGGTGATCATCGGGCCTGATCACTTCCTCAAAGGCGACGGTCTCTCGCTCGGCACCAACGTCTCGTTCGTGACCGAGTACGGCACGCTGATCAGCTCGCCCCTCGACGGCCTCGACGTCACACCGCGGCCGGACATGTTTCCGGGCGAGCACGCGCTGCACGTGCACTCGACCTACGTGAAGAAGCTCGCCCCGAACGCGCGCTTCATCCCCTTGCTCGCCACGCCCGGCACCCCGCGAGCGCAGTTGGAGCACCTCGCGCAGCAACTGCACCGCCTGCTCCCGCCCGACGCGCTGGTGGTCGCGAGCGTCGACTTCTCGCACTACCAACCCGAGCCGTGGGCGAGCTTCCACGACGAGGCCTCGTTCACCACGATTCAGGGGTTCGCGCTCGATGAGCTCTTCTTCCGCGAGGTCGATTCACCTGAGTCGCTGTACGTCGCGATGCGCTTTGCGCAGCTCCGCGGTGCCGAGCGCGCAAAGCGGTGGCTGCACACCAACTCGCAGCGCCGCCGCACGCCCTTCGTGAAGGACTCGACGAGCCACCAGTACTTCACGTTCTCGCAGGGAACACGCGCGCCCGCGCCTTCTCTCAACGTCACGCTCACCGGTGACGTGCCTGCGGGCTTCGGCCTCGGCGAGCGATGGCTGTGGAAGCCGACGGCGCTCGAGCACCCGAGCCCGGTGCTCAGCGCGCTGCGGGGTCAGGAAGACCGGTTCTTCTCGGGCTCAGACCTCGTGCTCTTCAACGTCGCTCCCGGCGAGGAACTCAAGCGGGTCGTGCATGGGCTCACGCTCGTGGTGCGTGGGGTCGACCTCGCGCGCGCTGAGGGGCTCGCCTCCTCTCCCCGACCCTCTCCTCCGCGGGAGGAGAGGGAGGATGAATGTCTCGTGCTGGTCGCGCACCGCGGCGCGCTGCCCCTCGACGAAGCCGAGCGCCGCGCGCGTCTGCTCACCGCCGACGTCGTGCTCGGCCGCGGCTTCGGCGCCCCGCGCGAGGTGGAATGGAACGAGCGCACCGTGCTCGCCCTCTCGCTCGGCGACTGGACGCAGGGCCCCACCGCGCTCGCCGCAGGGGTCACCTGCACGCCCACCGCGCTGCGGCTGCGCACCGTGCCGCTCGTGGTGAAGGGCGGCCTGCCGCAGCTCGACCTCGAGACCCTCGGCGAGGAACTTCGACCGCAGTGACCTCGCGACTACGGTCTCGCCCGTGCGACCCGATGCCCGCCTTCCGCTCACCCTCGGTGCGATGCTCCTCGTGGTCTTCGCGCTCACGTTCTTCACCACGCCCGAAGGCAAGCTCAACTGGCTGCTCGAGGTCGGCCCCGGGCTCGTCGGCCTCGTCGCCCTCGCGCTGACGTGGAAGCGCTTCCCGATGACCCGCTTCGTCTACGTCGCGGTCTTCGTGCACATCCTCATCCTCGTGTACGGCGGCTTCTACACGTACGCGAAGGCCCCGCTCGGCGAGTGGGCGAAGCAGGCCTTCGGCTGGTCACGCAACAACTACGACAAGGTCGGCCACTTCGCGTTCGGTCTGTTCCCCGTCTTCATCGTGCGCGAGGTGCTGCTGCGCAAGACGAAGCTCGAGCGCAACGGCTGGCTCGTCTTCATTCTCATCAACGTCATCTTCGGCTTCGCGGCGCTCTACGAGTTGTTCGAGTGGGGCGCGGCGCTCGCGCTCGACCCTGCGGGCGGCGACGCCTTCCTCGGTACGCAGGGCTACGTGTGGGACGCGCAGAGCGACATGCTCTACGCCGGCGTGGGCGCGACGCTGGGGTTGCTCGCCTTCACCCGGCTTCACGACCGCGAGCTCGCGCGATTGCCGGTCGTCTGAGAGACGCCACTACGGTGCGGGCGGCGGCGCCACGGAGGTCAACGTGAGCGTCTTCTTCACGTCGTCAATCTCCATGCGGCAGCCGAACCGGATCGACACGCTGAGGTTCGCAGGCACCTGGCACGCCCACTGCGCCGGGGTGACGTCGTAGAGGTCGCGGCAGCTGTCGAGCGCTTCGTCGGCCGGGGGGCGGAACACCGGCAGATACCCGCGCCGCCCGGTCTGCTTGAGGAACGCAGCCGGGAGCGGGCCCTGCGCTTCCGCCGCCGTCAGCAGCATCGCACCCCACCCCCAGCCCGGGTCTTCGTCGAGGAAGAGGTCGAGGTTCTCGTCTTCACCCTTCGACTCGGCGAAGAGGCGCTCCACCACCCCGCGTCGTTCTTCGGCCGTGCACAGCGCTTTGCCCGCGCGAGGCCGGCCGTCTTCGTCTTCAGGCTCGACGGGCGCGTCGGGTGGCAGGCAGGTCAGCGCGTCGTGACACTTCACGCGGTCGAGCAGCGGCAACACCCAGGGGCAGCGGGCTCGCTCGTGCGCGAGGATGGCCAGCGCACCGACGGCTTCGGTGTTGAGGTAGAAGTCCCAGTCCGTCGCCGCGCTGAAGAAAGCCTGCTCGACCTGCGCACAGGCCTTCTCGGTGAGGCCTGGCGGCTTGAGGCGCACGAGCGCGGTCAACAGCTCCAGGTTCTGCCACGACGTGTCGTCGAGCGAGCGCAGCAGCGCGTCGGTGTACGCGGGCGTTTGTCGCTCGGGGTGTCGCTCGAACCACAGGCGCGCCGCCGTCGAGCCGGTCGCGACGCTCTCGAGGTACTCCAGCTCGCGGTCGCGCTGCACGTCCTCGGGGAGCAACGCGAGGGCCGCGACGTAGTTCGCGTCGTCGAGGTCTCCATCGACGCTGAGCCACATCTTCACCGCCCGCTCGATTTGCGAGCGCCCCGCGGCGGTCTTCGCGAGTGCCTCGAGCTCGGCGCGGGTGGTGGTGATGAGGTCCAGCGGCGGCGGAGAGGGTCGCGGTACGCGCGCCCAATTGAGCTCGCCGTTCGGCAGCTTCGGCGCCCCGCTCAGCTCGTCCCAGAGCAGCCGCATGTCGCCCAGTGAGTTGCCCACGAGGAACACCACCATGCCCGTCTCACCGCAGTCGATGACCACGCGCTCGGGGGACGCGGGGTCGGCCACCAGCTCCACCTTCTTCACCGGCCGGTTCAGCAAGGTGCGCGTGTCGGCCCGCCCCAGGAGCAGGTTGAGGTCGCTGTCGATGTCGCCCGTCGTCACCATCGGCAGGTCAGCGGCGGGCCCCACCTCGACGTAGGTGGCGCCGACGCGCGCAGGCGCCAGCCAGCACTTCAGGCGCTCGAGCGGCCCGGCGGCGACGCACGGCGTCTTGTCGGGGTAGTCGATGGTGCGCACCGTGACGTGCACCGGCGTCGTCAGCTCGGCCACGCGCGCGTGAGGCCGGTCTTTCTTGCCGCACGCCAGCGACGTGACGGCGAGCCCCAGCAAGAGGAACCGGGTCATGTCACCTGGCCTTGATGGCGATGGGCACGTCGCGAGTGGTGGGGCCACGAACCAGCCTCAACACCGCCTTGCCCTCGCGGGTTCCCTTCACGAAGAGCATCGACTCGCGCACGGTGACGTCGGTGTCTCCCTTCCACCCGTCGCGCTTCTCGGTCGGGCCCCAGAAGAGCTCGACGCCCGCCCCGTCGAGAAAGAGCTCGGCGCTGGTCGCCTCGTCGACGCGGTAGCCCTGTACCTCGCCCACCACGAGCCCCATCGCGTCGGTCTCGTGGAGCAGCGGAAACGTGAAGCCCGACGGGCCTTCCCACGCGCGGCGGTTGCCGGCGCTCACTTCGGCTTCGTAGTCGTCGCGCGAGATGACGGTGCGCGGGGCCTCGGCGCCGCGTTGCGCTGAGTCGACCCACACCAGGCGCCACTCGCCGCGCTCGACCGACTTGAAGCCAGCGCAGCCGTTGAACACCACGACGAGGAAGCTCAGGGTCAGGAATCGCACGCGCGCGACTCTACGCCAGCCTCAGCGGAAGGTGCCGACCAGCCCGACTCCGCCTGGCGCGGGCACCAGCGCGACCTGCGGGTTGCTCTGCCCGCCGAGGATGAAGAGCGTCACCCCGCCTGCGAGCAACGCGCCGCTGGCGACGAAGAGCACGTTGGCGGCGGCGGCCTGCCCGCGTTGCTGACCGTCGAGCGTCAACGCCTGCGCCTGCGTGAGGCCGGTGATGCGGCCCGCGTCGTCGCGGGGGGCGTTGTTGATTTGCGCCGCGGTGCCGTTGGCGAGCGCCCCGAAGAGCGCGCCCAGCCCCACGCTCACCACCGCGCCCGCGCCCAGCGAGAGGCCCACGATGCGCAGCGGAGCCATCGGTGGAGCGGGCGGGCTCGGCTCGGCCCACGCGTCGATGGGCGGCCCGGGTTCGACCACAGCAGGCGTCGGCTCGACTGCGGGCTTCGGGTCTGGCTTGCGCTCGACGACGGCCACCGGCTTCGGTGCATCGGGCGCGACCTCTGACATCGGTTTGGTCGCGTCGCCGAGGGTCACCAGCACGGCGTCTTTTTCGGTGAGCGCTTCGGCCCACCACGAGACGCGCGGCGCGCCGATGGGCGTCGAGACCGTCACTGCGCTCACCGCGACGTCGACATCTCGGGGCTTGCCGTCGAGCACGAGGTGAAAGCGCACTTCTTTGATCAGCTTGAGCGGATCATTCGTGATCTCGACCTTCACGTCTTTGACGACGCCGGGCCCGAAGGTGGCCCCGACGGCACGCACCGCGAGCGGCTTGTTCTGATCAACCCAGCTGCGCGCCTCGAAGAAGACCGTCGTCACGCGCGGCGGCGGCTTGCCCTTCAACTTGAACTCGGGGTCGAGCGAGAGCAACGCCTGGAAGGCCTTGAGGGCCTTCGCTTCCTGCCCCAGCGTGGCGAGGGTGACGCTCTGCAATTCGTAGAGCCGCAGCATCGTGGCGCGCGAGTTGTTCGGTTCTTTGCGCGCCGCCTCGAGGGCCTTGAGCGCTTCGCCGTACTCGAGATCGCGCACCTGCGCTTCGGCCCTGTCGAGCAACGCCGCGGCGTCGGCCAGCGCCACGGAGGCACCGAGCATCGCGACCGCGGAGATCATTCGCGTCATCGACATGGGGAAACGAGTGTACCCCTGCGGTGTTGGGTGATGCATAGTTTGCCGCGGATGCAGATGCAGGAGAGCGGGGTCTGGGCCCCCGGCGTCACCGTCAGCAACTACACCCTCCTCGCGAAGCTCGCGACCGGCGGCATGGCGGAGATCTGGCTGGCGCGACAGAGCGGGCTCCGTGGCTTCGAGCGCATCGTCGTCGTCAAGCGCATCATCGAGTCGCTCTCGTCAGACGAGACCTTCGTCGAGATGTTCCTCGACGAGGCGCGCATCATTGTTCAGCTCACGCACCCCAACATCGTGCAGGTCTTCGACCTCGGTGAGCACGCGGGCGCCTACTACATCGCGATGGAATACCTCGCCGGTGAGAACCTGGCGACGGTCGCGCGCGCGGCGGCGAAGGCGGGCCAGCAGCTCGAGCCCGAAGCTGCGGTGAAGCTCATCGTGTGGGCGCTCGAGGGCCTCTCGCACGCGCACGGCCGCACTGGCGTCGACGGCAAGCCGCTCAACATCGTGCACCGCGACATCAGCCCGCAGAACATCGTGCTGACGTGGGAAGGGCAGGTGAAGCTCGTCGACTTCGGCATCGCGCGCGCTGCCAACCGCGCCACCCAGACGCAGGGCCAGCAGCTCAAGGGCAAGTTCGCGTACATGGCGCCCGAGCAGGCGCAGGGCGAAGAGGTCGATGGGCGCGCCGACGTGTTCGCGATGGGCATCGTGTTGTGGGAACTGGTGACCCACAAGCGGCTCCACTCGAACGAAGACTCGATTCAAATCATCAAGTCGCTCATCACGCCCGGCGCCTTCCCCGAGGCGAACGCGAAGAACCCGAAGGTGCCGGCCGACCTGTCGGGAATCCTCGCGCGCGCGTTGGCGAAAGATCAGAACGAGCGCTGGCCCGACGCCGCGTCGTTCAAGACGGCCCTCGAAAACTGGCTGCGCGCGCGGGGCGGCGGGCCAAGCGCGGCCGACTTCCAGAGCATGATGGGCACGCTGTTCGCGACGCGCATCGCCGAGCGCAAGCGCCTCATCGAAGACGCCGCGCGCGGGGTCACCCAGCCGCTGGCCGAGGGAACCGCCGCCCTCAAGCCGACCACCAACCGCACCATGCCGGGGCAGACGGGGTTCTTGTCGATGCACGGCCGCCTCATGGGGGCGCTGGCGGCCATGGTGGTGCTGCTGGTCTTCGTCGGCGTGCTCACGTGGAAGGCGTTCACCGCGCCCACCCCGCCGCAGGTGGTGCCCAGCGAGGTCGACTACGGGCAGGAACCGGTGCAGCCCATGCCCTCCATCATTGTCATCGAGACCGACCCGCCCGGTGCGGAGGTGTCGCTCGACGGCAGGCCCCGCGGCGCGTCGCCCGTCACGCTCAGCGAGACCAGGGCGGGCGAACACTTCGTCGAGGCGTCGCTTGCAGGCCGCCAGACCGTGAAGAAGACGGTGAGCGTGAAGGCCGAAGGCGAGCAGTTCATGATGGTGTTGTCGCTCCCGGTCGCCGGCGCTCCCGCGGGCGAAGTGAAGGCCGTCGTCGACGTGAAGCGGCCCGACGCGCCCCAGAAGGGCAAGCTCTCGCTCAAGACCGAGCCGTGGACGCACGTCACCCTCAACGGCAAGGCGCTCGGTGACACGCCGCTCATCGAGTTTCCGATGCCCGCAGGTCGCCACGTGCTCAAGCTCACCAACGAGCAGGAAAAGGTCGACACCGACATCGAGGTCGAAGTGCGCCCCGGGCAGGTCACCAAGAAGGTCCTCCGGCTCTGAGCTACGCTCGCCAGTCCGTGAGAGCTCTCTGCCTCGTCGGCGTGTTGCTGATCAGCGGCTGCACCTGCGGCGTTCTCTCTTCCGAGACGCGCTTTGCGTGCTCACGCCAGCAGGAATGCGCAGCCGGCTTCACGTGCAGCGACCCGGTCGCTGGTGAGTGCATTCTCCTCGGCTCCTCAGGTGGCGGTGCGACGGGTGGCGGCGCGGCAACCGGTGGAGGTGCGACGGGCGGTGGCGCGACGGGTGGAGGTGCCGCAACGGGTGGTGGCGCAGCGACCGGTGGTGGCGCAGCGACCGGTGGCGGCGCTGCAACGGGTGGAGGCGCCGCGATGGGTGGCGGTGCAGCGACGGGTGGCGGCGCAGCGGCGGGTGGCGGCGCAGCGGCGGGTGGTGGTGGCCCCGCAACGCAACTCGTCATCACCAGCCCTGTGATCACGACCGTCGCCGGCTCGTGCGCGGGCCCCTTTTCCTTCGAGTCTCGTAACGCATCGGGGCAGACCACGGCGGTGATGGGGTTGGTCACCGTGTCGTTCGGGTCGCTGACGACAGAGGTGACGTTCTACAACGACTCCGGCTGCACGAACTCGGCGGGGCCGTCGGTGCTCTTCTCGGCGACGAAGGCGAACCACGTCGTCTACGTGCGCAGCACGCTCGCCGGCGCCCCCACGCTCACCGTCTCGGCGGCGACGCTCACGGGCGCGACGCAACTGCTGAGGGTGCAGCCGGGCGCTCCTGTCCTCACCTTGAGCGCAGGCATGGCGACGACCGTGCAGGCCTTCGGGTGCCTCTCGATGCAGGCCGCGCGGCGCGACGCGTTCGGCAACCCCGTGCCGGTCTCGACCATGACGGCGATGGCGTTGAGCGCCACGCCCGGGTTGGTGCGCTTCTACGCCGACCCCGCCTGTGCGGGCGCGCCGGTGACGAGCCTCTCGATGTCAGCTGGCAGTTCAACCCTCAACTTCGGCGTGCGGCCCATCACCGGGGGCAGCCCAGTGGTGCAGGCGACGCTCGCCGCGCAGTCGGCGACAGCGTCGCTGCAGGTCGACCCCGCAGTCCGCCGCGGCACCTGCAGCCTCACTGCGGGCGCATTGAGCACGACGTGCGCGATCGCGCCTGCCCAGCGCGACCTCACGAAGACCCTCTTCGTCGTTCAGGCCATCGTGCCCGGCGCACTCCAGCCGGGGCAGGCACAGGTCGTGTGTCGGCTGCAGAGCACCAGCGTCGTGTCCTGCACGCGCGGCTTGAGCGGAGGCGCCGCCACCATTGCATGGCAGACACTCGAGCTGCCCACGGGCCTGACGGTCGCGCGCGGCTTCGACCCCGGGTGCCCCGCGTCTCTCCCGCTCGTCCTTCCGGTCGACCCGGCGACCAGCTTCAGCCTCTCGAGCATCTCCACGACCGGCGCCGATTTTGGTCAAGCCGACACCACGACCTCCCGACTCAGCCTCGATGGCAGGTCGATGGTCTTCAACTTCGCCCCCGCGAGCCCCTGCGAAGGCCTGGAGTTCCAGGTGGCCACGATGTCGGGGGTGTCGGTGGAGCGGGGCGCCGCTCCGGGCTTCACGACCGGCGGACCCCAGGGGCGCGTGCAGACCGTCGGCGGGCTGCCCCAGAGCTCGAACAACAGCGTGTTGGTCAGCCAGAGCGCCTCCTTCGACGCCATGCCGGTGCCTCCCAACGCCGCCGCGTCGATGTGTCACTTCTTCACGCGTGGCGAACTCGACTCCGCCACCGTGCTGCGCTTCACGCGCGGCGCGACCGTCGGGAGCGGCTGCGACTCCTACGCGATGGGCAGCATCGCGTGGCAGCGCATCGACTTTGGCAGCCGTGCCACCGTGCAGCCCTACACCTCGACGTTCGTCGGCAACGTCGACCAGCTCAGCCAGGACATCACCTCGATCGACACCACGCGGACGCTCGTGTTTTCCGGCGGCATGATGGCCAGCGGCCTCGCGACCGGTGAGACGGCCCACAACGTCGCAGGCAACGACGACATTGGTGACAGCGTCGCGCTCTTCCAGCTGATCAACGACTCGCGCGTCACCCTGGTCCGCGGCGACAACAACGCCACGTCGACCTTCACCTGGTACGCGGTGCAGTTCGAGCCCTGACCTTTCGTTTTCGGGGCGGGGCTGGGGTT
>JBILUC010000080.1:0-21205 GCA_044371205.1 Archangium sp.
TTCGTTGTCGGAGGGGAACTTCTGGGTGGTGACGACGCCGCTGCCCGGCTTGCCCGGCTTCGTGCCGCCGCCGTCTTCGTTGTCGGAGGGGAACTTCTGCGTGGTGACCAGTCCGCCACCGCCGTCCTCGTTGTCGCTGGGCGCCTTCATGGTGGTCGCGATGCCGCCCGGCTTGCCGGGCTTCGTACCGCCGCCGTCTTCGTTGTCGCTCGGCGCCTTCATGGTGGTGACGATGCCACCGGGCTTGCCCGCGCCGCCGTCTTCTTGATCAGACGGAGCCTTCTTGGTCTGCGGCCCGACGCCAGGCTTGCCCGCGCCGCCGTCTTCTTGATCAGACGGAGCCTTCTTCGTCTGGGGGCCCACGCCGCCACCGGGCTTGCCCGCGCCGCCGTCTTCTTGATCGGACGGAGCCTTCTTCGTCTGCGGGCCGACGCCACCCGCGCCGCCGTCCTCTTGATCAGACGGAGCCTTCTTCGTCTGCGGGCCGACGCCGCCGCCACCGCCGTCTTCGTTGTCACTCGGCGCCTTCATGGTCTGCACCAACCCGTCGCCGGGCTTCTGCTGGCCTTCGAGGAAGCGGCTGAAGAACGGCTCGACGGTGACCTTGCCCTTCGCCCCCATCGTCACCGGCCCCGCGACCATCGTGGTGCCCGCGATGCCTCCGCTGCGCTCGATGAAGAACGACTTCGCCTTGTTCGGGTCGCTCGGCTTCGCACCAGGCGCGAGCGCCCCGGCCGGAACGAGCGCGGTGTACGAGTACTGATCAGCGCCCTTGCCCGTCTTCAGCGGCACACGCACGAAGCGCTGACCGACCGGCATGCCCCCCGCGTGAAACTCGAGGTCGCCCGACTTCTGCGCCGTGTCGAACGCGGCCTTCAGCGTCTTCTTCGTGTCGGCCTTGACGGCCGGCGGGTTCTGAAACGTGGGCTGCTGAACGCGGGGACGGCTCGTGTTGATGCGAGACATGAACGCTCCTCGAAGCACTTCGTTGGTGGAGAAACAGAAACGCCCGCGCAGCCTAGCCGACGTGTCGCCCAATGGATAAGCCGACCGCTTCTTCGAGAGCCTCGGAGGGGTCACCGACCTCGACGCCGTGCTTGACCAGCAGCGCCGCCAGCTCGGGGTGACCCAGCACCTCGACGCGCGAGGGTTCCCACATCCACGAGCGGGTCGCGACGTGCCAGAGGGTCGTGCCGATGCCCGCGACGAGCGCGATCGGCATTCCGAACCCCAACTTCCCGAAGACCACGAGCACGATGACCGCCATCACCACTCCGAGGCCCACGCCAGCGAGCCACGCGCCGCTCTGGAGGCTCGAGCGCGCGCTCCCGTCGTGCTGCTGACACGCGGGGCACGTGCCCGCCGCCGCCATGCGCTCTGCGGCCTCTTCGGCCTTTCGCACCGCTTCACTCTGCGCGTCGCTCTTCGCGCCCTCTTCACGCAGCCAGAGGTAGCTCGTTGCTTCGCCTTCGCCCTTCGCGCGCACCTTCGCGAGCGATTCGAACTCGCAGTGCGAACACATGAAGCTGCGAAAGAACGTGCCTTCGATTTCTGAGGTGTAGCGAGTGCCGACCGGGATACCCAGGGTGTGCCTCCTTCAAGCAGTGGAGGCGATTGACCCGGGCATCCCCAAGCGCGTGCAGAAAACCGGACCTGGTGTTCTAAGACATTGAAAGTACTGATACAATCAGCCGGGCCGGCACTTCCCATTGCTGCAGATTTCACCCTGCCCGCAGGTGCTCTGGCCTGAGCCCACGCAGTTCGCGCGAGGCACCTGGGTGCTCCACTGGCCGATGTGGTTGCCGCTGTTGATGTCCTGAAAGGGCAGCCAGAAGGCAGGGAAGCTCGGGTCCTGGCCGTTGCCGATGCGGGTCGGGTCGAACGCCACCATCCACAGCTGGGTGCGCTGCCAATCGGCGAGGCGCAGGCCGTACGCGCGCTGGCTCGAGAAGGTGAGCCACATCACCTGTCCCCCGGAATAGCTGTGCTTCACCGGGGCCCACTTGGGCCACTGGCAGGCACCCGGCGCGCTGGCGTTGGTGAGCCGCACCGGAGTGCCGCCCGCAGAGGGCACGGCCCAGAGCTCGCCGTCGGGGTAGCCGGCGTCGTCGGGCGTGGCGTTGGAGGCGGAGTCGCGGTTCGAGGGGGACCGGTTGAAGAGCACCCACTGCCCGTCGGGCGAATACGCGGGGTAGTAGTTGTTCGCGCCGGTGAAAGGCACCAGCGCCTGCGGCGGGTCGAAGCCGGTGCCGTTGAAGCGCATCGTCTGAAGCGAGCCCGACGACACGCCGAGGGCACCGAAGGCACCGAACGGCGGAGCCGAAGGCGGTCGCGAGAACACCATCGTGTTGCCGCTCGGTGACCAGTCGGGGTGGGTGCCGTTGTTGGTGACGGGGCGCACGGTGCCGTTCACCAGCTGGCGCCAGTCGATCTTCACGCCGTTGCTCTGCAGGAGGTGGCGCTCGTCGGGCGCGAAGCTGAAGAAGTTGCTGCTGCCGGTGACGGGGCCGGCGCCCGAGATGGCGACCTGCTTCGTGGGCACATCGAGCATCGAGAACGCCGCGGGGGAGGGGATGTCCTTGCCCACCACGATGTAGTTCCCCTGGCGCGAGATGACGTGGCACCCGACGCACATGGTCGCGCCGACGTTCGCGCCCGTGACGTAGGTCTGTCGCGGCGAGTTGGGGAAGCCGTAGTCGAAGCGCACGACCGAGCCGGCGCTGTTCCAGTAGTAGAGGCCGCCGAGCATGTCCTGCTCGCTGAAGCTGAGCTGCTGCGGCAGCGAGCTGCCGACGTTGCCGGGCGAAGTGCCGTTGACGCCGGAGACGGTCCACGTGATGGGCGCCGTGCCGCGGGCGTAGGAGACGAGGCTCGACCAGAAGGTGGCGTCGGGCGTGAAGATGCAGCCGCCTCCGACCGAGGTGCAGCCGGTGTAGACGACGAGGGTCGTGGTCGGCGCCTGGAAGGTGAAGCGGAAGAGCGTCTGGCCCGCCGCGGGGATGAAGTGGAACTCGATGGAGTTGGTGTTCGGCGGGAGCATCACGCCGCTCGGTGGGTACACCACGCTGACGGTGGCGCCGAGGTCGGGCGTGCCGCCGAACTTCGTCGAGGATGTCTGATCAGCGCCGGTGCCGATGACGACCGTGGTGCCGCCGTCGCCGGTGAGGGCGGGTTGCCGCGGGAACGTGGGGAGCACCCAGCCGCCGTCGAAGTCGACGACGCCAGTGCCGCCGCCAGTCGCGGTGCCTCCGCCGGTGCTCGTGCCGCCGCCGGTGCTCGTGCCGCCGCCGGTCGCGGTGCCGCCGCCGGTCGCGGTGCCGCCGCCGGTCGCGCCGCCACCCGTCGTGCCGCCGCCGGTCGCGCCGCCACCCGTCGTGCCGCCGCCGGTCGTGCCACCACCGGTCGCGGTGCCGCCGCCCGTCGTGCCGCCACCAGTGCCGCCACCGGTCACGCTCCCGCCACCGGTCGCGTTGCCACCGCCGGTGGTCCCGCCTCCGGTGTTGCCGCACGAGGTGCAGCGGCCGTTGATGCAGCAGCCCGAGCACCGCGCGGGGTCACAGGTGTCCGGAGTCGGCGGGCCACACTGACAACCGGCGAGCGCGAGGAAAAGGGATGCGGTAGCGGCGAGGCGCAGAGAGGTCCACATGGGCGGCGCAAGGTCGCACGCGGCGTCGACGAGGAAAAGGGAGCAACGGCGCGACGTGGACGACCGTTCGTGACGCGGTCTGCCTGGAGGGCGAGTGGGTCAAGGGGGCACGCGCAGTGCCGAACGGCGGTCGAGCCCCTCGCCTCGCGCGAGGTAGTCACAACTGGCCTCAGACGACCGCTCGCGGCAAGGCGGCCGGCCTGCTCTGCGCGCCCCTTGCAGAAATGAAGGTCAGAGAATCGTGACATGCATTCCTGCAAGTGGCTCTCGGCGAGAGGCCGGCCTCCCCGTGCTCTGCGCCCTCGCTGGGTGGCACCCCGTGGTGCGCCGGGATGGTCAGGTGTCCATCGCGCGGTCGCTGCGCTCTGAAGAATGGCAGGCGCTCCTGCAGCGGGCCGGGGTGTCGGCCACGCTGCGCCGCTCGTGGCTGTTCCGTCACTGCGTGTCGTCGAGCTGACCCAAAGTCCTTTGCGCGGGCGACGTCATCCGCTCAAGTCGCGGCATGACTGCACCATCGACCGATTGGAAAGAAGTCATCGCCCCCGGGGAAAACGAGCTCTTCGAGAAGCTCGCCGCCGACCTCGGAGGCATGCAGCACGGCCTCGGCAAGTCGCGCGGCCTCAAGCGGGCCCTGCACGCCAAGCCGAACTTCCTCGCGCGCGCGTCGTTCGAGGTGAAGGGCGACCTGCCGCAGACGCACCGGGTGGGCCTCTTCTCCGAGCCGAAGACCTACGAAGCGGTCGTGCGCTTCTCGAACGGCGGCCCCGCCGCGCTCAACGACAAGAAGCCCGACGTGCGCGGCATCGGCGTGAAGGTGCTCGGGGTCGGCGGCAAGAAGCTCATCCCCGGGATGGAAGCGGCCCCCACGCAGGACTTCCTGGCGATTCTCAGCACCACGATGCCCTTCGCCTCGCCCGAGCAGTTCGTCTGGTTCGTGCTCGCCGCGCGCAGCCCGCTCACCCTCCTGCCAAAGGCCATCTTCAAGTTCGGGCTCGGGCCGACACTCAAGCTGCTCGGTGAACTGCAGAAGGGGCTCGGCGCGCCGCTCGCGTCGCTCCACACCAACCGCTACTTCAGCAACCTGCCGATTCGGTTCGGGCCGTACGCCGCGAAGTTCTGCTTCACGCCGCAGGGCCCGCAGAACGTCGTCACCTCGGCCGATGACCTCGGCGCCGAGTTCGCGCAGCACGTCGCCAGCGCCGACTCGAAGTGGGACTTTCAGGTGCAGCTGTTCACCGACGACAAGAACACCCCCATCGAAGACACCCGCGCCGAGTGGAACGCCCCGTGGACCACCATCGCCACGCTCACCGTGCCCCGGCAGCCGCCGAGCACGGCCTTCACCGACTGGGCCGAGAAGCTCTCGTTCGACCCCTGGCACGCGCAGGAAGAGCTGCGGCCGCTGGGCGCGATGATGCGCGCGCGCAGCGCGGCGTACCGGGTGAGCACCCAGAACCGCGGCGCCGCGTCCGAGCCCTCGGAGCTGCCGCGATGAGCTTCACCGGCTTCCCCAAAGAAGGCGTCTCGTGGTTCCAGGCGTTGTCCATCGCGCAGAACCGCGAGTGGTTTGCGCAGAACAAGGCTGCTTTCGAGCTGCTGTGGCTCGAGCCGACGAAGGCGCTGCTCGCCGAGGTGAAGGGGCCGCTCGAGAAAATCTACAAGCGCAAGCTGGGCGAGCCGAAGGTGTTCCGCCTCAACCGCGACGTGCGGTTCTCGAAAGACAAGTCGCCCTACAAGAGATGGATGGCCGGCATGCTGCCCTTCGCCGGCTTCAAGCCGATGGAAGGGCCCGCTGCGCTCTACTTCCACCTCGGGATGGAAGACGAGGTCGCCTTCGGCTTCTACGTGCTCGAGTCGCCGATGGTGAAGAAGCTGCGCGCGGGCATCCTCGACGAGAAGAGCGGCCGCGAGCTGCAGAAGTACGTCGACGCCGCCCGGAAGAAGGGCCTGCGTGTCGAATCGATGGAGGTGCTCAAGCGCGCGCCCCCGGGCGTCGACCCCGCCCACCCGCGCGTCGAGCTGCTCAAGCACAAGGCGCTCGCGCTGGGCACCGACTCCATTCCAAAGAGCGTTCGCTACAACGCGAAGTTCAAGGACTGGGTGCTCGACGCGGCGAGCGCAGCGGCGCCCGTGCTTTCGTGGGGCTTCAAACGGTTGGTCTGATCAAGGGAGGTCCTTCATGCGACGCAGTGTCTTGTCAGTGCTCGCCCTGTTCGGGGTGACGGCGCTCTTCGTGTTCGCGCCACCGAGCTCGGCGAAGGCCGTGCCGTGCCTCAATTCCGGCGAGAAGTTGATCATCACCCCCGGCGAGGGCGTGACGCTCAACGGGCTCATCGTCACGCGCGGCCCGACCGGCTTCTACGAGACCTCGGAGCCGTTCTTCGGGCCATGAGCGACGAACTCTCCATCGAACGAATCGCCGGGCTCCGCACGCGCAAGGCCACGCTGGAGAGCGAGGTGCGCAAGCTCGAGTCGCAGTTCGCGCTGGTCGAGAAACAGCTCGAGGCGCGTGACGACGCGGCGACGAAGAAGCGCTTTGACGAGGTCGAAGGGAAGCTCAGCGTCGCGAACGACGAGCTGCAGCGGGTGACCGACGAGCTCGAGGCCGCCGAAGCCGCGCGGGCCGAGCACGCCGCCACCACCGATGAGCTCGAGCGCCTCGTCGACTCGTTCTCCTCGGTCGCGAAGGACGTGCCCGAGCTGGGCGAGCTGTTGGCGGCGATGAAGCTGTGCGTGGGCGCGCTGGCCACCGCCCGGCGCCTCGAACGAAAGAACGAGTCGCTGACCGAGGCGAAGGACATCAGCCGCGCGTTGAACGAGGCGCTCCTGCGCCTGGCCAGCACCATGTCGACGCGCGCGAAGGTGTTGAGCCAGCTCTGATCAACGCTCACCTTTTCGCGAAGGGCCCTGAACGTGTGATGCTGCGCCTGCCTGGCCGGCAGCACTTCGAGTCCCCATGACGCGCCTTCTTCTTCTCGCTGCAGCTCTCGCCCTCTCGGGCTGTCTCAACACCGTCGCCGAGCGCTGGTGTGACGCCCAACGGCCCTGCTCGGTCGGCTTCATCTGTACCAGCGAGGGGCGTTGCGTGCTCTCGGCCGATGGCGGTCGAGGCGGCGGCTCCGCGGGAGGCGGGGGTGGCGCTTCGGGCGGAGGCTTTGGCGGCGGCCGTGCGGGTGGCGCAGGAGGCGGCGCTCCCATCGGCGGGGCCGGTGGTGGTGCAGGCGGGGGCTTGCCCATCGGCGGCGGTGCAGGCGGTGGCGTTCCCATCGGCGGCGGTGCAGGCGGTGGCGTTCCCATCGGCGGTGGCCCCGTCGGCGGGGGAGTGCCGATTGGCGGGGGTGGCGGGATGAGCTGCGGGGCGATGAGCTGCAGCTCGGGCTGCTGTTCGGGCGGGCGGTGTGTGCCCACGACACTGCAGAACAACTCGGTGTGCGGGTTCTTCGGAGACCAGTGCACGGCCTGCGCGTTCAACGAGGGCTGCGTCGGCGGCAAGTGCATTCCCCTCACCAACTTCGACGCCGGCCTCGCGGTCGTCGGCGGGCCCTGTCGCACCGACACCGACTGCGGCAACGACGGGCTGTGGTTCTGCATCCCCGAGAACAGCGGCGGTCAGCCGACGGGGTTCACGGGCGGCTACTGCTCGCGCAACTGCGACATGGTTCCGTGCCCGAACGGCAGCTGCATTCAGGCCGAGACCGGCAACGGCGACATCATCAACATCTGCCTCGCGGCGTGCATGACCTCCGCGAACTGCCGGCTGAGCTACCTCTGCGACCAATTCGTCTGCCTCCCCCCGTAGCCCCCGAGGACGACCGTGCCCATCCACTACCGCGCCTGCAATCTGTGCGAGGCGATGTGCGGCGTCGCGGTCGAGTACGAGGGCCGAAAGGTGCTCTCGATTCGCGGTGACGCGGCCGACCCGTTCTCGAAGGGCCACATCTGCCCGAAGGCGACGGCGCTGCAGACGCTCTACGAAGACCCCGACCGCCTGCGTCAGCCGCTGCGCAAGGTGAACGGCGCGTGGGAACCGATGTCGTGGAGCGCGGCGCTCGACTTCGCTGCCGAGGGGCTGCACGCCGTGCAGCAGAAGCACGGGCGCAACGCGGTGGGCCTCTATCTGGGCAACCCCACCGTGCACAACACGGGCGCGCTGCTCTTCGCGAGCCTCTTCGCGCGCGCGCTGCGCACGAAGCACCGGTACTCGGCGACCTCGGTCGACCAGCTGCCGCACATGCTCACCGCGTATTGGATGTTCGGGCACCAGCTGTTGCTGCCCGTGCCCGACGTCGACCGCACCGCGTACTTCCTGATTCTCGGCGCCAACCCCGTCGTGTCGAACGGCAGCCTGATGACCGCGCCCGACATGCGCCGCCGCCTCGACGAGGTGAAGGCGCGCGGGGGCAAGGTGGTGGTCATCGACCCGCGGCGCACCGAGACCGCCGAGCGCGCGAGCGAGCACCACTTCATTCGCCCCGGCACCGACGCGTGGTTCCTGCTTGGGCTGTTGCACGAGTTCGTCGTGAAGGGCGCGCCGCAGCTGCGACACCTGCGTGACTCGGTCGAGGGGCTCGCCGAGGTCGAAGCGCTCGCGCGGCGTTTCCCGCCTTCCCGGGTCAGCGCGGTGACGGGCATTCCGGCCGACGTCATCTCGCGCATCGCGAGCGACTTCGGCAGCGCGAAGTCGGCGGTCTGCTACGGCCGCATGGGCACCTCGACCCAGGCGTTCGGCACCACGAGCGCGTGGTTGATCAACCTGGTGAACCTGCTCTCCGGCAACTTCGACCGCGAGGGCGGTGCGATGTTCCCCTCTCCCGCGTTCGACCCGCGCACCCTGCCGAAGGCCATCGCTGGCGGGCGCGGCAGTCACGGTCGCTGGCGCAGCCGCGTGCGCGGGCTCCCCGAGTCGGGGGGCGAGCTGCCGGTGGTCACGCTCGCCGAAGACATCCTCACGCCGGGCGAAGGGCAGTTGAAGGCGATGGTGGTGTCGAGCGGCAACCCCGTGCTCTCGACCCCCAACGGTGCGCAGCTCGACCGGGCCTTCGCCGGGCTGGAGTTCATGGTCAGCGTCGACCTGTACCTCAACGAGACGTCACGCCACGCGACGCTGATTCTCCCGCCGCCCAGCCCGCTCGAGCGCGAGCACTACGACATTGCGTTTCATCTGCTCTCGGTGCGGAACACGGTGCGCTACGCCGACGCACTCTTCCCCGTGGAGACCGACCAGCAGCACGACTGGCAAATCTTCCTCGGGCTCGCGAAGCGGCTCGACGCGCTGCGCGGCGCAGGGTGGGGCGCGAAGTTGAAGTGGCTGGCGATGGAAAAGCTGGGCGTCGAACGCGCGCTCGATCTCGGTCTGCGCATCGGCGCGCGCGGTGGGCGCGGCGGGCTCTCGGTGAACACATTGAAGGCCTCGCCCCATGGCATCGACCTCGGCCCGCTCGTGCCGGTGATGCCCGCGGCGCTGCCCGAGCCACACCCGCGCATCGTGCTCGCCCCGAAGGAACTGCTCGCCGACGTGGCGCGGCTCGAGGCGAGCGAGCAGGCGACGGCGGGGCTGCGGCTCATCAACCGTCGCCACCTGCGTGACAACAACTCGTGGCTGCACAACGCGCCCCGGCTCGTGAGCGGGCCGTCGCGGTGCACCTTGTTGATGAACCCGGCCGACGCGAAGGCGCGCGGGCTCGACGCGGGCGCGCAGGTGTTGCTGCGCTCGCGCGTGGGCGAGGTGATGGCCGCGCTCGAGGTGACCGACGCGATGATGCCGGGCGTGGTCTCACTGCCGCACGGCTACGGGCACGGTCGCGACGGCGTGCGGCTCTCGGTCGCGAGCGCGCACCCCGGCGTCAGCGTGAACGACGTGAGCGATGAGCTGCACATCGACGCGCTCAGCGGCAACGCCGCCTTCAACGGCTTGAGCGTCACGGTCGAGCGGGCAGCGACCTCTTGAGGCGCCCCTCGCGCCAGGGCGCTTCCTCGAGCGCATCGCGATGAGCCGGCTGCGCCCCGCTGCAGCAGCCCGTGGGGCGGGGAAGCGGTAACGCGCGCTCAGCAGCCCGTGAGGAAAAGCCGCAACGCGCGCTCGGGAGCCCGTGACGCGGGGCGTGGTCGGGGCTGCGACGGGCACGCCCTTCGGTGTCAGCGAATGACGCGCGCGGCGATGCGCCACGTGGTCGATGGCGCGCAGCGCTCCTGCCAGGTGACGACGAGGGCGTTCTCGATGAAGCCGAGCCGCGGGTAGGCCGCTTCACAGCTGACGTCGAGGTCGAAGCGGTTGTCACCCGGTGCGAGGGGCACGGCGCGGGGCGGGCCTTCGACGGGCGCCATGACGGTGGTGGTGAGACTGTCGGCGTAGAGCCGCAGGTCTCCATTCTGCGTCACCGCGACGACGGCGGCCTGACCGCGCTGAATGAGGTCGAACCCGGTCGGAGTGCCGAGTGAATTGACCCCACGCACCCCACCTGGCCGCTCATAGACTTGAACGTGCGGCGCAATCGACCTCACCGCCAGAGTCGCCAGGCTCCCGACGTTGGTGTCTTCTGACGGGCGGTAGCCAATCACGCCGGTCGTCGACGCGGCGCCGCTGCTCCCTGCGTCCCACGTGGCTGAGAGCGGGTCTCGCTGGAACATCGCGAATGAGCCGTTGCGGTTCACCGTGACGAGGGCGGTGCGTGACGTGAAGCGGGTCTCCCCACCTGACGCCGTGCCTCCATCCGGCGGGAGCACGGTGATGAGCTCCGCCGCGCTGAACGAGCCCGTTGCGGGGTCGAAGACGTCGCTCACCACACCCCCGTCGGTGACCACCACGCGACGCAGCTGGCGCGCCGCGTTGAAGAGCTCCCCCTCGAACGCGACGGTCGACCACGCGCCAGCGGGTGATCGACGCGCGTAGACCGTGCCACCTGTGCCCTCGTGCATCGCGACGAGCAGGTACGTGCCGCTCGAGGTCGCACGCACGCCCTGCGGTGCGCCGTTCGCTGCGGGGAGCCCGATGAGGGGCGTCGGCGTGACGGGCAGCACGCAGTCGGGTGTGCACGGCTGCGGAGGCGAGAGCACGTCGAGCGACAGCTGCAGCAGGTTCGTGCCATCGCGCGCAACGAGCGCGTAGGGCGTCGGCGGGTTCATGGGCGGGTTCGACGCTGCGAGCGTGTCGAAGGGCAACACGCCGGCAGACACCAGCACCGGGCGCGGGTCGTCGTAGCTCGCGCTCGTCACGAAGGGCCCTTCCCACTGCGGTGCGGTCGAGTACGCGGGCGCGAGGGTGACGTTCGCAATGGCGTTGGGAGGGGTCGCGAAATCGAAGAGCGTTCCCGACCAGGCCGGGCAGACCTGCGGGTTGAAGGCGGGGTTGATGAGCGTCAGGGAGAAGGCAATGAGTGCGTTGCCTTCGCGCTCGGCGGGGATGGCGGAACACGTCGCCGCCGACACGTTGGTGGGCTCGGTCGTGCGCAAGAGCAGTCCCCACGGAGAGGTGCGCACCGTCGCGACCGCCGGGTCCTCGTCGTCGCGCAGCGCGAAGGAAATGGTCGACGTGAGCGTCGGCGGGTTCAACGGCGGCGCGCCGGTGGCGGTGACCTGACACGACGCGATGACGTCGGGGCCCACGATGCGCGGCACGGCAAACTCGAAGACACCGCCGTCGGTCACCAGGCTCGTGGTGAGCAGGTTGGCGCACTGCCAGTTGAGCGAATAGCTCGGTGACGACAGCGTGGTGGTGACGACGGGCACGAGGCGAGAGACCGGGTTGCTGCCGTTGAAGAGAATCGGGGACGGCCCCTGGAGGGTGGCCGTGAGCGCCCAGTTGCTGCCGCCGTCGTCGTTGGGCCTCGCCACGTAGGTCTGGCGCGCCGGGGCCGCAGACGCCACGCCGAGCACGTTGCTCACGGTCAACTCGACGCCCACCAGCGCGGCCGCGTTCCCCGGCATCAACGGAGGGAACGTCAACACCGCCCGGCCGCCATCGGCGACCAGCGTCGCGCCAGCCACCGGCGGGACCTGTGCCCACGAGTACCCGGTGAGCAGCAGCCCGCCGTCGTCGAACGACGTGGAGACGAGCTCGATGCTGTCACCGCCGAAGTACGTCCCGCTGTCAGGGCCGAAGCGCGCGACGGGAATTCGGCTCACCACCACCCTCGCGATGGCGGTGTTGGTGCTGCTGATGCCAAAGCGGTCGGTGACGACGAGCGAGAACTCCAGCACGTTGCCCACTGCGCCCGCGGTGAAGGTCGCGGAGTGGCCCCCCACGCTGCCGTTGGGCGTCACCACCACCGACGCGTTCGGGGCGAGCGCTGTCCACGTGTAGGTGAGGGGCTGTCGACCCGTGCTCGCGGTGCCGTCGAGCGTCACCACCGAGCCGGGCGCAGCCACTTGCGGCGCGCCGACGATGGCCACGGGGCCCACGCCTGCGTCGACACCCGCATCCAGGCCTGCGTCAATGCCTGCATCGGCGCCTGCGTCGGGGCCTGCGTCGAGCGAGCCACCGCCTCCGCCCGTCGCGCCACCGCCTCCGCCCGTCGCGCCACCGCCTCCGCCCGTCGCGCCACCGCCTCCGCCCGTCGCGCCACCGCCTCCGCCCGTCGCGCCACCGCCTCCGCCCGTCGCGCCACCGCCTCCGCCCGTCGTTCCACCATCTGGCGGCGAGGGAAGGACCAACGGGCCCGCGTTGCCACTGCCCTCAGAGAGGAAGAAAGGGCCGATGGTGGTCAGCGGTGCTTCGACGACGACGTTGCCGACCGCGAGCGGCGCGAAGCCCGCCTTCTCGAGCGCCAGCAGGGTGAAGCCGATGGGCTGCCCGGTGAACGTGAAGGTGCCGTCGGCCCCGGTGAGGGTCGAGACTTCGCCCGCGCCGCGAAGCGCACGCACCGTCACCTGGTCGAGCGGAGCGCCATCGCGCGAGCGCACCTGCCCCGTCAGCGTCGCCGTGGTCGCACCCGGTGGTGTGCGCCGCAGCGACAGGGAGCTCAGTCGCTGCTCGGCGCCGCTGCCCAGCGAAACGTTGACGGCGGTGCTGTCGTACTCGGGCGCCGACGCGGCGATGGTCAGCTCACCCTCCGGCAGGCCCTCGAGCACGAAGGCCCCGTCATCGCCGGTGAAGGTCAGCGGCCGGAGCTGCGGCGCGAAGACGCTGATGCCCCCGTGCCCCGTCGTGGTCGAGACGTCGGCCCTCCGCACGATGCCCACCACGGTACCGGTGTTGCCCAACACCAACTGGCCGAGGCTCACGTCTTTGCCGAAGCCGGCGCGCAGCGCCTCGAGCGACAGGAGCCGCGCGCGCTTCGAGTCTGGGCTCCCATCTCCGTCGAACTCGACGAGCACCTGACCCGTGGAGACCATCAGCCCCGAGAGCGCGACGTTGCCATCGTCGTCTGCGACGGCCTCGAGGGTCGAGCCGAGGAGGTGCATGCGCGCCCCGACCGCCGGTCTGAGCGAAGGGCGACCGGGCTTCGTCGCGAGCACCGTCGCGCGCAACGTGCCGGGGCCGAGCACCGGCTGCTCAGGGAGCGTCAAATCGCGACAACCCGCCGCCAGGACGAGGGTGAGGAAGAAGCAGGTCGAACGCATCGAAGCCTCCATGAATGGAGCCTTCGTTCTTCCATGAAACCCAGGCAGCCGCGATGGATGAACACCGGGCCGGCGCACCTCAACCCGGCTCGTGGCGAGGCGGCGCAGCACTTCTTCGCGACGAGGCGAGCAGCTTCGCCTCGAGCTCAGCGATGCGCCGGTCTTTCGCGTCGAGCAGCGCCTTCGCCGTCGGCGTGAAGGCCACATCGCTGGGCGCGCGCATCGGCGTCACCGCGCGCGGGGCGTGACGGCGGGGAAGTCGACATCGGTGTTCGCCACCGTGTTCACGTAGTTGGTGAGCGTGTGGAGCACGGTGTGCATCACGATCTCCAACACCTGCGCCTGGCTGTACCCGGCGGCCTGCACCGCCGCGAGGTCGCCGTCGCTCACGTGACCGCGTGCGCGCACCACCTGCGCCGCGAAGCGCAACGCCGCCTGGGCCTTCGGGTCGCCCGACGACGCATCGCGGTTGGCGCTCACTTCGGCGTCATCGAGCTGCAGCATGTTCTTGCCGATGTACGTGTGCGCCGAGAGGCAGTAGCCGCAGCCATTGTTCTCGGCGACGGTCAGCGCGAGACGACCGCGGGTCTTCAGGTCGAGCTCGCCCTTCCCGAGCGCGTCGCTCAACGCGAGGTAGCCGTTGAGGGTGACGGGGCTGCTCGCCAACAGGCGGTGGAGGTTCGGCACTACGCCCAGCTGCTTCTTCACGGCCTCGAGGGAGGGGCGGGTCACTTCAGGAGCGGCGTCGATGCTGGCGGGGGTCTGGAGGCGGGACATGGCGTTCTCTTTCGTGTTCGGCGGCCGAGTCATTCGGCCGACGTGACAGAGAAATAGGCAGCGGGAGCGTTCGCAACAATGCGTGCCTTTGACACTGCACCATTGCGAAAGTAGCAATGACCGCATGGACCGCCTTCAGGCGATGACTGCGTTCGTGACCGTGGCCGACCTGAAGGGCTTCGCGCCGGCCGCGCGCAAGTTGAAGCTCTCTCCCTCGGTGGTGACCCGGCTGGTGGCGGCGCTCGAAGAGCGGCTCTCGACGCGGCTGTTGCAGCGCACGACCCGCACCGTCAGCCTCACCGACGCGGGGGCGCGCTACCTCGAGCGGGCGCGGCGCATTCTGGGCGACGTCAGCGAGGCCGAGGCGCTGGCGCAAGCCGACCGCACCGAGCCCAACGGGCGCTTCGTGGTGACGGCGTCGCAGGTGTTCGGTCGGCTCCACGTCGCGCCGCTGATGTGCGCGTACCTCGCGAAGTACCCGCGCGTGGTGGGTGAGCTCACCCTGGGAGACCGCGCGGTGAACCTGGTGGAAGAGGGCGTCGACTGCGCGGTGCGCATCGGGGCGCTGGTCGATTCCACAGTCGTCGCGCGCGCCGTGGGCTCGACCCGCCGCGTGGTCGTCGCGTCGCCGAAGTACCTCGCCTTGCACAAGCCCATCCGCAAGCCCGAGGCGCTCGCGGGCCACTTGCTCATTCAGTTGACCGCGCTCACCCTTGCACCGCAGTGGACCTTCACGCGCCGCGGTGAATCCTCGAGCGTGCCCATCACCCCGACGCTCATCACCAACAGCGCCGACGCGGCCATCGGTCACGCGATGCTGGGTGGCGGCCTCACCATGGCCCTCGGCCACCATGTGGTCGACGCGGTGAAGGCGAAGAAGCTGCAAGTCGTGCTCGAAGACTTCGAGCCGCCGCCGCTGCCCATTCACGTGCTCTATCCCTCGACGCGGCTCCTCACCGCGAAGGTGCGCGCGTTCGTCGACCTGCTCACCAGCTCGCGAGACTGGCGCTTCACCGACTTCTGATCTCCCGTCAACCTGCGACGAGGCTGGCCGACTCGATGCGGTCGAGCCTGAACTGGCGCTTGTCGTGCTTGTCCTCGTCGATGCAGTTCAAGAACGTGAGCGTTCGCTCGAACACCAGCGTCTCGATGCGCACCCGCCGCTGCGTGAGCTCGCCGTTGCTGGTGCGGTAGCTGAGGTCGAGGCGACGCCCGGTGAACCACGCCTCTTCCACTGCGCGCGTGACGCTCTTCGAAGCCCCATGCGCGGGGATGCCGACGAACTGCAGCTGCCTCAAGTGCCCCATCAGCTCGCGCTGCGCCGACGACGAGGTCAACGCGGCGCGCACCTTGTCGAGCGCGCGCGACATCGCGTCGGGGAACGGCACCAGCCGCATGTCGACCGCGTGCTGCCCAATCGCACACAGCACCGCGGCCTCGCGCGGAGAGAGGTTCACCGGCGGCAACGTGTACGACTTGTCGAGCGCGTACCCACCACCTCGGCCCTGCTCGGCGAGCACCGGCAGCTCCGCGTCGCGCAACGCGTCGAGGTCACGGTAGATGGTGCGGAGCGTGACCTCGAAGCGGTCGGCGAGCTGCTGGGCCGTCACCCCCGTCTTCCGGGCGCGGAGAAACTCAGTGATGGCCAGCAGGCGCGCTTGTCGTTGCACGAGGCCGTCTTACTTCACGCGCTCTGGTGCACGCCGACGTGATTGCCCTCGCAGTCGCGGAACACGGCGTACGCACCCTGCGGCCCGAGGTCGACGCGCGGCTGCACGACCTCGCCCCCCACGCTCTTCACGCGCGCGAGCACCTGGTCGAGGCGCCCGTCGACGTTCAGGTACACCACCGCGCCTTCGGGTGACGGCTTGCGGTTCTTGAACTGCATGAGCGCCCCTGAGACGCCTTCGCTCTTGATGACCGTCATCGGCGTGCCCTGGAAGTCTTCGGCCTCGAGCGGCAGCTCGAGCAGCTTCCCGTAGAAGGCGGTGGCGCGGGCGAGGTCAACGACGGGGATTTCGAACCAGTTGATGGCGTTCTTCATGGCGTTCTCTTCTTTCCAGTGCGCCGCAGCGGAATGCCGCGGACGAGGGAGAAGATGCGCCGGCGCAGTGACAGCGTTCTGTCAGGTTTGACATCGCGATTCGCGGCAAGAACCGCAAGGGCCTCGGCATCGAGGTGATGCTCACCCGAAGAGATGATCAACGCCGCGAACAGCACGCGAGCGGCTTCACTTCGTTGCAGACCGACGTGATGGGGAAGCCGACGGCGTTGATGGAGCGACCGGACGCGCCACCTCGCAGCAGGAAAACTGGGACGAGAAGAAGTGGATGAAGCAGGCCCTGCCCTTCATCCCCTCCTTTCTTCAGGGCGCGGCGTACATGGTGATGCGCCCCCTGCTCAGCTCGCGCATGGGCGGCTGACCTGCGGATTCGGTCCATCGATTGGTTGCGTGGGTTCGTCATCGTGCTGATGACGGTCGACCACGTGGGCACTGCGTTCGACGCCGCGCACATGCACGCCGACAGCGCGGCGAGGTGGGTGGTCGGCTCTCCCTTGCCACCCGCCGAGTTCCTCACCCGCTGGGTGACGCACCTCTGCGCGCCGGTGTTCGTGCTGCTCGCCGGCGTGTCCCTCGCGCTCTCGGCAGAAAAGCGAAAGGGCCAGCCCGGCCAGACCCGCTTCATCGTGACGCGCGGGCTCTTCATCGCCGCGCTCGACCCGTTGTGGATGTCGCTGGGCTTCGCGAACTACGCGCGCATCATCGCCGCGGTGCTCTATGCGCTCGGCCTCTCGATGGTGTGCATGGCGTTCTTGCGGCGCCTCTCGTCGAAGGCACTCCTCGTCGGGGCCCTCGCGATTCAGCTCTTCGGCGAGCTGGCTGACGCGTGGCACCCCGAGGTGCAGCCGCTCAAGGCCCTCTGGGGGTACCTCTTCATCGGAGGGCCCACGTTCTGGAAGGCGGTGTGCCCGTACCCGCTCATCCCGTGGCTCTCGATCATGATGGCGGGCTGGGTGCTCGGGCGGTGGTGGCTCGAGCCGCGGGAGCAGGCCCAGCGCGTTCGCACCTTCGCGCTCCTCGGCGTGTCTCTGCTCGGGGTCTTCGCCGTGGTGCGCGGGCTCAACGGCTACGGCAACTGGAACCTGCTGCGCGACTCGGCTGACGTGCTGCAGTGGCTGCACGTGGCGAAGTACCCGCCGAGCCTCTCGTACACGACGCTGGAGCTTGGCCTCGGCTTTCTACTGCTCGCGCTCTTCACGGCGCTCGACGACCCCGGGAAGCCGCGCGTGGCGCTCGCGCCGTTGATGCTCTTCGGCTCGACGGCGTTCTTCTACTACCTCTGGCACGTGCACCTCGCCGCCGGCACCCAGCTGCTCTTCGGCTTCGACAAGACGGCGTACGGGCTCGAGAAGACGTGGCTGGGCTC
This sequence comes from Archangium sp., assembly GCA_044371205.1. Taxonomy (GTDB): domain Bacteria; phylum Myxococcota; class Myxococcia; order Myxococcales; family Myxococcaceae; genus Archangium_A. The sequence continues at coordinate 17,410 of JBILUC010000080.1, forward strand.
GCTCGCGTTGCTGCTCGTGCTCGCGTGGCCCACGTGGCGCTACCGGAAGTACAAGGCCGCGCACCCCGACGGGTGGGCTCGCTACGTCTGATCAACTCACGGCGGGAAGCCGAAGCTGAGCTTCACCGTCGAGTACTCGGGGTGAATCGCGCCCTTCGCGGTGCGGATGATCAACGGCGGCTCGGTGAAGGTCTGCGCCCGGAACGCCGCGGGCAAATCCGTCGCGCGCATCATCGCGAACAACCCGAGCAGCGCCGCCTCGCCCTCTTTGAGCACCACGTCGCGGCGCTTCACGATGCTCAGGCCCGCGGCCTTCGCCGCTTCGAGCACGCGCACCAGCTGATGCTCGGGCTGCACGGGGAAGATGCACGCAAAGAGCCCACCCGGCGCGAGGTGCTTCACCGCGGTGGCGCAGTAGTGCGAGATGTCGCCGCGCACCTCGAAGCGACAGGCAATCTTCTGCGGGTGGTCGCCGTGCACGCCGTCTTCGAGCGGGAAGTACGGAGGGCTGCCCATCACCAGCTCGAACAGCTCGTCGTCGTGAAGCACGCTCGCGTCGCGAAAGTCGCCCTCTCGAATCTCATAGCGTGCGGTGAGCCCGTTGAACGCCGCGCTCTTCTTCGCCAGCGCCACCGAGATGTCCTGCGCCTCGACGGTGACGAAGCGCGAGCCGGGCAGGCGCCACGCGGCGGTCATGCCCACCGAGCCGATGCCGCTCCCGAGGTCGAGCACGCGCGCCGCGTGGGGCGCGTTGACGGTGGCGTACCAGGCGACGAGCAGGTCATCGGTCGAGAAGCGGTGGCCCTTCGCGTACTGAAAGAGGCGGAAGTGGCCCGCCAGCGCGTCGAGCGTCGTGTCGGGTGGGAATTCGCTCTCGGCAAGCCCCGGTACCTCGGCGCCCGGCAACACGTAGCCCTTGAACGACTTCGCCATGGCCGCGCCGTCTAGCAGATCAATGGATGCAGCCCACGGTGGGCCGCGACGACTCGTCGTTGTCGGTGCGGCACTGGCGCAGCGCCCCATGCACGCGAGAGCCGCCCTTCACCTCGTCACCAGTCGACGGGCCCGCCACCCGAGCGCGCCGACGGGCTGTTCCCCCTCGAGGGCGAAGCGAACGTCGACGCTGAGCCGCGTGCGGTCGAGCGAGTGCACCTTGCTGCCGTGCGCGGTGAACGCCTGCATCACGAGCACCTCGCCGCGCTTCATCGGAAAGGGCCGCGCCGCCGCGCTCAGCACGGCGCTCGCTGCTTCCGTCAGCGTGCCTGCGGCGACGAGCGGGGCCGAGACGTCGTCGTCCACGAGCCACAACCCTTCGGGTCCTTCGGCGTCGACGAGCGGCACCCACAGGCCCCATTGCTGGCGCGGATGGCCGACGTACGCGTCCCAGTGAAAGGCCTTCACGGCGCGCGGGTCCCCCGGAGGCACGACGCGCACGTACGGCGGGTGCTGTACGGCGAGCGCCGTCTGGGCGGGGAGCCCGAGCTCGTGCGCCACGTCGTTGAGCAGCGCGTCGAGTTGATCGGTCTCGTCGGTGAGGGCCGCAGCGAGGGCGCGCTGCAGCTCTTCTCGAAACCGACCGGTGCGGTGGAAGAAGCGCGGCTCGAGCCCGAAGCACCTCCGCTGCGCATGATTGACGAGCGACGTGGCGAGGGCTCCGGCGGAGGGAACCTGGAACACCTGAGCTGAGCGTGGCAGCCAGCGGGTGTCTGCCGACGGGGGCGCGTCGCGTTTCATGTCTGACGCACTTCAGCCGAGGCTGTGTTGAGGGGCACGCCCCGAAACGCCCGACCTGCATGCGGCGGAGCGCGCCGTCGCTTGCCGCGCACCTCATCGATACGCAGCGGCAGACGCGGCTGCCCTCGGGCCTCTACCGCTGGCAACCGAAACGAGGGCCTGCGTTGACGCTCACCGCGGTGGCGCTGGTGAAGAGGCTGGTGGCCCTCGTGCCACCGCGAGGCCTGCACCTGACGTGCTTCCATGGAGTCTTCGCGCCCAACGCCCGACTGCGCCGCGTGGTGATGCAGGCCCCGCCTCCGCCGCCTGCGCCCGTCGGCACACCTGCACCCGCCCTCGCCAGGCGCCGCCGCCTCGACTGGGCCACTGCGCTACAGCGCACCTTTGGCGTCGACGTCTGGCGCTGTCCCTGCGGCGACGCGCGCCGCATCCGCGCCGTCGTCACCCACCTGGCCACCGCGGAGGCGATGTTGCGCTCGATGGGACTGCTGCCTCCGCGCACGCCCCTCCCTCGGGCCCACGCACCACCCAGCGCTCACTGGGCTTCTGACTCGCCGTCTGACGTCTCGGTGTCCACCAGGCACGGCACGCCTCCGCCCGCTCCGCGGAAACGCCCGCTCCGTTGTCCCTCGGCGCTCGCCCGCACCCCTCGCTGGTCACCGCTTCGGGCCCAACGGCACTCCTTCGCTCGCCACGGCCTTCCCTTCCACGTTCTGCGCGCAGCGCGGCCAGCGCTGATGGAGCTGCTCCACCACGAAGCCGCCGATGCGACGCACGCGCAGCGTGAGCTCATGGCGGAAGGTCAGGCTCGTCACCGAGTCGCCTAGTGACCGGCTGCGGCAGCGTCGCTGCCAATAATTGACAGCTGACGCGTGCGCGCAGCCAGGCGTCCTCACGAAGTCTGGCCTCGATGGCGCTGGCTTCGTTCCTGCACACGCGCGGCACGGCAAGCCTGATCCCTTCGAGTTTTCCCACCCCCTTCTGACTGAGGATGACCCATGACGAGAACCGCAGTGCTGGTGATGTCGAGCGTGATGGTCTTTGCGTGCGTTGAAGCGCCATCGCTTCAACCCGCTGAGGACCCTGGCGCCCCCTTGAATCAATTCCACGCCCGGTCCCAGCAGGCGCTGACCCTGGCGGACGGCGGCCAGTGCCCGATCTCCGTGAACGCCGACGCGGAGTTGATGATTCGCAATCTCCTCGTCGTCGAGGATCCGGTCCGCACGAACTGGAGCGGCAGCCTCACCAACGGCTCCGATGGAGCGTGGACGTTCGGCCGTCTGATGACCGCGATGGCGGGCCAGAACGACCCCGAGGTCTTCGTGCGCAACTGGCTCGCGCAATGGGACTCGCCGCAGACGGTGAACGGGCTGCCGGTCGCGCCACGGCCGATGAATGCGCTCGTCACGCAGCCGTGGCTGAATGCAAGCGGCGGAACGCGCCTGGATCTGCGTCGCGCGCCCTTTCGTCTGCTCGCGATTGTCAACCGGATGGACCTGCGCGACCTGACGCGCGGCTCGGCCGGTGAAGGCCGCTTCGTCTTCGGCGTGCTCGATGCGGGAGGCAACCCGCTGCAGTTCACCGTCATCCTCGAGTTCAACCTGCCGGCCACGACGCAGGCTGACGTCGACCGCTGGGCCGCCGACTGGCACGCGCTGGGCGCCCAGCCGGTCGGCAGCCCCGGGTACAACCAGGCGCTCGAGACGATCACCAGTCGCTTCGCGGGCGCGTCAGTCTCGCCCACGCGGCCCAACGGGAGCGCGATCAACCATGTCAGGAGCAACGAGATCGCGCTGGCGGCGCCGTGGGAGTTGCGCGAGTTCCGGCTGAATGCCGCTGGTCAGCTCATCCAGGCGCCTGTCGCGCAGACGACCGCTCTGCAGCTGAACGACTCACCGGCGCTGGCGCAGTTCATCAACGCCAATACGGCCGCGCTGCTCACCGACACGCACGTGGTGCCGGAGAGCTTCAACGGCGCTCCGTTCCTCGCGGGCTCGGCGCTCACCAACTTCGGTCACACCTGGCGCGCGCCGGGCATCACCAACAACGAGGCGCGCTTCCA
>JBILUC010000038.1:0-72437 GCA_044371205.1 Archangium sp.
CGACCCGCGCCTTGAACGCCGGGTCGTACTTCTTCAGATTCTTCCTGCCCATGTGCAGCTCCTTCCATCACGGAGCTGTCCCTGTTTCCAAATCTCGGGGTGGTCCGAAAAACGGGGTCCACTTCACACGTGTCTGAACGGCGGTGCGTGCTCGACTTTCATTCAGTCGTCCGCTGCGAATTCCCGCGTCTGTGGCATCAAGTTTCCTTCCGAACTCGGTGGCCGCTGTACGTCAGACCTCGAGTGCGACGGCAACCGGACCTGTGCGATTACGTCGAAGCACCCGGAAGGCTATTGCTCCAACACGTGCACCACGAACGCGCAGTGCGACGGAGGAAATGGGGTTTGCGTGACGATGAGTGGCGCAACGTCGGGCGTTTGCATGCCGAAGTGCAACGAGCCGGGCTCTCTCTCAACTTGCCGTCCGGGGACCACCTGCATCGCGCTTTCGGGAGCGAACTACGGCGGCTGTTACTGAGCGACGTTGATCATGGGCTCCTGAGAGGTTCCGAAAGCAGGAGCCCACGTCTTCTGAAACGCCTCTGACATCACATGTCGCGCGATGAGCTCGAACACCTCGCGCGGTGAACCCAGTCGAAGACCTCGTTCCGTCAGATTCGGGACGAGGTCTTTCGCGTCGAACTCGCGCGCGCTTGGTTCAGAGAGCAGCGCACGCGGAACGAAGTCGGGCGCAAAGCGCGAATGCCGATACATCGTCACGCAGCCTGGGCGATCGATGACATGCGCCGCGAGCGGCAGCTCGTTCACGTTGAACACCAGCTTCACCTTCGCCGCGTGTGGATCGAAGTCACCGCGAAGTCGGTGGTCTCCGCGCGGAATGAGCCGCCGATCGACGTAGCACCACGCATCGGCGCCCATCGCGTTCGGCCCTCGGTATCGAAGAAACGGGCGCACGTTCGTCTCGTCAAAGCGCACGCCATCGCCCATGTGCTCGCGCAGGGCAGCGAGCTTGTCATCGAAGCCTGCGAGGCCAGTCGCCTTGCCCGCGATGAACGCTTTCACCCTACGGATCAGCGCAGCGCGGTCGTCATCGACCAGCAGCTCGTCGAAGCGGGTCTTCAGGCCCGCGAAGCTCACCGGCACCAACTCAGAGAGGGGGGCGCCGTGCTTGCGCCACTTCGCGTCGAGCGCTGCCGCGCCTTCCCACCCCGGTCGCAAGTTCGCCTCGGGCCCGATGGGCGTTGAGGCGCCTGTCCCTGCAGCGCTCCACACCGTGAAGCACGGCTCGACCTTCGTGTTCGCGAACGTCCCGCGCGGGAGCAGGGTGACCGACTCGAGCCGCACCATCGACAGCAGCGCCTGCCGAATCGGCGCGTGCGCGTAGGCGTCGAGCAGCGTTGCAGACGTCACGAACGCGACGACGCCTCGACCTCGTGCCTGAAGGCGTCGCGCGGCCTGAAGCAGGAAGAAGATGAAGTCTTCACGCAGGCTCGTGCCGCGCTTGAGCTCGAACGACGAGGGCAGGAGTGCGCGGACCTTGTCCCACTGCGCGCGATCTTTGAGGAGGGGAGACGTGCCATTCCACGGCGGGTTGCCGAGCCAGAGCTCGAACGCGTCGTCGACTGGGAGTGAGAGGTCGTCGACCAGCGCGTTGCCGACGAAAACGCTCGAGCGTTTGCCTGGTGTCGAGAATGGGAGGTCCAGCTGCGGTCGGGGTTTGGCCCTCTCCCCGACCCTCTCCCCCGCGGGGGGAGAGGGAGAGAGGCGGGTGCGGCAGAGGGCGGCCGTCTCTGCGTTGAGCTCGATGCCGATGATTTCGGTGCGCGGCCACCGCTGCGCCGCCTGCACGAGAAACGCCCCGGCACCACACGCCGGGTCGATGATGCGGAGCCGCCCCGTGCGTGGAATCAACGGCGCGACCGCATCGAGCACCTTCGTCACCAGCTCCGCGGGTGTGAAGTAGACCCCTCGCTCGGCGCGTTCGCCGTCGGTGACATGTCGCGACAGCGCCTCTTCGTCGATACCTCGGGGCGTGTTAGAGCGGCGCGATCCCATGACGGTGCGCCGCGTTCATCTCGTCATCAAAGGCCTCGTGCAAGGCGTCTCGTACCGCGCGTCCGCACAGGACGAAGCGCGGCGCCTCGGCGTGAAGGGTTGGGTGCGCAACCTCCCCAACGGCGATGTCGAGTCCATGGCGGAGGCGAACGCCAAAACGATCGAGCGGTTTGTTGCGTGGTGTCACCGTGGCCCCGAAGAAGCACGCGTGAGCCACGTGGCCGTCTCCGAGTCGAGCAGCAGCAGCGAGACCTTCTCCGACTTCCAGGTGCGTCGATGAGCTTCGGCGGTCCGCACCTCATCGCCTCGGTGTCTTCGATGCTCGGCATCCGCGCCGGCATGAACGTCGCCATCCACAGCCCGCCCGAAGGCTTCATGGAAGCGCTGCTCCCGCTCCCCGAAGGCGCGTCACTGCTCAACGACGCCAAGACCGGCCTCGACGTGCAGGTCGCCTTCGCTGCGAAGAAGCTCGAGGTCGTCGCGCACCTCACCTCATGCACGCGCGGCATGGCCGTGATGGGCGCCATCTGGGTCGTGTTCCCCACCGTCTCCGATTCGGCCCACGCCCCCAACGAAGACTTCGTTCGCCTCGCCGCCCTCGAGCTCGGCCTCACCGACACCAAGAAGGTGATGCTCGATCCCGCGTGGACTGCCTTGAAATTACAGTGGAAACCCCGAAACCCGCGCGTTGACCTGCCTTCGGCCCGCGCCTGACGGGGGGGGACATTTCCTTTCCTTTTGTCACCAATCCGTGAAACGCTGAGTCCCGACAACTCTTTTTGACGGGGCTCCGGTCGGACCTGGTTTTCAGGCCGAAGAGACGGGGCAAAGTCGACTCCGCTGGCTGCATCGGTGGGGTTCATCAGCAACAACCGGCAGGGGGTCTGGTGGCTGACCTTCGCGGAGTGACACCACAGCGTGAGCTTTCAGCGAGTGGCGCCGCCTCCTGCCTTGGCGTGCAGATTTCGTTTCGCGTGAGCCTTGCGTCCCGTCCGTGGGGCCTGCGAATCGATCCTGCACAGACAGGATTCGTCCATGAGCAGCGTTCTCGTCATCAACGCCGCGGGTCGGGAGACCCGAGTGGCGCTGGTCGAACAAGGTCACATCGCTGAGTTCTATCTCGAGCGAAAAAAAGACAAGGGCATCGTCGGCAACATCTACAAGGGGCGCGTCACCCGCGTGCTGCCTGGTATGCAAGCCGCCTTCGTCGACATCGGCGAAGACAAGGCCGCTTTCCTCTACGTCGGTGACGTGCTCTTCGACCCCGACGTCACCCGCCATCAGTTCGATCTGACCGAGGGCGAGAGCGACGAAGACGTTCCCGAGGTGCCCGAAGAGACCGACAGCAACGTCGAAGGCCAGCAGGGCCAGGCGCTCTCAGGCGACTCCTCTCCGTCACCCGTCCCTGAAGCGGCCCCCAGCGCGCCGCTCGACGTGACGGTCGAAACGGCTCCGGCCCCGGACGCGGCCGCGCAGCCTTCCGGCGCCGAGGTCGTCGCTGCGGCGGTCGATCAATCGACCGAAACGCCCCCCACGCCTCCCGCGCCGAGCGGGTCTGACGTGCTGACTGCCGCCGTCGAAGCGCAGGGTGACGTGGCTGCGGTCGTCGCGCCTGCCGCCGTCGGCGAGACCGACAAGATCGAAGCACAGAAGACGCAGGCCCCGCGCGACGTTCGCTTCAAAGAGAAAGAGAAGAAGGAAGAGCGCAACCGCGATCGCGATCGTGAGCGCCAGCGCAAGTCGGAGCCGCCCAAGAAGCAGCAGCGCATCGAAGATCTCCTCAAGGTCGGCCAGGAAGTGCTGGTGCAGGTCTCGAAGGATCCGATCAGCACCAAGGGCGCGCGCATCACCTCGCACATCTCGATCCCCGGTCGGCACCTGGTGTTCATGCCCACCGTCGATCACGTCGGCATCAGCCGCCGCATCGGCAACGAGAAGGAACGCCGCCGCCTGCGCGACACCGTCGAGCGTCTGCGCCCGCCGGGAACCGGCTTCATCGTGCGCACCGTCGCCGAGAACGTGCCGCAGGAAAAACTGGAAGCCGACATCCGCTTCCTCATCGAGGTGTGGAACGAGACGGTGCGCAAGAGCGAGAAGCTCCACCGCGCCGGGCTGATGCACCCCGACCTCGACCTCATTCTGCGCGCCACCCGCGACCTCTTCGCCAACGACATCGAGCGGCTCATCATCGACGACCGCGAAGAGTTCGAGCGCGTGCAGCGCTTCGTCGAGGCGCAGGATCCCGCGCTCAAGGATCGCGTGGTGCTCCACGAGGGCGAGGAGCCCATCTTCGACGCCTATGGCATCGAGGAGGAGATCAAGCGCGCCACCGCTCGCAAGGTGTGGCTGCGGTCCGGCGGCTACCTGATCATCGACCAGGCCGAGGCACTCACCGCGATCGACGTGAACTCGGGCCGCTACGTCGGCAAGAAGAACCTCGAAGACACGATCGTGAAGATCAACACCGAGGCGGCGAAGGAGATCGTCTACCAGCTCCGGCTCCGCAACATCGGCGGCATCATCATCTGCGACTTCATCGACATGGAGAAGCAGCAGAACCGCGACAAGGTCTTCAAGTCGCTGCACGAGGCGCTCGGTCGCGACAAGGCGAAGACCAACGTGTTGCGCATCAGCGAGCTCGGCCTCGTCGAGATGACCCGCAAGCGCGTGCGCGAGTCGATCGGCCGCGTGCTGCACGAGAACTGCGGCTACTGCGCAGGGCAGGGCTACGTGAAGACGGCCACCACCGTGGCGTACGAGATCTTCCGCGAGCTGCGCCGTTCTGCCGGCGCCTACCAGGACCCGACGCTCGTCGTGCAGGCCCAGACCGAGGTCGCCAACGTCATTCAGGGTGAAGAGCGCGAAGAGCTGCGCCACCTGATGGATCGGTTCAACAAGTCCATTCAGGTGAAGCCGCGCAGCGACTTCCACCGCGAGCAGTACGACATCTACGCGCGCCCGGTCTCAGGCGTGGAGATCAAGATCGCGGCGACCACGGTCGAGCACGATCCGGCGACGTATACGAACTCGCGCAAGCCCGGCAGCAACGAGGCCAAGTTCGACCGCGGCGGTGGTGGTGGCGGCGATCGCGGGGAACGTGGCGAGCGTGGCGGCGGTGAACGTGGCGAGCGCGGTGGCGGTGAACGTGGCGAGCGCGGTGGCGGCGGCGGTGATCGCAACCGCGGCGACCGTGGCGATCGCAACCGGGATCGCGATCGCAACCGTGGTGGCGGCGGCGGTGGCGGTGGCGGAGATCGCAACCGCGAACGCAACCGCGGCGGCGGGCAGAACCAGAATCAGCCGCGACCCTCGGCGCCGTCGGGCGACGGGCCAGCTTCGACCGGTACCGGCGGGCAGGAGTAGGCCATGACGGGCACCGTTGATCGTCGTGTCGACGCGCGTCGCACCATCAACCACGAGTTCTCGTCCGTGGAGCAGTTCATCTCCGAATACGTGACCAACATGAGTCGCAGCGGGGTGTTCATCAAGTCTGATGACCCGCTGCCCGTCGGCACGCACGTGAACCTGAAGTTCACCGTCATCCTCGACGAGCTCGAGACCATCGAGGGCATCGGCGAGGTGGTGCGGGTGGTGCACGCCGACGACGGGGGTTCGACGCCGGGCATGGGCGTGGTCTTCGTCGAGCTCACGCAGTACTCGCGCGATCTGATCGAGCGCATCCTCGTGCGTCGATAGGTGATGTCCGAAGCCACGCCTGAGCCCCCGTCCCAAAGGAAGCGCCTCTCGCGCTGGGGGCTCCGCGCGGTCGCGTTGTGGCGGCTCATCGTGGCGGTCTTCCTGGGCTACCGCGGCGAAGCGCTCGCCTTGCGCGCGGGCAACCTGACGTTCATCACCATCACCTCGCTCGTGCCGTTGGTGGCGGTGATCTTCGCGCTGCTGCACGCCTTCAACGCCAAGCGCATCGACCCGCTGGTGCTGAAGTTCTTCGAAGACATCCTCTCGCCGGGCGGCCGCGCGCAGTCGGAGCAGACGATTCGCACCTTCCTCTCGACCGCGAACTCGCGCACCGCCGGCTCGCTCTCGTTCGTGGTGGTGCTCGTCTCGTCGGGGCTGATGCTGCGCCACCTGGACGCCTCGCTGAACGACATCTGGCGGGTGCGGCAGAAGCGGCCGATTCTGGTGAGCCTTGGGCTCTATGCGGGCGTGCTGTTCGTCGGCCCGATCCTCATCGGCATCTCGCTGCTCGGCAGTGAGACGCTCAAGAACTTCCTCACCTGGCTCGACTTTCCGTTCTCCGCGCAGGCCTACTTCATCGGCGGGAGCGTCGCCGCGTTGCTGGTCTTCACGACGCTCTACAAGTTTGCCCCGCACGCGCCGGTGCCCTGGAAGTCGGCGTTGACGGGCGGCGCGGTGGCTGGCGTCGCGTGGGAGCTCGCGCGGCACCTCTACGGCGGCATCGCGAGCCTCTTCTTCAGCGCGAACAAGGTCTACGGCTCGCTGGGCATCGCGCCGCTGTTCCTGATGTGGATTTATGTCGGTTGGTACATCGTGCTGTCCGGTGCGCGGCTGGCCTACGCGGTCGAGCACGCCGACTTCCACGACGAGTTCCGCGATCTCCTCGAGCACCCGCGCAGCAACGAGCTCATCGCCTCGCGCATCGCCGAAGAGGTGGCGCGGGCGTCGATCGCGGGCGCCCCTCCGCCGACGTCGAAGATTCTGTGTGCACGCATGCGGCTGCCCGAACAGCGGATCAAGGAGATCCTCCAACTGCTCCTTGACGGGAAGTTGTTGGTCGTCGACGAGAAGGGCCAGTTCAGGCCCGCGCGCGAGGTCTCTTCGCTGACCCTCGCTGATATCTCACAGGCCGTCGGCGGCACCGCGAAGATCGTCAAACGCGAGCACGAATCGTCGACCGGCCACTTCGAGGGTGTGGCGAAGCTCTTCACCGCGGCTGATGAGACAACCGTCGAGAAACTCAGGGCAATTTCGTGGACTGACCTGGTTGAGCAAGAGGCCGACAAGCACCAAAAAGCGTAGGTTTCTTGCTGGGTTGGGCTCTTCGCGGTTAGCATCGCACCGAAATCCACAGTGATTATGGACCGTTGGTCCTCATCTCACAGGGGGAACGCAGGTGCTCAAGTCCGATCTCGTGAACATTCTGGTAGCCAAGAAGGGCGTCACCCAGAAGCAGGCCGAGGCGACCGTGGAGATGATCTTCGGCGCCATGAAAGACGCACTGGTCGCTGGGGAAAACATCGAGATCCGCGGGCTCGGTGCGTTCCATGTGAAGCACTACGGCGCGTACCAGGGCCGCAACCCGAAGACGGGTGAGCCCATCGCCGTTCGCGCCAAGCGCGGCCTGCTCTTCCGCGCTGGCAAGGAGCTGAAGGACCGCGTGAACCGCCCCGGTCCCGACGGCAAGGTGCCTCCGCTCAACCCCGGTCAGTGAGCTGAGCCAGACAGTTCGTTTCTTCACGAGCTCCGGCTCGCGCTCGATCGACGTTCGCCGCGGCACGTCGTTGCTGCGCGCCACGGTGAAGGCGGGCCTTCGCATCGGTCAATCGTGTCGAGGCATCGGCATCTGCGCTGCCTGCAAGGTGCGTGTGCTCGAGGGCGAGGTCGATTCGCCTCATGAAATCGAGCGTGAGCTGATGCAGCGAGTGCCGATTGCTCCCGACGAGCGGTACTCATGTCGTGCTCGCGTCGTGGGGCCCTGCTCGATCACTACGACGTATTGGTAGGGCTCGCCTCCTCACCCCGACCCTCTCCTCCATGGGAGGAGAGGGCGGTTGTCACTGAGTGACGGCGACCAGACGGCCCACGGGGCGCACCTGCAGTTCCGGGTCGAGCTCGTTGAAGGTGAGCACCGCCAGCTCTGGCAGCGCGCCCTCGAGCAGCTTGCGGAGCATGCGGCGCACGTCGGGCGAAGCGAGCAGCACCCCCTTGCCCTGGCGCACCACGCGGCGCGCACCTTCGATGATGGCCGTCGCGTCGGACGGGTCGAGCGCGTTTCCGCCCTGACGCAGCTTCTCTTCGACCGCCGGGTCGACCAGCCACGCGAACAGCGGCCCACCGTTCACCGTGAACTGGTGGCTGATCTGCCGCGACAGCGCCGCGCGGCACCGCTCTGCCAACTGCACTGCGTCGCCTTCGGTCGTCGGTGAGACGAGCGCGTCGAGAATGGTGCGCAGGTTGCGAATGCTGACCTGTTCCTGCAGCAGCTTCTTCAGCACGTCGGTGAGCAACGGCAACGGCACCTTGTTGAGCGCTTCCTTCACCAGCGCCGGGGCCTGCGTCTCGAGCGTCGCCACCGAGGCGGCGACCTCCTGCACGCCGAGGAAGTGGGCCGCGCGCTTCTTGAGCAGCAGCCCGATGTGCTCGCCCAACAGCTCACGCGATGAGCGCGACGCGATGCCCTTGTCGTGCAACGTCTCTCGCTCGACCGACACCGCGGTCACCTGGCGACCCAGCGCGTCCTGCGCCGTCGCGCCGTCGATGCCCGCCGCCTTCAGCTCCACCGCCGGCTGCAGCGCGAAGAGCGACCCTTCGGGCAGCGTGCCGCGACCAGCCGGCACCTCGTCGATGGCGAGCGCGTAGGCGCGTGAGGGCAGCGGCGCACCGGTGCGAACACGGAAGGCAGGTACCCGAATGCCGAGCTCGTGGAAGAGACGCTCACGCACCGCGTTCAAGTCGACGTGCACGAACGCCTGCTCGTCCTCCTGCACAAGCTCGGTGAGGTCGGCCGCGAGGTCGAGTACCAGCGGGGTCACGGCCTGAACCTGCTCCTCGAGCTTCGCGGGCTGGTGCGGGGTCACCTTGTCCGGCGACGGCGTCTTCTTCTTCGGCGCCGCTTCCACGGGCTTCTCCTTGAGGCGCTTGAGCCCCAGGCCGACCAGCACCGCGAGGCCCGCGATGACGAGGAAGGTGAGGTGCGGCATCCCGGGCATCAGGGCGAACGCGACGCACAGGCCGGCGACCACGAACAGCGCCTTGTATTGGCCAAAGAACTGCGCGCCGATGTCGGTGCCGAGCGAGTCTTCTTCCTTCTCCGACGAGACGCGGGTGACGACGATGCCGGCCGCGACCGCGATGGCGAGCGAGGGGATCTGCGAGACGAGGCCGTCGCCGATCGCGATGAGCGCGTAGGTCGACGCTGCCTCGGCGGCGCTCATGCCGTTCTGGAGCACGCCGATGACGATGCCGCCGAGCAGGTTGATGAAGGTGATGACCAGGCCCGCGATGACGTCGCCCTTCACGAACTTCATCGCACCATCCATCGAGCCGAAGAGCTGCGACTCGCGCTCGAGCGAACGACGGCGGCCGCGCGCCTGATCCTGCGTGATGGCGCCCGCGCGAAGGTCGGCGTCGATGCTCATCTGCTTGCCCGGCATCGCGTCGAGGGTGAAGCGTGCGCTGACCTCGGCGACGCGCTCGGCGCCTTTCGTCACCACCAGGAACTGCACGAGGGTGAGGATGGCGAAGATGACGGCGCCGACCACGTAGTCGCCGCGCACCACGAACTCACCGAACGCCTGAATGATCTCTCCCGCGTGGCCTTCCGAAAGCGCGAGACGCGTGGAGCTGACGTTCATCGCCAGGCGGAAGAGGGTGGTGATGAGCAACAGCGTGGGGAAGCTCGCCACCTTGAGCGCGTCTTTGGCGTAGAGCGCCGCGACCAGCAGCGCGAGCGACGCGGCGAGGTTGATGGCGAGGCCGAGATCGAGCGCCCACTCGGGCAGCGGCACGATCATCGCGCCGATGATCATCGCCATCACCACGGCGAGCACGACGTCAGACGACGACTTCGCGCGGGCCAACACCTTCTCGACCACCGTGAGCACCTGGTTCACTTGACACCTTCCTTGTTCGTTTCAGCTTCTTCGAGGGCAACCTTCAGGATGGCGGCGGCGGCCTGATACAGCTCCTCGGGCACCTCTTCGCCGACGTCGTAGTGGATGAGGCTGCGGGCCAGCGGAATGTCGCGGACCACGGGAATCCCCAGCGCTGCGGCTTCTTGACGGAGCTTCAAGGCGTCCTCCTCACGGGCTTTCGCCACGATGTACGGCGCGTCGCACTCGTCCTCGGCGTAGCGGAGCGCCACGGCGATGTGCGTCGGGTTCACGACCACTGCGGTTGCTTTCTGCACCCCGCGCGCGCGGCCGCCGTTCGCGAGCTGCTTGTGCAGCGACTTGCGCTTGGACTTGTGGTGCGGGTCGCCCTCGGAGTTCTTGTGCTCCTGCTTCACTTCCTGGTGCGACATCATGAGGTCCTTCACGTGGCGTCGCTTCGCGAGCATCCAGTCGCCGACGCCGAGCACCACGAGCACCACCGCGGCTTTGATGACGAGCGGTTGAAGCAGCGAGAGCAGCGCCACCAGTCCACGAGCGCCATCGTGGTGAATGGCGTTGAAGGCAGTCGGGCCGAGCTCGCTGATCGTGTTCCAGAAGAGCAGCCCGATGAACGCGGCGACGGCGAGGCCCCTCACCACGTCGACCAGCTGACGCACGGAGAAGAGCTTCTTGAGGCCCTCCGCCGGGTTGAGGTGCTCGAGCTTGGGGGCGATGGCGCCGACGTTGAGCTGAAGGCCGCTCTGCGTCACGCCGACCAGCAGGGCGCCGATGAACGCTGCGAGCAGCGTCGGCGCCACACCCAGCGCGAGCACCTCGAGCGCCTGCTGCATCGCCAGCGTGGGTGAGGTTGCTTCACCGCTGAGGAGCGACCGGGTCAGCGACGTCAACCGGCCCGCGGTCTCGCGCATGAAGGCGAAGGTGAGGCTCAACCCGCTCAGCGTGACGACCGAGGCCCCGAAGAGTTTGCTGCGCGCGAGCTGACCCTTCTCCCGCGCGTCGCGGAGCTTCTTCTCGGTGGGCTGGTGCGTCTTCTCGCTCATGGGGTGACCGGCCCATGAGCAGGGGTTGGACCATTGACGGGCGCAGTGAAATCAATGGCTTGAGGTGCGGCTTCGTCCGCACCGGTGACCGCCGGTCTCTCCTCAGAGACGGCTGATCGACTCCAGTTCGTCCACGTACATCATCGCCACGTCCTGCAGACGGGTGGCCAGCAGGCTGATGCCGAGCCAGAGAACGGCGCCACCACCGAGGATGCGCAGGGGTGCGCCCGTCTCCTGAAGGTTCATGTTCGGAGCGGCTCTCGACGCGAGACCAAGGCAGGCGTCGATGGCGAGGGCGAGCGCGGCGATGGGGGCGCCGATCGCGAGGCCCGTGGAGAACGCCCCGCCCACCAGCCGCACGACCTCAAACGCCAACTCCTCGGTCTGGTGGAACGAGCCGAGGGGCACGAGGCCGTAGCTGCGAGTCAGTGCGCCCAGCATGGCGGGCCCGACGAGTCCGACGGCGCCGAGCGCGAGGAGCAGGTGGTAGAGCGCGTCGCCGGTTGCCGACTCCTTCGTCCCCGCAAGGGGGAGCGCCGCTTCGGCAGACGAGCCGCGAAAGAGATCGATGAAGCGGCCGCCCATGCGCGCGATGTCGAACGGCAGCGCGGCGATGAGCCCCAGGGTGAGACCGAAGACGACCTCCTTCACCATCAGCGCGCCCAGCTCGAAGGCCGTCGCGGCGTGAGGTGCGCCGATGCCCCCGGCGAAGTGCACGAAGAGCGCGAGCGCGAGCACCGTGCCCAACTTCACGTGGCTCGGAGCGTGCGAGCCGCCGAACAACGGGCAGAGAAACGCGACCGGAATCAGGCGCGCCGAGATGAGCGAAATGGCGAGCACGTGCGGCTGCAGTGACTCGATGGCCAGCGAGAGGGCCGCGCCGTTCACAGCGCCACCGAGGGGATGGTCATCATCAACTGCGTCGTAAAGCGCGAGAGCTGATCGCCAATCCACGGGCCGGCGATGACGAGGGCGAGCACCGCCGCGCATAGCTTGGGTACCACCGAGAGCGTCGATTCCTGAATCTGCGTGGTGGCCTGCGCGAGGCTCATGAGGAAGCCGACGACGAGCGACGACAGAATCGGCGGTGCCGAGGCCAACACCATCAACAGCAGCGCTTCACGAGCCAGACCGAGGAGGAGCGAGGTGTCCATGGTGTTCACCGGTACCCGAGGATGAGACCGCGCGAGAGGAGCCCCCAGCCGTCGACGGCGACGAAGAGCAGAATCTTGAACGGCAGGCTCACCTGACTGGGCGAGAGCGTCTGCATGCCAAGCGCGAGCAGCACGTTGGCGATGAGCATGTCGAGCACGAGGAAGGGCAGGAAGAGGAGGAAGCCGATGATGAAGGCCTCCTTGAGCTCGGTGATGACGAAGGCCGGCACGATGACCGAGAGGTCTGCGTCGCTCACCAGGCCGCTCTCTCCCACCGGGCGCAGCTCGCGGGCGAGGTCGACGAAGCGAGCGCGCTCTTCGGCGCTGCCGTGCTTCACGAGGAAGTCCTTGAGGGGCTGCGCGACTGCACCAGCCTGCGACACCATCGAGGCCGTATCGGCGTTCTCGACCCACCCGTCGCGACCGGTGGACCACATCTTCTCCATGGTCGGCGTCATCACCGTCGCCGAGAGCACCGCGGCGAGGCCCGTGATGACCATCGTCGGCGGCGCCTGCTGCGTGCCGAGCGCCGAGCGCACCATCGAGAGCACCACCACGATCTTCGAGAAGCTGGTGAGCATCATGATCGCGAACGGGACGATCGCCATTGCCGCGAGCAGGCCCATCATCTGCACCTGGTTGCTCGCGAAGCCGTCGCTCGGGAGCTCCGTGGTCTTCGCGAGGGCGGGGGCGGCGAACAGCGGAACGAGGCGGAAGAGTTTCATGGCGCAGTGAATCGGTCAGGAGGGGATGGCGGGAACTTCGGCTTCGAGGTCGGGGGCGATGCGTGGGCTGACGCGGGCGGGGCGGCGAGCGGGGCGAATGCGCGCGAAGCCGTCACCGTGAACGACGAGGTAGGGCTTGCCGTCGACCTCGATGAGCGCGAGGCCCGTGCGCGCCGAGAGCCCCACGCGCTGCACGACGTTGAGGCGCGGCGCCGACTGGAACTTCGAGGGCAACCCGCCGCGTGCGCGGATGAACCAGAACGCGAGGCCGCCGAGCGCGAGGACGATGAGCACGAGTCGCGCGGCCGACGTGGCCGAGGCACCCTGCAGGCTGGCGGCGAGGGGCAGGGTGAGCGCCAACACCGACGCTCCGATCAACTTCTGGCGAGGCGAGAGCGTCATGGCGGCCTCAGAGCATCGTGACGATGCGGGCGCCGATCTCGCCCTCGATCTCGACCAGTTCAGCGCGGGCGACGGCCTTGTCACCGATGCGCACCACCACCTGCTGCGCGGCGTTGATGTGCAGCGGAATCAGCCCGCCAGGACGAATCTGACCGAGCTGATGTACGGGCAGACGAACGCGGGTGAGCTCGACTTCGATTTCGACGGGCATGGAGGGATCGACGTTCGACATGGCGTACTCCTGGGTGGAGCGCTCGAGAGCGCGGGTGAGGGTGAAGCCTGCTTCGGTGAAGGTGCCTTGCAGCTCGAAGGTCGGCGTGACGAGGCGACCGTGGCCCTTGAGCCCCTGCGCGCCATGCGAGATGCCGGCGAAGACGAGTACGTCACCGACCGTCAGGTTCGACGCCTCCCGCGGCGGCAAGAGCGCGCTGCCGATGAGGCAGGTCGTCGCCAGCGTCGCGTCCAGCACCGACTTCTGGGGCGCGGGGGCGTTCTCGGTCGCGAGCAGCTCGAGCTTCGACTGTGCCCACAGCGCGGGGACGATGACGCGAACGAGCGAAGTCGTGTTGCCGAGCTGAAGTGAGAGCTGCACCGAGACGTGACGGCGGCGAGCGTCGAGCGAGGCCAGCGCGTCGCTGCGGTCGAGGCTCATCGACACCAGGCGCGGGGCGACGTTCTCGAAGACCGCCTCCTTGCGCAGCTCGCTCAACGTCGTGAGCACCACCCACGCCAACGCCGCCTCTTCGATGTTCGACAGGCGGGTCGGCAGCCCGACGCTCTCGTTGGCGCCGGTGATGCTCGCGAGCAACGCGCCGACACAGAGGTTGTCGATCTCCACCAGCCCCAACGCGTCGCCGCCGAGGTCGAGGGTCACGAAGAGCGCCTTCGCTGCGACGTGGGAGAGCGGGTGCAACGTCGAAGGCGTGAGGCTCGCGCGGCAGCTCAGCGAGGTCTTCAGTGAGGTGCCGAGGGTCTGGGCGACGCGGGCGACGGCGGCGTCCATCGACTCCATCGCCAGGGGGCGGGCGCTGGCGGCAAGGTGGGCTCGGGTCAGCTTCTGCACCGGTGAGAGCTGCACCCGGCGAGCGAAGACCTCGCGGCGCTCCGACACCTTCGGGAGCGGGGCGGCGGTCTGGGTGATGAGCGTCGTGTCGTCCATGCCGGGCCCTTGTTCATGGTCCGGACCAGTCGTGGACACAGCAAAATCAAATGCTTATGCCGCGCTACCCGTCTCGTCTCAGAGACCGCCCGTCCAGCGCGGCGAAACGACGAAAGGGCCAGAGACCGATGGTCTCTGACCCTGAGGGTTGGGCAGGTGGGAGGGGGGCTAGCGGGTCGCCTCCCGAACCAGGCGAGCGGCGAGCGCGCGCACGGGCTCCGGGAAGTTGAGCGCGGGGGTCGTGAACTGGGGGAAGTCCCGCTTCATCGGGGCCGGGAGGCACGCCACGACCGCCGCGCGCAGGGGCCCCTCGACGCTGAGCACGAGCTTCTTGAGTCGTTCCGGCGCGTCGGCACGCACACCAAACTCGTGGGCCAATCGGGCCTGTCGTCGCGCGGAATCCCACAGCTTCATGTCGCTCGAGAAGTGGCTGGCCCGCTTGTGCATCGGCGCGACCAGGCCTGCGAAGAGCTCCTCGGCCTGCTGCTTGTGCAGCGCGGTGATGAACAGGGCCACGCGCTCGGGGAAGCCCATGACGCGCGGGGCCTCTTTGCGGTGGCGATCGACGCGGGTGGTGTCGGTGCCGTCGGACCGGGTGTTCATCTCAGGCCACCTTTCGCTGCAGGGCAGGGTTCACGACGGGACGTGCGGGCGCAGGCTGAGGCGTGCTGGCGGGCGCCACGCTGGTCGACGGCGCTGCTTCGGGAGCGCGCGATTTGCGCAGACGCCAGGCGAGCAACACGAGCACGAAGGCGAGGGTCGAGAGCGTGAGCCCGAGGATCACCACGAGGGGGCGCATGGTCTCCTGCGTCGAGGGTTTCACCGCCGCGGGGGGAATCGTCACGGTGTCGATGACCAGCACCACGTCATCGGGCTTGAGCCCATCGACGGCAGCAGCCACCAACGCACGGAGCTCAGCGCGCTGCATGGTGAGGCGCTCCACGGCGTCTTGCCGCACACGCACCAGCACCGAGGCCTT
The DNA here is from genome assembly GCA_044371205.1 of Archangium sp. Classification (GTDB taxonomy): domain Bacteria; phylum Myxococcota; class Myxococcia; order Myxococcales; family Myxococcaceae; genus Archangium_A. Next base: position 15,287 of record JBILUC010000038.1, read on the forward strand.
TGAGGCGACCACCGGCTGGCCGGGGCGGGGCGGGGGCGGAACGACGAGCTCCACCGAGGCCGAGGCGACGCCGTCGAGCGTCTCGAGCGATTCCTCGATGTCACCTTCTTGCGCTTCGAGTTGACGGAGCCGCTCGGCGCTCGGCGTATCGATGAGCCCGGCGCCCGCCTGCGCGAGCGTCTGCGTCTTGAGGCGCACGGGGCGGGGCAGCTTCAGCTCGGTGAGCACGCGCATCGCCTCGGTCGCTTCGTCGTCGTCGAGCTCGATCGCCCACGTCGGCTTCTTGCCCTTCTCGGGCACCTTCTTCGCAGCGAAGCCGCGCTCGACGAGCACGGAGACGATCTCGTTCGCGTCGCGCTCGTCGAGGCCGTGCTGAATCTGGGTCGCGCAGCCGGTGAGGAGGAAGGTCATCGCTGCGGTGAGGAAGAGGCGGTTCATGGGTCACACCTGGGTCTGGAGGACTTGCTTGACGCCGCCGGTGGCCTTCTCGACGACCTTGCCGGCGAGATCGAGCTCCTGCGAAGCGCGGTACACGTGGGTCTGCAGCGAGAGCAGCTCCGCGGGGGAAAACGACTTCCCCGACTCGGCGAGCTTGAGGATCTGCTCCATGCGGTTCTGCGCCTGATTCACCTGATCGAGCACTCTGGTCGCGCTGACCTGGGAGTCGGCCTTCGCGGTGGCCTCGACGCGGCACTTGCCGGCCTGCGCCTGCTGCACGCCCTTCGCCTCGGTGCGAGGCGGGTTGACGACGGGCGTGGGCGCGTTTTCCGGGCGCGCGGGCGATTGCTTGAGCACCTTCGAGAAGCTCTCGGTCTTTGGTGTGCTCCCGGCGCCGGTGACGTTGGGGAGGCCGGCGCTCCCCAGAGGGTTGATCGCCATGGCCGGTTACCGGATGTTGTTGATGGCCGACTTCGCCGAGTCGTGCCGCACCTTCAGCACGTTGGAGACCGTGTTGTACTCACGGCTCTCCTGCTGCATCTGCATCTGAACCAGCATCGAGCGGTCGGCCTCGGCGCGCATCTGGCTGATCATTCCGCCCATCTCGCCGGGCACGCCGCTGGGCGAGGTCGCGAGCGTCTGGCTGGTGGCGCTGATGCCGCTGCCTCCACCCAGTGACGCGCTGCCCTGTACGCTGGTGATGCCCGTGGCCGCCGCAGCGCTGCGACCCGTCTGGCCCGCGTTGGCGAGCGCCGAGACGTTGCTCACCGCGGCGCTGATGATGCCGCCCCCGGGCATCGCGCTCATCAGGCTGCCACCCATGCTGACCGCGGTCTCCAGCGTGTTCTTGAGCACGTTGCCAAACTCGTTCTTCGGGGTCTGGCGGGCGACGGTGGGGGTCATCGAGATGCGGCTGGGGGCTTCCATGGTTCGTCTCCTGTGCGGCGAGTGGTGGGCGGCCTCTGTTCATCTGGCGTGCCGCTCGTAAGTGGGCAGAAGGTCGAGCTCGCGGTCTCCGGTGTCCGTCTCCGGCCGCGGAGTGGTGGTCTGCGAAGCGAGACGGCGCCGGCGCACCAAGTGGCATCAATCGCAGGTGCGCGGACGTGGAACGCGGGTTGCGAAGGGGTCGTGCACCAACCCCTCACCCCGGAGCACCACATGTCGAACACCATCGAAGGCAGCCACTTCACCCCCGCGCAGCTGGAGACCAACGAGTGCGCGGAAACTCCGAAGCCCGTCGTTCCGCAGCAGGTCAATCGACTGGAGGTCGCTCGTCAGGAGGAGCGTGACTACGCCCGGTCGAACACCGGTTCGCTCAGCGCGGCGGCTCGTGAGTACTTCGCGCAGATCCCCACGCCCGGTGCTGCCGAGGTCGAACTGAGCGGCCTCGTTGCGCACAATGGGGGAAAGGTGAGCGCGATCATCACCCGCGACGAACAGGGCGAGTTCACGATCAAGCTCAATGCACAGGGGCGCGTTGGTCTCGAAGCGGGAGCAGGCGCGAGTGTTGGGGTCGGGGCGGGGACCACCTGGCAGGTGCGTACGCCGGAAGCTGCAGGCGACTTGCTGGCCAGCATGGGGATGATGACGCAGCCGATGGGCTCAGAGGCCCGTCAGCGGGTTCAGCACTACGCGGCGGAGGGTCTTCGGCAGGTGGAGATCTCCGACCTCGCCTCGGCGGGTCTTCATCTTCCGCTCCCCGGTATTGGCGGCGGGCTCGAGCTGACGGGCGGCCAGAAGATGGTCATCGACCTCGATCGCAACTCGCTCGTCATCGAACAGGGCCTGACGGGCGAGGCGGCCGCGCGCTACGGCCTGCTCCTCTTCGGTGGCGGTCTGTCGGGCGAGGTGACCGCGAAGCAGCGCACCGAGCTGCGCTTGCCTCCCGAGGTCATCGAGCGCCTTCAGAACGGCAAGGCCTCCGTCCTGGACGTCCTGCGTGACTTCAAGTTCGAGCAGAAGCTGGTGCTCGAGGCCGAGGGGCGTGCGGAGATGATGTTGGGCATCGCGGACGGGGGCAGTCACTCCCGCGTGAAGAAGTACGAGGCGGAAATCGATGCCAACGCCTTCGCGCGGAACCTGAACAACCCCGAAGGCCTCAAGAACCCAGTGCACGGGAAGGAGATCACGATGATCTCGACTGACGTCCATGGTGCTTCGCTCGAGATGATGGGCAGCTTTCTCCGAGCGCGCGCGGTGCAGTACCAGGTGACGGAGCAGCCCCTTTTCCATGGGCACGCCGCTTCCGGCCAGGAACTGCAGAACCAACTCTCATCGGGGATGCTCAAGCGCCAACTGCACTGATCACTTCGAGTTCGGGTCGAAGAACTCGATCAACTGATCGCGACGCGCGTGGGCATCTTCCATGGCGAGGGACACCAGGTCTTTCGCGTACGCGGCGTCGAACAGTAGGTAGCTCCCGAGCTCGGCTTGCGTGAACAGGTTCGAGCCCGAGAGTCGATGCAACAGGCGAGTCGGGAGCGCGGCTTCAGCGGACTCGGCTTTCGCGCGCTTCTCGAGGTGAGGGCGCGCCAGTTCCGCGAGATCGCGTGAGGGCCGCACTACGAGATCGCGCACCACGCGGTACGGCTGGCCTCGGATCTCGCTCATCGTCTCGTTCATGCGCGCAACGAAGTCCTCTCCGTACGCGCGGCGGCCGCTCTCGAGCATCTCGTTCATGCGACGCAGGCGATCGAGGTCGTACTCGGTGCGATCGACCATCAACGCGTTGAGCACCTTGCCGATGATCTGCGGTGTCGTCGGCATCGACTTCAGCTTCGGCGGGTCGAGCTCGACCTTCGGCTTGTGACGCAGCGACAGAATCAACACCCGGTCGGCACCAAGCCTCAGGGCCGGGCTCAGCGGCGTGTTCTGCCGCACGAAGCCGTCGCAGTAGTACTCGTCGCCCACGCGGGCCGACCTGAAGATGAGGGGAATCGCAGCGCTTGCGAGCGCGTGTTCCGGCCCGAGCACCACCTCGATGGGCTGCTGGTACGGGTCGCGGCTCCAGCGCGGCAGGCCTGACTCTCTACGCTGAATGAAGATGACCGTCTTGCCATCGCGAATGCGGGTGCTGCTGACGCTCACCGCTGAGCACAGGCCCCGGGCCAGGTTGGCAGCGATGCGTGGCCAGTCGATGGAGTGACGAACGATGTGCTCGATGGGCTCGGGGTGAAACAAGTCGTACAGCCGCCACCCTTCGGGGCGCTCGTTGGCCCGCGTGGCGCGCCAGATCTTGCGGCTCACCGAGTAGAGCGACTCGCCCTCGACGCGGAACACCTTCTCGAGGGTGAGCCCCGTCCACAGCGCTTCGAGGGCGCGGCCCTGCTCGTCGGGCATGTGCATCGTGCCCGCGATGAAGCACGCCGTGCTCGCGCCGACCGACGTCCCTGAGAGCACGTCAAAGCGCACGTTCGCGCGCGCTGCCGCCGGCAACTCTTCGCGCAGATAGCGAATGACGCCCGCCTCGTACGCACCGCGCGCGCCACCACCCGAACAGACCAGTCCAATGCGAGGTTTCGTCACTGCGCGGCACTCCAACTCGGAAACGGGCCGGCCGAAAATTTGCGGGCGCTACACGGTGATCAACACTGATCAGCACCTGTAGCGAGCTCCCCATCACGAGAGGCGAAGAGAAATGATCAACATTACCGCGCAGTCACCGTTGCCCACCCGCTTTCACCCCCGCGTCGATGCAGGCTTCATGGTGAAGCTCTTCACCGGCGGCCGCTCGGTGGTGGCCAAGGCGACCGACCTCTCGATGGCGGGCCTGAAGATCGTCGGTGACTTCGCCGCGGCCGACGATCGCATGACCCTCTGCCTCCCGCTGCCGGGCGATCGCGAAGTGGTGATCGACGTCACGGTGCGCCGTCGCAACGAAGAGGGCCTCGCCGTCGAGTTCGATCAGCTCGACTGGGACGACATGTTCGCGATCGCGCGCTTCCTGCACCCGCGCCTCAAGTGATTCAGGCCGGCCGCGCCTTGAGCTGCCCGACCAGATCGAGCAGCTCGGCGCCCCGGAAGGGCTTGTGGATGTAGCCGTTGGCCCCGGCCTTCATCGCCACCTCGACGTCTGACTTCTTCGCCCTGGCGGTGAGCATGTAGATCGGCGTCTTCGCCGTGCGCGGGTCGGCCCGCAGCATGCGGCACACTGCGATGCCATCGAGCTGAATGCTGCCGTGCGGCGGCAACACCACGTCGAGCAGGATCAGATCGAACGTCTGCGTCCTGGCGAGCTTGAGCCCGTCGGCGGCGTGCGACGCGGTCTCGACCTCGCACTCCGATTCGGTCAACAGGCTCCGCACCAACTCGCGGATCACGGGCTCGTCCTCGACCACCAGGATGCGGAACGGGCCTGCCATGGGGGGACTCTATACCCTCACTCGTAGGCGAGGGCTTCCACCACGTCCAACCGGGCGGCGCGGCGCGCCGGGTAGATGCCCGCGATGATCGCCGAGAACGTGCCGACCACCACCAGCTGGCCCGCCGTGGCCCAGGGGTAGGTGAAGGGGAAGTTCCACCCCGTGGCCTGCACCCCGACGATCTTGGTGACGATGAGGCCGACCACGCCCCCGGTGATGACTCCGAAGAGACTCCCGGTGAGCCCGATGAAGAACGCCTCGCCGGTGAAGAGCTTCATGATGTGTCCGCGATCGGCCCCCACGGCGCGCAACAGGCCAATCTCGCGCGTGCGATCGAGCACCGCAGCGAGCAGCGTGTTGATGATGCCGAGCAGCGCGAGGGCCACCGCGACGATCTCCATCGCGTAGGTGATCGAGAACGCTCCGCCGACGAGCTTCTTGGCTTCGGTTCGCAGCTCTGAGTTCGACAGCACGTAGAGATCGAACTGCTTTCCCAGCTTCGCGGTGATCGCCGAGCGCGTCTCTTCGAGCTTCGACTTGTCCTTCAGGTAGACGTGGAAGGTGTCGATCTGATCGGTGAGGAACTGCTTCATGAAGATCTTCCGATCGAGGATCACGGCGCCCTGATCTGACGTGTAGTCGATGATGATCGCCCCCACCGTGTAGGCGTGTTCGCCCGTCGGTGTCTTCATGGGGAAGGTCGAGCCAACGTGGAGATTGCGCCGGCGCGAGAGGTTCTCGCTGATGACCACCAGTCCCCTCGCGCGCTCTTCAGCCGTGGGAATCGTCCCCTCGAGCATCAGCGTCGCGCCGTGGCGGTCGTGCACCTCGGGGTCGAGCGAGATCACGAAGATGCGCAGATCGAGCACTTCGTGCGCGAAGAGCCGCACCGGGTTGAGCGCTTCGATGTTGGGGATGCTCGCGAGCTCTTCCTGAATGCCCGCCTTCATCGGCTGGTTCTGCGTGCCCGCGAGTCTCGCCGACGAGGTGACGAACAGGTCTGCGGGAATGGCCTGCTCGATCCACCGTTCGGCGCTGGCCTCGAAGCTGCCGATGAAGGACGAGAGCGTCACCGCCATCGTCACGCCGATGCTGAGCGCGCTGACGGGAACCGCCGTGCGCACGGGGGCGCGGGCGAAGTTGTCTGCGGCCAATCGTCCAGAGATTCCGAACAGCGCTTCACCGGGCCGCTGGAAGGGCGCGTTGAGCGTACGCAGCACGATGGGCGACAACAGCGTCACGCCCATGAGGATGAAGAAGATCGCCGCGTAGCCACCCAGCGGCAGGTTCTCGAGCGGTGGGGGAATCTGCGCGACGGGGTACGCGATCGCGAGCAGCCCGACGCCGAGGTAGGTGGGCCACGACTTCACCTCGACCGCGCCCGCGCCGATCGCCGCGTCTTTGCGCAGCGCTTCGACGGGCTGCACCGACGACGCGATCCACGAGGGGCGCAGGGCGGCGAAGACGCTCCCGAGGATGCCGAGCGTGAGGCCCAACACGAGCTCTGTGGTGCCGAGCTCCACGTCCTTCGTGTTCACGCGAACGTAGATCTCCGAGACGCTGTTGCTGACGCTCCCGATGGCCGCCTTGCCCACGAGGATGCCCAGCGGCAGACCGAGCAGGCTGCCGAAGAGCCCGAAGACGCCGGCCTCCAGCGCGAAGAGGGCGCGAATGCGACGGCGGGTGGCCCCCAGCGCGCGCAAGGTGCCGATCTCGCGGCGACGCTGCACGACGCTGATCGACACCGTGTTGTAGACGAGGAAGACCCCGACCAGCAGCGCGACGCCCGAGCCGAGGTTGAGCCCCAGCTGAAAGCTTCGCACCATCGTCTGCACCGCCTGGCCGCGGCGATCGGGTGAGTCGACCTCGATGGTCGGGCCGACGACCTGCTTCAACCGCTCCTTCATCGCCTCGAGGCCCACCTTCGGGTCGATGGCCACGTCGATGCGCGTCAGCACGCGGCCCTTCGCGAACGCCTCCTGGAGGCTGCCGAAGAACATCACGCCCACCGCGCCACCGAAGGCCTTGAGCGGGCCGGTTTCCTTGAGCAGCCCGTGAATGACGAACGGCTTCACGCCATCGGGAGTCTGGAGATCGATGGTGCCACCGGTCTTGAGGCCCTTCTCGGAGGCGAAGCGCTCCGACACGAGAATGCGATCGGTGGAGTTCAAGAACTCGAGATCGTCGGCGAGCTTGCCGACGTCGGTGTCGGCCCCTTCGTAGGTGCGAAAGAAGCCGTCATCGAGCAGATCGACGCCCATCAAGTACAGGCTCTCACCGGGCGAGTTCGAGACGGGGGCGACCACCGAGAGGCTGCCAGCCGCGTGCAACACACCGGGCACGCCGCGCACCGTCTCGAGCAGTTCTTCGGGGAAGCCCGTGCTCTCACTGGCGACGGTGAGGTCGGCCTTGCCGGCGACCGTGTCGATGGTCGAGCGGAAGGCGTCCATCACCGAGCGGTTGATGCTGGCGATTCCGACGAGCGTCGCGACGCCGACCGAGACGCCGATCAACGTGAGCAGCGAGCGCAGCGGAGACCCGAAGACGTGACGGATCGAGACGAGTCTGAGGAGCGCCCACATTTCGCGCGGAGATTAACGGCCATTCGCCAGCCGACCTCTGAAAACTACTTGGCGAAGACCCGCTCGGCCTCTTCCATCGAGAATGCAAGGTGGGCGGCGTGATCTTTCAGGCTGCGCGAGAGGCGCTCGAGCTGCACGGCTGCCTTCGCGCTCTTGCCGACGACCCGCACCACCCGTCGAACGCCGAAGTGCCCGAGCACGCCGCCGACCTTGCGGAACGCCGCAAGGATCTCCTCGTCGAGGGTCTGAAGATCGCGAATGTCAGACAACACGTCGACCGGCGTCTGCAGGCGCTCAAGCGCGGCTTCGGTGACCTCAGCGGCTTGCGTCAAATCTGCGGCGGACACATGACCGATGAACTCGATCACAACCCTGTTCTTCCCGACGTCTGGAGTGATGCGGACCACTGGGTTCCTTACTTCGAACCCCCCCGAGGTGAGGACCTCAATACCCCATCTCGCAGATCCGTCAACGACTCAGGCTGCGGCGCTGCGCACCACTTCGTCGCCGACGATGTGGCCGTCTGCCAGACGCACCAGCCGGTCACCCACCTCGGCTGCGCGCGGGTCGTGGGTCACCATCACCACCGTCAGGTGTCGCTCGCGGGTCGCCTCGCGAATCAAGCGCAGCACCTCGGTGCCGGTCTTCGAGTCGAGGTTGCCCGTCGGTTCGTCGGCGAGCAGCAGTGCAGGTTCCGAGAGCAACGCACGCGCGACGGCGACACGTTGCATCTCGCCACCCGACAGCTCGTCGGGGCGGTGTGTCGAGCGGCCCTTGAGCCCGAACTGCTCGAGCAGCGCAATGGCCTTCGGGGTGAGCTCGTCGCGCGACTTGCCCGCCAGGAGCTCGGGGAGGATCACGTTCTCGACCGCGGTGAGCGTGGGCAGCAGGTTGAAGAACTGAAAGATGAACCCCAGGCGATCGCGCCGGAAACGCGACAGCTCATCGTCGGGGAAGCGCGAGATTTCCTTGCCGTCGATGCGCAGCGTTCCCGAGGTGGGTACGTCGAGCGCGCCCAACAGATTGAGCATCGTGCTCTTGCCTGAGCCCGAGCTGCCCATCACCGAGAGGAACTGGCCCTTCGGCACGGTGAGCGACACCCCGTCGAGCGCGCGAACTTCGGTCTTCCCGCGGCGGTACACCTTCACCACGTTGGACACTTCGATCATCGCGTCGCTCACAGAGACACCAGGCCTTCCTTCTCGGTCCACCCTTCGAGGGCGTTCGGGAGCCGGATGCGCGCGTAGCGACCGGAGACTTCCATGATGCGCACCTTGAGGCCTGCGTGCACCTCAAACGACACCTTCGCGTTGTCGCCGGGGAACTCGTGCACCTTGCTCACCTCGGGCATCACGATCGCTTCCTCGACGGTGGCGCGCACGTTCGAGGTGACGACCAACGCGCCACCCAACACCGCGCCGACCGACAGCAACAGCGCCGCGAGCAGCCCGGGAATCAGGCGAGCACCCTCGCGTCGCCACGAGAGCCACACCAACGCGAACCCGAGCCACCAGGTGATGAGAAACGCGATGGCCACCAACCGCTCGTCGATGGCCTCGGCGACGCGCTGGGTGAAGGGCGCGCTCGTGGCTTCCGCCCCCACGACCTGATCGACCTGGCGCTGCTTCGCGACCGCGAGGTTGGCGCCGATGTCGTCGTCGTCGGTGAGGCGGGCGGCGCGCTCGAGGTACAGCATCGCGGGGCCGAGTTGATTGGCGGCGAGGTGCGTGGTGCCGAGGTTGAACAACACGTCGGGGCCACCGAGCCCGGCCTGCAGCAGCTTCTCGTAGCGGGCCTGCGCTGCGGCGTACTCGCCCTTGTAATAGGCGTCATTGCCCTCGACGAAGAGCGCCTGCGCTTCTTGCGGCGTGTACTGCGCGAGGGTGAGGGCGAGCATCAGGGAGATCACGACCAGATCTCCATCGCCTTCGCGGCCTCGTCGAGCGCCAGCTTGCGTGCGCCTGCGTCGCCCATGCCCGGCGCAAAGCGGCCGGTGTCGCAGGTCTCGAGCACGTGAACGATGCGCTTGCGGTCGAGCTCGCTCAATCCTGCCTCGGTGAGCTTCTGCACCAGCTCCGCGCGCTGCATGCCGACGACGATGACGCCGAGCTTGGCGCCCATGAAGCTGCCCAGCGCGCGCTCGATCTCTACGTAGAAATCGCCCGTCGAGCCGCCCGACATCAACTTCTCTGCGGCCGCGAGGCGCTTGCGGGCCGCGCGGGCCTGCCGCTTCTGAATCGATTCCTTCGTCTCGGGGCCGAGGCTCCCGCGCACGAAGACGAACGCGCCCGCCAGCAGGGTGACGAGGAGCGGCGCGAGCGCGACCGGGAGGAACCACTTCTGAGTGCTGAGTGAGCTCTGCTGTGAACTGAAGCGCGCGGTGTGGCGCAACGACTTGAGGCCGCCGCCCACGAGCTGGTTCTTCACGCCGGGGTCGGTGTTGAGCGGAACGCCTGGCTGCGTCTGCACCGTCGCGCCACCGACGCCGGGCCGCACGGTGATGGAGATCGCGTCGACCACCATCTCTTCGTACTTGCGCGCTTCGGGATCGAAGTACGGCACGGCGAAGGCGGGCAGGGTGAAGGTGCCAGTCTGCTGCGGCACGAGCGTGTATTCGATGACGCGGGTGCCACCGACGTGGGCCTTCGAGTTGGCAGGCTTGTCAGCGCTCTCGGGGTCGAACACCTTGAAGCTCGGCGGCGCGGCGAGTGGCGGCAGCTGCACCGTCTGCAGGTTGCCGCGGCCCTCGATGGTGAACTTCACCTGCACCGGCTCCCCGAGCGCGACCCCGGTCTGCGAGATCTCGCGCGAGAGGCGCCAGCGACCCACGATGTTCGTCGCGGGGCCCGGGGGCAGGGGGCGCACCACCAGCTTGAGCTCGTTGCCTTTGCGGTGCACACGTCGCCCTGCGAACAGGAGGCCGGTGGTGATGTCGGCTTCGGGGGCCTCGATGGTCGTGGCGCCGGCCTTCAGGGGGAAGATGGCCTTCTGCCGCAGCAGGTACTCGCGGTACGGCACGCCGCCGATGATCCGCTGCTCCGACATGAGCTGGTTGGGCGTCTTGAAGTCGATGCTCAAGAAGCCATCGAGCTTGGGCATGGTGACGGTGTCGACCGTCGAGAGATCGACGCGCGAGTAGAGGTGAATCGAGAGCATCACCTGCTCGCCTGCATACGCCTCGCTCTTGTCGAGCGTCGCGCGCAGGAAGAGGTCGCTGTCGCTGCGCGGAATGTCGCCATTGAAGTCGTCAGGCAGATCGGGAATCGGGGTGTCGTCGTCGATGCCCGGCGGGAAGAAGCCGGGCGGGAGCCCGAAGGGGTTGGGCGGTTTCTGCTGTCGCGGCTTCTTCTCTGGCGCGAGGCGCCCGGCGACGACAGTGAGGCTCACCGGCTTGGTGGTGATGACGCCGTTGTGGGGGGTGTGGAGACTCGCGCCGGGGATGGTCAGCGAGCCGACGCGGTTCGCGCGCAGGGTCAGCGTGTGTTTCTGCACGTGGGTGACGACGCCGGCCCCGCCCGCGCCCACCGAGTAGCTCATCTGCGAGCTCTGGCTGCGGCCGAGCACTTCGAAGTCGTCAGAAGTCGGCAGGCTCAATGACGAGCCAGCCGGTGCGTTGGCGACCGTGACGTCGAGCCGGAACGTGTCTTCGGTGCCGATCTTCTCGCGGTCGGCCTGCATGGTGAGCTCGGGCTCTCCAGCGGCCAACGCGGCCGTGGACAGGAGAAGCCCGAGAGCAATGGCGCTACCAGTCCTTGCCATTGGGATCAGTCCTCGGAGCCTTTTGCTTGAACCGCCACAACTGGAGGTTCTTCTCGTTGTTCTTCATCGAGTCGAGCAACTTCTCGGCTTCCTTCTTGCTCACGTCGACACCGCCGTCGGGCAACAACGACGGCTCGGGCTGCGAACTTCCCGCATCGGGGGGCATCTCTGCGCCACCATCGGAGCCCGCGTCGCCCTGCTGGCCGTCGCTCTGCTGACCTGCATCGCCCGCCTTGTCCTGCTCTCCTTCACCGCCGTCACCGCGTCCGCCATCGCCCTGCCCGCCGTCACCACCGTTTTGACCCCCATCGGTGCCCGCGTCCTGGCCGGCGTCACTGCTCCCTGCGTCGCCCGCGCCGCCGTCAGGCTTGCCGCCATCAGGCTGACCCGCGTCGGATCCTCCATCGACGCCGGAATCGCTGCCGCCGTCGGGCCGCCCACCGTCATTCCCGCCACCATCCGGGGTACCGCCATCGCCGCCCTTTGATTCTTCAGGCGGCAGGTTCTTGAGCAGCACCTCGAAGTTGTGCCGCGCGAGCTGATCGGTCGGGTCTTTCTTCAGGGCGGCGCGGTACTCGGAGATGGCCTTCTTCCGGTCTCCCGCCGCCGCGGCGACGTTGCCAAGGTTGTAGTGAATCTTCGCCGACAGTTCGCCGGTGCGGTCGAGATCGAGCGCCTGCTGAAACGCCTGCTGCGCTTCCTCGTTGCGGTTCAGTTTGTGGAGCGCAAGCCCGCGGTTGTAATGCGCGCGCGGTTCGGACGGCTTCTCTTTGAGCGCCGCGTCGTAGTGGGCGAGCGCCTCTTCGAACTTCTGCGCGTCGTAGGCCTCCGTGCCCGCTTCGATCTCCGGGTGGTTGCGCTCGAAGGGGCCCGCCGCCTGCGCGTTGCCGCTCCCCAGGAGCGCCACCAGCACCAGCCCCGCGAGCGAGGTGCTCCGGCGCCACGAGGGGAGGAACACGAAGCCCAGCGCGAGGAAGACGAGGCCGATGGCCAGGAACGGCTGGTACACCTCGCCGTACTTCATGGTGACGCGGCTCTCGAGCTCGCTCTTCTGCAACGTGTCGATGATCTTCACCACGTCGGCCATCGCGACACCGCGCGGCTGGTGAAAGAACTCGCCGCCAGTCTGACTCGCGATGCGTTGCAGGCCGGCGCGATCGAGGCGCGTGATGACCGTGACGCCGTTCGCGTCTTTCTTGTACCCTGCGACGTCGCCCGCCTTGTTCAAGATGGGCACGGGCTCGCCGGAGTCAGACCCGATGCCGACCGCGAGCACTTTGGCGTTGAGGTCCTTGAGCGAGTCGATGCCTTCGGTGATGTCGCCAGTGAGATCTTCGCCGTCAGACAGCAGCACGACCACGCGATCTTTCGCGCCGCGGTCGGCGTTCTCGAGCACCTCGCGCGACAGGAGCAGAGCCGCGCCGATGTTGGTGCCCCCCTGCGGCATCGACTCGGGATCGATGGCGCGCAGGAAGAGCCGCGCTGCCGCGTAATCAGACGTGAGCGGGCACTGAATGAACGCGTCGCCGGCGAACGCGACGATGCCGACGCGATCGCCCTTGAGCGAGTCGAGCAGGGTCGTGAGCTCGAGCTTGGCGCGATCGAGCCGCGAGGGCGTGACGTCGCGGGCGTACATCGACTTCGAGGCGTCGAGCGCGACCACCACGTCGATGCCGCGGCGCCTGGCGACCTCGGCCTTCTCACCGCATTGCGGCTGCGAGAGCGCGAAGGCAAAGAAGATGAGCGCCATCGTGTACGACGCGCTCTGCAAGGTCGGCAACACCGTCGAGACGCCCGGAGCGAGCACGTCGGCGAGCCGGTTGGGCACCGCTTTCGCGAGCCGTGTGCTGCGGCGCGCCGACACCACGACCGCGATGAGCCCCAGCAGCAGCGCCACGCCGATGCCGAGCAGGAACCACGGCTGCGCGAAGCCGGCCTTGTACCCGAGGACCGAGAAGCGCCAGGGGTTCACGGGAACACCCTCAGCAACGTCGACTTGAGGAAGAACTCGAGGACCAGCATCGCCGCAGCGATGAGCAGGAAGAGGTGGAATTGCTCGCGGTAGGTGGCCATCGCGCCGCCTTCCATCAACTTGCTGCGCTCGAGCGAGTCGAGCACCTTCTGCAGGCCTTCCTTGAGCGTCGCGCGGTCTGTGGCGCGGTAGAATTCCCCGCCCGACATCGAAGCAATCTTCTCGAGCAGCTCGGGGTTGATGGGGATCTCGACGTCGCGCCACGCCTGCTGACCGAAGATGTCGGTGCCGGCAGGGAAGGGCACCTTGCCGCCCTTGCCGACGAGGATGGTGTACACGGGAATGCCGAGCGCCTTCGCGGCTTCACCAGCGTCGATTGGTGACATGCGGCCTGCGTTGTTGTCACCATCGGTGATGAGCACCACCACGCGGCTCTTGGCTTCCGAATCGCGCAGGCGGTTGAGCGCCGTGGCGACCGCGTCGCCAATGGCCGTGCCGTCTTCCAGGACCCGGGTGCGCAGCTGCTTGATGACTTCCTTCAGCACGCCGTAGTCGAGCGTGAGGGGCGCCTGCGTGTAGGCCGCTCCCGAGAACACCACGAGGCCGATGCGATCGTTGGTGCGACCCGCGAGGAACTCGGTCAGCACTTCTTTCGCGACGTGGAGGCGGTTGTTGGGTCGAAAGTCGGCGGCCTCCATCGACGTCGAAAGGTCGAGGGCGATCATGATGTCGATGCCTTCGACCGAGAGATCCTTGACCCGGCTGTCTCGCTCCTGCGGTCGCGCGAGCGCGATGACGGCGAAGACGAACGCGCCGATGCGCAGGGTGGGCAACAGCCACAAGAAGTACGGCCGAATGCCGCGGCCCTGCTTGAAGATCTGGCTCGCGGCCGAGAACCGCAGCACGGCGCGCTTGCGACGCTCGACCCACGCCCACACGAGGATCATCGGCACCGCGAGCAGCAGCCAGAGGTAATGCGGGCTGTGGAACGACGAAGTGTCGATCACGGCGCGGGCGGTGGCGGGCGAGGCGCGGACGTCACCGCGGCCTGGGTGGAATGAACGATGCGGTACGCGAGCTCGAGGTGCTGCTTGCACTCGTCGACCGTGGGCTCCTGCTTCGCGTAGCGCACGTAGTCAGACGCCTCTGCGAACGTCTTCACTTCCGCGACGGGGAGGCCCGGCGTGGTGCGCGAGTTCAGCGACGACAGCAGCTCGGGCGTGGTGCTCTCGAGCGCCTCGAAGCCGTACAGCTCGCCCAGGTAGCCGCGCACGATCTCCGAGAGGCGGAAGTAGTAGGGCTTGAACTCGCCCTTCATGGGGAGGTTCTCGGCCGCCAGCGAGTCGAGCGCCTTCGTCACGCGCACGTGCAGCGGCTCAGGCGGGGCGACGTACGCCGGCACCACCGGCTTCGGGCGACGCAGGTAGCGCATCACGGCCCACCCGATGGCCGCGAGCGCCAGCAGCCCGGCGAGCACGGAAAGCAGACGCCAGCTGCGAATCGCGAGCTCTTCGGGCGGCTTGGTGTCGTAGAGGTTTTCGCCCTTGGTCGCGGCGTCGGGCGACAACGAGCTGACCACTTCGACCTTCACGCGCGGGAGCGGGAGTGTGCCCATCCCATCGGGCGAGGTGATTTCGACCTCGAGCGACGGTGTGTCGAGCTGGCCCAACTGGAAAGCGGACAGTCTCACCATCAGCGTGGTGGTGGACTGATCGGTCCCATCGACTCGCTTCCGTTCCTGGCCGAGGTAGTCGAAGTCGCCGAGATCGCTCGGGGTTTTGAGCTCATAGCGTTGTGCGGGCTCGTGGCTGATCACGACCTCGACGGTCAACGGCTCGCCGAGTTGCACTTTCTCGGGCACCGCGCGCGCGCGCAGTTGGAAGGGAGCCGCGAGGCCACCATCGGGTGCAACGGCCAGAACGCTGAGGAGCGACAGCAGGGGCAGCAAGACGGCAGACACTTTCCTTGAAACACACGACGACGCAAGGACAGTTCAGATCACCCGAGTGGGGGAGTAGGGTTCCCACCCATGAGCCAATTCCCCATCGACGTCGACGCCGAAGCCATCTTTCTCGACGGCTCCTGGTACACGCGTGAAGACCTGTCGCGCCGCATTCGGGCGATGCTTGATTCAGGCGACTTCAACGTCGCGCGGCCGTCGATGGCGTTGCAGGAATTGACGCAGATGATGACTGGCGTGCGCACGCTGGCGTTCCGCGCGCCTCCTGATCTCGCCGACGCGCTCACACAGCTCGCGCAGCGCATGCAGCAGTCGCTCGGCGCAGTGATCCGCGAGGCCGTGACGCAGTTCATCACTGACGCGAACTCCGACCCGGCGGCCGCTGGCTCGGGTGGCGGCGGGCAGCAGCGCCACGAAGAGACGGTCCGCGCGGCGATTCCAGTGCCGACCAGCACCACCAGCGAAGATCTCCCCAAGGTGATCGTCGAGCCCGGCCCTCAGGTGATTGCGGGTCCGGGTGCGCTGCGGGCCGCGGGGGTCGAGCCGGTCGAACTCACCCAGCGCAAGCAGCAGGCTGCCGGTGGAACGCCTGACGACGGTGAGCAGCGCTGGTTCAATCAGTGATCTGACGTCGTGATCGCTGCGCTTTCGCTCGTGGTGGCGCTGGCCACCGCGCAATCTTCGTCTCCGTGGATGACGGGTGAGAGTCGCCCCGAAGATCTCACGATCTCGGTGGTGACCTTCAGCCCCGGCGATTCGCTCGTCGAGTGGTGGGGCCACACCTCGTTCGTCGTCGAAGACCGCCGCCTCAATCAGGGGCTGCTCTACAACTTCGGCATGTTCGGCCCTCGCACGCCGGGCGACGACGTCGGCTTCGTGAAGGACTTCATCAAGGGCCGACTCATCTTCTGGGTCGACTCCGAGTCCACCAGTCGGACGTTCGGGTTCTACAAGGCACAGCTCAAGCGAGACGTGCGCATTCAGGAGCTCGATCTCGAACCCACCGAGGCGCTGAACATCGCGCAGGCGCTCGGTACGCACGTGCTGCCCGACAACCGGTACTACCGGTACCACCACTACGACGACAACTGCTCGACTCGGCCGCGTGACATCATCGACGCCGCGATCGGCGGGCAGCTCAAGGTCGCGACCTCGGGCCCCTCGCGCATGACGCTGCGGCAACACACGCTGCGCTACTCGATGGTGAACCCGCCGATGTCGCTGGTGCTCGACTTCCTGCAGGGAGATCGCCTCGACAAGCCCATCACCGGCTTGCAGGACGCGTATCTCCCCGACGAGCTCGAGACGCAATTGCAGAGTCTGCAGGTGAAGCGCGCCGACGGTTCGACGCGCCCGCTGGTGCGCAAACAGTGGAACTGGTTCGAGAGCGGTCGACCTCGCCCTCCTGCGACCGCGCCGAACTGGATTCCGTACGAGCTGGTGTTCGGCCTCTTGCTCGCTGCCATCGCGCATGGGCTGGGTCATTGGGGGCGTGACGGCCAGAAAGCGCCCCGGGTGCTGTTCGGGCTGTACACCGCGCTGATTGGTCTCACGTTCGGCCTGCTCGGCAGCGCGCTGGGCTTCTTGATGTCGTTCACCGATCACGACGTCACGTTCGGCAACGAGAACATTCTGCAAGCGAACCCGCTCACGCTGGTGCTGCTGCCGCTGGGGCTCATGCTCGCGTGGGGCTCAAAGAAGGCGCCGAGCCGCAACCGGCTGGTGTGGACGGGGCTCGCAGGCATCTCCGTGCTCGGGGTGCTCATCAAGGTGCTGCCGTTTGCTGATCAGGCCAACGGAAACATCCTCGCCATCACTGTGCCGTTGCACCTTGGGTTCGCGAGCCTGTGGTGGTTGGCCGAGCGGTATTCGCGGCAGAAGTCAGCGACGAAATCGGCTTGAAACGTCAGCGCCGCTGACACGGCGCTCGAATTTCGAGGATGCGCGGGTGACGAAGATGTCACCGATGAGACCCGTGATCCTCGTCAGCCTGCTCGTGGTCGGGTGTGCACCGCAGTTTACGAACGAGCCGACTGCTCTCAGTTCTCGATACGACGCGCAGTTTGTTGCGGCGGGTCGGAGGCACGACGTGCCGCCCGAGTTGCTCGCCGCGATCGCCCACGCACTCACACGCTTCGAGATGGTGAACGGGAACGACGAACTCGCACGCCCGACATGGGGCTTGATGGCGATCCCCGATGACCTCGTGACCGAAGCCGCGAAGACCGACGCGACCGAGAACATCGAGCTGGCCGCGACGTTGCTGTCGAAGCACGCCACCGCGCTCAGCATCGATCGCACGGACCTCAAGGCGTGGGCGCCCGTGGTGCTCGAGTTCGCGCGCATCGAGGAGCCCACGGCCCAGCGTGAGTTCCTGAGGACCGAGCTGTGGCAGCCGCTGGGGCTCTCCGCCGAAGCGGTCGAATCGATCGAACAGGCGCTCTCCCCTGACTACGATCTGGGCATCTGGCGACCGTCGCCCCACTTCAACTCGCGTGGGGGCCGCACGCCGCAGATCGTCGTCATTCACACCTGCGAAGGCGGTTACTCGGGCTGCTGGGGCTGGCAGACCAACCCCGCCTCGCAGGTGAGCGCGCACTACACCGTGAGCGACGGCAGCGAAGTGACGCAGCTGGTCCGTGAGAGTGATCGCGCATGGCACGTGGCGGCGACCTACAACTGCGCCAACAACGGCGGGGTGCGCTGCGATCTCAACGGCATCAGCACCAACACCATCGCGGTGGGCATCGAGCATGCGGGCTTCGCGGCGCAGGCCAGCTCCCCCACCTCACAGCTCGAGGCCTCGGCGCGGCTGGTGTGCAGCATCACCCCACATGGGGCATCCCCCGCGATCGCAACCACATCTTGAGCCACGGGCAGCTGCAGCCGAACAACCGCACCGACCCCGGCCGCAACTGGCCGTGGGACGCCTTCATCGCGCGCGTGAGAGAGATCTGCGGAGACAACCCGCCGCCCCCGTGCGACCACACCGGCGGCCCCTTCACCTTCAGCTGTGACGGAGCGCAGGCGGGGCAGCAGTGCGTGCAATTGAACGAGCCGTCTGACCCCGACACGTGGACGGACAACTTCCTCTGCACCGTCAACGACTACGGCTTCCGCTGGTCGAACGCGGGGCCCATCGACGGCATGGACTGCACCGGCGTGCACGAAGGCGCCGAGCCGCTGGCGAGCGTGTGGGCCGACAACTTCTTCTGCACCCCGAAACAGTCTCCGTGGGTCGCGAGCCATTCGAGCGCCGGCCCCCTTGCGGGCAAGACGTGCGTGGCGCTCGCCGAACCGGCAGATCTCGCGAACTCGTGGGTCGACAACTTCCTCTGCTTCGAGCCTCGCGTGCGCGTCACCGTGGGCTCCTTCACCTTCAGCATGACCGGCGCGGTCGAGGGCCATCAGTGCGCCAACGTCGACTCCGGTGATCCCAACACCTGGAACGACAACTTCCTCTGCTCGAGCGAGGAGCTGGGGCTGCGCTTCTCGGCGAGCGGCCCACCCGACGGCATGACGTGCACGCAGATCACCGAGAGCGCCGATGCCACGCCGCAGTTCTGGGCCAACGCGTGGCTGTGTCTTCCGAAGGGTGCTCCGTACTCTTTGAGCTGGAGCTCGGCCGGGCCCCTCGAGCACTCGCAATGCGTGCGCTGGTTCGATCACTCCGAGTCGGCGACGTGGCTCGACAATTGGCTCTGCTTCACGCCCATCGCGCCGGTGCCGATGTTCCAGTCTCGCCCAGAAGGAGAAGAGGTGGTGCCGTCAGTGACGACGCTGCCTCTCGCTACGGCGGGAGCACCGGTGAGCGGTGGCTGTTCGACGGGGGGAACCGGCGCAGTGGTGTTGGTGCTGCTGGCGTGGATCCGAAGGCCGTTTCAGAGGGGAACGAAGCTCAACTGGAGGCGATAGTTCACTTCCCGGTAGCTCGCCGAGTTGCCATCACAGCCAACCAGGTCGTTGACGCTGGTGAGCACGAACGCGCCACGCGAATCAGCGACAACCGCAGTGCCGCTCAAGAGGTCACGGATGGCAAAAGGCGGGTAGCCGTTGGGGCAATTCTGCGGCTTGGGACTCACCGTCGCCGCCGATTGGGCTTCGTCATCAACGGAGCCGAAGTTCAACCACGAAGATCCGGGAATCCAGCAGGCACTCCCCGCCGAACAAGCGAGGACCTCGACCTCGCCCGCGCCGCCCCAGGCGACCACCGGATTGCCGGTGTTGAACGACATCGCCGGGTTTGACGTGCTCGATCGCCACGCAATGCCAGACCAGTTGGCCAGAGTCTCGCACCCCGATTCACAGCTCCAGATGTTGCGACCCCCAGAAACTCCGTGAGCGACTCGGGGCGCGTTGCCCTGAAACTCAAGCGCAACTTCTCGATACGAGTTGTTGCTGAGCTGGACCGTTCGCCAGGAAGTGTCGGACGCACAGGCGGTGAGCGAAGAGCAGTGCGAATACTTCAGCACGCCGGAATCTGAGCACACCACTCCGACTGAGTTTGTGCCGACTGCGATCGAGGAACGTTCGCACGCAGCTCCAAGGCGAGCGACAGACCACGAGCCGGCGGCGTCACAGTTTGCCGAGCAGGTGAGGTACCAGCGATCATAGACGCTGGCATTCGCGATCATGTGAATGACCCCAGTGGCGTCGACGGCCAGCGAATGGCCTCCCTCTGCCATCCCCGCGGTGCTGCTGCTGAGCAGAGTCGTGATGGTCCAGCCGGACGGTGCGAGGCAGTTTCCGTATCTGCACGCTGCGTAGCGAACGGCAAAGTCAGCACCCAGTGAAGTCCACGCCAGATACACCCGACCACCACGTGACACAGCAAGGTGCAGACCGGAGGCTGGAATCGATTCGTTCAGTGACAACCACGCCCAGGAAGACGGACGCGTGCAGTCAGTCGCACAGCGACCGTATCGTGGCCGTCCTCCCGGTGCGTAGGCTGCGTGGAGCGTCCCAGAAGCGTCGGTCTTCAAGTCGAAGCCGAAGAATTTCGAAGAGGTGCGCGTCGCAGGGTCGATCACGATGGATGAGACGAGCGCGGGGGGCGGTGGGCTTCCCGCGTCAGGTTGAGTGATTTGGGTTCCCGCGTCGCGGAATGCGGCTCCGGCATCGCGGACCCCCGTTCCTGCGTCGCGGGTGTCGCTCTTTGCGTCAGGAGGGAGTGCAGGCTGGGAAAAAGCGGCCGCGGCGCCTGGCCCTTCGTCTTGACCACAAGAGGAGAGGGCGAAGAGAAGGCAGCACATCAGGGATGGAGAGACAGTTCGCATGCTCACGTGGCAGAGCGAACCTCGTGCCTGTCCAAGTGGCTGAAACTACAGGCAGGCGCCGTGCAGAACGTCTCGAAGGACGGACGCTAAGCCCGAAGTCGTCGCACGGCGTCCTTCACCATCAGCACCACCTCGGCGCGCACCCTCTCGTGCTGCTCGGGTGAGCGCGTTCGCCACAGCTCACCGGCGATGACGCCGATCACGCTGTCGCACAGCACCTCGGTGGTGAGCTGCACCTTCTCGGGCGCAAGCTCGGGGAAGCTGGTGCACAGCCGCTTCGTCAACACGGCCGCGAAGCGATCGCGCTCGGTCACCACGGGCCCCATCCACCCCAGCCGCGCGATGGCGGCGATGGTGGCGCGCGTGCGATCGGGCTGCGCGAGGTAGAGCTTCATCGTCGCCTCGACGATCAGCGGCAACGCTTCGTCGAAGGGCAACGCGCTCGTCGCGTTCACTTCCTTCTCGAGCGCGACGAAGTTCGCGTCGGTCAGCCGCGAGAGAAACGCACCGAGCACGTTTTCGCGGTTCGAGAAGTAGTCGTAGAGCGACCCGATGCCGACCCCCGCGCGCTGGGCGATGCCCTGAAGAGACACCTTCTCGGGGTCGCCGGCGCGGGTGAGGAGCTGGTCGGCAGCCTCGAGAATCGCGCTGACCACCGCGCGCGATCTCGATTGTTGCGGCTTCTTGCGGAAGTACTCCGATTCGTCGGTGGGCACGCTGCCGTGAAACTTACTTGAAGTTCTCGGCCGCGAAGTCCCAGTTCACGAGGCTGCTCAAGAACGTCTCGAGGAACTTGGCGCGGAGGTTGCGGTAGTCGATGTAGTACGCGTGTTCCCACACGTCGCAGGTGATGAGCGCCGTCTGCCCCTTCGTGAGCGGCGTCTCGGCGTTGCCAGTGGTGACGATCTTCAGCTTGTCGCCTTCTTTCACCAGCCAGGCCCAGCCTGAGCCGAACTGCGCGACGGCCGCGTCGGCGAACTGCTTGCGGAAGTCGGCATAGCTGCCGAAGTCACGCTTGATCGCATCGGCCAGCGCGCCGGTCGGCTCGCCGCCACCACCGGGCTTCAACGACTTCCAGAAGAAGTCGTGGTTCCACACCTGCGCGGCGTTGTTGAACACCTTGCCCGACGAGGTCTTGACGATTTCCTCGAGCGACTTCTCGGCCTCGGGCTTGCCCTCGAGCAGGGTCTTGAGGTTCGTCACGTACGCCTGGTGGTGCTTCTCGTAGTGGAACGAGAACGATTCCTCGCTCAGGTGGGGGACGAGCGCATTCCTGGCGTAAGGCAGCGCGGCGAGTTCGAACTTCATGGTGGTCTCCTTGAAGGGGGTTCTTGCGACCGCGCTCACTTAACACCGTGCCCGTTCGGTCAGCACCGGAATGACGCTTGCGTCAGGCGCATCGCACGCATATCGGAGCGTCCGCCATGGCGAATGATCAGCTCGTTGAACAGGTGAACGATCTCCAGGCCCGCTTGAACGGGCTTCGGGGGTCTCTTTGACGTCGATCGCAAGAAGAGTCGCATCGCGCTGATCGAGCGCGACTCGACGCTGCCCGACTTCTGGAACGACAACGTCAAGGCGCAGGGGCTGCTCAAAGAGAAGACCCGCCTCGAGAAAGAGGTCGCCAGCTTCGAGGCCGCCCAGCGCCGCTTCGAAGACGCGAAGACTTTGATCGAGCTCGGCAAGGAGATGGGTGACGCCGCCAGCATCGCCGAGGGCGAAGGTCTGCTTCCCGGGGCTGAAGAGAACATCAAGTCGCTCGAGCTGCAGAAGATGCTCTCCGGCGAGAACGATCGCCTCGCCTGCTACGTCGACATCAACGCCGGTGCAGGCGGCACCGAATCGATGGACTGGGCCTCGATGTTGTTGCGCATGTACACGCGCTTCTGCGAGCGCCGCGGGTGGAAGGTCGAGCTCAACGACTACAACGCCGGCGAAGAAGCGGGCATCAAGAACGCGTCGCTGCGCATCGAGGGCGAATACGCCTACGGCTACATGAAGGCCGAGATGGGCGTGCACCGCCTGGTGCGCATCTCGCCGTATGACTCCAACGCGCGGCGCCACACTTCGTTCGCTTCGGTTGACGTGTACCCGGAAATTGACGACGACATCAAAATCGAGATCCCCGAGACCGACTACGAGCTGAAGTTCATTCGCGGTGGCGGCGCCGGTGGGCAGAAGGTGAACAAGACGAGCTCGACCGCCCAGCTTCGCCACATCCCCACCAACATCGTGCTCACCGTGCAAACCGAGCGGAGCCAGAGCGCGAACAAGGACATGGCGTTCAAGATTCTCCGCGCTCGCCTGTACGATCTCGAGGTCAAGAGGCGCGAGGCCGAGACGGCCAGCCGCGAGGGCGCCAAGTCCGACATTTCGTTCGGCTCCCAGATTCGCAGCTATGTCCTGGCTCCCTACCGCATGGTCAAAGACCTGCGCACCGGAGTGGAATCGGGCCAGCCCGACAAGGTGCTCGACGGCGACCTCGACGAGTTCATTACGGCCCAGTTGATGGGTGTGAAGAACCCCGCCAAAGCCCTGCCGGAATGACCAAGATCTCGGGCGCCACCCTGCGCTAAGGTCCCTTGGGGGGTTTGAACCGAATGAGCTGCGCGAAGTGCGGTGGAGATCATGAAACGACCGCCTGCCCCCACGGCTGGCTGACGAACGATCCGTCTGCGATTCGGCAGCCGACGCCCGTCGGGGCGCCCTTTCGCACCCCTGCTCCGCAGGCTGATCCGCTGATCGGCCTGCAGGTCGGCAACTACCGCATCCTCCGCATGCTCGGCACGGGTGGCATGGGCTCGGTGTACCTGGGCGAGCACACCGGCATCGGCAGCAAGGTCGCGATCAAGTTCCTGCACGAGCACCTCTCGAGCAACGCCGATCTCGTGCAGCGGTTCTACGCCGAAGCGCGCGCGGTCAACGTCATCGGGCACGGCAACATCGTCAGCATTTTTGACATGAACGTGTTCCCGCCGAGCCGGTATTACCTGGTGATGGAGTACCTCGAGGGCATCGCGCTCGAGTCACTCGTCGCCACAGGGCCGATGCAGATGGCGCGGGCCGTGCCCATCCTCGCGCAGGTCTGTGACGCGCTCGATCAAGCGCACGCGGCGGGCATCGTTCACCGCGACTTGAAGCCCGAGAACATCATCCTCGTGAAGCGCGGGCGCGCTGAAGACGTGGTGAAGATTCTCGACTTCGGCATCGCCAAGTTGCAGTCGAGCATGGCGAGCCGCAAGACGGCGACCGGCATCATCATCGGCACGCCGGACTACATGGCGCCCGAGCAGGCGCAGAGCGAGAACGTCGACGGTCGCACCGACCAGTACTCGCTGGGCATCATCGCCTACGAGCTCGCCACGGGGAAAACGCCCTTCGCCGGCCTGCCCATCACCTCGATGCTGGTGGCCCACCTCAGCCAGGACCCGAAGCCCCCGCACGAGCTCAACCCGGCCCTGCCTCAGGCGATCTCGGCGGTCATCCTCAAGGCGCTGGCCAAGAAACCCGACGCGCGCTTCGCCTCGTGTGGTGATTTCGGCCGCGCGCTCGAGCTGGCGCTCAAGGAATCGCAGCAGCCGGCCGGGGCCTTCATGCCGCAAGTCAGCTTCGAGCCAGCCGCCAATCGCGCCACGCCCGCGCCCCCAGATGCCGCCATCAACGCAGTGTCGTCGACCGAGCAGTCGTATCGCGGCCTGCCGCCCGTTCAGCTCCAGGGCGATTGGGAGCAGCCCCAGCGCGCTCAATCGGGCTCGGGCGCGAGGCCCGTCGCCGCGTGGGACCCGCCCAAGCCCTCGCAGTCGGGCACGAACCCGGCGTTCGTGCCTTCACCCCCGCCGCAGTCGGGCCTCAACCCGGTCTTCGTTCCCACGCCCCAGTCGCAGAACGGGCTGCCCGCCGTACCGTGGGATCCGAGGGCTCTGCCGCGCACTCCGCCGCCCTCCAACAGCCCGCAGTCACAGACGGGCCTCAAGCCGGTCGCCGCGACGCCGTCTCCTGGTGGTCCTGGGCCAGTGCACCCCGTGCCTCCCGTGCCGGTGCCGCCGCGCCACGTGGTGCGATTCGAAGTTCAGGTGAAGGGTGACGGGCCAGAACAGACCCTCCCCTGCCAGGACGTGTCCCGCGCTGGCTGTTTCGTGGTGAGCAAAGGCCCGCCTCCGCGTGTGTTCTCTCGCGTAACCGTCACGGTGCCCGACGTGGGCGCCATGCAGGCCGACGTGGTGCGGCACGTGACGAAAGATCAGGCCGAAGCGTGGAACATGCCGCAGGGGTTCGGGCTGCAGTTCGTCAACGCGCGACCAGAGCAGCGAGAGGCGCTCGACAACATCACCCGCGGCCTGCCGGTGGCTCCGGTGGTGCCGCAGACCCCGGCGTCGCACACCGACGACCCCATCGCCGAGCGCACGCTGGCTGAGATCAAGAAGCGCATTCAGGGTGACCACTACGTGGTGCTGGCGCTCCCCAATGACGTCGACTTCCCTCAGGTGAAGGCGCGCGGCCGCGAGCTGAACGGCCAACTGGCAGAGATCGGCAAGCGCAACCTGTCGGCGACCCAGCGCAAGCAGCTCGAGGCGACGGTCGAGCGGGTGAAGGGTGCCATCGAGGTGCTGGGCACGCCCAACCGCCGCGTCGAGTTCGACGGCATGCGCTTCAACTGGAAGGGCGTGGGCGCGTGCCTCTCGGGCGGCCTTCGCGTCACCGAGCTCGAAGAGGTGCGTAAGCGCTTCCTCAAGGCGAACGAGGGCACCGAGGCACGGAGCCAGCTCCACCTCATCACCGCCAACAGCCACGAGCGCGACGGGCACCTCTCTGACGCGCTGCGGGTCATCGAGCACGCCCTGAGCGTCGATCCGCTCAACATCGAGCTGCACCACCGCCGCAAATCGCTGCAGCGGCACCTCGCGACGGCCCCCGCGAAGAAGTGACGTGAACCGTCGCGCCCTTCGGTGCGTTCGATGCGCATGCTGACCCGAACGATGGTGGTGGTGTTGGCACTCTCTTCAACCGCGCTCGCGGCCGACAAGGTCAAAGAGGTGCGCGCGCGAAGGCTCGCCGACGTGAAGGCGTTGCTCGAGAAGGCAGGTCTCTCGTTACCCGTCGATGAGGTCTACTTGCGCGCCTTCAAGAAGGAGCGCGTCGTGGAGCTCTGGGCCAGCGAGAAGGGCCAGCCCATGCACCTGGTGAAGAGCTACCCCTTCTGCGCCGCGTCGGGGGAGCTCGGACCCAAGCGCAAGGAGGGCGATCTGCAGGTGCCCGAAGGCCTCTATGAGGTGCCCGAGTTCAACCCTGGCTCGGCGTACCACCTGTCGATGAAGGTCTCGTACCCCAACGCGAGCGACCGGCTGCGCAGCGACCCGAAGACGCCCGGGGGGCTCATCTATCTGCATGGCAACTGCGCGAGCATCGGCTGCATCGCCATCGAAGATGAGCCCATCGAAGAGGTGTACCTGATCGCCCTCGAGGCGAAGCGGCGGCCCATTCGCTTCGACCTCTTCCCCATGCGTCTCACCGCCGAGGCGCTCGCCGCAGCCGAAGGCGAGCCCCACCTCGACTTCTGGAAGGAGCTGGCCCCCGCCTTCACCGCCTTCGAGCAGGTCCATCGACCGGCAGGCTTTCGGGTCAACCCGAAGACCGGCGCCTATTTCGTCAAGTAAGCTTTCAGAATCGTTGGTGGTTTTTGCTCGGAACCCTGTCACGTCCGTGGTGTCAGTTCCCTTCGTCGGAGTCGCAAGGTGGGCCCCAGCATGAGCGACGACCGAAACGAGCGGGAGGACGACGTGCCGAGCGACGTGATGGAGCTGCCCGCGAGCGTGATGACGTCCGAACCGCGGGCACCGGCAAGCGCACTGCCCGAACACCTGCTCGTCGCGCGGCTGCGCAGGAAAGATCCGTCGGCCTTTGAAGCGATGGTTCGCCAGCACCAGGACCGGGTCTACGACTTTTGCGTGCGCATGCTCAGCGACCGCGAAGAGGCGTTCGATCTCACGCAGGAAATCTTCATCAGCATTCACCAGCACCTCGACCAGTTCCGTGCTGACGCGAAGCTGACCACCTGGATCTACCGCATCGCACGCAACCACTGCCTCAACCGGCTCAAGTACCTCAAGAGGCGCGGTCGGGGGCGCAGCGACGAGTACGGTGAGAGCAACGAGCTGTCGATCACCGAGGCGATGGGCGGCACCTCGCAGCCCGACGACGCGGTGCACGCGCGCACCGAGCGCGAGCTGGTGCACAAGGCGATCGCGATGCTCGATGAAGACCAACGTTCGCTCGTCGTGCTGCGCGACGTCGAGGGCTTGAGTTACGAAGAGATCATGGAGATCACCGAGCTCGCGGAAGGCACCGTCAAGAGCCGCCTGCACCGCGCTCGCGAGAAGTTGGCTGGCATCCTGGTGAAGCTTGAACAGAGCTTCGCGGATAGAGGAGAATGACGGCGTGCGTCGCGAACTGAACCAGAATGATGTCGAGCGCCTCTTCGTGGGCGCCGTCGATGACGCGCTGCCCGAGAAAGATGCGGGCGAGTTCGATGAGCAGTTGTCGGAAGACCCCGAGCTCAAGGCGAAGTTCGCGCAGTACCAGCGCGCGATCTCGTTGCTCAAAGAGTCTCCGCGCGAGAAGGCCCCCGATGCGCTCGCGTCGCTCATCCTCCGCCGCACGCGCCGTCGCCGCTTCCAGGACCGCACGCGTGAGATTCACCACTCGCGCTTCCCGGTCGAGGTGGTGGTGCCGCTGATCATCGCCGCGCTCGTCGCGATGTTCATGTTGCTCTCGTCTCCCTGACCTGCGGTCGAACCGAACCTTTCGTCGCGACCCCATGGTCGTGTTCGGGAGGCGCCGCGGGGTTGCCTCCCTCATCGCGTGAGATAGATCGCCTGCATGAACGCACGCGCGCTGCTGGGGGCCGTCCTCGCTCTGCTCACGTTGTCGGGCTGTCCCCCCGGCCCTGGTCCCGGCACGGGTGGTGGCTCGGGCGGCTCGGGCGGTGGCGGCCTCTTCGGTGGCGGCGGTGGCTCGTTCGGCGGAGGTGCCGCGGGTGGTGGCTCGACTTCCGGAGGTGGCACGGGCGGGAGTTCGGGCGGCGGCAGCGCGACCGGCGGCGGCAGCGCGACCGGCGGCGGCAGCGCGACCGGCGGCGGCCCCGTGACGGGTGGCGGTGCAGCGACCGGTGGCGGTGCAGCGACGGGTGGCGGTGCGGC
Source organism: Archangium sp. (assembly GCA_044371205.1). Lineage (GTDB taxonomy): Bacteria > Myxococcota > Myxococcia > Myxococcales > Myxococcaceae > Archangium_A. The sequence continues at coordinate 42,831 of JBILUC010000038.1, forward strand.
GACAGGTGGCGGCGGCCCGAGCGCGGGCGCCTTCTTCCGACTCGACGTCGGCGTGCAGTACCCGAAGGTCGCCGTCGGCTCGAACGGCGTGTTCCACCTCGCGTACGCGACGGAGTACGGCCAGACCGTCGTCTACGGGACGTGCGCTGCCAATTGTGGCGCGCCGGCCTCGTGGACCTTCGCGACCCTCTACACACAGAGCGCCTCGGGCTACACGTCAGACGCGCGCCTGCTGGTCGGCGCCAACAACCAGCTGCACCTCGTCTACGGGCGGCGGCGCAACTCGATGGACGAGACCCTCTACTTGACCTGCACGACCAACTGCACCAACCCCGCCTCGTGGACCACGGTCGACCTGACGCCGCTCGCCGGCTCGTACACGGCGGAATGGCGGGGCGCCCCGTTCGTCATCGACAGCTCGGGCCGCCTCTCGTTCCTGATCAGCGACCTCACGGTGAGCAGCAACCTCACGCTCGTGTCGTGCGGTTCGAACTGCACCACACTCGCGAACTGGCAGAGCGGTGTCATTCGCCAGGGTGGCGGTCGCATGTGGCTGGCGACGTCAGGCACCACGCTCCACCGCATCGTCAACGACGGCAACAAGCGGCTGCACTACGGCACCTGCGCCAGCAACTGCACCCAGGCCTCGAGTTGGACTGAGTCGGGCAATCTCTTCGTGCATGACGGGTCGATGCCCACCCAAATCGCGGTCGGCGCCAACGGGCGCATCACGGTTGCCTACAACCAGGGGGCCACCGATTCGACCGAGCCTCCAGCGATTCAGGCGCAGGCCAACAAGGTGCTGGTCTGGCAGTGCGACTCCAACTGCATGGTCGACACCTCGTGGTCAGGCGTCATTCTGGGCCAGGCCGAAGACGGCATCGAAGGCCTCGCGCTGGTCGAGCTGGGTGGCGCTCTCGTGCTCGCCCTGACGCAGTCGGTGACCTTGAAGGCGGGTGTCTGCACTCAGAACTGTACGACCGCCGCGAACTGGACCTTCGGAGACGTCGACGACAGCGCCGCGATGGCGGCCGTTGCCGACCCCTACATGGTGTTCCTCTGCAGCTCGATGAGCCGCCCCGGGTTTGCGTCGTGGTACCCCGACGAGGGCACGGTCGCCATCAGCCCGGTCAACGGCGAAGCCGTCTTCGTGCATGCGCCCAACGGCCTGCACACCTGCGGCGGCATCACCTCGCGTCGGCCCTCCTCGCTGCGAGTCATCTACTCGCCCTGAATCACTGCATGATTCCCTTGCGTCGCATCGCCCACGCGTGATGAACGCCGGCCATGGCAGACGACGTCAGCGCAGCGGAACAGAAGCTCCTCGACGACCGGAAGAGCAAGGCGAAGCAGCTGCAGGATCTCGGGGTCAACCCGTACAGCAACGGCTTCAAGCCCGACTCGCTCGCGGGTGAGCTTCACGCGAAATACGACCCGGTCGAGGCGGCGCAGCTCGAGGTCGACAAGCCTGGCCCGTTCACCATCGCCGGTCGGGTGGTGCGCGTGGGCGACTTCGGCAAGGCCGCGTTCGTCACGCTGCAAGACCGCAGCGGCGCGCTGCAGGTGCACGTGAAGAAAGACGTGCTCGGCGAAGAGAAGTTCAAGATCTGGAAGCTCACCGACATGGCCGATTTTCTCGGCGTGAAGGGCACGCTGTTCAAATCGAAGACCGGCGAGTTGACGCTGGCGGCGACCGAGCTCACCTTCCTGGGCAAGGCGCTGCGTGGCCTTCCCGGGAAGTTCGCCGGCGACGACGCGAAGGTGAAGCTGACGCCCGAGCAGGTCGCGAAGGTGAAGCAGGCGGCCGACGAGGTGATGGCGGCGATCAACGCGGCTCCGCACGATCAACGCGAGAAGGTGCGCACCGACGCGCTCGCGGTGCAGACCACGAAGCTCAAAGACGACGCCAACGCGCTCAAGGCCCTGCCGGGCGCAGTGAACAAGGCGTGGGCCGAGTCACAGGCGCTCGCCGATACCGAAGAGCGCTACCGCCGCCGCTACGTCGACCTGCTCTCGAACCCCGGCGTGCGCGACACGTTCAAGAAGCGCACGAAGCTCGTGAAGTTCATCCGCGACTTCCTCGACGCGCGCGACTTCCTCGAGGTCGAGACGCCGATGATGCACTCGCTGGTGTCGGGGGCTGCGGCGCGCCCGTTCAAGACGCACCACAACACGTACGACATTCCGCTCTTCATGCGCATCGCGCCTGAGCTGCACTTGAAGCGGCTGGTCGTCGGTGGCTTCGATCGCGTGTACGAGATCAACCGCAACTTCCGGAACGAGGGCGTCAGCACGCGCCACAACCCGGAGTTCACGATGCTCGAGTTCTACCAGGCGTACGCCACGTACGAAGACCTGATGGATCTCACCGAGCAGATGATCAGCGAGGCCTCGGTCGCGGTGAACGGTACGTCGGTCGTGAAGTACGGCGAGCACACCATCGACTTCAAGAAGGGCTGGCCCCGCATCCCCATGACGGAGGCGATCCGTTCGCGCGTGAAGGATCTGACCGAGAAGGACTTCAGCGACGTCGAGAAGCTGCGCGCAGTCGCGATGCGCAGGGCCGAAGACGGCAAGGACAAGGCCGCCATCTCGACCATGAACACCGGTGAGGCGATCGGCCTGTTGTTCGAGCAGTACGTCGAAGGCGAGCTGGTGCAGCCGACGTTCATCACCCAGTTCCCCGTCGAGACCAGCCCGCTCGCGCGACGGAACGATGCGAACCCGGCGATCACCGATCGCTTCGAGCTGTTCTGTGTCGGCCGTGAGATCGCCAACGCCTTCAGCGAGCTGAACGACCCCGTCGACCAGGCGCAGCGCTTTCAAGGCCAGGTCGACGCGAAGAGCCGCGGTCAGCAGGAAACGATGGATTACGACCACGACTACATCCGCGCGCTGGAGCACGGCCTGCCGCCCACCGCGGGCGAAGGCATTGGAATTGATCGCCTCGCCATGTTGTTGACCGATGCCCAGTCGATTCGCGACGTGATCCTCTTCCCACTTCTCAAGCCTACGCAGTGAATCGAACCCGCGCCCTGGCCTTCGCGTCGGTCCTGCTGCTGCTCGGCCTCGTCGAGCTGCTGAACGGACTTGCGCGGGCGGAGCTGCTCGGTTTCTCGGGCGATCTCGCGGCCCTGCTGGTTGGCTGGGGCACATTGCTCGAGTTTCCCGCCGCCTTGCTGTGGCTCGCGCAGCGCGGAGATCAGATCGAAAACCTCAAGGTGTACGGCGCGCCCGACGCGCTGCAGCTTGGTCAGACGCACCTGGGGCTCGGTCTCGTCTTGTGGCTCGCTGGCTGGGCCGTGATGGCGATGACCCTGCAGGACGCGAAGGCGCGGCCGACCGAGTTCGGAACTGCAGCGCGACAGCTCTTCGATGCCGTCCGCACCCTGGTCTCGACGCTCACCTTCGGGCTCTATCGCTTCAAGCCGCCTGCGCCAGCCCTGACGTTGCTGCACCCGCGGCTCGCGCGCTTCGTCGACTTCCACTGGGCCACGCTGCTCGCGTACGGCTTCGGCTTTCTGATCAGCGAGCTGGCGTTCATCAAGCTGTACACCGCCATCGTCGGCAAGGGCACGGTGCAGGGTGGGGCGGTGGTGACGGGGCTGTCGCCGGTGGTCGCGTTTCTCGCGGCGTTCGGGGTCGCCATGGCCATCGCGTTCGCGGGCGGCTTCATCGGCTCGGCCAACTCCAAGCGGCTCTCGACGCCTGAAGCGACGCTCGCGTTGCTCTACTTCGGGCTGCCGGTGCCGGTGTTTCTCACCCTGATGCACGCCGTGCCGAAGTTGATGGTCGAGTTCGGCGCTCAACTGCGCGAGGTGATGTACCTCTCGTCTCTGCTCGGCGAAGGCCGCCCGGAGCTCGGCTACTGGCTCGTCACCGCGGCGCTGGGTCTCTCGTTCTTCCTGGGCATCAACTTCGGCTTCGTCTCGACGTCGTCGGGCCGGCTCGATCTGCGCGCGTCGTACGAGCTGTTCATCGCGTCACGGCATGTCTCGGTGTTCCGCCCGCGGCTGTTGCTCGGGGTGTTCTCGGTGCTGATCCTCGGCATCGTGCCGCCGTTGATCATCTGGGCGATCATCATGGCCGCCGAGTCGGTGGTCGAGCGCACGCGCATCAAGAAGATCGGCCTCGAAGATCCCCTCGCGGCCGCCGAAGCGCTCAACGGCCACAAGCTCGCGGCGCAGACCCCGACGGCGATGATGACCGCGCTCTCGGTGGGAGGCGTAGGGGTCGGCGTCATGGCGCTGATCATCGTGCTCAGCGTGATGAGCGGCTTCGAGGCCGACCTGCAGAAGAAGATCCTCGGCACCAACTCGCACGGCGTGGTCATGAAGTACTCGCCCGAGATGCCTGAGTTCGAAGACATCATGGGCAAGGTGAAGGGCGTGCGCGGCATCAAGGGCGCGACCCCGTTCATTTTGAACGAGGTGATGATCTCGTCCGAAGGCAACATCAGCGGCTCGATGATCAAGGGCATCGACCCGAAGACCGTCGGCGAGGTGACCGACCTGCCCGAGTACCTGCTGCCGGGCGGCAAGCTCGAGTGGCTCATCGACCCGAAAGACATCTCGCGTCGCCGCGTTGGAGATCTCGACGGCGCGATGTTCGACGAGACGCCCGCGACCCCTGACGACGTGCCGAAGAAGAAGCCCGAGCTCGACAAGGGGCCTGGTGACATCGAGCGAGACCCGCTCCTCGACCTGCCTTCCCCAGAACAGGAAGCCGACGTGGTGCTGCCCGGCATTCTCATCGGGCGCGAGCTGGCCGCGTCGCTCAAGGTGGTGGTGGGCGATCGCGTGAACGTGGTCTCGCCCATCGGTGGGGAACTCGGGCCGCAGGGACCGATGCCGAAGAGCCGCCCCTTCCGCGTGGCGGGCATCTTCTATTCGGGCATGTACGAGTACGACTCGAAGTTCGTCTACATCCACCTCACCGAGGCGCAGACGTTCTTCAACGTGAAGGGCGCGACGGGCATCGAGGTGAAGGTGACCGACGTCGACAACGCGCGCGGCACGATGAAGGCCGTCTACGACACCCTGCAGGGCTACCCGTACCGCACCAAGGACTGGGGCGAGATGAACCGCAACCTCTTCGCGGCGCTGCGGCTCGAGAAGCTGGTGATGGGCATCATCTTGTCGATCATCGTCATCGTCGCCGCGGGGCTCATCGTCGCCACGGTGATCATGCTGGTGCTCGAGAAGCGCAAAGAGATCGCCGTGCTCAAGGCGCTCGGCGTGCCCGACGGCGGCATCGTGAAGATCTTCCTGAGCGAAGGCCTGCAGATCGGCGTGGCGGGCGGGGTGCTCGGGCTGATCAGCGGCCTCGCGTGGTGCCTCTTCATCGAAAAGGTCGGCATCAAGCTCGACCCGCAGGTCTATTACATCCCCGCGTTGCCGGTGCGCATCGAGCCGTTCCAGACCGCGCTCTCGGTGGTCATCGCGATCCTCGTGACGTTCCTCGCCAGCGTGTACCCCGCACTCAAGGCCTCGCAGGTCGAACCCGTCGACGGACTCAAGTCGGAATGAGCACGCCTTTCCTGCAGGTGCGCGACGTGCAGAAGAGCTACTTCCTCAACGGGAAGCGCATCGACGTCTTGCGCGGCGTGAACGTGAACATCGAGAAGGGCGAGCTGGTCTCGCTCATCGGCGCGTCGGGCACGGGCAAGAGCACCTTCCTCCACGTGGTGGGCACGCTCGACATGCCTGCGGCCGGCTCGATGTTCTTCGAGGGCAAGTCGGTGTTCGAGATGAACGACGCCGAGGTCGCCGAGTTTCGCAACCGCACCATCGGCTTCGTCTTTCAGAGCCACTACCTGCTGCCCGAGTTCACCGCCGAAGAGAACGTCGCCATGCCGGCTTTGCTGCTGCGGGAAGATCGCAAGCCGGCGCTGAAACGCGCTCGGGAACTGCTCGAGCGGGTCGGCCTCTCGCACCGCAGCGAGCACAAGCCCGGTGAACTCAGCGGTGGCGAATCGCAGCGCGTCGCGCTCGCCCGGGCGTTGATGCTCACGCCGGCCTTGCTGCTCGCCGACGAGCCGACCGGCAACCTCGACCCGACTACGGGCGAAGGCATTCACGCCCTGCTGCGTGAAGTGAACAAAGAGCTCGGCATCACGGCAGTGGTGGTGACGCACAACGAAGTGCTGGCACGCTCGCTGCCGCGTCGCCTCCGCTTGAAGGACGGCCTGGTCGTCGACGCCGATTGATCAGCGCGCAAAGGGATCGCTCAACGCCGGATTGGTGACGAAGGCCTCGTCGTTGAGCGCGTCGAGGAAGGCGAGCAGCTGCTTTCTCTCATCGGCGGTCAACTCGAACCCGCGCACCAGATCACTCTGCAGCGGGTTTGCGCGGCCGGTTCGCGCCTTCGCCCGCCCACCTGCGGCATAAGCGTCGATGACTTCGTCGAGCGTCGCCATCGAGCCGTCGTGCATGTAGGGCGCGGTGAAGCGCAGGTTGCGCAGCGTTGGCGCGCGGAAGCGCCCCATGTCACCCACCCGCTGCGTGAGCTCATAGAGCCCGGGATCCTCGGCCGGGTAGCTGCCCAGCCCATCGACGTCGAACAACCCGGTGTTGTGGAAGGGGCGATCGACCGCCGTCCCCGTGCCCGCGTGCATCACGGCGTCGGAGAAGGTGAAGCCCGCGTGGCAGTGGTAACACTCGAGCCGTTCGCTGTTGAACAGCGCGAGCCCCGCCCGCGCGTCGTCGCTGAGCGCTGACGCGTCGCCCGCGGTGTAGCGATCCCACGCAGACTGACCCGAGAGGAGCGTGCGCTCGAATGCCGCGAGGGCGCGCGTGAGCGTCGCAAGGGTGACACCTTCGCCGGGGAAGGCCGCCTCGAAGCCGGCGGCATCTTCTGCCGTCATCGCGAAGCGCTGGATCAGGTCGTCTTCGTGGCCCGACCAGCCCAGCTCGACGGGTGTCTCCCCGAACAGCGGAAGCAGCGCCTGCTGCTCCAGGGACGTCACCAGCGGGTTGGCCCAGGTCAGCGCTGACGCCCACGCCACGTTGGTGAGGCCCTGCGCGTTGCGCCGGTGGGGCTCCCCGGTGCTTCCAACTGCGACGGCGCGCGCGTCGGTGAAGGCGCGACGCTGCTCGTGGCAGGTGCCACACGATTGGGTGCCGTTGCGTGAGAGCCGCACGTCAAAGAACAGTCGGCGGCCCAGCTCGACCTTCGCCGCGCTCATGGGGTTGTCGACGGGCACCCGCGGCTCGGGGAAGCCAGCGGGCAGAGACCAGACCCACGCCGGGCCGGTGGGTGCCGGGCCACACGCGGTCAGCGCCAGGAGCGCGGCGAGCGACCTCATGCGCTCAGTTCTGCACCGTGAAGACGCGCTGGCTCGTCGGAGTGGCTGTGCCGAAGGGCAGGCCGAGGCGATCGAAGATCGGCACGCAATCGAGGTCGGTCGCCCCTGACATGCAGCCCGGTGCGGTCATCGCCATGTTGGTGTCGAGGTTGCTGCCCTCGAGCAGCGCAGCGAGGTCGAACACCACGGTGCTCGTCTCGGGGTCGAAGTCGGTGAGCGCCACCGTCACGCGGTTGGGGGCGCTGCAGGCGCTGATCTCGTTCGGCATCGAGCCCGGCGTGCAGCCCGTGCTGCCGAGGTGCACGTTGTGACCCATGGGCAGCCCCGTCGTCACGCCGTCGGCGCGGAGAAACTTGTACCCCGCCTGCCAGCTCCAGAAGAGGGCGCTCGAGTTGAGCGGCGCAGTGGCTGCCGTCGCGTCCTGGTGGTTCTGCGCGAAGGGCACGCCGAGCGTGAACTCGATACCGGCGTAGTGCCCACCGAGTGCCTCTCCCGTGAGCGTGGTGTGCGTCGCGGGGGTGCCGTTGCTGCACTGACCGGTGGCGTCTTCGAAGTCGAGCATCGCCACCGTCGTGCTCTGAAAGGTGCCGTCGGCCTCGAGGGCGAACTTCACGCGCCCGCCGAGCTCGCTGATCAAGGTGACGTCGCTTACGTAGAAGCGCAGGTCGCGCGGCTGGTACTGGCTCGCCGGGGTGCCCAGCGCATAGGTCTGCCCGCATGCGAACGGGCTCGCCCCCACCTTCGCGGCGAAGCGCACGCTCTTGATCAGCTCGTGGTGATGGTGGTCGCTGCCCCCATCACTCGTGGGAGCAGGCACACCACAGGCCAACACGAGCGACGTCGACACCGCACAGACGAAGAGTCTCATGCCTCGCTGAATACCGGGCGCAGCCGCCCTCGACCCTGCGACACTTTGCCGCAGTCAGGGCGTGGTGACGCTCGCCATCAACGCCTCGAGCGTCGCATCTCCGTTCCCGAGGGGAACGGACCCGAGGCTCAGCGCGAGCGGCACCTGCAGATGCTCCGCGTCGACTCGCAGTTCGCCCACGTCAAGGCGCACGGTTCGGGTGAGCGTCGAGAGCTCGCGCGGCGAAGGAGCGCCCTCGAGCAGAAAGGTGGTGCCGTTCGACCTCGTGTCGAGCGGCGACGGCGCAAAGGTGAGCACCACCGCGCAGAGCCGTGCGGGCGGTGGGTGCAGGGTGCTCAGGGCCTGCGGCCCGCCGCGTGTGAGATCGATCAACACGGCCGGGGTCTTCCAGGGCGAAGGGAGCGCCTCATCTCCGTGCGCCCACGCGGTCGAGAGGGGCGACCACCAGCGCGTGGTCGCGCACGGCACCAGCTCGAGCGAGTCGAGCGCCAGCGTCGCAACGTCGGCGCTCAGCGGCGTCGTGACGGTCAGCGTCGGACTGACCACGATCCCCTCCTCGCGCACACCGCAGCCGGGGAGCGCCAGCGCGGCCACCAGCAGGAACGCCCTCACACGTCCACCACGACGGCGACGAGGAGAATGGGGGTCTGTGCCGGCTGACCGGCGCGGAGATCCGCGAAGGGAATCCGGGCGCCGGCGGTGAGGAGGACGGTGGAGACCGGCGAGACGACGACGTCGACCAGTGCCTGAAACAAGGCCCCGGAGAAGCGCGTCTGCAGCACGCCGCGCAGCGCCGAGGGCGCCTCGTAGCGCGCGTCGACACCGGCGCGCACCCCGAGGAACTTCCACGGCTGGTACTGCCCCGAGGCGATCAGCTGCAGCTGAGGTCCGATGCGCAGGCCATAGCGGCCCTCGATCGGCACCTCCCCCATCAACGAGACGAACGTCGAGACCTGGTCTCCAATGAACGCCGCCCACGTCAGTCCACCGCCCGGCACGAACGACCCGGGACCAAGCTGAGCGTCGAGCGCGAAGGGCTGGCGGGTGGTGCCATCGAGCAGCGTGGGCGCAGTGGGGAGGCGCGCACCCACCACCGCCGACACCAGGTGCCGGGGCCGAAACCCTTCCGCGCCCACGAGGAGCACCCGCGCGCTCAGCTCGAGCTCCCCGGGCCCGAACCCGCGCTCCCGCGCCAGCGACGCTTCGGTGCGCTCACGCACCTGAAGCGGGAGGTTGAGCGCGAAGGTCCATCGGCGCAGAGGGCTCCAGCTGGCGAGCACATCAAGCCGCAGCTCGCGCAGCGTCGTGCCGTCAGGCTCCGCCTGGCCCCAGGCGCGCACCGATGAGCCGAAGCGCAGCCGGCCGTCGAACGGCTGGTCGGCGCCGATCGACAGGAGCGCCGGGTTCCCACAGGTGCAGGTCGGGCACGCCCACGCGAGCTGAGCACCCAACGTGAGGAGGAGAACGGCCGCGCGGCGCACCTGGCCCTCGTAGTCGGCGCGCCGGGCCAGCCCCCTGCGACACAATGCCGCAGGTCAGGTGGTTGCCTTTCGAACCTGGCCGGCGCACGGTGCGCGTCGATGAGAAGGGCGCTCGACGTCTCGTTGCCATGGTTTCGGCGGGTGCGCACCACGGTCTGGGCGTGTCAGGCCGCGCTGTTGGTGTGGGCCTCGTGGGGCCTCGGCATTCGGCTCCAGACGGGGTGGATCGCGGCGTTGATCTCGCTGGGGGTGGGCTCCGACGCGCTGGCGTGGGCGTGGCAGCGCCGGGGCGTTCGCGAGAACGACGTGCTCGCCCTGATGCTGCTCGACGCGGGGCTCCACACCGCCGTCTTCGCGCTGAGCGGGGGGGCCTTCAACCCCTTCACCATGCTCTACCTCGTCAACGTGGTGCTGGCGGCTCTGGTGTTGTCGCGCGCGCGGCAGTGGGTGGTGCTCGGCGCCCAGTTGGTGGGGTTCGCCTCTTTGTTCCTCGTCGAGCGGGTGGCGCCGTCGACCTGGGCGCTGCCGGGCCACCAGGAATTGATGCGGCTGCACCTCGCCGGCATGTGGATCGCGTTCGTCGTCGCGAGCGCCTTCATCGTCTACTTCGTGCAGCGGGTGATCGCAGCCCTCGCCCGACAGCAACGAGATCTGACCGAAGCGCGACGACTGCAGACCCAGCACGAGAAGCTCGCGGCGCTCACCACGCTGGCCGCCGGCGCTGCGCACGAGCTCGCCACGCCGCTGGGTACCATCGCCATCGCCAGCCACGACATGGTGCGCGCACTCGCCGCGCTCGAGGTGCCCGCATCGCTGAAGGCAGACGCGGCGCTGGTGCGGGAACAGGTCGAGCGGTGCCGCACCATTCTGCAGAGCCTCTCGATGCGCTCGGGCGCCCTGGTGGGTGAGCGCCTGACCACCTTCGCCGCGAGCGCGTGGGTCGATGACGCGCTGTCGGGGCTCCCGCATCGCGAGCGCGTGGTGGTGACCTCGCTGCCACCCGTGCAGCTCACGGGCCCGCGTGAGGCGCTGGCCCAGGCGCTGCGAAACCTCGTGAAGAACGCGCTCGAGGCGTCGAGCACGGAAGTGACCCTGGCACTCACCCCCGACGCGTCGCGCGCGCTCACCGTGGAGGTCACCGATCGCGGCGAGGGGCTCGCCCCCGAAGCGCTCGAGCGCATCGGCGAGCCCTTCTTCACCACCAAGCCCGTCGGTCGCGGCATGGGCCTTGGCGTCTTCCTCTGTCGCACGCTGGCGCAGCAATTGGGCGGGTCGGTGACGTATCGCTCTCGTCAGGGGGAGGGAACGACCGCCACCCTGGCGTTGCCCGGGGCGCTCACATGAGCGACGCCGCGCCCACGTTGATGGTCGTCGACGACGACGAGGCCTTTCGCAGCCGTCTGGCGCGTGCGCTGGGCGAGCGGGGCTTCGTCGTCACGGCCGTTGCTTCAGTCGAGGCCGCGATCGCCGCGCTGCAGACCAGCGAGGCGCCGGAGTACGCGGTGGTCGATCTGCGCCTCGAGGGGGCCTCGGGCCTCGCGCTGCTCAAGCACCTGAAAGACGCGGGGGAAGGCACGCGCGTGGTGATGCTGACGGGCTACGGCTCGATCCCCACAGCGGTCGAAGCGACGCGGCTGGGCGCCTTCGACTATCTCTCCAAGCCCACCGACGCCGACGCCATCGTGCGGGCGCTGCTGGGGCAGGAGGTCTCCGGGGGCGATGTCAGCGCGACGCCCTCGCTGGCGCGCGCCGAGTGGGAGTACATCCACCGCGTGCTCACCGATGTCGAAGGCAACATCTCGGAGGCCGCCCGGCGGCTCGGCGTCCACCGGCGCTCACTTCAACGAAAGCTGCAGAAGCGGCCTCCGGCACGGTGACGCTCCTTGCTGCGTCGAACCGCCCCGACGGAACTGCGGCGGAAATCAGACGCGTTTTCCCTCGTAACTGGCGGCGACTTTGTCCATAAGGTGCGCCGCCTCGAACCATCTGTGATTTCGCGCTTCTCCGTCATTCTCGCCGTGCTTGCGGTGGCCGCCTCGGTCGCCCCGGTTCACGCGCGCGCGCAGCTTCTCGACGTGCCTGCCCAGGAAGACGCCGAGCACATCACCGAGATTCGCGTCGAGGGGAACCGGCGCGTCGAGGCGACGGCCATCGCCCGCGCGCTCAAGCAGAAGGTCGGCGACGCGTTCGACCCGGCCCGCACCACCGATGACATTCGCGCGCTGTGGGCGCTCAAGTACTTCAACGACGTGCAGTTGCTCGTGCAGCGCACCCCGCTGGGCATCGCCTACGTGGTGCGCGTCACCGAGAAGCCGGCGATTCGCGCGGTGACCCTGGCTGGCAACGACGAGCTCTCGAAAGACGATCTCAAAGACACCGTCGACATCAAGGCCTTCACGATTCTCGACGTCGCGGCGGTGAAGCGAAACGAGAAGAAGATTCAGGAAAAGTACGTCGAGAAGGGCTTCTTCCTCGCGGAGGTGAAGGCCGAGTTGAAGCCGGTCGGCGACGACGGCACCGAGATCGACCTCATCTTCAACATCAACGAGCACGCCAAGGTGATGGTGAAGGAAATCCTCTTCCTCGGCGCGACGAAGGTGAACGTCGACGAGATCAAGGCCGTGATGGCCACGCAGGAAGGCGGCTACCTCTCGTTCCTCACCAGCCAGGGCACGTACCGCGAAGAGCTCTTCCAGCGCGACCTGCAGGTCATTCAGATGGCGTACTTCGACCGCGGGTTCATCAACATCCGCGTCGACAAGCCGACGGTCACGCTCTCGGCCGACAAGAAGTACATCTCGATCACCATTCGCGTCGAAGAGGGTGACAGCTACAACGTCGGCAAGCTCGACTTCTCGGGTGATCTGCTCGTCGAAAAAGAAGTGCTCCACCGGCTGATGACCTCGAAGGAAGCCGCGGTCTTCAACCGCTCGCTCCTGGCGAAAGACATTCAGGCCATCACCGACGTCTATTACGACTCGGGCCACGCCTACGCGAACATCACCCCCGTCACTGCGGTGAACGCCGACGCGAAGATCATCGACCTCACCTTCGACGTGCAGAAGGGCCCCAAGGTCTACATCGAGCGCATCGACATCGTCGGCAACACCAAGACGCGCGACAAAGTCATTCGTCGCCAGCTGCGTGTGTTCGAAGGCGAGCTCTTCAACGGCACCGGCATGCGCCGCAGCAAAGAAAAGGTCACCGCGCTCGGCTTCTTCGAGACCGTCGAGGTCACCCACCGCCCTGGCACCGATGGGGAGCACGTGGTGGTGCAGGTCGAGGTGAAGGAAAAGTCGACCGGTACCTTCCAGGTCGGCCTCGGCTTCAGCAACGTCGAGAGCTTCATCTTCACCGCGCAGGTCGCGCAGCAGAACTTCCTCGGCTGGGGCCAGTCGGTGTCGGCCAACATGCAGTTGTCGGGTCTGCGCAGCTTCTTTCAGCTGAGCTTCTTCGACCCGTACTTCCTCGATACCAACGTCATCTTCAGCATCGACGCGTACAAGACCCAGCTCGATTACTTCGGCTTCGTGCGTGACGCGTTCGGTGGCTCGGCGTCGCTCGGCTACTACCTCCTCGCCGACGAGATGAGCATCAACCTCGGCTACCAGTACGAGAACGTGAACGTCACCATCGGCAGCCAGAGCACTGGCGCGCCGCTCGCTGGCCAGTACCGCAGCGGCTCGACCAGCGCGCTGCGTTTGTCGTGGATGTGGGATCGCCGCAACAACCGCCTCTTCGCTTCGAGCGGCTGGCTCTCGTCGGTCTCGGTCGACGTTGCCCCGTTCTTCATGAACGCTTCGCCCGCCAACAAGCAGTACAACTTCACGCGCTACACCGCGAACCAGCGCGTCTACTTCCCGCTTCCCCTGGGCTCGGTGTTCAAGATGCAGCTGCAGCTCGGCTACATCCAGGAGCACTACCCGGGACAGGCCGACCGCCAGTTGCCCATCAGCGAGCTCTACTTCCTCGGTGGCATCAACACGATCCGCGGCTACCCGCTGCGCCAGGTTGCTCCGTCTGAGCTCGTGGTGAACTCCGGTGAGCCCTCGGGTCAGCCGTCATCACTGCGGGTCGGCGGCAACAAGCAGATCATCTTCAACGCCGAGCTCGAGATCCCGTTGCTCGAGAAGGTGGGCATTCGAGGCGTGGTGTTCTTCGACGCCGGCAACACCTTTGGTCGCAACGCCGACTTCTTCCAGATCCCCGAAGGTGATCAGCTGGCCTCGATGAACCTGCCGCTCGGTCTGCTGTACTCGGTCGGCTTCGGTGTTCGCTGGTTCTCGCCCATCGGCCCGCTGCGCTTCGAGTGGGGTATCCCTCTGACGCGCCGACCGGGCGATCAGCCGATTCAGTTCGAGTTCACCATCGGCAACTCGTTCTGACGCGGGTGCGACGGAAGACGAAGATCGCACTGGGCGGCGTGACGTTCGGCCTGAGCGTCTTTGCTGCCATGACCCTCGCGACTGGCGAACCGCAGGTGGGGCTCCACGGCGGCTTCTGGATCACGCTCGTCTTCTGCCTGTGGCTGGAATCGCGCGTGGGGCCCTGACGCCTCAGTGAAACACCAACGCTACCGCACCCATGCCGAGCACGGCGAGCGCTGCGCCGGCGCTCATCAACATGAGCTCCAGGCTGACCAGCGGCTGCTTCGGTGCCATCGCGAGAGGGGTCGTCACTTCGACCGGCGCCTCCAACTTCACGCTCGGCTCGGCGGCCATCGGCAGCGGCATCGGGTCTTTGCGCTCGACCTTCGTGCACTCTTCCGGAGCGCGCTCGGGCTCGTCGAACCGAAGCACCGTGTGACCGAGCTCGATGGTGTCACCGGTGCGCAGCGCCTTGCTCTTCTTGAGCAACAGCCCGTTCACGTAGGCGCCGTTCATCGACGAGGTGACCGGCTCGATGAACCAGGTGCGCGAAGTGCGAAAGAGGCGCGCGTGCGACCGGCTCACGGCCCGGTCTCGAATGCGAATCGGCGCGTCGTCGCCTCGACCGATGGTGTTGTCGTCGAACGGCACCGGGAAGACCGTGCCGCGATCCAGCCCGGTGACGCAGGTGAGCGTCGCAGCGCGCGTGTCCTGCACCTCGAGGGCGCCGTCGTTGAGCAGCTCACGCGCGACGAAGGCGGTGCCGATGGTCTTGCGTGACTCGCGGCGCTTCACGTTCGGCGTGCGGCGCAGCACGACATCGTTGGGCAGCTTGAGCTCTTCGCCTTCGACGACCAGCCGCGGAATGCGCGCAGGGAAGAGCGCATTCCCGATGCGCACCGAGCGCTGCGCCGTCACGCTGAGGGTCGCGCCATCGAGGGTCAGGCTCAGCAACCCGTGCGGCAGCCCCTCGATGAAGATGCCGTCTTTCGGGTTCCCTCCCACCGTCGCCACGCCGTCCACCAGGTCCACCTGCGTCGTCGTCTCGTTCCAGACAATGTCGATCTGCATGGCGTTGGGCACAGCAGGGCTTGGGCCGCCGTAACCATTTGAATTTACATGTGTTCGGGTTTGAATGCCGTCTCGAAATCGAGAGGGCTAGTGTGCGCAGCCCCATGTTTTCTGGTCCCTTTCTTCGTGTCGTGTTGGTGCTGTCGGCGATGGTTTGGGCCACGGCGTGTCGTGATGAGCAAGCCGGCCCGAAGCCGAAGGCCCCGCGCGGGCCTGCGCCTGTGGCCGCGAACCCCGGGCAGGGGGTGCGCACCATCGACGCGATCCCCGGCCAGCTCACGCACAGCAGCGGAGCCACCTGGGCTGGCGGTGCCGTGACGTACCTCGGCTCAATCCTCGAACCGGCGAAGCCGCAGCCGGGCCAGCAGGTCACGCTGAAGCACTACTTCCGCAGCGACGCGCCCGTGCAGGGCCAGTGGCGCTTCTTTCTGCACGTGATGGACGAGAGCACGAAGCAGCAGGTCGGCAATCTCGATCACGAAATCCAGCAGGGCGCTGCGCCGCTCGGCACGTGGCCGCAAGGCAAGATCATCGAAGACGTGCACGGCTTTCAGATGCCGAACTTCCAGGGCTCGCTGCGGCTGTACCTCGGCTTCTGGAACGATCGCGGTCGGCTCACCATCGACACCGCGCCGTTGTCCGACGGAGACGGCCGTGTGCTGGGCCCCAAGATCGAGGGCCCTCAGGCAGCGCTGCCCGAGTACTCGATGGTGCGCGCCGCGAAGCCGCCCGTCATCGACGGCAAGCTCGATGACCAGGTCTGGGCGACCGCGAAGGAAGTGCCGCTCACGCGCAGCTTCGACGGCGGCCCCATCTCGCGAAAGACGACCTTCCGCATGATGTGGGACGACACCAACCTCTACGTCGCCTTCCGCTCGGAGGACCCCGACGTCTGGGGCTCGCTCCGCAAGAAAGACGACCCCATCTACAACGAAGACGTGGTCGAGGTGTTCCTCGACGCCGACGCCGATGGGCGCACGTACAACGAGCTGCAGGTGTCGCCCCACAACGTGAACTTCGATGCGAGCTTTGTCGCGCGACGCAGCGATCTCGCCGAGGCCATGAAGTGGGAGTCGGACATGAAGACCGCCGTCTACGTGAAGGGCACGCTCGACGACGACAGCGATCAAGACGAGTACTGGTCGGCCGAGATGCAGATCCCCATCGCGAAGTTGAACTCGGTGCCTCACGCACCTGTGAAGGGTGACCGCTGGCGCTTCAACGCGTACCGCCTCGAGCACATCGCGCGTCGCACCAACATCGAAGGCCAGTCGTTCGCGCCGCTCTTCATCGGCGACTTTCACGCGCTGCCCCGCTTCGGTTGGCTGGTCTTCGAGTAACGACCGATGCGAAGGGCGTACATCGTGCTTGTCGGCGGCGTTGAACTCATCCGCGGCGAGGAGGTCACCACGATACTGCTCTCAGCTCGTCGTGCAGACGGTGCCTGGGTCGATCGAGCCCTGCGCCGCGGCATCCAGGGCCCGTGAGAGTCGGCTGTCTCGTTCCCAGCAGGGCAGGGTGACGATCATTCCCCGACAAGTGGCGTCGACTTGATGCCCCAGATGTCCTTCGCGTACTCGCGAATGGTGCGGTCTGACGAGAAGAAGCCCATGCGCGCCACGTTGAGAATCGACGACCGCCACCAGGCCTTCGGGTCGGTGTACTTGCGCGCCATGGCTTCCTGCGCTTTCACGTAGGCGTCAAAGTCGGCGAGCACCAGGTAACGGTCGTCGTTGAGGAGCGACTCGACCAGCGGCTTGAACAGGTTCCGATCTTCCGGAGAGAAGAAGCCCGATGCGACGAGGTCGAGCACTTCTTTCACCGCCGGGTTCGACTCGTAGATCTCACGGCCGCGATACCCCGCCGCCCTGGTCTGCGCGACCTGCTCGGCGGTCTGGCCGAAGAGGAAGAAGTTCTCTTCGCCCACTGCGTCGCGGATCTCGATGTTTGCGCCATCGAGCGTGCCGATGGTCAGCGCGCCGTTCATCGCGAACTTCATGTTCCCCGTGCCTGAGGCCTCCATGCCGGCGGTGCTGATCTGCTCCGACACGTCGGTCGCGGGGATGATGCGCTCGGCGAGCGACACCCGGTAGTTGGGGATGAAGCTGACGCGCAGGCCCGTGCGCGCGGCGTCGCTGTTCACCACTTCGCCGATCCCGTTGATCAGTCGGATGATCAGCTTCGCGGTGCGATACCCCGGCGCAGCCTTCGCCCCGAAGAGGAACGCCCTCGGGTGGATCAACGTCCTGGGATCATTTCTCGCGCTCGACCAGAGGTGCACGATGTGCAGCGCGTTGAGCAACTGGCGCTTGTATTCATGCAGGCGCTTGATCTGCACGTCGAAGATCGCGCCCGCGTCGAGGTTGGTCCACATCACGTCGCGGAGATGGTTCGCGAGGTCGACCTTGTTCGCCTGCTTCGCCTCGCGGAACTTCTGCACGAACGCTGCGTCGTCAGCGAACTTCTCGAGGCCCTTCAGTCGGTCGAGTTCCTTCGCCCAGCCCGGGCCGATGGCCTCGGTGATGAGCGAACTCAACTTCGGGTTGCACGCCAACACCCAGCGCCGCGGCGTGACGCCGTTGGTCTTGTTGTTGAAACGCTCAGGGAACATCTCGGCGAAGTCGGTGAGCACGTCTTGCTGCAAGAGCTTCGTGTGCAGCGCCGCGACCCCGTTGACCGAGTGGCTGCCGACGACAGCGAGGTACGCCATGCGCACCTGCTTCTCGCGGCCCTCTTCGATCATCGACATGCGGCCCATGCGTTCGCCGTCGAACGGCCAGCGGATCTGCACCTGCCGCAGGAAGCGCGCGTTGAGCTCGTAGATGATCTGCAGATGCCGGGGCAGCAATCGCTCGAAGAGCGACACCGGCCACTTCTCGAGCGCTTCGGGCAGCAGCGTGTGGTTGGTGTAGCCGAAGGTCTGCTGCGTGATGTTCCACGCCTCGTCCCACGGCACGCGCTTCTCGTCGACCAACACGCGCATCAGCTCGGCGATGGCGATGGCAGGGTGGGTGTCGTTGAGCTGAATCGCTACCTTCTTCGGGAAGCTGACGAAGTCGGTGTGCGTCTTCAGGTAGCGCCGCATGATGTCGGCGATGGAACAGGCGACGAAGAAGTACTCCTGCTTGAGGCGCAGTTCTTTGCCGGCCTGGTTTTGATCGTTTGGGTAGAGGACCTTCGAGATGACCTCGCTGTCGTTCTTTTCGACGACGCTTCGCTCGTAGTCACCGTCGTTGAAGAGCGCGAAGTCGAACTCGGCCGACGCGCGCGCCTGCCACAGCCGCAGCGTGTTCACCGTCTGTGCGCCGTAGCCGGCGATCGGCGTGTCCCAGGGAACGCCGAGCACCGTCTTGCCGCCGACCCACTGTGAGGCCATGCGGCCGTCGGGCAACTGCGTCTGCTCGACGTGACCGTAGAAACGCACCGGCACGATGCGCTCGGGTCGCACCACTTCCCAGGGGTTGCCGAACTTGAGCCATTCATCAGCGCGCTCGACCTGGTACCCCTTCCTGATCTCCTGGCTGAAGATGCCGAACTCGTAGCGGATGCCGTAGCCGATGGCCGGCATGTCGAGAGTCGCCAGCGAGTCGAGGAAGCAGGCGGCGAGACGACCCAGGCCGCCGTTGCCGAGACCCGCATCGGGCTCCATCTCGAGCAGGGTGGTGAGATCGACCCCGAGGTGACGCAGCGCCTCGCGGGTCTGGTCCCACAGGTTCATGTTGATGAGGTTGTTCCCCAGCGCGCGCCCGAGGAGGTACTCGGCCGAGAGGTAGTACGCCCGCTTCACGTCGTGCTGGTAGTAGCGCTTCGCCGTTTGCACCCAGCTCTTGGCGAGACGATCGCGAACGGTCAGCGCCAGCGCGGTGTACCGATCCCAGGCCCCGGCAGAATCGAAGTTCTTCCCCCGGGTGAATTCGACGTGGTCGGTGAAGGCACGGCGAATCTCTTCGGGACTCGCACCAGCACGGGCATCGAGAGTTGACATGCCCTGCCTCTAGTTCAGGCGCGGAAAATTCAGAATCGCTTCTTGCCACGAGGAGAAACGTTCAGCGTGACGTCGCAGAGGCAGGTGCGCTCACCGTGGCCACCGGGCGCGCTGCGAGGCGGGCCGCGGCGTCCGCGATGGAAGCCTTGAAGTCCGCCATCAGCGCCTTCTCGAGCGGGTCGGCGCGGGGGAAGTTCTGATTCAGGGGGTTGACCCACTTGCCGCCGCGCTTCATGCCGAAGTGCAGGTGCGGGCCGGTGGTGAGCTTGCCGGTGTTGCCCGACTCAGCGAGCACGGTCTTCTGTGCGATGCGCTGCCCGTTCTTGACGAGGATCTTCGAGAGGTGCAGGTAACAACTCTCGAAGCTCATCGCGTGCTTGATGCAGACCACGTTGCCGCCACCTTCGTCCCACCCGGCGCGCGTCACCGTGCCGTCGCTGACCGCCCACACCGGCGTGCCGATTGGCGCGTGATAGTCGACGCCGTTGTGGTTGCCGACGTAGTTGAGCACCGGGTGAAAGCGGCTGCCGAAGCCGCTCGTCACGTGCGCGTACTTGAGCGGTGACTTGAGGAAGGTCTTGCGCGCCGAGAGCCCGTCTTCGGTGAAGAACGTCTCGGTGCCGTCGGGCAACTTGTAGCGGAAGGATCGCTTCGTCCCCACCGAACTGCCCACGTACTCTGCGGCCAGCACGCGGCCGTATTCGAGCGTACGACCCTTGTGGATGACCTTCTCGACGACGGCGCGCATGCGGTCGCCCTTCTGCACGTCGCGATAGAAGTCCACGTCCCACGCGAAGACGTCGGACAGGGTGATGGCGATGTCGGGCTTCTCACCCGCAGCGATGGCCGCGTCCCACACGTTCGACTCGACGCTCAGTTCCACGGTGTCGACGCGCTGCTCGCGTTCGATCTCCCGCTTACGGCCGACGTAGCGGTCCCCGTCGCGGCGAACCTGCCACTCGGTCAAGAGGCTACGTCTGTAGTCGAGCACATCGAGCTGGCCGTGGCGGAAGACAAGGCGCAGCTGATCTCCGAGACGCGCCTTCTTGAAGTTGAACTCGGCGGCAGTGAGCGCGCCATGGAGGGCGTTCACGGTCGTGTCGTCGAGTCCCGCGTCGTAGAGCGCCCTGGCGACCGTCTGGTTGCGCTCCAGGCGCCGGTTCTTGATCTGCAGACCCTCGGAATCAGCTGCGCTGACGAGGAGACCCACGAGGGCGACGACGAACATGTCGAGGACTGTAGCTGAGCCGAACGCCAGGTCACCTTCGTGACTTGCCCGATTCAGGCTGTGGCTCGAGAGCCGCCTGGGTCAGACGCTGGTACTCGTCCCACCAGCGCTTCGCGTCTGCGAGCCACTGCTCGACCTGCTCGAGGGTCTCCGGAGGCTGGAAGAGCAGCGGGTGCGAGGTGTCGCCGCCGACGATCGACAAGTGCGATTCGGCCGCGCCCGACGGAGCCCACTCGAGCTCGGCGTCGACGTCGCCTCCGTACACCTGTGCGAGGAGACCCAGGACGTCGCGGCAGAAATGACCGTGTGGATCGTGCGAGATGCGCACCTGCTTGAGCGTGGCCACCTCGCCCGCGAGTTCGAACTCGAGCGCGTTGTCGTGCGCTCCGGCCAGCGTCAGGTCACGCGCCCCGCGATGCAGAGAACATCCCAGCTCGCGCGTGAGCCCTTCGAAATCCTCGATCGGAATCTCGAGGTGAGCCCGAGTCACTGCAACGTGTTTCAGCATCGGTGCCGCCACGCCAAATTCGTAATGAAGCGCTGCGGCAGGCGCACACCAAAGTTCAGAGGTCGACCTTCTTCTCGGTGAACTCCTTGCCGTCATGCCGCAGCATCAAGCCTTTGCCTTCACCCCGCGTCACGATCGCGACGGGCCGCTTCCAGAGCGCCTGCAAGTTCTTCAGGGTCTCCTTCGCGTAGTTGGGGTCGAGATCCTGGCCATCGTGTTTGTGCGAGAGCACCAACTCGCCCTTGTTCTCGTGGTTGGCATCAATGACGTCGATCACGGGCTGGCCGAAGTTGGTGAGCGACTGCAGCAGCTTGTTCTTCACCTTCTTGAACTCGCGGGTGGCGATCTCCCAGGTGTTCTTCTTGTCGTTGAAGTTGAAGACGAAGAGCTTTTGCTCGATCGCGAACTCCGGCGTCAGGAAGGCGTCGATGAACGTGATGTCGTTGTAGTGCTTGCGCACCTCGAAGATCTTCTCGCGGCCAGCGCCGAGCTTCTTGTCCCACGAACGACGCGCGCGGAGGTCGTCGCACTCTTCCCATTCCTTGCCGAAGCGCCCCTTGTTCCAGCGGTCTTCGATGTCGCGGAAGAGCTCGATGCCAAGCTTGTACGGGTTCAGCTTGCCCTGCTGCGTGGCCATCGTGCCGGAATGGTGATCGGCGTAGTCGATGATCTCGTGATCCTTGAGCGCACGGGTCGTCATGATCGTCGAGTGCCAGTAGCTGGCCCACCCTTCGTTCATGATCTTCGTCTGGCCCTGCGGCGCGAAGTAGTACGCCTCCTGACGCACGATGCTGAGGATCTCGTGTTCCCAGTCTTCGAGCGGCGCGTGCTCGAGCAAGAAGGCCAGCACGTCGCGCTGTGGTCGCTCGGGGAACTTCTTCTGGGCCTGCTTCTCGGTGTCGACCTTCTTCTGCTGCGCTTCCACGAACTCTTTGGGGTTCATGTACGGCCGCATGTAGTCGCGGTCGACGCGAATGCCCTCGGCGCGGGTGTTCTGCTGCGACTTCTCGACGGTCGGGTCGGGGTTGCGCTTGATGTGGGGCGCGTGCTGGTCGATCAGGTTCTCGAGCGAGAGCGCCACGTCGATGAAGTCTTCGACCTTCTCGACACCGATCTTGTCGATCCACCTCCGAATGCGAGTGGCGTGATTCGCCATCTCGTCGACCATCTTCCGGTTGGTGAACTTGAACGTGAAGTTGTTCTTGAAGAAGTCGTTGTGGCCGTAGACGTGCGCCATCACCAGCTTCTGATCGACCTCGGCGTTCGCCTCGAGGAGGTACGCAAAGCAGGGGTCGTTGTTGATGACGAGCTCGTAGATCTTCGACAGCCCATACTCCGAGCTCTTCGAGAGCTGCTCGTATTCCATGCCCCAGCGCCAATGCGGGTAGCGGGTGGGGAAGCCGCCGTAGCTGGCGACCATGTTGAGCTCTTCGGTGCTGAGCACCTCGAAGACAGTCTCGAAGAAGTCGAGGCCGAAGGCGCGCGCGTAGCCCTCGATCTCGACCTTGAGATCCTGCAGTCGTGGCGTAAGTGACTTGGGCATTCAGCGGCCCTTCCCGAGGAAGTCCTTGATCGAGCCGTAGATCGCGTCCTTGTCGGCGATCTCGCTGAGCGACACCTTCTCGTTGTCACCCAGGTGCTCGCGCAGGTCCTTGATGAACTGACCCGAGCCGTACGGAGACTCGACCTGCCCGTACGCGAACTGGTTCACGTCGGTGAGGAGGTCGGTCTTGAGCAGCTCGATGCACTGCCGCGTGTCGTCGGCCGACCAGTTGTCGCCGTCGCTGAAGTGGAACGGGTAGATGTTCCACGAACTCGCCGGGTAGTCGGCCTTGATGATGTCGCGGCACAACTTGTACGCGCTCGAGATCATCGTGCCGCCCGACTCACGCGTGTGGAAGAACGTGTCTCGATCGACCTCACGCGCTACCGCGTCGTGAATGATGAAGCGCGTCTCGAGCCCTTTGTATTGAGACTTGAGCCACGTATCGAGCCAGAAGCTCTCGATGCGCACGATCTCCTTTTGCTCGTCACCCATCGAGCCGCTGACGTCCATCATGTAGATGATGACCGCGTTCGTCTCGGGGAGGTTCTCGAGCTTGAACGTGCGAAACCGGATGTCCTGCTTGATGGGGATGATGATCGGCTTGTCGGGGTTGTACGTGCCGGTGGCGATTTGCCGCTTCAGCGCTTCTTTGAAGGTGCGCTTGAAGTGACGCAGCGACTGCGGGCCCACGGTGTTGATGCCCGTGTACTTGATGCGCGTAGTGACGATCTTCTCACTGCCTCGGTGCTCGATGTTCGGCAGCTGCAGCTCTTCACCGAGGATCGCCGCGAGCTCGTCGAGCGACACGTCGACCTCGAGCACGTGCTGGCCTTCGCCTTCGCCCGCTTTGCCGTTCCCCTCGCCCGGCTGCTTCGGGCCCTGGCCGATCTGATCGCCCGGCTGGCCTTCGCCCTGGCCCACGCCGCCCTGCCGTGAGCCATGCTTGAAGTGCGGCACGTCGATGAACGGCACGGGGATGGAGATGAACTCCTTCCCCTTCTTGCCGAGCATCTCGCCCTGCTGAACGTACTTTTTCAGGTTCTGTTTGATCTTCCCGCGGACGATTTGTTTGAAACGACTGTGGTCTTGATCGATGCGCAGGGCCACAGCGTCATTCCTTCGCGTCGCCGCGAGCGAAGATGCTCGCCACGAAGTTGAGAACGTCGGTGGCCGACTCTTCGTCGTACCCGAAGTTCTTGATGAGCCGGCTCTTCACCACGTCGATCTTTTCCTGGGTCTCTTTGTCGACCACCGAGCTGACCAGCGTCTTGAGCTTGATGCTGTCTTTCTGATCTTCGAACAGCTTCAGCTCGAGGGCCTTCTGCAGCCGCTCGTTGGTGCGCCAGTTGAAGACCTTGCCGTCGATGGCCAGCGCGCCGATGTAGTTCATGATCTCTCGACGGAAGTCGTCCTTGCGCGAGTCGGGGATGTCGATCTTCTCTTCGATCGATCGCATCAGTCGCTCATCGGGTTCCTCGTAGAGGCCGGTGTACTTGTTCTTGATCTTCTCCTTCTGCGTGTAGGCCTTCACGTTGTCGATGTAGTTGCTGCACAGCTTCGCGATGGCGTCTTCGTCGGCCGAGATCGCGCGCTGCACCTCGTTCTTCACGATGTCTTCGTATTCCTGCTTCACCACGTTCAAGAGCTCGCGGTACTTCTTCCGGAGCTCTTCGCTGGCGATGAGCGAGTGCTGCTTCAAGCCCGTCTCGAGCTCGTTCAAGACCATGAACGGGTTGATGCTCGACTCGCTCTTGTCGCTCACCAGCGCGTTGCTGATCTTGTCCTGAATGTAGCGCGGCGAGATGCCCTCGAGGCCTTCGCGCAGGCTCTCCTTGCGGAGTTCCTTGATGTTGTCCTCGGTGAAATTCGGCAGGGTCTTCCCGTTGTAGAGCTTGAGCTTTTGAATCACCGAGAGGTTGTGCTTCTTGGGCTCTTCGAGCCGCGTGAGCACGGCCCACATCGCGGCCATCTCGAGCGTATGCGGGGCGATGTGCTTGCCCCTGATGCGCACCGAGTTGAACTCCTTCTCGTAGATCTTGATCTCCTCACCCAGCTTCGTGATGTAGGGGACGTCGATCTTGATGGTGCGGTCTCGCAAGGCCTCCATGAATTCGTTTGACTCGAGCTTCTTGAACTCAGGCTCGTTGGTGTGACCGATGATCACTTCGTCGATGTCGGTCTGGGGGAACTTCTTCGGCTTGATCTTGTGCTCCTGCGTCGCGCCGAGCAGGTCGTAGAGGAACGCGACGTCGAGCTTGAGCATCTCGACGAACTCGATCACGCCTCGGTTCGCCACGCAGAACTCGCCGTCGAAGTTGAACGCGCGAGGGTCGGAGTCGGTGCCGTACTCGGCGATGCGCCGGTAGTTGATGTCGCCCGTGAGTTCGGTCGAGTCCTGGTTCTTCTCGTCTTTCGGCTGGAAGGTGCCGATGCCGACGCGATCCTTCTCGCTGAACACCAGACGGTTCACGCGCACGTGCGAGTAGACCTTCGCCAGATCTCCCTCGTACTTCTGCAGCAGCATCTTGAAGACGAGGCGACAGTGCGGGTTCAGCTCACCCAGCTCGGGGATCGCGAAGCCCGTCGATTGAGGCGACAGTTCGGAGAACAACTTTCCGCGCATTTCGCGGGGGATCAGCTTCAGCGGCTCTTCGTGCAGCGGCGACTTGATGATTCCCGAGAGCACCGAGCCGTCGATGAGCGTCAGCTTGTCGGGGAAGTGCCACGAGTAGGTGTAGCAGGCGCCCTCGGGCTGCTTGCTGTAGTCCTCCACGCCGCGTTTCAAGATGCGCGCGATGGTCGACTTCGACGAGCCGACGGGGCCGTGCAGCAGAATGACGCGCTTCTCGGCGCCGTAGCCGTGCGCCGCAGCCTTGAAGACGTTGACCAACTTCATCAGCGGCACGTCGAGACCGAACACCGCGTCACGCCCACCGTTCTTCTCGTCGCTGAAGAAGTGGTAGCGCACCAGCCGCTTCTTGTTGTCGATGTACTCCGTCTTCCCGTGGCTCAAGATCATGTCGTACACGCGCTGGTACGCCGTGCGCGTGACGCGAGGGTTGGACTTCACCAGCTCGAGGTACTCGTCGAAGCTGCCTTCCCAGTTGAGCGTCTGGTACTCGCGCTTGTCCTGGAGTGCGGCGATCTTCTGCGACCAGCTCGGAGTGCTCATTGTCAGTTGGGTTCCTGTCGTTCGTGACGCGGCCGTGGTTGGCGGTGAATCGGTTCGCCCCGACGCGGGTTGGGACCGCGGATGCGACACGGGGCGAGACCGAGAACTGCAGAGAGCAAAGCAGACCGAGACGCCAACTGCCTAGGCGTCAGTCCTGCACCCACACGCGGCGCAGGTCGTACCAGGCCACCGAAGGTTGCAATCCGTGCACGCGCTGTTTAACGGCGTCGAGAGACTGCCTGTTCGTCATGAACAGGTATGGCTGCAGTGAATAGAGCCGTTCGTGCAGTTGCTGCTCGAGCGCGCGCCGCCTGGTGACGTCGAACTCCAGCCTGATTGAATCGATGAGGCGATCGGCCTCGGGGTCATTGAAGCCCACCGAGTTGCTGCCCCCGTCGATCTGCGAGGAATGGAACATCTGAGAGAGTTCCTGCTCCCGATCGAACTCCGTCCACACACGGCTCATGATGTCGAAGTCGCGTTTGAAGATGCGCGCAGACAGCGTGGTGGTCTCGACACGCTCGATGTTCAACGCGATGCCGGCGCTTCGGTATTGCTCTTGAAGCAGAGGCACCAGCCGCCCCAGCCGCACCGAGTTCGCCGGCAGCAGGAACGTGAATTCGAGCTTCGCGTCCCCGCGCTCGCGCACACCGTCGCCGTCGGAGTCGACGAACCCTGCATCGCCAAGCAGCGCCCGAGCCGCCGCGGGGTCGAACGGAATCGGCTTGACCTGCCTGGAGCACGAGTCGCCGTCGCGATAGTACGGGCAGGTCGTCGGCAACTCGAGCTCGAGGTCGATGACACGCGTGACCGTCTTGGCGTCGTAGAGGTGGGCGAGGGCGCGGCGGACCTGCACGTCATCGAGACCTGATCGCCGCTGGTTCCACGCAATGTACGAGTAGCTGTTGTCGAGCGACCGAATTCGATGCCAGTCGCGACGAGCCCATTCGGCTGCAGGGCCTTCGAGCGCGCGCCACAGGGCGGGCGTGATGTTCGTCATGACATCGAACTCGCCCTTCTCGAACATGGCGCCCGCTGCGGTGTGGTCCTTCACCACTCGGTAGACGATGCGGTCCAGCCAGGCGCCGCCGATTCCGTCGCGCCTCTTGAGTGTGAGTCGTTGCCCCCGCTCCCAACTTTCGACGGTGTAGGGCCCAGTGCCGATCGGAGTTCGCCCGATGTCGGCCCATTCGCCCCCCAGCTGTGCCTTGCTCAAGATCGGTACGCGCGTGAGCGCGCGAAGTGCAAATGCAGAAGGGCTCTTCCACGTGAGCACGACGGTGCGCTCGTCGACCGCCTTCCAGGCGGCGAGCGTGGGGAACTCTCCTCGAATGCCCGCAGTTGGCTTCGTCGGGTCCATCACGACGGTGAGCGTGGCGAGCACGTCAGCTGAGGTGAATGGTGCTCCGCTCGAGAAGCTCGCCGCGCGCAAGGTGAGGGTGGTCGTGAGGTGATCGGCACTCTCCGCCCACGATGCAGCAAGGCCTGGAGTCAGCGCGCCATCGGGTGCCAGCTCGATCAGCGGCTCCACGACGGTGCGCCCCGTCATGCGGAACAACCAGGCATCATGCGAGCTGTCGTCGAGGTAGTTGAGCGTGGCGGGCTCGAGCATCACGCGAACGGTCAGCGTGCCACCATCTCGAGGGGTCCCGCTCTCGGGCAACACCTCGCCGTTGAGCCACTGCGTCGAAACGGGAAGAGGTGTCGCCGCATCAGCAGACGAACGCGAACGACACCCGATCGCGACGAAGACCAGCACGACCGCCAGCGCTGGCCGAATCACGATCAGTTGACGATGTTCGAGTCTTTCGGGGCGTGCAACCCGACCACGAACGTCTTGAACTGGTTCTCGGGCATCGAGCGCAGCTCACCGTACGGGTCGCGGAAGAAGACCTTGTTGTCGGACACGCGCTCGAAGGTGACGGCGTGGTTGAACGAGCCTTGATCGATCTGAAGGAGGATCGGGCGGTTCTGGGCCGAGCGCGAGTCGAAGTTGCGGAGCTTCTCGAGCACCCTGGCGCCCTCCGCCTCGGTCTGGAAACGCTCGGAGCGGTAGTTGACGCCGAACAACTGGCGGAGCACCTGCGTCTGTTGCTCAGGCTTGAGGCCCCGCTGAAGCAGGGTGCCGTTCGCGTCGAGAGAGCCGCCGGCTTTCGGGTCGAACTCGAGGCTTCGCCCGTTGCCGTACTCCATCGTCACCGTCTGGAAGATGGTCTGGCTGATCGAACGCTGCTCTCGCACCGAGGCGTCACCGGGCTGCAACACCAGCTCACTCTGGCCCCGCATCCGGGCCCTGCCCTGCGGGCCCGAGAGGTCGGTCATCAGCCGCACGTACTCGGCGGGTTCGTCGGCGACCAACTCGAACTGCATCGAGGTGACGGTGCACGTCGGTGCGTCGCCCTGGTCGATGCGGTTTGGGTTGACGACGTCACGCAGCACCGAGCTCATCAACTCGCCTCTGGTCGTCTCACCACTGAGGAGCGGGCTCATCGGCTGCGACGCCAGCTTCGCGAGGTTGGCCAACAGCGTCTGGCCCTTCGAGTCGACGTTCGTGAGCGCCTCAGGGCACTTCTCGCACAGTGCTCCGACGAGCTTGGCGGTCTCGTTGGCAGCGCCCTTCAGCACCGTCGTGAGCTGACCAACCTGAGTGGCTGAGAGCCCCAGCTTCGACCTCGCGAAGTTGAAGACCTGAGCGGCCGCGCTCTCGCTGCCTTTCAAGAACGAGGGCGTCTCGAGCCGGTTGTGAATCGCGTTGCGGAGCGCGTTGGCGTCGGGCGTGTCGGTGCGACCCACCAGTGCCAGCCGCACCGATTCGAGGTCTCCAATGCTGTCGTCGGAACCGCCCTTGCCACCCGTACGCCCGATGCCGTCGTCGGACCCGCCTTTTCCCTTCGTGCGGCCGATGCCGTCGTCAGAGCCGCCTTTGCCGCCGCTGCGGCCGATCCCATCGTCTGAACCGCCCTTGCCTCCGGTGCGGCCGATGCTGTCGTCCGATCCACCCTTCTTGCTGCCGCGACCAATGCTGTCGTCGGCCCCGCCAGCCTTGCTGCCCCGACCAATGCTGTCGTCGCTGCCGCCGTTGCGGGTGGTGAGCAGGGGGCGCGCAGGCTGGAACGTGCTGTTCGCCTGATAGCCGGTGGATCGCGCCGGCTGCGGCTGAACGGTCTGCGGCTGCGGAGCGACGGGACGAGGCGTGTTGGTCGTCGGCAACGTCGCAGGCAGACGGGCCGTGATCTTGGGGTCGATCGGCATTTCAGAATTGTCGCACAATCCCCCCTGAGGTTGCGCGTCATGAAAAGCCCCGTGAAATGAATCGCTTGCGCTAGCGTTGGGAGCGCGTGGAAACGTTCGGTCGCTTCACTTTGCAGCGACGCCTCGGCGCTGGCGGCATGGGCGAGGTATTCCTCGCGACCGATCTGGCCACCACGACTCCCATCGTCGTGAAGCGAATTCTCCCGCACCTGCTCGAGAACCCTCGCTTCCTGCGCCTCTTCCTCGACGAGACGCGAATCGCGGCGCGCCTCGAGCATCCCAACGTGGTGCGCATCTTCGAACTGGGGGAAGCCGGCGGCACGTGGTTCGTCGCGATGGAGCACGTGCCAGGCAAAGACCTGCGGGAGCTCCTCAAGCGCTCGCGAGAGCTGGGTCATCACGTGCCTTTGGAGGTGGTGGTTTCGATCGGCGTCGAGATCGCCCGCGGCCTGGCCTACGCGCACCATGCGACCGACGCGCAGGGCCGACAGCTGCGCATCGTTCATCGCGATGTCTCGCCCCACAACGTGCTCATCGCCAAAGACGGCCGCGTGAAGTTGATCGACTTCGGCGTCGCCAAGGCGGCGAACAAGTCGGTGCACACCGCGACCGGCATCCTCAAGGGCAAGTTCCCGTACATGTCGCCCGAGCAGGCGCAGGCTCGACCGGTCGACCCGCGCACCGACGTCTTCGCGCTCGGCATCGTGCTGTGGGAAGCGCTCTGTGCGCGCTACCTCTTCCGCGGAAAGAGTGACGCTGCGACGTTGAAGCTCGTGCGCGAGGCCCTCGTGCCTCCGCCGTCGACGCTGCGGGACGACGTGCC